>JAGXNO010000001.1 GCA_019894975.1 Promethearchaeota archaeon | reverse complement strand
TAATTCTCCTTTTGAAATGTCACTTTGAATTTTCCTTCTTAAATTATCAGCATCTCTTTCTAAAACATCGACTTTATGAAAAAGTTCATGAGATTTTTCAACATCTCTGTCTTTCAATAAAGTCTGTAAACCAACATCTAGATGCCTAACACATTCTTGAACAATTTGAGCATGTTTGACGGATTTCTCTAACGCATTGACCGCTGTTTTTCTTTTCAAAAATTCGATTAATGACCCTATTTATACCACCATTTTGTTTCACTTATTATTATATATTTCTTTTATCTTTTTAATTTTTATCATGATAATCCAAATGAACTTAAAATAAAATATAAAAATCCTGATAATAAAGCAGCTATTGGAAATGTAAGAACCCAATAGAGCCCCATTTTGCCTAAACCTCTATAATCTACCTCCTTTTTTTGGGCAATACTCATACCAAATATACAAAACACGATCACGTGTGAATGGCTTATAGGAAGTGCCAATAAAGTAGCTATCATTAAAATAAAAGCAGAACTCATTTGAATAATAAATCCTTCACTAGGACGTGTGTCTATCATATGAGAAGCTAGATTTCGAATAACATATCGAGCTGCAAAATAGATACCTAAGAATGCAAAAATTGCACAAAAAATTGCAAATGTGATGTATTGTCCACCGTCTATCGACCCATTTACCCTAAGACCTAATAAGATACCTAACGCTTCCCCTGAGTTTGCACCAACCCATAGCTCAGCAAATATAACTGAAACCAAGAGTAACCATTTAAAATTTTTCTCGGATTTTTCAATCTGATTAAGACCTTTAAGACGGGATAAAAAGAATTTTGCACTTAGTTTATAGAGGAGAAATGTTATTACTAAACCTGATATTGGGGATATAAACCAGCTTAGCACAACATTTCCTAGCTTTGTATAGTTAAATGCGTTTTCGATAGTAACTCCACCTTGAAATATGGCATATACTATAACTACCCCGAAAATGCTACCAATTAAAGCATGAGTGCTACTTAATGGAATTCCTGCAAAACTACCCACTACTAACCATATAATGCTACTGATTAAAACTGTTAGAAGCATAATATTAGTGTATTCTGATGATAATCCTTCACCTAAAAGACTTCTCCCTACGGTCTCAGGGACAAAACCTCCACTAAAGATAATCATCCCCGCTCCTAAAGCGATACCTCCTAGGATAAGGGCAACTTTGAATTTTAGGACACCCGCTCCTATGAGGCTGGCTAGAGTTTCATCATTCGAACCGATTGAAAAAGCTAAGGCAACAGCCATAACTATTAGAAATATGATTAGAATTAAATTTGTTTCAGCAGCCATATCAAATCATAATAAAGTTTTAATCATAAACTAGGTATTTTGTTGCTAAGAATTGAATAGATTCAGCGAAGGTTTTAATATGGTCAGCTAACATCATGATATCTTCGACCAATTCTTTAAGATATATGAAAGTTCTAGATAAATAATCCATATCGTAGTTATACAATCGATTTAAAAGTTGCCATTCTTTCTCTCTCATTCTTCTTCTTTCATCCTTAACTTCTTCGCATATATCATGAGCTTTGCTTAAATCAGATCCTATAGATTTAACAGCAGTAGATAAATTATTTGAGATTGATTTGAGAGATTTGAGAACATCCTGAATTTGCGATTTAAAATTCTCATCAGGGAATACGACTCTATAAAGGAGCATTTTATTTGCTATGAATTCCCCAATATTCTTAATCTCATTTATTCTGGTAAAAAGTTTTAATCTATCTGCTTTTGAAAACATTAGTTTTGACTTAAATATTTTAGACTCGAATTTCTTCTTAATTCTGACTTCTGCATCAGTATCTATTACATAACGCAAATTTTTTTCAAAATTATCAAAATTTTCCTGTACAAGAAACTCAATACCTTCAATTAGAACTATGTTTTGCTGATTTATGGCATCCATGAATAGATGCGTTAATTTATCTATACTTAGCTTGTTAAGCTCTTTCTCGTCAATTTCTTGCATATAAATCAAATAAAAATATTATCTATGTAAATATAGATTACATAACTTTTAAGAAAACAGTTAAATGAATATATAGTTCTATATAGTTCACAAATAAACTTTAATTTTATGATGTTACTGTAAATCTTCATTCAAATAAGAGTTATGTAGGAAACTACTAATTGTTAACGTGTTAATAATGAATTTAAGAACCTATTTTTCATTAAACATGAATTTAAATACAAGTAATTTCATTAATCAATTAATGTCGGAAAGATCAGAAGAAATTGCTTATGATATAAGATTAGAGATTTCACGTGATGAAATATTAAACCGCATTTGGCTAGGGGAGGAACTACAAATTCAGGTTCATCCAGAATTACGTGAATCGATTATTAAAAGCTTCAAAAAAATAAGCTAGTTAATTAGATCTAAAGTTTGCTTTATAATTTTTCTTGATCTCTTCTTTGGTTAATTTTTAACTGCCCATTTAAGCAAAGACCTAATCAAATTCTTCCTAGACAAAGCTCCTCGAGTCATTTGTCCAATAAAACTTTCTTTACCATGAATTTCTCTTAATAATTTTCTCACGATTAGTTTTTCAGTAAGTATATTTGTAGGCAGTTCTCTAAGCATTTCATGGATCTTTAAATGTAGGACTTTTATTTCATTCCTTCTTTCCAATAGCGTTTTTCTACCATGAAATACACCATTTCCTGCTGAAAAAATTAGCAAATTATCCATTCCCTCTGTAAATTCATACAGTTCCCCAAGAGAATGATAGATCAATGAAATATCTTCTTGAATATCGCTATGTCCACCAAAAATCATCTTGTATTTAGGCTGTACTGCATCTGCAACAAAAGCCCATTGTTGTTCTCTTTCTATGAGAGCAATCAATTCTGGAGCATGACCATTCATAGGAAAAAACTCAAATTTATACTTCTTAGATTTAGTAAATATTAATTCCTCAGTTGTTGTAGCATCCACAGGTAGTAATTTAGGTCCCCAAGCCATTTGACGATAATCTGGATATGAATTCCCTAATTTCAATAGCTCAATGGCTTTTTCCCCAGCATATATGGGAATCCCAAATTCCCTACTTAATAAATTGGCGCCACCAGCATGATCTTCATGAGCGTGAGTAATAAAACATTTTTCAATCATGTTATCGGGATTTAAAGAGTTCACAAACTCCCGTAAGTCATTAACACCTCCGGGGGCTCCAGAATCGATAAGAAGCCCATCAACTAAGTAACATGATGTAAAGAAAGGAGTGGTCATTAATTTACTGTCACTTGACCATTTCCATTCAATTATTTCATCATTACAATGATAATCTATTTGAACTACCAAAAATCTGGATCTCCAATAAAATTTAAAAAATAATAGTTAAATAATACTTATTTTCCTTGCCATTTTGGTTTTTTCTTTTGAATTTTAGCCATTACTCCCGTCATAAAATCTTTTGAAGTTAATAATTGGGAGTTAACCAGACCCTCCATTTCTAAACCAAATTCAAGATTTTGACCATAAATATCATTAATTAGCTTCTTTCCTAAACCAACTGCTAGTGGAGCACTTTCTATTAATTCGTCTGAATATTTTTTTACTAATGCATCTAATTCTTCTCTACTATTTGCAACTCCGTTTACAACACCCATTCTGAATGCTTCAATGCCACCAAAAGTCCTACCTGTTAATGTGATATCTTTCGCGTGTGATATTCCACAGAGGCGAGTAAGGTTGGTTGTCCCAGAAACATCAGGAATGATCCCTACCTTTACCTCAGGCATGCTGAATGTAGCATTTTCTAGGCAAAATCGGAAATCGCATGCAAGGGCTAACTCAAAGCCTAAACCCAAACAAAATCCTTCAATTCTTGCTATTATTGGTTTTTCAATTTTACTAATTTTTACTATTAAAGGATGAAATCTTGTATTTAAGAAATATCTGAAATGTGGGGGTGTATTCAAATCAGGACCTCTTTCCCCTCCAGAGCTATCTTGACCTGCGAGAGTATTTAAATCAATTCCTGCACTAAAATAATCTGCAGCGCCAGTGATAACAATAACTCGGGTCTTCGACCGTTCTGCATCTTCTATTGCTTTTTCTAAACCATTTAAAACGTCCCAATTTAAAGCATTTCTCTTTTCTAGACGATTTAACTTTATAGTAGTTATTGTTTGGTCTTCATTTTCCTCAACTAAAACATAATTTTTTTCGCTCATATTAATTCCTTTTTGATTGTAATTCAATTTAAATTGAATAATTAAAGGAATTAAAGTAAATTGAAATAAAAAGATTATTCCGTATAAAATAAATGAAGTGAGATGATTTGTTAATCTGAGGGGGTGATTGATGGGGGTATCAACACATCTCTTGGACCTGTTCTTTTAAGATGTATTGCTTCTTCAGGACAATGGTGAGCACATACTCCACATCCAAAACACTTTTCTGGGTTGACAATAGCTTTATTATTGTCAGCATATATTGTTTCCATCGGGCACATTTCAAGGCACGTACCACATCCCACGCATAATTCTTCATCTACTTCAGCAAGGTAAGAAGACATGGTGTGTAAGGGTGAAATTCCCCCTCTATACATTCCTATTATTCCACAACAACACTTACAACAATTACAAATCGCTTCAATCCCTCTATTTACATCGGAACGAACATGGAAGACTTTATGAACTAATCCTTGATCTTCTGCTTCTCTGAAGATTTTCATAGCTTCTTCTTTAGAAATACGATTTCCAAATTCTTTTTCAATAGCAAATACAGCACTTTTGTCAAAAAGGAAGCAATTATTCTTCGAAGCGCCTAATTTACAAGGATCATCTATAAGATCTTTATGGTGACGGCAGTAACAATGTGCTACAGCGATGTCATCATATTCTTCAACATACTTTCTAACATCTTCATAAGGCATTACAGTTTCAGTTCCAACTTCTACTTGGTTTTCTACTGGTATTGTTCTATCTGTAGGAGGTAAATTTTTGAATACGCTCATAATTGCTTTGAGACCAGCTTCATCTAACTTTTTTCTTTCTGAATCTAGCTTCTGGAACAATTTTGCGATTTTTACGTGTCTTTCATCAGTCTCTCCTCTCAGATTCGTGTATTCAAATATACCCGGAAAGGGTCCCATTAATTTGTAGACCATCTTTCCAACACTTCTACTTTTTGTACCGATAATAATCCCATTATACATTAGGGTGTCAAGCATTTTAAGGATAGATCCTTCATCCATATCTGTTAGCTCTTTTATCTGCTCAAGAGTTTTTGAAGGTTTTTTAAAGATTAATAGAAATTCTGCCTGTTCTTCAGTTATGAGTTCTTGCAAGAGTTCTATTAGACTATCGCTAATTGGGACTGGAAAGACTCCAGCGCTAGCAATATTTCTTGCTACTTTTTTCCATAAATTATCAATCATTTTTTTCCAGCTATGACAATTAATAATTGATAAAAACCTTGATGATTTAATTAAATTTCGAGTAGAATTCATCAAACTACTTCTATAATGCAACTCACAAAATTTTGTGACTCTATTGAAATATATGGAAAATCTAACTTATTGAATTTAATAAGAATAAGGATTTGAGAGTCAATTTTAAGATGAGTATAATTCAAGAAAGAATAATTGTCCTGCAAAATTCTGTAAAATTTTTAGAATTAATTCTACAGAAATTAAGGGATCAGGATAAACACTTTCCATTAGAAAAAATACAAAGAAAAATTAAATCTTATAGAGAAGAGCTTCAACTACATGAAAATTTCTTAATATAACTTTTTTCTTTAGGTTGGTAAAGAGAAGTTTTTCGATTTTGCTGGTCAACCAGCACTGTTATTAATTAGGAAAATAATAATAGTTTTTAACCTTAATTTTAAATCTTAGCTAAAGACCATTAGGTTTTTCTCATCATGGGGATTTTAATAACTGTTGATTTTATTCCCTTTAAATTGATGGATCCTAATGAGTATGAAATAAATTTAGAAAACTAATCCTAATCTTTTCTTCTTTTAAGTTATATATTTATACCAATAAAACAGCAAAATTTTAAATTTTTTAAAAGTGTTTATTTCTTCATATTTTAAAGAAATGGTGTTGGAAATTAATCTCGAATATGCTGAAAGGGTAAAACAATTACCAATCTATATCTTTGTTGAGATAGAGCAATTAATTGCGGAAGGGAGGAAAAAAGGGATTGATTTTATCCCTCTAGGAATAGGAGATCCTGACTTACCTACTCCTGAATTAATTGTTAGAGAAATGAATGAACAGGCTCAAGTCCCTAATAATCAAAACTATCCCTCTAGTATGGGAGAAGAATTTTTTAGAGAAGCTGTTGCTAATTGGAATAAAAAAAGATATGGAGTAGATTTAAATCCTGAAACTGAAGTTTCACATGTGATGGGGGGTAAAGAAGGGGTTGCAAATATAGCACGGGTTTTTGTGAATCCTGGAGATGTTGTATTATGTCCTAATCCGGGATATCCTGTATATGCAAATGGTGCTACAAAATTATGTGATGGAATGCCATATTTAATGCCTCTCAAAAAGGAAAATGGTTTTCTTCCAGATTTGGGAGAAATTGATAAAAAATATCTTAAAAAAGCTAAGTTAATGTACTTAAACTACCCAAATAACCCTACTGGAGCAATTGCATCCATGGAGTTTTTAAAAGAAGTGTCTGATTATGCTGAAGATTATAATTTTATAATAATTTATGATAATCCTTATTCTGAATTCACTTTTGAAGATTATATTGCACCAAGTATATTACAAATAAATAATAATCATGTAGAAATCAATAGTGCTTCAAAAATGTTTAATATGACGGGATTTCGATGTGGGTGGGTTGCAGGAAATGCTGAAGTGATCAAAGGATTAAGAAAGGTTAAATCCCAAATCGACTCTGGGGGACCTATTTTCATTCAAAAAGCAGTTGCTAAAGGACTAAGGCTCTATCAATCTGAAAAAAAGCCTGATATTATAGTGAAGAGTATTAAAATATATGAAAAACGCAGAAATGTTCTGGTTGAAGGTTTGAATGAAATAGGATGGAAAACTGACTTGCCTAAAGCAACATTTTATATCTGGACTAAAATACCTGAAAAATTTGGTGATTTGACATGTATGGAATTTGTTAAAAAACTGATAGAGATCGGAGTAATAATTACACCAGGTACGGGTTTTGGTAAATACGGAGAAGGTTTTGTACGATTTGCTTTAACACAACCTGTAGAAAGAATAAAAGAAGCATTAGAAAGAATAAATAAATTATTAATTTGAGAATTGATAAAAAAAGACTATATCATATTTCTCTTAAAAAAATTCCTATCTAGAAGATTTAGTATATTTTTTCCGGATATATCCTAGTTTTTTTTCTTCTTCTGCTTGAAGAGTTTCAGCAAATCCATCCAATCCTTCGAGCATCATCATAGGGGGAGTATTTTCCGAATCCCAATCTTTATAATAATCCAATATTAGATCGATCTTATCTGATTCTTTTTCCAGCATTTTCCACCTCCATTTTTAATTTAGTCCTTCACTGGAAAATAATATCTTACCCTGGCCAATTTCTAATAATATTTATGAGATGTAGTTTTAAAAGAGAACAAATCAGTAAAAATTATAAGAAAAAGGTAAAGAAGATTTATTCTCTTTTAATAATACTACGGATAAATACCGGCTTTACTGATAATGTAAAGCCACAACCATAATTCGTAGTATTATGTGAAAAACTCATTATTAAAAAGATGTTTAATGTCCTATTTAAACTTTACCCATCAATTTCCCATTTGTCATTGAATTCTATGCGAAAATGACAATGAAATAAGAGGGGACTTGAATAAAATAACTAATAAAAATTTTTTTAAACTGGCTTAGATTCTTCTTAAATGATAATTAAAAATGAGCTCAAACAAGATTGTGCTAGTAGGTGCGGGTTCGACTTCATTTGGAACAGCAAGTATGAACGACATTTTTCTTAGTGATGTTCTGGAAGGTTCTACAGTGGTCCTTCATGACATTAACAAAGAGAAATTAGAAATGATCTATGATCTGCTAATGGTTGAAAATGAACGATTACATAATAAAATCAACCTTGAACGAACGACTGACAGGTCATCGGCTTTTAAAGATGCGGATTTCATAATAAATTCGATAGAAGTAGGTGAACGATATACACTATGGAGACAAGATTATGAAATACCAAGAAAACACGGTTCACCTCAGATTTTAGGTGAGTGTGGAGGTCCAGGAGGTTCTCTTCATGCTTGGCGGATAATACCTCCCATAGTAGATATCGTTAAAGATGCAGAAAGAATTTGTCCTAATGCTTTTTTTATCAATTTTTCTAATCCTTTATCTAGAGTATGTTTGGCAATAAAAAGAAGTGTTAAGAATTTAAAATTCATTGGGTTATGCCATCAAATTGCTTTTATGGTACATTATTTACCTAGAATGTTCAACACATCAATAAAAAATCTACGGATGAAAGTAGGAGGCCTCAACCATTTTGGATTTCTTTTAGGTCTTGAGGATTTATCAACAGGGAAGGATTTAATGTCAAAATTTAATAAAAAAGCATTGAACTATTTTAATGACCATCAGGATAGGTTCCGGTTTTCTAAACTTACCCTTGAATTTTTTAAGAGATTTGGATATTTCCCTTATGTTGGTGATAACCACCTAGGGGAATTCCTGCAAATCGGCTCAGAATTTACAGAAACTCAAGATATGATAGATTGGATAGACCGCAATGATCAGACAGGACAGTTTGTATATGCAAGATTTCAACATTTTTATAAGTTATTTAAAAAAAGTAGATATTCCAAGAAAACTCTGTTATTTGGGAGACGTTCTGGAGAGAGAGCAATTCCAATTATTGAAGCAATTATTACTGATAGAAATTCTTATGAATTTGCTGTAAATATATCAAATGATAACATTATCGAAAATCTTCCTCAAGACTTAATTCTTGAATGTTCAGCAACCGTCAATAAAGAGGGAGTTCATGGGGCTAAAATAGGCGCTTTACCAAAGAATATCGCAGCAGTACTTCGCATTGAAGCTACGATACAAGATCTCTGTGTTGAGGCTGTATTGAATAAATCTAAAGATCTGGCTATTGCCTGTCTTGCGATAGATCCTAATGTTGGCAGTTTTGACATGGCAGAAAGAATTTTTAAAGAGATGAGTGAAAAACAAAAAGATTTTTTGCCACAGTTTAAGTAAGGAAGAATTGTTAAGAGCAGTAGAACCTCCAGATTTAGTTAAAGAGGAGCCTATATTACTTTTCAGTATGGATAAGGGGGGATACCCCTCTTTCAATAACCCTTTTGAATTTGATGCATCCGATTTAAGACATATTTAGTAGGACTCGTTTTATATACCGAAACTCGGATTAAATATTAGGGGTAAATTTACATCGTTTAGTAGTAATATTACGAGTTTAGTGGTTAGGCCTGAGCACATCTTTATAAAGGGTAAACGCAGAATTTATATTTGGGAATAAAGGTGTTAGTTATGGTAGTCCAAGATGAGCAATTTAAATCAATAAAATGTAAGGTTTTTTATATTTTTATGAATATTCTGTTAAAATTTAATAAAAATTTATAAGTTGTTGGAACACATTAGTAAATGGTTTTTATAAAAATTTATAAAGTAATATTGTTGTTATATCCAAGAAATCAACTCCAATGGTGAATAGTCAGAACTATGAAATCTGAAATCAACAGAAATTCGGAAGAAAGGATTACAAAAGCCACAGAACTACTTCAAAAATTGTGGTGGTTTTCTTTCTACTTAGTAATATCACCCTTGGCGATAGGTTTTGTGAGCTTCTGGATTTTTCGGGTATTCCTACTTGGGACATATGCCGCTTTATCTCTTTCAGTTATCGTATTTATGTTTGCCTTTCTTTTTTTCCTAAAAGCTTATGATAAGTATAGAGACAATTCTTTTTTTCTGAATAAAGAAAACAATCTAATGGCAAGGATTCACATTATTTTTTTAATATCTCTTCTGTCTTTTATCGTTACTCCAATTTTTATATTAATATCACCAGCAGATTCATTTGAACTGCTTCCACTAATAAGTTTTGCTCTACTCTATAATATAGTCTACTATTACTTTAGGTACAAACCTATCGCTTTTTACAATGTCACCGAGAAGGAATTTCAACACGGAATTGATTTTAAGCTAACAATAAGACAACCCTATAATTTTATAATTCTTATAAATTACATAGTCCAAATTATTTTTCTTGCTATTACTGCTCATACAAACCTTTCTTGGGTTTTTGGGCTATTGACTAATATGCTTCTGTATATTATTACTTTAGCCACTACAAATAAAACATGCAGTACTATCAAAGAAACAATTAAATTAAATCAAACAATTTTAATTGATTTAACTAGATTTAAACAAAAATTCCTAACCTTAATAACAAGTTTAGTGTTCATTTTATTAATTCAATTACCGTTAATCAATATAAGTATTCTAGGTGTTCAATATACAAGTTTAGAACTATTAAATAACTCTTTTTTAAGCCTTATCTTCCTATTATTATATTTGAAATCGATTTTCTACATTAACATCTATTACAGAAATAGAATTAAAGTTTATACTGATTCTATCAAGGATACAACCGCTGATGAGAAACCTTATGTAGGAAGTATTAAATACCAACGTTATAATTCTTTTCTATCAGGATTTTTGATAGTTTTTATAACTACATTTGCGTTTTTAGTAGAGATTCCATTAATAATCATCATAGTTGTACCATTTCTCTTTATTTTTTCTTATTCTGAACAAAAAGCAGGTATCTGTCCTAAGAGTCATAATAGATTTATTTATTTATTGAATTCTCTTGTCTTTCTAATTTCAATATCATTTGGACTCCTCTCAGATGTACCACTAAATTTTCAATTTTTAATAATTCTGTTATCTTTATATTTTGTTTTTGAGATTTTTGTCAGGAATGAATATTTCTCAAGAGAAAATGTTATTGTCATTCAAAATATACTTGCTATATCAAGTTTCACTATAATAATGTATTCATTCTTCGAATACACGACCTTTGAAGATGTAGCTATTTTTGAACTTGCCTTATTTAACGCAGATCCTATAATAATTTTCATCTCAAATCTCCTAATACATGGGTTGTTAATTTCAATAGTATCTATAATTACATTTTATGTCCTATTCTTTCGATATTTCTCTCATAAACCTTCAACACTTTTTAGATCCTGTTTACTGATAAACATTTTTCTGATTGAACTCTTCATATTTCTTTTAATTAATTTTCGAACCTTTTTCTCCATCGAAATTTTAATGTTTTCAAGTTTACTATTTCCATCTATTTTGCTGTGTTTTGTTTTTATTAATTTTCTTATAGGGGTATTTTCGAAAGCTTACTTCTCGAAATTAAGTTATTATTTATTTTGGGCACTAATCGGGAATATTTTTCTCTCATTATTACTCGTTTATCTTAATAATTACGTCATCGTTACCTTAGATTTCCTTATTTTGTCATTTCTAAGTCATTTAAATCTAAAGTATGGTCTAAAAATTGAAAGGGTGCCAGAATCTACTGTTAAACGATTTGTTAAAGCCAATTCCTACTTTATGACAATTGAACTTATAAGTTTATTTTTCTTTTTCTTTTTTTCTATTGCTTTAGCTGAATTTGCTTTAATTGACAAGATAATCCTCTCTACTTACTTCTCGTTTTTAATTATGACTGTGCTAGCTAATATCTTATCTAAAAACGATGTTGTGTTTTCAAGTTCAATGGTAAATAAAATAAATATAGCTTCTTTATTTTTAAGCTCAGGATTAGCTTTTTACTATCCATATATGCTCTCTATTGGCACATTTTATATATTTTTACTTCCCTTCATAGGTTTGTTTATAACATTGTATCTCCCATTTATGTACTTAATAAAAAAGAGGATATATGGGAGTTCTGTTAAAAAAGCTTTACTGATCAATTCTGCTTTATTAGCAGGATTTATATCATTAATACCAGCCATAATTGGACTTGAATTCTCCCAAATGGGACAATACGTAAACGTGTTAATCATAGCTAATTATACTTTGCTCCTTTTCCCGTTCACGTTTTTATTTTTTGGATTCACTGATTATTTATTAAGCTTGTTATCTCGTAAACATTTTTTTGCTTATAGTTATTATCTGTTATGGATTTTAACTATAGATATATTTATTGTATTATTTATAATCTCAGTACCAAATTTTGTCTATTTAACATTAAGTTTCTTGTTTCTATCGGTCTTTAGTCCGCTAAATTTAAAGTTTGGGGTGAATTTAGATAAAGTAAAGGATTCTACAGTTAAAAAATATGTCGGTATCAATTCCTATGTAATGACAGGAGAACTGTTTGCATTATCTTTCTTTTTCTTTTTCACGATAGTATTGATTGATATTCTTTTATCTTTGTACGTTTCCCTACTCGTAATAACTATATTAGTTAATTTGCTATCGAGAAATGAAATAGTATTTTCAAAAGTTTTAACAGTGAGATTGAATATTCTGACATTAACCTTTAGCGCAGGTCTTGCATATTATTATTCCTTCTTACTAACGTTAAATACCTATTACGTTTTATTAATACCTTCTTTATGTTTGTTCTCAATTTTATTCTTCCCTATCTATTATATGCTCAAAATGAATATTTTTGAAAGGTTTATCCACCGGATCTTGTTAATAGATTGTATCTCCATAGCTATTTTCATAACTCTTATCCCTACAATTGTTAATTTGGAGTTTGTTCATAGGGGTATTCCCATTGACATAATGACAACATTAAATTTTACTTTATATATAGCTTTCGCTATTCTTGCTTTTACATACTATTTAATAAAGCAATATAACCTAAAAGAAATTTATAGTACTCGAATTTTAAAATCTCAGATCTTTATTGAATTAATTATAGCTGGAACAACGGTATACTACTACACCTTTATCATGTTGTATGGAACCTTCTTTAGTTTTCTTTTTCCCTTAATTGCTGCATCAATTTTCTTTTATTTACCAAGTATATTTTGTTATAGAAAGCGATACTTTAAAGAGAGTATTGTGAAGAAATCGTTGATGGCAAATAGTATATTTCTTTCGGGGTTAGTTACTTTAATTCCATCAATAGTTGGATTAGAATTGGCACAATTAGGATTTGGAACTAATATATATATTATTGTTGCAGCATCTTTATTACTTTTATTTCTGGGGTTGACCTTTTTAAATCTCATTGGAAAATGGTACCACATAAAAGAAAAATGGGTTAATTCCATAAGGCTATTACAGGTTTTTGCATGGTTTTCAATTTCTCTATTTATGGCTTTTGTAATCTATTCCTACGATATATATAGTATTTCATTAAGTATTTCGATTTTTGTGTTTTTCATATTAAACATCTTTACCTTAAAATTACTAATTTATTATTCAAAACAATTGAAGATCATTAATATTCTTAAAGAGTTTTTATTGTATGGCCTAATAATTTCTTTCTCTTTTCTAACTACATCAATTATTCAATTTAGCGATGTTTTCAATTTTATACCATCAGCTTTGAACTCCTATAATGCTTTATGGTACTTAGGATTGTTTTTCTTGACTTTTCTTCCTCTGATTCGACATTTCAGTTCGTTAGTAAAAATTCACTATACAAAAGTAAATAATGGAATTGGTTTTGGATCTTGGTTGATTTTAAAAATAATTATTTGTATTTTTATTTCGATAATTTTTTCTTATACCATTTTAGGACAGAGAATTTCATTTTTATTAACGTTTTCATTTTTTACTCCAATTACCTTATCTTATCTCCATAAATTAAAGATTTTTTCAGAGAAAACCCAACATCGTATTAAAATTTTTATGCTAGGACTATTTATCATTTCGATTTTAGTATTGTACATTGATCTTTTCAATCAGCTTATAGCTAATGTAGTGTTCTTTAACAGTAATCTATCCCTGAAAATTAGCTTTATTTTCGTCAATTTATTGCTTTATAGTTATTTCTTTCTATTGAGATTTAATTCGGTTCTTGAAGAAGATTCTACACTTCAAATATTCGGATTTTATTTAACCTCCATAATATTGTTTTTAAGTCTGCTTTATGTCTATATGATACTTCTAATTGTTCCTATTTTCTTTACTCTAATACTTCTACTTTATCGAAGAAGTCTTAATAGTATTTTCAGATTTGTTTCTTATTTTCTTCTGAGTTATGTTATATTCATAGATCTTTTGAGCATATTTAGCGATGTTGGGCTTTTAGGGGGATTAAATCTAACATTATTTGGGCTTTTAGTTGGTACCTATCTACTCACTTTGATAACTGTATTACTTTTTTCAATATGGTTAAACTATAAAAGAAATAATAATCTGGAAAAGGTTGTAGTGTATAGTCTATTTTCTTTATTATCTTTTGTATTATTAAACGCTTTCACAAATATTCTGCTACTTTACAATATTACGATATCATTATTCATATTCTTGTTATTTATTGGAATTTATTTCTATCGTCAGAATAATGAGTTTTACAAATGGTTTATTAGACCCTGTGTTCTCTTACTCGTATTTGATTTTGTCAGTTTCATTTCTTATGCCATACTGTTTAATAATCCAACTTATATAAACTTCAACCCAATTTTAACATTCAGCTTAACAATGAGTTTAACCGGGTTTACATTTATACTATTATATAATAAGGCTCCTACAAGATTCAGAAAAATGTCTTTCTACTTCATTTTATTTGCGATTATTATTAGTTTCCCAATGTTTCTCTATTTCCTAATTATCGCATCTCTTCCCGCTCTTATAGGAGATCCGGTGCCGATTATAATTGTTATTAATGTTGGAGTTTTTCTCTATTATCTATCTGTTGGAATTTATCATTGGAGATTTTCTTGGGCAATCTGGAAATCAGGATGGTATGTGTGGAATATTTTACCTTTTGTTAATTTCTGGATAATATATAGAAGTCTTGGTGGGGTGGATATTCTTACAGAATCTGTAGAATTATTTGGGATTTATGAGCTGAAAGGTTCATCAATTCTGGCAATTATAATTTGTTCCTTGTTTTTCATACCCGTTCTGTACACAAAAATAAAAAAACACTTTTCCAAGATAATTTTAGTTGTATGGGCTGAAAGCTTATTTTTACTCTACTGGATTAGTCAAAATCTATTTTCAGGAGATTCTGGTTTGAGAAATCTTTCATTTATTCTATTTTCAGTAGTTTTATTAATGCCCTTCTTAACAGGTCTTAAATATTGGAAATTAGCTTCGTTATTCTGGCTAGGCTTAATGCTGATTAATGCCTTCTTTCTCTATTTTTACTTAAATTCAATTGGTCTGGTTTTTGAAATTACTGTAGCATTAGATATTTTAATTATTGGCTTATTCTTAATGGTGTACTCCTTTTTCCCTAACATCAGATCAATAGGTGTTGTTTTATTAATCAGTTATTTCATAGTACTTTCGGGTATATTTCTTGTTATCTATTTTGTCATCTATTCGATTGTGTTAAACTTCGCAGTTTCAATTAATATTAGTTTTATGGTAATGGGTTTTAGTTTATTCTCATCTAAACCATTGAAAATAATGAGTAAACTAGTTGATCAGTTCATATCTTGGATTTTAATCATAAATTTCTCTTGGTTTACGTTTAATACCTTCAGCTTATTACCACGTTTAGACCTGGTAGCTATATTTTTAGCGATCACCGTTTTTGGATGCTCATTTTTTATCTTCAATCGTTATAAAATGAAACTTAATATAAATAAAGCAATTCCATTCTTGGCTGTTGCATTTGGGGCTTCAGCATCTATATCATCCTTAATTTCGATTTTATTCCGTTTATCATTATACATCCAAATTAGCATCTTCTCAGGAATTTTTATAATATTTTTATATTTCCTGGTTATCGAATATAGATACTTCCTTTGGGCTTTAATTCCGATTCCTTTAACTTTACCTATATTAGGATTTTTAGTAACAATTGATGTTATTCGATCAATATGGTTTTTGGCGTTCTTAAGCTTTTCAACAATTTATCTCATTCTATTTCAAATTATTATCAATTTATTTAAGGTTAAAATTACAGATGACTCCGAAGAAATAAAAAATAGTATATTAAAGATCTATCAGGATAAAAAGCAACTTAGACTGTTGAATTTAACGAGTATGTTTCTTAATTCTGTCTTTTTCTCTCTATTAATATCAATTCTTATTCCCCTTCTAATCGATCAAATCTTATTTAGCGGAATTACTTTTGTTTACCAAATTCTTGATTTTCTGATAATATGGCCAGTTTTTATTTTGTTTAGCCTAAAATATATGGAAAATTCAGAATTCGATTTAAAAATAAAAGATCCCCTCCTTTACTTCAATAGAATCTCTCTTTTAATATATTTACTTATCCCACTAGCTTTAGCTATTAATATTTTGCTTTTTATGCTCTTTATTGAAGTAGATTTTATAATCTCATTTTTTACGTTTTTATTATCTATAAGTGGGGTTGTATTTTTCGAATTTTATATAATAGAGCGCAAATATTTCTATTTCTTATTTAATTCAATTAGGGAAAAATTCACATTTTGGTCTTGGACTGTTTTTTGTAACATTTTTTCATTCTTTTTCTTTATTTTTTACCCAAAACCTTTTCTACTTATAGTTATGATTTCAATTTTAAATCAACTATCACTTTATTTCCTTTCCTATTTAGGTATTCCTAAAGAAAAGATTTCCAGTGGACGTGTGATACTATATTATACTTTATTTATTAGCGGCTCATTTTATTTAGGTTCTCTGATTTCTGATGGATTAGTAAGTATATTTGAAGAACTTGCTGGAATAACCTACTATACTTTGCTATTCCAAAATTCAATTCTAATTATCTTTGTTTTAAGTATCTTCCTTATTAAAATTGACATAAAATTAAAATCATTAATAGAGCTGATACTTTTCACAGCATTTCAAGGATTATTTGCCATGAATTGGATTATCATCTTTAGCTTGTTTAATAGTTTAAACCTATTTTCTATAATCTTGATCACATTGATTGAAACATGCTTCCTTTTTAAAACGGTCAAATACTTTAATGTCTTATTTTTTGAGGTAAAAAAGCCCAAATTTCTTTCAAGGACATTTTCATCTCTCATAATTTTGCTCTATTTTGAAATAAGTGTTTTAATTTACGGTTTGATGTTTGAAATAGTTGATGTTGGGTTTATTGAGAGCATT
Source organism: Promethearchaeota archaeon (assembly GCA_019894975.1). Classification (GTDB taxonomy): domain Archaea; phylum Asgardarchaeota; class Lokiarchaeia; order Sigyniarchaeales; family SOKP01; genus Loki-b32. The sequence goes on along the minus strand of JAGXNO010000001.1, from coordinate 212,401 downwards.
TTAGTTTCTCAGTTAAGCTTTTTTGTTTTAACATTACTAGATATTTATTCTATAAAGAAAATTCAGAAAGGCTACGCCCAATTAATCCACACTATTAGTTATCTTTTAATTTCAGTTTCCATCTTTTTAATTCTCAACAGTTATGTTACCCAGTTTAACATTATATTGAGTTTAGAATTATTATTGTTAATTTTTATGCAATTTTATACAAATTATTCATTTTTCAACTCAATAAAACAATTAAATCCAGAGAAAGAAGAGTCTATAATAAAAGGGAGATCCTACATAAAACACTTCTTAGGAATAGGTTTCTATACTGATTTATTATTTGTTTTATTCCAAGTGCTATTATTATTCAATGCTGATCTTCAATTAATATTATTAGGTTTAAGCGTTTTAACTTATATTTTAATGATAATCGATACATACATAATGAAGTTTTTAGGAAAATCTGTAAGTTACCTCAAACTTTTATCTTGGTTATGTATTGGGATTTTTACTGCATCCTATTTAATATGGTACTTTAATGTGCTCAATCTCATAAATTTCTTTACACTCAATTTATTAATCTTAATAGAAACTTGTTTGACCTTCCAACTCGTCAAATATATCAAATCCATATTTTTTGAAGATAATCATCCGAATTTCGTACCCAGAGTATTTTCCTTCCTCATTGTACTATTATACTTTGAAGTAAGCTTATTGATTTATGGTTTGATGTTTGATTTTGTTGGTGCAGGAATATTGGAGAGTATCCTTGTATCTCAAATATTGTTTTTCACTTTAACATTATTAGATATTTATTCCTTAAAAAGAATCAAGAAGAACTTTGCCTTGTTAATCCATACACTTAGTTTCTTTGTAATCTCATTATTGATTGTCTTTATATTAAATTCCTTTATTTCGCAATATCCAATTTTGCTAAGTTTAGAAGCATTAATCTTCATCATAATGCAATTTTATACCACTTATTCATTTTTTGCCTCATTAAGACACTTCAAGCCAGAAAAGTTAGACCGGAATAAAAAATTGTACTCTAATTTTAATCATGTATTAGGGACGTGTCTTTACATAGATTTATGCCTAATTTTAGTTCAAGCACTAATTTTAGTAGGAACAGAACCTCAACTAATATTATTGAGTTTGAGTTTAATGATACATGGAATAACGATAATTGATATTTTATTGATAAAATTTCTGGGAAAAGTTGCTAACTATTTCAAGGTGATTTCTTGGATTTTTATTATGATTTTTACGACTACTTATTTAATCTGGCTTTATGTAGACTTCTTTATTGAGTTTTTGCTTACTTCAATACCACTCATTATTTTTATATTAATACTTGAGATGACTTACTTATTCAAGTTATTAGATTTTTGGAAATATATTTCTCTACATAAAAGGAAGATTAGATCTTCATTATTGTTAATCTCATATTTTGATTTCATCAGCTGGCCAATCTATTTCGTTAGATTAGATCCGATCCTGACGCTCAATTTATTTACTCTTTCCTTAATTATTATGATCTTTTTCTCATATATTGATAAATATTTTGGAGTGCTGAAGGAAAAAGCATTAAAAACGGTTAGAATAACTTCATTTCTAACATTAGGGTTATTACTTTCAATAAATGTGTTTATACTCTTAAGTCATACACCAAATACTACCTTTTCATTAAATCTTAGCGTTTCTTTACTTATATTTGTGGTTTTCTTAGGTATTGTTGTTAAACCATTTAAAGGACACTCATTGAAAGCTTTTGCGTTCTGGGCCTCGATTTTCTCACTATTAAGTGTAATAATCTCTGAATTATCTCAATTTTGGCAAATATTGCTTGTTTTAGTTCCTTTAACGCTTTTAATATATCCGTTTGTATTTTTATTAGAAGAACTACGTAAAGTTTTTAATAAGTTCGTTGATAAACTTATTATGTTCTTAAGGAAAATTGAATTATTAATTATAAATGCCTTTAAAGCTTTGTTTAAGTTTGTAAAGACCCATTTCAAAATAATATGGTTTTTATTTAGTGCTTCTGTTGCGATTTTTCTTGGAATTCTTTTATCCGAACTATTTTTAAGCCTTTTATTAGGCGTTCTTCATCCTACTTTATTAACTATTGCAATTTTTGCATTTTTGATCCTAGTTGTTCCTTCTTCAAAAACGAGTGATCCCGATGTACTATTTAAAAGGAGAATGCTACGTCTATCATACGGTTGGGGTAGTGTTATTGCATTTTTATTTATATATATAACCCCCGTTTGGTATATTTTCACCATTTTTATATCAATTGCAGTCGCAGGTTCAATTGTATTAATATTTATTGGCAGAAAGGAGGAAAGGGAAAAGATTTCAGTAAAGTGGAGATTTTACACGCTCCTTTCTCTATTCATTTTCTTGATAATCTTCGGGATTTTATTCTTTATCCAACTTCTTACAATTAATATCTGAAACCACATATTAAGAAAACATTAACTTCTTATTTATAGGTTAAGAAACACCATTTGCTAAGATTTATTCAACTTCTGAACTATAACAAAACTTGTTACTTAAAAAAAATTTGTCTTGTCAATATTCCAATTTTGTAAACAAAAAGTTATAAAATTTATATACATGCTAAAATGAACTATTAATAGACAATCTAAATTTTATTAAAAACTTAAAAAAATAAAAAAGTGATCAAAAATATGGAATCTTTAACTAAAAGAATTTTAGCCATCGTTCTCATCGCAGTTATCGGTGTAGGGATCGGAGTAGGTGCTTGGATTTTCCTTGCAACTCCAACAGCAGCAATTAAATATCCTGGGGCACCAAGTGGCTTCGATAAGGATGAAGCGATACTAATTGGATGCCTTGGAGACACAGGTGATATTACGGGAGACGGCAATTATAAGGGTGCGTACTTAGCAGTAAAGGAAATAAATGAAGCTGGTGGTGTTATGATCAATGGGACAGCCCGCTATTTCGGTATCACATCTGAAAATACATATGAAGCTGAACCTCAACTCGATACAACCAAGGGAGTTCTGGCAGCAGAAAAACTGATGACACAACGCGATCCTGATTTTGTTGTGGGTGGATTCAGAACAGAAGCAGTAATGGCATATCGGGAGGTTGTCATCGCTGAACAAAAGCTTTTTATGAATACAGGTGCTGCTACAGATTCTTATTGTCTGAGTGTTTTAGCAGATTATGATACATACAAATATTTGTTCCGAACAATGCCAATCAATTCAACTTCGTTAGCAAAGGAAATTGTTGAATTTTATGCTCTGGCACTTAAACCTGCCATGGAGACTGCGATAGGTGGTGGCGTTAACATAAGCAAAGTTGCTATTATACGAGAAAATCTCGCATGGACAGTCCCAATGTTAAATATATTAAACGGTTTTTATAAGTCTCTTTGGAGAATGAACTCAACAACATATTGGTACCTTAAAGATTATCATGGGTTTAATGATAATCCTTGGTTTAACTTTACAATAGTGTCAGATACTGCTTATCCAATCACAGCTACCTCAACAGACTTTACCGGATATATAAACGCAATGGAAACAGATGGAGCCCAAATAGTTTGTCCTATCATCTCAGCTCAAGGGGGAATTAAAATGGTGACTCAGTATAACAGTCTTAAACCAGATTATATGATTGCTGGCATTGATGTAATGTCACAATTAGGAGACGATCCAGATGATAAAACTGGTTACTGGTATGATACAGCTGGAGGCTGTGCTTACGAAATAATCATGCAATCAACCACACGCACGAATAAAACATCTCTAACAATCGCATTTTGGGATGCTTACCGGGCGGCGTATAATGTAGATCCTATTTATACCGCAGTAGGATCCTATGGGACCATCTATATGTTAAAATGGGCAATTGCGGCTACTAACTCCATTGATTCAGATGTTATTATACCCCAATTAGAGACAATAACCGTAGCAAGTCCTATGGAAGGCGTTGGAGGAAACACTGCTTTTACCGCGAATCATGACCTATTTGAAGGATATAATCCAGTTACAAAAGTAATTTATTCTGTTACACTGTGGGTACAATGGCAAATAACTGGTTATAAAACAGTTGTAACAACAGATGGTTATATCTATCCCGAATGGATTGTAGACACGCCTATCACAATTCCACCATGGTTAATACCATAAATTGTTATATTCTTTAGAATAAATTAATATTTAACTAATTTTTTTTTTTCTATTTTTCTACATGTAAAAAATTAAAAATATATATAATCAAAAATTTAAATAATATTAAATAAATTTGAATATAATACCAAAATATTTAATTAAATGACCTTCAGTTGAAAGGATGTGAATGAATGTGATTGATCAAGTTGCGTCAGACTTATTTTCTGTATTCCTTTTTGGATCGGTGCAGGGAGCTGTTTTTTCATTGTTAGCTTTAGGATTTTCATTAGTTTATGGGGTGGGAGGTGTGTTGAATTTAGCTCATGGTGGATTTTATTTAGCTACAATGTATACGTTTTATTGGTGCATTAAGGTTTGGGAACAGACAATACTAATGAGTATAATTATTACATTAATAGTAATCGTAATTATTTGCATACTCGCATTTGTATTGTTAATAAAACCTCTACAGGATAGTGCAATTGGTGTTCTTATTGCTACTTTTTCGTTAGCATTCTTTTTTGAGCAGCTTGTAAAAGTATTGCCATGGAGTGATAATAAAACGCACTGGGTTCCTACTATTATTGCAGGTAACCCTATTGAATTATTTGGTATTAATTTTCCTGTTCGATATCTTTGGACAATAATAGGGGCTATTATTGCTGTAGTAATAATTTATATTTTTATTACTAAAGCAAAACTCGGGAAATCAATCCGAGCAGTTGCCCAAGATCGTGAGGCAGCGCAACTTATGGGGATTAACGCAAATTTGATTATTATGGTGACAATAATAATATCGGGCCTTCTTGTGGCTTTCACGACAATCTTATATGGTGCGGGAGAGGAGGTTTACCCCTCTATGGGGTGGGGGTTCCTAATACAATCATTTGCAATTGTGGTTTTGGGAGGCATGGGAAGCATTCCTGGAAGCGTTCTTGGAGCTTTTATAATAGGTTATTCCCGTACTTTTTGTAGTTATTTTATCGGAACTCAATTTGCTGAGATATTTCCAATTATTATCATCGTATTTATGCTTGTATTTAGACCCCAAGGATTGCTTGGAAAAAAGGAGGTGGAATAAACTTTGCTAACAAAAATTCGTCAATTACTTTCTATTTATAAAAAATCTATTAAGAACTTCTTTCCTTCATTGAAAGCTGGAACAAAAAATATAGTTAAAGACCTCCCTAACCAGTTAAATAACGTTAAAATGCGGATCTTTACCTTTAAAAGCGGATTAACCATTTTATGTCTAATTATATTGATTTTATTTCCAATATTTCCTGAAACTGAGTATTATATCAGTCTTTTAATGTATGCCATGATTTTTGCTATTCTAGCAGCAAGCTGGGATTTTTTAGTAGGATTTGTCGGACAAATAAGTTTTGGTCATGCAATGTTTTTCGGAATCTCAGGATATAGTGGAGCACTATTAATTCAAAATCTTGGTATTTCTTGGTTTGCTTCTATTTTTCTGGGCGCAATAGTCGCCATATTTTTAGGTTTGTTCATTGCAACACCCTGTTTGAGATTAAAAGGACCATACTTGGCATTAGGCACCCAAGCATTCGCCTTGATCCTGTTTAATCTAATGTTATCTCAAGACGAATTAAACGTCACCCAATCTTTCACTGATTTAAACTATATTTTACAATATTTCATTCTTATGGGTTTCATGATAATTTCACTGTCTATTATGCTTATAATAGTTAAATCAAAACTAGGTACAATTTTTAAATCGATCCGTGATGATCAAACTTGTGCTGATGCTTCAGGTATCAATACTACTAAATATAAATTAATCGCCTTTGTAATTAGTAGTTTTTTTGCAGGGATTGCTGGGGGTCTTTATATGGTAAAGATTTCAAGTGTGAGTTACGGGAATTTCTTACCCTTGTACTCATTTTACGCAATCATTATGGCGGCTATAGGTGGACTTGGCACCATAACGGGGGCAGCAGTTGGATCGTTTATATTTTTTATAATTCAAGAAATATTTAGTGAGTTATTCGCCGCGTCTGGTGGACAAATGGAAGCATTTGCAAATTATGGACCCGTACTAGTTTTCTCAATCTTCTTAATACTTGTTATTCGTTTTGCTGATCAAGGCATCATGAAACCAGCTGTGGAGCGTTTAAAAGAATTATTTGATTTACTGATGGGTAGATAATGTATGAATTTATTTTTTAAAAAAAATAATTATAGGAGGTATAAATAATGGGGTTAATACTTGAAATCAAGAATCTAACTAAAAAATATGGTGGTTTAACAGCTGTTAATGATATGAGTTTTGAAATAATGCGTGGGGAATTTATTGGTTTAATTGGTCCAAATGGCGCTGGTAAAACAACCTTATTCAATGTTATATCTGGATTTGAAAAGCCTAACTCAGGCTCAATAAGATTCGATGGAATGGACATTACTGGACTAAAACCATTTCGAATTGTAAATTTAGGTATTTCCAGAACCTTTCAATTAGTTAGATCATTTCATTATCTTACAACTCTTGATAATGTTTCCGTTGCATGTCTTTCGCAAAGAGGAAAAGAAATTTCTAATATTGTAGGGATAAATAACTATGCAAGTACTCTACTTGCCTCAGTAGGTCTTATAGATAAAGCAAGGTTACCTCCCGTTATTTTACCTCATGGTGATTTGAGAAGACTAGAAATAGCTAAAGCTCTTGGTTCAAATCCTCAATTACTTCTTCTTGATGAACCTTTTAGTGGTTTATCTCATGAAGAAGCAGAAGGTATTACTTCTTTAATCAATAAATTAAGGGAAGAAGGTCTTACTATTTTCATAACAGGTCATGTTTTACGTGAATTAATGAATTTAGTTCCAAGGGTTATTGCTATGGTTCAAGGTAAATTTGTTATTGATGGACCTCCAAGAGAGGTGGCTAATCATAAACTTATACTTGAAGCTTATTTAGGAAGAGGTGAAGGATTTGCTTGAAATAAAAAAAATTTATCATTATTATGGTAAGGCTAAAGCACTTGAAGAAATTAATTTAAAGGTAGAAGAAAAATCTCTAGATTCTGTTATCGGCCCGAATGGAGCTGGGAAATCGACGCTTCTTAGAGTAATATCTGGTTTAGAAGAACCTGATAGGGGAAAGGTAGAATTCTTGGGTGAAAGGATAGATGAATTAAAAGCTTATAAAATTGCTAGAAAAGGAATTGCTCATTGCCCAGAACGCCGTAGATTATTTTATGATATGAGTGTCATTGATAATCTAAAGTTAGGAGCAAATCTATTAAAAGATAAAAAAAGATATAAAGAAATATTAAAATTCATTTATGAGCTCTTCCCTCGTCTTGAGGAAAGAAAAAGACAACGCGCTGGTACGTTAAGTGGGGGAGAACAACAAATGCTTGCGATTGCACGAGCGATTATTTCTAATCCTAAATTACTTCTAATGGATGAACCGTCATTAGGATTAGCCCCAAAAATTAAGACAAGTATTTTTAAGGCAATTCAAGCAATAAAAGAAGAGGGTACTACTACATTATTGGTTGAACAAGATGCTGTACTTGCTATGAATGTTGCTGAAAATATCTATGTTCTTGAGGAAGGTAAAATTGAGATGAGAGGAACTAAAGAAGAACTAGAAAAAGAACCAAAAATAAAAAAAATCTATTTAGGAATTTAAGGTGATTTAAAGATGTCAGCTCCGTTAGAAACCTTATTGAGAGATGCTCGAGTAGATTTAGTACTAGCAAGAATAGAAAAAAATCCTTCTATTATAGAAGAAGTAATTCACCATTTAAATAGTGAAATTAGATCAATACGTTTCAATTCTATCTTTGTTCTAGGTGAATTAGGAGAACAATCTGAATTTGCAGTCTCAAGGCTAAATGAATGCTTAGAAGATAATGATTGGAGTATTTGCCGAGAAGCCGCTAAAGCATTAGGAAAAATTGGGAATTTAGCAAAAGAAGTAACTTCCAGTTTAACTAAACTATTACAAAGCGAGGAAGAATCAATTCGAAAAGAAGTAGCAATAGCTTTAGGAAAAATTGGGCATCCTTCAAAGGAATCGATTACTAGTTTAAGTAATTCCTTAAAAGATAAAAGTGAAGAGGTTCGAATGGAAGCAGCTAAAGCACTTGGAGAGGTTGGTTCTGACGAGTATAATGTCATTTCAAACCTAATGGAAGGTTTAAAAGATGTAAGTTGGAGTGTAAGAACCACATCTGCCCAAGCAATTAGTAAAATTGGTAAAAGTTCGGTAACAGCAATTCCAACCCTAATTAATTCCATGGGAGATATGGACTGGAGAGTGCGTTACAGAGTTATTGAAACTCTAGTACAATTAGGAGAAATAGTTGTACCAAATCTTTTAGAAGTTTTAGAACATGAAAATCCTATATTTAGAAGAGGTGCAATAGAGGCTCTAGGAGAATTAAAAATTTCTGATAGAAAAATAATAGATCGTCTATCATTATGTTTACAAGATAAAAATCCACATGTCCGTAGTAAATCTGCTGATGCCCTTCGTAACATTGGTAAAGATACCATCCCCAATTTAGTTGAAGCAATGAAGAATTCTAATAAAGAAATGAAAAGGCTTATAACTTCAGCGATAGGGAGTATGCGTCTTGATGCTAAAGATGCAATTCCCTCAATAATTGAACTATTAAAAGAAAAAAGTACTACAGTTCGAGTAGAAGCTTCACGTTCTTTGGGAAAAATCGCGATAGGCTCTGAAATAGCTAGTAATGCATTATATGAAATTCTAAATGATTCAAACAAGAAAGTTCGCAGAGAAGCTGCACTCTCCTTAGGTAAGATTGGTCCTGCTGCTAAAGTTGCGATTCCAGGATTAATTAATCTCTTGATGGATAAAAAACCTGATGTTAGATGGAGAGCATCCGAAGCATTAGGACTAATCGGAGTAGATTCAGAAGAAATAATTTCAAATTTAAATAATCTAATACATGATAAATGCGATTATGTATGCGAATCTGCAATTAATGCCATTGATAGTCTAACAGAAAAATAATTTTATTAAGTAATTAACTTTTATTAAGTATAAAAATAGTTTCACTTGAATGTAATCATATATAATAATTAAGAGGTAATTGAAAAAAAATGAGTGAAAATCCATATGAAGCAAAACCTTGGCTAAAACATTATGACGAAGGAGTCCCCATTGAAGTAGAAATTCCTGAAATAAATATTTACGAGTTTCTTGATAATACTGCGAAAGAATTTGGAGGACGTACAGCTATATGGTTTATGAAAAATAAGATATCCTATAAGAAATTCAAAGATATTTCTGAGAGGTTGGCTACTGTCTTAGTTGATTTAGGAGTGAAGAAAGGTGATGTTGTTGCGATTATGCTTCCCAATATGCCTCAATTTCCGTTTAGTTTTTATGGTATCCAGAAAGCAGGTGCAGTAGTCACCGCTTGCAGTGTTCTTAACACAGAACATGAATTGGCATATCAAATTAATGATTCTGGAGCAGAGATTATTATCGCCTGGGACAACCAGTTAGAGAAAATAAGAAATCTTAAAGACAGAACAAGTCTTAGACATATCATTATTACTAATGTAATGGATTATGGTCCAGGTTTTGGCCCCATGGCAACAAAAAATCCACCAGAAATAGCGGGGACTATGCAGTTTCTAAACTTAATTGAAAAAACTAAGCCAAATCCCCCCACATTTGAAACAAATGCAAAAGAGGATATAGCAGTTCTTCAATATACCGGAGGAACTACAGGATTACCTAAAGGAGCAATGCTCACCCATTATAATCTCGTAGCAAACTGTGTACAAATGTATGAATGGACAAAATCTATAGCTGAGAGAGGAAAAATGACAGCGCTTACGACACTACCATTGTTCCATATCTACGGGATGCAAGTTTGTATGAACAGTTTTATATATAGTGGAACGACCATCGCTTTACATCCTGATCCTCGAGATCAAAAAGGGCTCTTTGAAACTATTAAAGCAACTCATCCCGCAATGTTTCCTGGTGTGCCAACGATGTATATGCGTCTATTGGAACGTGATGATCTTGAAGATTATGCAAAAGATCTCAAATCAATTAAAATTTGTAATACTGGTGCTGCTCCAATGCCACCTGAAGTTCTTAAGGAGTTTGAAGAGAGAACTGGTGCTGTAATCGTAGAAGGATATGGAATGACTGAAGCGTCACCTGCTACTCATGTTAATCCCTTAAAAGGTACAAGAAAGATAGGTTCAGTTGGATTAGCATTACCCAATACGGAATATAAGATTGTAGATATTGATGATTACACTAAAATTGTTCCTCAAGGTGAATCAGGAGAGATAATGATTAAAGGCCCTCAAGTTATGATGGGGTATTGGAATAAACCAGAAGAAACGGAGGGACAATTGAAAGGCAGATGGCTTTTGACAGGAGATATCGGGAGAATGGATGAAGATGGTTATCTATACATAGTAGATCGTAAGAAAGATATGATAAATGTGAGTGGATTTAAAGTTTATCCAAGGGAACTCGAGGATGTATTGTTTGAAAATGAAGCTGTTGAAAATGTCGCAATTATAGGAATTCCAGATCCTAGACTTCAAGGGAATGAGCAGGTAAAAGCATATATTGTGTTAAAAGATGGATATACAGAAAGCGATGAGATGAAGAGTGAAATTAAAGAATTCTGTAGAACGAATGTTGCTCCTTATAAGGTTCCAAGAGAAATAGAGTTCAGAAAAGAGTTGCCGGAAACACTTGTGGGTAAAGTTCTACGTAAAGATCTTAAAGATATTGAAGCCAGAAGAAGAGGAGAAGAAGTTTAATTTTAATTATTTAGACTAATTTCTTTTTTAATACACAGTTCTTTAAATTCTCAATTCTCTAATTATTCAAATTTTAGCTAAGTTTATTTTTATCATACAATTTAAGTAATAATATGTTCATATATCTAGAGAATTTAGATAAAGAGGAGGGTACAAAAGAAGAAATCTATTTAATCCCTCCACCTCGATATTTTAAAATAAAGAATTCACATAAAGGAATAATTAGTGAAGATTCGAAAATTTTCACGGATTTAACAGAAAAATTTCAATATATTATCAAACAGATACAAGATGTATTATTATCATTTAGCCTTAAGAACCCTTTAGAAGTTATTCGAGTTCAGCATATTGAGGAATCTCCACAAATTAAAACATTTTTAGAAGATAACATAAGCTTTTTTCCAGAAAATCTTTTTAATACAGTTTCAGTAAAGGAACTATATAGGGTTCAGGGATATCTCTTGATCTCTAACGATTCTAAATTAATAATCGAAGCGGATTCAATCCAAGGGATTTTTTATGGTGTACAAACCTTTATTCAAATAATAAACTCCGCTAAAGATAAACTCTCTTTAAATAATATGATATTACTAGATTTCCCCGCTTTACAAATTCGTGGTGTTTCTGATGATATTTCAAGAGGACAAGCACCTACGATTGAAAATTTGAAGAAATTCATCAAAAATTTGAGTCATTTCAAGATAAACCAATATTATTTAGTTTATATGCAGGATATGTTTAGATTTAAAAATTATCCGAGTATCGGGGAGAATCGAGGTGCGTATTCTAAGGAAAATTTAAAAGATTTAATTGATTTCGCTAATAATCATTTTGTTGAAGTAATTCCCATATTCCAAACTATCGGTCATTGGGATAACATCCTACAGAATCCTGATTATTGGGAGTATGGAGAATTCCCTGGTTCAAATAGTCTAAACATTGCAAATGAAGAAATTTATGTGATGTTGGATAAAATGATTGGAGAACTAAGTGAAGTTTTTTCTTCTGAATATTTTCATATTGGTGCGGATGAAAGTTTTGATGTTGGGAAAGTTAATTCAAAGCACTATATAGAAGAAAGGGGACTTGGAAATGCATACTTTAAACATTATACAAAAGTATACGAAATAGCCAAAAAACATGGGTATAAGAAGGTGATTATTTATCATGACATTCTTTACAAATATAAGGATGTTCTTGAAAATCTTCCTAAAGACATGATAATAATGTATTGGAACTATAGCATTAAGAAAAATCATTCAATAATAGAAAAAATTAAGGATTATAATTTTCCAATATTGGTAAGTCCTTCAATAATGGATTTCAATCGAATTTTTCCATCCATTGATAAATGTCAGCAAAATATAACCAACTTAATTAAGTATGGGTATAAAAAAGAAATAATTGGGGAAATTACCTCAAGTTGGGGTGATTATAGGAATAAAGAAATTCGAGAGAATAGAATTTATGGATTTATATTCTCTGCTATGGTGGGTTGGGACCCAAGTAAAGAGATCAATAAAGCTAATTTCTGGAAAGGATTATTTATTCATTTCTTTGGTATACTTGATCATCGTTTTATTGAGATATTTAGTAAGTTTCGAGTGATACAAGAAAAAAATCTGTTGCATACACGCACATCAAGCTATTATAATCACTTTTTTGCTCACCCTTTTAACAAAAACACGTCGAAATATAAAAAAAATATTAAAATTAAGGGTTTTAAGAGTTTAATTTCTGATATGGATGCAATTATTGAAAAATGTGAAGAATTGGGAAAAATAATCGTAAAAAATAATATCAATATCAGAAATCTTTCATTTGTAGCAAAACATATAAGATTTTATTGTAAAAAACGAATCAACTCACTAAATATTGTTGACTTTCATCTTAAACGTGAAAGAACCGTTCTTAAGGATTATTGCATTATTGAAATTGAGAACCTAATAACAGATTTACGGAATCTTTTAAATGAGTATGAGTTTCTTTGGTTTAATTGTGCAAAAGAAGATGGTTTTAAATCGGTTAACCAAAAATATCTATGGTTATTGAAATTCTATAATAAAAAATTAGAGGATCTTAGAGCTAATAAAAAGTGGGAGAATCCTAATATACCAAGTGAATTGATTTACCTAGATTCAAATCATATCCATCAAATCCATACTACATTTTATAAAAAAACCATCCAGATCGATGAACAGGTTGAGCAATCCTTTATACAGGTAATAGCTGGTTGTTTTTCTAAGATATTTATTAATGGAGAGTATGTGGGACATGTTATTTCAAGACGAACACTAAATTATGTTGGGATCGAAAACAATATTCAGATTTTTAACATCACAGAATTTCTGAAAAAAGGTGAAAATGTAGTGATGATTGAAAACATTGATTATATTGGTGGTATAGGGCCAATCAATGTATACGGGATAGTAACATTAAGTTCAGGAGAGATAATTCAGATAAAAACAGATAAAACATGGGTGGGTTCAAAAACAAATGAAGATGAATGGATAAATGTTAGAAGTTTTGGCAGACCTCCTAAAGGTACTGGTGGATTGAATTATCCCGATTTCGAAAAGAATATTCATTCACGAGCAGATGATTCAATGCCATTTAATTTAAATTCATTAGTCAGTAGAATGAGGAAGAAATATTTTTGGCTTATAAAAGTTATAGTACGACTCTTTAACCGTTATAATATAATCGAATAACTCAAATTATAAAATAGTACAAATAAATCAAAATCGAGCAAATAAAGGATAAAAAACAAGCAATTTAGTTAAGATTTTTTTCTTTCCAATTTGTTACAAAATCTTTAAAATCAGTTTTAAAAATGCCTAATGTATTAATCGGTTTATTATCATTGACTTCTTCCTTCTCAATATCAATTTTCCTTTGAAATGATAATTCCCAATCGTAATATGAAACTGCTTTTGACATAATTATATTTTACTAGTTTAATCAAATAAATGGATACAGTGTATAAATTTTCTAATATTCAATACCATGATAAAAATCTAAATATTTAGTTTTGAATATTTTGTCAAAATTACGTACTAAAGGAACGTAATTAACAGTTTTGTAAGATGATGCCGACAAAAAACCTACTGTTGTTTGGGTTGAGTGTCTCCGACAAAAATCTCGTATAGAAATTTAAAGAAGAAGAATAAAGAAAATTTAGAAAATCAAAAATTATATGGACATTTTATTTTTTTATTGGAACTTGAGAATATTATAAAAATGAATACTATTGAAATTTATAATGCCCATCTTCATAATTTAAAGAACATTGATATATCACTTCCGAAAAATAAAATAGTTACTGCTACTGGTGTTAGTGGTTCAGGAAAAACAACTCTTTTCTTTGATATTATTTTAATCGTGATTACATCTAATGCACAGCTTGGCAGATGGATAAATCCAAGTTATATAATAAATAAACTCATTAATTAACTCTAATCAATTTTAAAAAAAAATAATATCTACAACTGTCAGAAAGAATATAAAATTTAGTTAATTCACTTTACATATAAAAAATTACCCAAATTGATGAAAAATGAAAAAAATTGTAATTGATCATGATGCCCTCAGTGAAAAAAATATTGAGTTTAAAAAGGAAATTGATGAAATAATCGCGTCTGAGGTTGCTCCTAAAACACAGGACATGGAAGATGGTAAGATTAACGTTTGGGATGTTTTGGAGCCTTTGGGAAAGAAAGGTTTGCTTGGATTAACGTATCCCAAAGAAATGGGAGGGAGAGGTGGTTCTTATTTCCAAGATATGTTACTCGTAGAGGCATTATGCTATGAAAGTTTGGTCTATGACATGGTGCGGGGTTCAAGCGTCTATCCCGCAGGTTTGATAAGAGCTTTTAGAAGAGAAGAGCATCTCGGGAAATATATTAAACCTTTAGTAACTGGTGAAAAAAAAGGTTGTTTTTGTTTTACCGAACCAGATGCAGGATCTGATCTTTCAAGGATGAAAACCACCTATAAAAAGGATGATGATGGTGATTTTATACTTAACGGGGAGAAAAGGTTCATAACAAATGGTAGTGTTGCTGATATAATGTGTGTTTATGGACGAAACGGAGCATTTATTGTTGAATCTGGTTTTAAAGGATTTGAAATGCTTGAAGAATATAAATTAATGGGACTTCATGGTTTAAATTTGGGACATCTGAAATTTACTGATGTGAAAGTTCCTAAAGAAAATCTGCTATTTTATAGTGAGTTAAAACCTAAGACCGAAGGATCTCAGAAAAAGAGAACATCTGCTATTTCAAGTATGCAGCAATTCCTTGGCCCAGAAAGAGTAGCTATGTCACTACAAGCCCTTGCAGTTGCTAAGAGAGCAATCGAAATAGTGATAAAATATTCTCAGGAAAGAGTACAGTTTAAGCAACCCATAAGCGAATTTGAAGGGATAAGTTTTAAGGTTGCTGAAATGGTTGCTAACTATGAAGCTGGAAAAGCATTATACTTTAGAGCATATCAAAAGGCACAAAACCCTGCACTAGCAGCAACATGTAAACTCTTTATTGTCACCGCTACACATAAGATATGTGATGAAGCATTGCAAATTATGGGGGGTATTGGGTATACGAACAAATATCCTATAGAAAGGTTGCTCCGGGATATAAGACTTCATCGAATTGGTGGTGGAACTGACGAAATTATGAAATATATCATTCAAAAGGATATATATAAAGGATTTAATAGGCAAATAAGAGAAGATATGGAAGAAGAAGTTGAATTTTGGTTCTAATGGTATTTCAACCAAGAGATTAAAATATTTTAGAAAAGAGGTGTAGATATAATTGCCAGTAAAAATTGATTACAAAAAGACTCAAAAAGAGCTTTATCAACCAAATGCTAAAGATCCAGTAATAATTGAAGTACCGGAAATGCAATTTCTGATGATTGATGGGATGGGTTCTCCCGGAGATTCCCAAGAATACCAAGATGCTCTCTCAGTGTTATATCCTGTATCATTTAGAACCAAGTTCCTTAGCAAAGCTAAAGGTAAAGATTATGTAGTACCTCCGTTGGAGGGTCTGTGGTGGGCAGATAACCTGAATGACTTTACAGAGGGAAATCGGGACAAATGGAAATGGACGATGATGATAAGGCAACCAGATTGGATTACTCAAGAAATGATTGATGAAGCGATTACAATTACTAAAGATAAAAAACCTGAACTCTTGAAGTTATTGCCAAAACTCCGTTTAGAAAAGTATAAGGAAGGAAAAGCAGCTCAGATTATGCATATAGGCCCTTATTCGGAGGAGGGACCTACAGTCCAAAAGGTTCATGATCATATTCAGAAAGAGGGAGGTAAATTTGATGGGCTTAAAGCTAAACATCATGAGATTTATCTTAGTGATCCACGAAAAGCAAATCCCGCTACTATGAAGACGGTTATAAGACAACCTTTTTAGCTTATTAATCCCAATTTTTTTTGATTCTTTTCTGTCAAAAGCAATATTAACATTTTTAAATACTGAGGTTACAGTAGATTTAATTCATTTTGTTTTAAGGTAATAAAAATGAGTAGTGAAGAAAGTCAGAAATTAAACGTAAAGGACTGGATAACATTAAGTACTGTAATGATTGGCGCAGTTTTAACAATTCTTGCCTTAATTTGGCAATTACCTCCGGATAATGGTATTGTTACTATAACCTTCTTGCTGATGCTTTCATTTATCTTCTTTGTTAATTCCGTATCTGCTAATTCAAAAGCAAATTTTGAAGCCAATTCAAGAGATAATAGTGATGAGAGAGTTAAACGTTTTGTAACCTTCGCAGAATATACATTTGGTTTTGGTTTTACTCTTGTGATTGTTGGGTTTTCAATCCTTGGATATGAGTATTTACTGAAATATGAGGGTCGTGAAATCATTACATTGCTTCTTCCTATTGTGTTTCTAGTGACTGCTTGGATCGTTATCTTCATATACAATCTTTTAAATTATTTCGGTAAGCCTCTTGGTGCGCTGAGAAGTTTGAAAAGAAATATATGGATTTTAATCGAATTGCTCTGCTTAATAATAATTATATTTGATTTCTTTGAAGTACTCACACTTCCCTAAATTTTTTTTTTTCTCTATTTTATGAACATTCAAGGATAAAGAAATTACTCTTAGTTTAAGAAAGATTAAAAGATAAAGGGACGAGAAGCCGTTAATGAATCCCGAAGGTTTCATCGACGAGGTATCAGCTATCCATAGTTTCCTACAGATTTTCAATGTATTAAATCGATTTGAATAGCAGATCCGGAAACCTATTATTCAATTCTATACCCGAAAATATAGTTTTTCTTCCCGTGAGGGAAGTTCAATTTTACCAGATTGTCTTACTCGAAAGTAATTCAATTGGCGCAACACACTGACTTGCTAATACTACTTCTCGACATTCATATGAGATGCGAATTGCTTCACATTGTCAGATATGAACAATATATGTATTGAGTGATCCATATTTAAAGGAAACTATTAAGGGGTTATTATACCTTTTTGTCGCTAGAAATAAGTTATCACATTTTTATGTCGGGACTCCTAATCTCCTAAATAAAACAAGATAGATCTCTTTGAATTGATTTTTTGTTATAATCAGATTTTAGTAATTCCTCAAGTTCAGGAAATTCGAAAGGAAGAATGTTTTCAAAAGATCTTTTTAGCAATTCTACATATTTTTTTCTGTCATACTCATGCTTTTTTTCATCAAATAGATCGGATAGGATTACCTTCTTTTCGGGAAAATCAGGGTTTGCTTCAGCGTTAAGAATAATATAACGAACGTTTTTTCCTGCTGATGCTATTACTCCAGAGCGCTCAAGCTGTTTAGCAGCTACAGCCTGGTAACTGTTAACTTTGTATTGTGAAGGTCGACGAGAGATCTTTTGTCGAATTGTAAGTTCTTCACGTGTAACATTACCCGAATAGACTCTTTCGGCATATTCATAAAGTTTTTTCTTTGCTTCTGGAATCCTTTTTGTAAACTCCTCAACAGTCTTTGCACCTTGAAAAATATCAATAAAAGCATATTGAGCATCTTTTACTATTTTTGGTATATCTCTACGTCTGACCTCAATACCTCTTACCTTGATCTCCCCATCATTTTTTATTCCCCAATAATGACTAAGTGCGGGGATATCAGGTTCTGCTCGGGAGGGTAAAAAGACGATAGTATCAAATAATCCGTCCCAACTCATTGGAATACCAATATTATCAGATATTTCATCTGCAATTTTCTTTGTTAATTCTTCGAATTCTTTTGGAGTTCTTCCTTTCGTATCTTGAAGCCACATTGAATCAACAATTCCATGGACAACTTTACAACCATGATTTTGAGCTATTTCTGCAGATCGCATGAGGAATTCGCGTGCAAAAGCACAAACCGTCTGATGTGCTTCAATTTTACCAAAACGAGCATTCTTAAAACCCAGATACCCAAAACTCACTACAAGCACCCATTTTAATGCAATATCAGTAAATTTGTACCGTAGATCATCATGTGTCTTGTTGTATTCCTTGTAATATAGGCGTTTTTTGAGAGGTAAGCTAATGGATTTGGAGATGATTCCTTCTCGCTTTGAACAGATGTGGAAACTTGTGCCAGGAACTTTAACTCCTGTTCCGTCATCCTTACAGCACTTACAGTTTATAGTTTCTGAAGAAATGTTGAAGTTAGCCATTAGAGAAGGATACATGCTTGAAAAGTCTAGTTCCGCAACTTGATCAAAAACACCGATTAAGGGTTCAAAAATATGGCCTCCTCGATCATTAACAATGAGTTCCATACCATTTCGAAAGTCTTCTGGGCTCTTCTTAAAAGGAGGAATAAGATGATCTAGCTTATATGCATTATAGTACTGTATTGATTGAAGTGCCCCCCCAATAGTTACCCTACATAATCTTTGCATTGGTACTCGAGAGATTCTTGCGACTTCAATAACACCAGGTATATTACCTTCACTAAAGTGCAAACTGCCATAAGTAGTAGTATCCAAATGAAAACGACCAGTAAGATATACTTGAGTCTTGGAACGGCGCATTATCATCCCATAGGTCATATAATGATCAGAGTTTCCTGAAAGCTGAAAAATACAGTTTTTAAGGGGTGTCCTGGTGCGAGAGAGATATAGATCCTTAGAGACATGATTTACTGATGCTCGTGCAACCAAGTATGGAAACACAAACTCATCACCTCCATGCGTAAGGATAATATCGGGATTTAATCTTTCAATTACTTTACTGATCTTCTTGATAGTTTCAGCCTCATCAGCTTCATCAATTAGAATTTTTTTCTTTCTCTGTCCGTCTGCCCGTGGAATGTTGGCTTTTTCATCTTTTTCAACAATACTCACTTCGACGTATGCTAGAGGATCGTTAAAATATGATCTCATTCCTTGTTGCTGTATCTTAATATCCAACCAGACCGCTTTAAGAGGAGGTAAATCGTAAAACAACTTTTCGTTATCGTCTTTTAATTCTAACGAGACTAAACGCATAAAGTATCCATCAGCTTTCTTCTTCTTTTCAAGTTTGACCTTAAACCCACATAAAGACATAGGAAATAAGTCATTTACGTAGAAATACATCTGAGCGATTGGTAGATCTGTGTTATATAGTGTAAAAAGCTCAATTTCATCGATTTCTTTGATTGTTTTTTTAAATACTGAAGGTTTTATTACAGAAACGCCAAAGATTTTGGTTTTTTCATGCTCCTCTAGCTTTACATATTTCTCACAAATTCTCACTTTACTTACATTATCATGTGATTTGAGAATTTGTATTAATCTCTTAAAATCCTTACCCGCATGTCGTCTTGGAACCGCAAAAAATTCAGGGCAAAAATCATGAAATATTTTTACAATCTTTTGCTCTTTTATTGTTTTTACCCAAAGAATAACCCCATTGCCATAGGTGGATACATCTAAAAGCCAACCATCAAATTTTTCTTGAAAAACCAAACCTATTCTTTTCCTCTTAGTACATTTTCTAATTCTTCAACCTTCTCTTCTAGTATCTCGATCCTTTTTTCTTGTTCAACCGCAAAGGAGATGAATAATATTTCTGAGAGCATTGGGCGTGCACTCATACTGCCTGCATCTGCATGGATTCGAGCATAATTCATCAGCTTGTTAAATATTTTTTGTTCTTCAGGCCTTAGAGCCCTTTTGAAATTCTTCCAGCTTTCAATCTCATGTTCCAATGCAGGTCTAAATGACGGAACTGTTCTTCCCATTTTTCACACATCTGTTCTTTTAAATCCCAGAAAAGAAGTGTTTCAGTTGATTAAAAAGAAAGTACATAACAAATTTTCTGATTTTTGAAGTCCATTATGAAGAAAAAACGAATAAATACGTCACTCAAAGATTTTTAGTTAGTCATATGCTACAAATCTCTTAAAATAACTAGACTATCACTAAACCTCGAAAAAAAAATAGATTAACATCAAAAAGCTATGACTTTTCTGTTTTCGTCTTAGCTTCCTGTTTAGTTCTCTCAACTTTCTTCTTAGCGTTCTCAGCCTCTTTCTTAGCGTTCTCAGCGGTCTGCTTAGTTTTCTCTGCTTTCCTCTTAGCTTTTTCAGCGGCCTGCTTAATTGCCTTCTCAGCTTTTTCAGCTGCCTTCTCAGCCTTCTCAGACGCCTTCTTAGCTATATTTTCAGCATTCTCAGTTGTCTTGACTGGCTTCTCAGACGCTTTCTTAGCTTTTTTCTCAGCCTTCTCAACTACGTTCTTAGCTTTCTCAACTACGTTCTCAGCCCTCTCAGCAACCATCCTAATTTCATCAGCTTTCTCAAATTCTATCCGCTGTTCTTTATCGTCTCTTTTTGTTTCCATTTCATATCTCGTATAATCCTCATTTGTTGCCTTCCTTAAAGTCTTTTCCCCGCAATTTTCGCAATATTCCAGTTTTGCAGGTGCAAATTCTCCACAATCATCACAGACAAATATAAATGTCTTTTTAAATGTTTTCATGTCCAATTTTATTCACATCCATACAAATTATTTTTCTTAGATAATACTGAAAATTATTGCATATTATTTAAAAGCTTATACAAACTCACATTTTCTTAACAAATGTGATTTTTGACAAGTAAGTCATTAAAAAGCTCAAGGTTATGAATTAAAGATAGTTTGCTGGACACTATAGATAAATTCGAGAAAGCTTTTTGGTGATATCTCTAAATCCAGCAATCTATCGTCGCATTCTTTAACGGGACTTTCTTCTTAGAAGTTCGAGGTTTCCATTTTAGTAACCGGTTCTCCGGAAGATAAGGGTGTTGTACGAGAACATATTCATCGTATCTTTCATCATCATTTATCATCACCAACACACTCCCAAAATGCGAAAGAATTTTTCCCCCTTTTGGTCTGAAAAGAGAATGCTCATGCAAAGGGGCAGTTATTATAATGAGGGGTTTTGTCTTCCAGAGCATTTGTTTGATTCCATCTATTGCTCTTAGGAGTTCTTCGAAAGTCTGCTTTTCATATCCTTCGAACATAGTGGTAATTCCAGAGATTAACACAACTTTCACATCTTCAAGCATTGAAAGCCTATTTTCCAGAATTTCAATGATTTGGTCGAATGTAAACGCTCGTGAGATCAAGATATTTTCCAAGACTTTCTGAGGGGATAAATTTTGTGAAACCGCATATTTGCTTACGTTGTAGGGATTAAAGCGATTATTCCCATCAACAAAGGCCACTCTGATACCCTCACCCAACCCTCCGTTGTTAAATGCTTTTTGGACAATGACGGAAGTTGTTAACAAAATATTAGTGGTTAATTTTTTATCTCCATAAAGCAAATAAACTAAGTCTTGATGGAATCCTCCAGAAAGCAACTCATCAAGGGTTTTATCTCCGCTTGAAATGGGTGGAGAATGGCTGTTCTTCTTGAACACCGCATATCCTGATCTGTAACTCATCATATATCATAACGATTTTTCAAAATAAAACAAGAATACACCGACAATTTTCTGAAATATACGGGTTTTATCCAAGATTCAGAAATATCATTCCTTTTCTTAGGAATAGTTTTATCTTTAAAAGAATAATTGTTATATGGAGACAGGGAGAGGAGAGTAGAAGTAAAAATAAAACGAGGTAAAGGTTAAAAAGATGAGAGATATCCGACAAAAATACTCTGGTTTATTCTCAAAATTTTTACAAAAAAATGAAATAAATGATTTTAGGATTTATAATATATTTTAAGACACTTATGTATATAAAGTTTTGCTTTTTTGGTTTAGCTCATGTGACAATAAGATCGCTTCGAATATATATCTTTGCTTTTTTGAGCAAAGTTACCGGTCATTGGCGTAATATCTTGGAAAATTATAAGACATAAATAGCTAAATTTCTTTTTTAGAATTGTCGATCCAACTAGATTTCATAAATCACTAACTAAAATTTGATGAATTATGATTAGAAGATTTTATTCGAAAAGTATGATTGTTTATGTGTTCTAAACAATTTGAGAAATTTTAGTACTGCTACAATTGTTTTACTCAAATATCTTACTGTTCTTCTACACAGTAATAGCTCTGATGCTCTTAAGCTCCAAAATTGAATAATTAAATATGTTTATTTAAAAATAAAAGTAAATTAAAAAAAAAGGTAAAAAATTATGGTGAAAAATTTGTTAAAGTTAAAAGAATGGGCAAAAGAAGAAGGTTCTGTTGTAGTTGAAATTTATCAAGATGATAAAGAAGATAGTATAAAAGAAGAGAAGCAAAATCGCAAATTTAGAGAACTTCAATTAAATATGTTATATAATCCGAGATATAAGGAGGAAAAAGAATCATACACAGTTAATTTAGATGCCTTAAGATCTTATTATAGCTTAGGTCATCCACGCTAAAATGGTAAAAAAGGTAAATTATTAAAACAGGATCTTGAATAATTAATTTTTTTTTTTTTATAATTTAGTTCTGTATTTTTAGTTCTAAAGAACTTCTACTTCACGGTTTATCAATTCATTAATTAGCGAATTTCTTCCATCCATCTGTATTAATCAAACTTTATAATAAGTCACGTCAAATAATATATTATCAATTTTAAAACAAATAATTAGAGAAAAAAAATGTCAAAAAAATATGAAGATCGCTTCTGGCAAGCTAAAAGCTACGACAAGGGCATAAGCGATGTAGATCCTAAGGAATTTGAAACATCTTTTACTCAAGCGATAAGAAGAACATTTGAAGAAGTTCCCGAAAAAGCAGCTTTCTTTTTCTACGGAGAAGAAATATCATATGCTGAATTGGATAAGCTCTCAAATGAATTTTCTAATATGTTAATTGAAAATGGTTTTAAAAAGGGAGATGTTTTGGCAATATGTCTTGTAAACATACCAGAGTATGTAATTGGTGTGTTAGCAGGATTAAAGGCGGGATTAATAATTTCTGGAGTTTCTCCACTTCTTTCAGCAGTTCAAATCCAATATCAATTGAACGATTTAGGATCTGGTGGAAAAAAAGTAGCACTTCTGTGTTTGGATGCCGTGTTTGCTGGTCATATAACGAAGATTTATACTCAGATTCCCGCACTAAAATTAGTGGTTACTAGTAGTGTAGGTGGGTTCATGCCGAAGTTCTTAGCAACGATGGGAAAGTTAGTAGGGAAAATTCCCAAAGGAAAAGTTACTCCACTCAAAGGAATAACTGTTCTTGAATATCACAAACATATTAAAGGAAAATTTTCTGGAGAATTACCAAAAACAAAAATTGGACCAGACGATATTGCTTTTATCCAGTACACTGGAGGGACAACAGGGCCGCCTAAAGGAGCCATGCTTAGTCACAGAAATTTTGTATCTGATGTAATTATATTCCAATATTGGCTTAGCTGGGAGTTTGGTAAGGGTTTTGGTTTATCAGGATTTCCATTTTTTCACATCGCGGGATTATTCACTTGTGCAAATGTAATAATGTTAGGCTGGAGTCAAATCTTAATCCCAAATCCACGAGATACTGGTCACATCATAAAAGAAATGTTGAAATATCGACCAAGTATATTAGCGAATGTTCCAACATTATATCAAATGCTCCTAAAGAATCCAAAATTCAAAAAAATCGATAAGGAAATGATTGATTTTGTAATTTCAGCAGCAGCACCTTTCCCAAAAGAGTCACAAGAGATATTAGAAAGTGTTATTGGAGAAGGAAAGTTAATAGAATTATATGGTATGACTGAAACTTCACCTTTAACCATTGGAAATCCTTCGAAAGGCAAAAAGAAGCTTGGACATGTCGGTCTTCCATTCCCAAATGTAGATTTCAAATTACTTGATCCTGAAACGGGGAAAGAGGTACCAATTGGTGAACCAGGAGAAATTTGTATCAAAGGACCGATGGTTATGAAAGAATACTATAACAAGCCGGAAGAAACTAAAAAAGCTGTAGATTCTAATGGATTCATGCATACAGGGGATATGGGCGTCATGGATGATGAAGGATACGTAAAAATTGTAGACAGAACCAAGGATATGATTATTGTTGGAGGGTATAAGGTTTTCTCCGCAAAATTAGAAGATACTTTAACCGGGCACCCTGCTATTGAAATGGTTGCTACTATAGGAATTCCAAATCCCGACAGACCTGGCTCTGAAACTGTAAAAGCGTTTATTCAACTGGATCCTGATTTTAAATATGATGGTAATGAGGAAGCATTAAAAGATGATATTATAGCATTTGCTAAAGAGAATTGTGCTTCATATGAAGTGCCAAAATCGTTTGAAATTATCGATGAAATGCCAGTTACGAGTGTTGGAAAAGTAGATAAGAAGTTATTACGTAAAAATTAAATACATTTTTCTTTTTCTTTATTTTAGATGTTTTCCTCAACAGTTTAATTAATACTCGTGAATAAAACTAAATAATAGAGATATATCGATAAAAGCATTTTTTTCATTTTCTCTTTTTTTATTACATCTAACTATTAATTAAAACTTTTTAACTGATTAGAGCTATAATTAATATTAACACTTTTATATAAAAATTCAATCCAAATGAAGTTAAAAAGGAATCTAAAATGGAAAGTCCATATGCAAATAGATTTTGGCGTAAGAGTTGGGACAAAGGATTAACGGATCTTGACCCTAGCATTTGGGAGATCTCTTATACCGAAGCAATCCGAAGTACTTTTGACGAATTCCCTGATAAAATAGCATTTACATATCAAGGATTAGAAATCACATTTTCTCAAATCGATGAATACTCAAATCAGTTTGCGAATATGTTAGTTGAAAATGGATTTAAGAAAGGTGATGTCGTTGGAATCAACTTACCTAATATACCAGAATACCCAATATCCCTTGTAGGAACTTTAAAAGCAGGATGTGTGGTATCTGGTGTAAGTCCTCTCATGTCTGATATTCAAATGCATTATCAGTTGAAAGATTTAGGAGCGGGAAAGAAAAATGTAGCATTAGTTACATTAGATGCAATTTTTGAAGCCAGGCTAAAAAAAATTGAATCAGATTTACCACAATTAAAGCTAGTAGTTTGGACGAGTGTAGTAGGTTCTTTCCCGAAAGAACAACAAGAAAAAATCAAAGCAGTTACAGAAGTCCCATCAGGGGAGGTAACTCCGTTAGTAGGAAAAACGGTTCTCGATTTTCATGATGAAGTTTTAGCAAAATACTCCAAAGATTTACCGAATGTTAAGGTTTCCCCTGAGGATCTAGCATTTATCCAATATACTGGAGGAACTACAGGTCCACCTAAAGGTGCTATGTTAACGCACAGAAATTGTGTATCGGATATATTAATTGTGCAAAAATGGCTCAGTTGGGAAAAAGGAGCAAAAATAGCTCTTTCAGGATTTCCTTTTTTCCACATAGCAGGCACATTTTTCTGTGAGAACTGTTTTTGGCTTGGTTGGGGTCAAGTTCTAATACCTAATCCAAGGGATACCCAACAGATTTGTAATGAGATGAAAAAATATCAACCAACTGCACTTGTAAACGTACCTTCATTATTTCAAATACTAATCAATACACGAAAATTCAAAAGATTAGATCACTCCAAATTAGAAATTTGTATTTCTGCTGCATCTCCCTTTCCGGTTGAATCTCAAAAACAGTTGGAGAGTATGGTTGGAGAGGGCAAATTATTAGAAGTTTACGGTATGACTGAAACTTCTCCCTTAACTACGATGAATCCTTATAAAGGTCAACGGAAATTGGGATCAATAGGACTACCTTTATTAAATACCGAATTAAAACTTGTAGATCCAGAGACAGACAAAGAAGTTCCTCTTGGTGAACCAGGGGAAATATGTGTTAAAGGCCCTCAAATAATGAAAGGCTATTATAATAAACCAGAAGAAACGAAAAAAGCAATTGATAAAGATGGTTATATGCATACAGGGGATGTCGCAATCATGGATGAAGAAGGTTATTTGAGAATCGTTGATAGAACCAAAGACATGATTATAGTTGGTGGTTTCAAAGTGTTTTCGGCTAAATTAGAAGATACTCTTACCAAGCATCCTGCGATTGAAACGGTTGCTACTATCGGTATCCCAAATCCAGACAGACCTGGCTCTGAAATTGTGAAGGCATTTTTTCAACTAGATCCTAACTTTGAGTATGATGGAAATGAAGAAGCTTTGAAAGAAGATATAATAGCATTTGCGAAAGAAAATTGTGCTGCCTATGAAGTTCCAAAACTCCTAGAGATCTCTGAGGAGCTCCCTTTAACAGTTATCGGGAAAGTTGATAAGAAACTATTAAGAAACAACTAATAATTTTTCTTTTTTCATTACTTTAGATGATTTCCTCAGCGATTTAATGAAATTGTGTGAAGCTAATTAAAAGAAACTTATCCGATAATTAATAAATTTTAAAAAAAATTCCTTTTAATCGCAGCTAAAACTTCTTGGGATCGAGTAATTATAGGAACATGCCCTGCACCTTTAATAACGACCAATTCAGAATAAGGTAGTATTTTTTCAAGATAATGAGAGTTTCCTATAATATCTTCACCATCCTTATCTCCATAAACTATAAGCGTTGGGGTCTTAATCTCATTGAGTGGATAATCCGCTTCTCCCTCAGTAACCATTTCAAGTATTTTAATAGTTGTCTCAATATCAGATCGCAAGCAAATATGAACCCCCATTTGTTTCAGATGCTCTATATTAGGTTCTGGCATGACAGATTCGATGAAAGCTTCTATTGCGCCTCTATGATCTGATCTCAAGAAATCGATAAA
Organism: Promethearchaeota archaeon; assembly: GCA_019894975.1. Taxonomy (GTDB): domain Archaea; phylum Asgardarchaeota; class Lokiarchaeia; order Sigyniarchaeales; family SOKP01; genus Loki-b32. Next base: position 185,234 of record JAGXNO010000001.1, on the reverse strand, counting down.
CTGTTTTCTATTTTCATCAATCGGTTTAGCATCTGGTAAGTTTGTGTCAATTAAGATGAGCCCCTTAAAACGTTCAGGTTGTTTTAATGCAGCAAGCAAAGCTATAGCTCCACCAAAAGATTCTCCTCCTAAATAACACTTGTCAATCCCAAGCTTATCCATAACACTAAACAAATCGTCAACATAAGACTGTTTTGAAATAGTTTCAAGAGGCGCAGTACTTTCTCCTGAACCACGATGATCAAAGCCCACACATCGCATTCTAGTACTCAATTCCTCAAAAACGAACGACCAAACACGCCAATCCGCAACAAATCCACTGATCCCAAGAAATGTATCTTCTCCTGAACCAAAAGAAACGGTATTTATTTTAATTCCATTGACATCTATAAACATATTGTATATCTAGATCATTTCTAAATAAATTAATATATATGAGAATGAGTTTTAAACTTTAGTTTAGACTAATTATAACATATTTAAGATAAAACAAAAAAGAAATAGATTTTGGTGTACAACCAAAATTCTTAATTTGTATTCTAGAGAAAAATTGAAATTTATTTCATATCGAGCCACATTACAGCGGTTCTCTCGATATTAAAAGCTCTTAAAATTTCTCTCATCCCAGATTTCTCAGCAAAAGCATTGACTTGACTCATCGTGTTTAAATCCCCGACTAATTGAGCAACCTTACTACACCCTTGACCCATTATCCAGCCTTGAACTTTTGTATTAAGAGCTTCTACATCAGGGGAAAGTGGATCGCACTTGCTTAAATCACCAATGATTGTAAAACCAGAATTTAATTCACCAACTGTAGCATGCCAATCTGATTCAAAATTACTTACAGATGGTACATCAGGAATAGATCCTGTCATTGAGAAGTTAACTCTGTTTTTTTCTTTGTCTACTTCTACACTATAATATTGATTTCCTCTTTTCAACATTTATCACCAAATTTTGATTAAATAGTGACATAACTATAATAAAGAAATATCGAGATGAGAAGATTTAAATAAAAACTCCTAAATATCCATTCTAAAAGAAGAAATCCATCAAATCATAGAGGTCTAATAATTTTTCTACTGTAAGATAGGAGTAACCTTTTATGTCGTCGAGAGTCTTATTTTGAACTCCTTTTTGATCATCCCAGAACATGGTAAATATCATACCAAGATACTTTCCGTAGATGATGAGCCCTCCTTCGAAATTTGATATACCTTCTGTTGTTATTACACCAAAAGAGTTGTCATCTTCAGTTTCAGTTAAAAAATCAATAAGCTGATTATAAAATTTTGAACTTAGGAAGGGTCTATCTTTGACACTGGCGACTTTATGATCAAATCCTCTTCCTCCTTTCCTAGGTACTTTCAAATGGTAAAATCTCAAAGTGCTCTCTAATTCACCTATGTTTGCCCGTGCATTTTCAAGGAGTTGCTCATTAATGGAAGCATCCTCTTCTACATCATCAATTTTCTGAGATCCTCTGTGTCTTCCGTTGTTATCTATAAAAGCTATAAACGGAGGACAATTTTCGCTATTTGGATGGTTTTTAATTGATATTGTAAAAAGCCCAGTTTTTTTTTGAAACTCAACCTGCTTTCTAAAACTCTCCTTACAGTAAGGGCATATCATATTTACTAATGCAGTTTCCTCAGTCCCAATCACAGCTTTTCATATGAATAATCTAGTTCGAATTTTTAAATATTTGCAAATCGTAAATTACGAACCTAAATCACTTCCCAAATACGCAACCTTAAAATATTTCAATTAGAGGAATTACAGCAGCTAAATTTGTTCGATATAAAATTATAAGATGCTCAAGAAAATTCCTTATAAAACATAAAAATTTAATAAAAGAATTTTTATTAATCAAATATATTAATAGTATTACTCAAGCATGAAAAATTCAATAATTTTAGATAAATTAGTCTATATTAAATTCTTGGATTTAGACTTGTATCGTATTATTTAGATTAATTAGAAAGGTGAGTGGGTAAAATTCCAGATAGCTCTGTCCGATCTTTTATTTATAAAGTATGTGTTGTTGGTGATGGTGGAGTAGGTAAAACTTCCATGGTTCTTCGCTACTGTGAAAACACTTTTAAAGATAACTATATCATGACAATTGGATCTAATTTCTCTACTAAACAAATTAATTTAGAAGAGTACCCAAATTATCTCGTTAAGCTACAAATCTGGGATCTCGCAGGACAGAAGCATTTTAGCTTCGTACGGCCTCCTTTTTATAGAGGAGCGACTGCTATTGTATACGTCTTCGACCTTACGCGAAGGAGCTCGTTTCAAAATATGCTAGAATGGAAAGATGAGGTTGAAAAAGTTATTGGTAACAGTCGACCAAGTATTTTAGTAGGAAACAAAATGGATTTAGCAGATCAAGGGACTAGAGAAGTAGGAGCAACAGATGGGGAAGCACTCAAGGAGGAAATGAATTCGATCTCTTATTATGAGGCGAGTGCGAAGCAAAACTTTCAAGTTGAAGATATTTTTAAAGAAGTAACCCTCGCTATTTTGAATAACACCCAGAAGAAATAACTTTTTATGTAGTATAAACATTAAGTTAAAATTATTTAAATTATTTTAGATACTAAATTCATACTAATATTATATAAAGAAGGTTGGAAACTGTATGTTTGGTGGACAAGGTAGAGCATATGACCGGGCTTTGACAGTATTTAGCCCCGAGGGGCGCCTATTTCAAGTTGAGTATGCGCTAGAAGCAGTTAGAAGAGGAACACTCGCCGTAGCGGTAAAATCTAAGGAGGATGTATGCATAGCTGCCCAGATAAAGATCTCTTCTAGTTTGATGGATGCTAACTCGATAGATAAGATTTTTCAAGTAGACGAACATATTGGAGTTGCTATATCTGGATTACACGCTGATTCTCGATCACTAATTAATTATGCACGAGTACAAGCTCAATCGTTTAGATTAACTTATGATGAGCCAGTTCGGTTAAATATGTTAGCAAAGGCAGTTGCAGACTTAAAACAACAGTATACGCAGTTTGGAGGCGTAAGACCATGGGGTTGCGCACTTTTCTTTATCGGAATTGATGCTATGGGTACTCAAATATACACTACATCTCCAAGTGGGATTTACCGTCCTTTTAAAGCATACGCGCTAGGTAACGGTGAAGCTAATGCCCGACAATATCTTATTGACAATTGGAATGCAGGAATGACCTTTGATGAGTTAGTAAGTGCAACCTTAAATGCCCTAAAAGATTCAATAGATGAGGAGGCAACCAAGGATAACATCCGGTTGGCTTATATTAAGGGTGAAGATAAGAAATTTCATATGGCTGATAAGGTAGAAGTCGAAGGATTTCTGAAAAAATTAGTATAAATCTCTTTTTTATTAGTTTTAGTTATCATAAAAGATTTTATTATCTAAATTTATTATATAGATAGTAATAAATAATTTCAAATTTTTTCAGATAATTAAATTAGGACAGGCATCTATTATGGCAAAGAAGAAGATTAGAGAAGAATTTGATGGCGCGTTTAAGAATGGTGATGAGAAAAAAATAAAAAAGATGCTTGAGAAAAATCCTTGGCTACAAAGCGAGATTTCAAGTTCCATGGACGCAGGAATGACTGAACAAAATCGTATCATTGCTGCTCTTGGGGTAATGGAGGATGAACTTGGAGGTGCGGTCCCAATCGATGAGATTGCATTTAGTCTTAGAGTAGATTTTAATATCCGTAAAACTGAAGCGGAAGTTCATGACATTTTAACAGAAGTAGAAAGACTAAATTTGGTTAGAAGAGATTCAAATGGGTGGTCTTTGACAAACGAGGGAGGGAAAATTTGTGATGAATTTCTTAATAGTAAATTGGGAAAGTTTGAACTGTAATTAATTAAATTTTTATTTTTGATTTATGAATAATAGTAATAGTAGAATTATTACATTTTTTTTAGACAATAATCATTATCGATTATTTTACAAATTATTTACCATGAATTTTGGTGATTCGTATGGATGAGCATGAAGAAGATGAGTTTGAAGAAGATGATGAGGATGGATTTGATCCAACAAAAGAAGCGTTTTTTTCAGATTTAATTGGAATGGAAGAGGATATTGCTTCTGAAGCGTATGAACGGGTTGAACATGCATTAAATCTTATAAAAACCAAATATTATGATGACAGTATAGAGGTTTTACGCCAGGCTATTGGACTCTATGCCCAAATTAATAGAGAAGAAGAGATTAAAGCCATTAACGATAAAATCTCTGAAGTCTATTTATTAAAGGAGCAAGCATTTCGAGAAGATGAAATTAAACAAGATCAAGATGCTGAAAAAGCCATTGTGGTGGATATTCCTGATGAACCTCTTGCTTCTGATCTCCAACTTGAATTAGCTCAAGAGGAATTTATAGTAGATTTATTAGCAAAAGCAGTCGATTTAATCAATGATGGTAATAATTTGCTGCAAAATAATAGTTTCGAAGAAGCTTTAGATAAATATGATGAGGCTATTGAGATTTTCGAAAGTATGAATAAACCAGACGAAGTTGATCGCGTTTTTAAACTAATTGAAGAATGTTACATTAAAAAAGCAGAATTTCTGCGGAGCGTAAAAGTCGGTACGTCTGAGACTCAAGTTGAACCAGAACTAAGAGAAACTCCTGCCGAAGGTCAATTAAAAGATGATAAATTAACACAATACCTTAGTTCTAAAAAAAAGGAGGAGGAACTCTCAACACAGGCATACGACCTATTAGGACAAGCAGCGGAATTATCCAGGTATAAACAGTATAAGGAGGCGTTACAACTATATGGTGAAGGGCGTAAATTATTTCAAGAGCTAGGTTGGGAATATGAGGTAAAGAAAATAGACGAAACTCTCGCTCAATTGAATGCAGAACACCTAACTTATGTAGAAGAGTTGGAGAAAAAAGAAGTAGGGCCGGAAATGGAGATTGAAACTCAAAAGGATCAAGTAGATTCTCTTGAACAACAAGTAAAGGAAATAGCGTCAGACGTAAGAATTGAAAAATTGGAGAGGTTTAGAGGAATTGAGCTTCAAAAGATGGAGACTGAGTTTTTTAAAGCCCAAATTGATAATATGGTCACCGAAGCGTCTCGCATGGCTCGTGAATATGAATTAGCAATGCAAAAAGCAATTAAAAAAGGGGAGTTAATTGAAGATTGTACTTATCCTCAAGTTATTGAAATCTATAAGAAAATAAAGGAGCTTTTAATTGATAAAGGATGGAGAAGTGAAGCAGCAATTTATGATGATACCATCAATGTCTATATTCAGAAATTTGAACAAGATAAAAAAATTAGACAGATTGAAGCTGAAAAAGTTATAAAACAAAAAGAAGCAGAGGATTTCTTAAAAGTTACGAGAGTGGAAGAAATACCTGCTCTAAAAGAAAAAGGTCCACAAGTATCGGATGAAAAATTCAGTAAAGAAATAGAAAACCAAAAAATTAGAACTGAAAATGAAGAAATGACTAATAAAGCTGAAAGACTAGCCAGAGAATATGAAGTCGCTCTCCGAAAAGGAAAATTTGAATTAGAATGCCCTTATCCCGAAATTATCAATATTTTCAAAACAGCAAGAGAACGATCCCTTGAGAGAGGTTGGGAAACAGATGCTGCGATATATTTGAGCCAAGTTCAAGCTTATACAGAAAAACTAGGAAAAGATAAAAAATTAAGACAGATTGAAGCGGAAAAGGAGTTAAAACAGAAACAAGTAGAAGATATATTAAAAATACAAAAAGAAGAGAAAAAAATTGGTATTGAAGATGAAAAATTGACGAAGATTACAGAACAAAGGCAACAACAGCAGGAAGAGGAGGATTTTAAACAGTTAATTAATGACATGATTAACAAAGCTGAAAGATTGGCAAGAGAATATGATACAGATATGAAAACAGCTGTAAGAAGAGGTAAATTAGGAGAAAATCCTCCATTTGAGGATATTATCAAGATTTATGAACGAGCAAGGCAGATAGGCCTTACTAAAGGAAGAACGGAAGACATATCAACTTTTGATAATCAAATTAGTTATTATGCTCAACAGTGGGAGAAAGATAACAACTTACGCGAAGTTGAAGCTCAAAAAATCCAAAAGCAAACTGAAATTGAAGAAATGCATAAAGGTGGAAGAAAAGTTGAGATTGATAAGGGTAGATTAGAACTCCTTGAGAAAAAAAAGGAAGAAGAGGATTTTGAAAGTTTTATTACAGATATGGTTAATAAAGCAGAAAAATTAGTACGAGAACATGAAATCGCAATGAGAAAAGCCATGAGAAAAGGAGAGATTTTGGAGAGTACACCTTATGAAGAAGTGATTGAAAGTTATCATCAAATTCGTGAAAAAGTTTATGCTAGAGGGTGGAAAGAACAAGCACAGGTATATGCAAATCAGATCAAAATATATCAGGATAAATTGGAAAGGCACATCAAACTACTTGAAGTAGAAGCTCAAAAATTTCAAAGAGAAAAAGACATTGAAGATTTGCATAAAGCTGAAGCTACTACTGAATTAGATCTAAGCAAAATGAAAAGATTAGCAAGTAAAAAGGAGGAAAATGAATTCCAAAATTATATTTTAGAAATAATCAACAACGCAGAGAAGCTTGAACGAGAATATGACTCTGCACTGAAAAAGGCTTTAAAAAAGGGAGAATTCATTGAACAAACACCTTATCTTGAAATCATTGAAATTTATAGACAAATCCAAAATGAATTGCTTGAGAGAGGTTGGGTTGATCAATCAAAAATTTACTTTAACCAAATTAAAATTTACCAAGAAAAATTGAAGAAAAACGAAATTTTACGTGAGGTAGAAGCTAAAAAAGCAAAAAGAATACAGGATATTGAAGAAATGCATAGAGTTAAAGATGAATTCAAACCAGCCAAATCTGATAAAATAAAAGAAATTGATACAAGTGCTAAAGAAGAAGATATATTATTAGATAAAGCTATGAATCTCATCGACCAAGCGGAGAAATTAGTAAAAAATTATGAAATAAGTATAAAAACGGATGTCCTTTTATATGAGAGCCCGTATGAAAAAGCTATTTCGTATTATAATGAAGCTAAAAAGTTATTGCAAAAAATTGGGTGGAACGATGAAGCCGGTCGTTTAATTAATACTATTAAATTCTATACAGATAAGAAAGAAAAAGACGAAAAACTAAGAGAAATTGAAAGAAAGAAGTTAGAAGAACCAGAACAAGAATTATTAGCTGCCAAAACTCATACTGAAAAAGATTTATTTGAAAAAGAAAAGAAGATTTTGGAGATTGAGAAAAAGAAGAAAGATCGAGCTAATATCGCAGAAACTATTTTTAATGAAATCCATGATGCTGAGAGGATGGCACAAGCATATGAATCAAAAATCAGAGAAAAAAACTTTGATCATGAACCCCCTTATGAAGAAATACTCAAAATTTATCGTGAAGCAAGAAAAAAATTCGAGGAAATTGGATGGATGGAAGAATCGATGAAACTCTTAAATACTATTCAATTTTACAAGGATAAATTAGAGAAAGATAAAAGGTTAAGGTCTTTAGAATTTGAAAAAGTAAAAAAGCAAGAAGAGGAACAATTGAAACAGAAAAAAAGGCAAGCAAATGCAAAAGAAGAACAAGAAAGGATAATCAAAAAACGAAAAGAATCTTTAATTGAGAGGGAAGAAAAAGCAAGGGATTTTGAAACTACAAAAGATAGAGCATTTCAGCTAATGGATCATGCAAAAAATGAATTAAAGCAGAATAACTTCGAAAAAGCAATAGAACTATATAAAAATAGTGAGGAAATCTTTATTCAAATCAGCTGGCAGGAGGGTATTAACATGGTTAGAGATTCTGTTGCTATGATTAAGAGGAAGCAGAAAATGTTTGAACATGAACAACAGACTATAGTAGATAAAAGAGCTGAAAAATTGAAAATTGAAGAAAGATTAGAAGAAAAGTTTATGAAAGCAGAAGAATTACAAAAACGTCAACAAGAAGAAAAAAGAAAGGAATTTTTAAAATTACAGAGTGAAAAGCAATGGGAAAGAGAAATCTCAGAAGAAGCCTATGAACTTCTAAAGCAAGGTACTTCTTTAGTCGATAGTAAGAAATTTGATGAGGGTTATGCCAAATATATGGAAGCACGTAAATTATTTAACAAAATTTCATGGAAACGAGAAGTATCTCGTATAAATAACGATCTTCTGTTCAAATTGCAAAGAGAGAGGAAAGCCCACGACGTTCTTGAAGATATTAAGAAGAAAAGAGCAGATGAAGTAAAGAAAAGGGAAGTGTTAAAGGAAGAAACAGAAAAAGAACGCCGTGAATATGCAACGCAACAGAAAGCAGAAAAACGAAAATTAGAAAAAGAAAAATCTGAAAGAAAAGGTATCAAAGAAGTAGACAGGGCTGAAAAATTAATTGAAAATTATAAATATAATGAAGGAATAAAAATCCTTATAATAGAGCGTGGAAAATTAGAAAAATCAGGAAGAAAAGATGAAGTGAACAGGATAGATAAATTGATCTTAAAAGTAAAAGAAGAAACAAATGTCCCAATTATTACCTTACTACCAACAGATAATTTAGGAAGCAGAACACAAGTAGAAGCCGCATATAAAGCCTTAGATAGAGCACAAGACTCAATACTAAATAATCGCTTCATGAAAGTAATTTCCGAATTAAATGAATCTAAGTTTCACCTTGAAAAACTCAATATTAACGAAGAAATAATTGCTGAAATTGATGGTAAAATCATAGAATTTCAGAAGAAGTTAGGTAAAAAAATAGAAATCACTGACCAAGAACAACCAAGTGATTCAGAAATGTTGAAAGCTCGAATTGCTGCTAGAAGAGAAGAAAGAAGGAAAAAAGTCTTAGATTTATTAAAAAAAAAATAGGAAGGAAATAAATTATATTATCAGGAATTATGAATCTCTTTTTATGTAAATAATTTTTCTTCTACTTTATTTACAATTTCAGGCTCTAAAATGGGATGACGAGTATTTCTCTCAATTGATTCTTCAATTAAATATTCAGTTTTGATTAAATCTCTAATTGAAACTCGAATTGCTTCACTCCTATTCGGGAATTTGCCCTCAGCGACGAGGACCTCCAAAACTTTCAGATAAGATTCAGGAAGATTAACAGAAATTAATTTTATAAAAATCACCTTAAATTTTTTAGTTTTAATTAATACAGATATATACGAGAGTGATATATTTAAAGATTTAGTGGAAGTTGACCCCAAGAAATCCGACAGAATAAATAATTTTTCTTTATTATATAATTCAAGGTATAACATAGAATATTACTTTTAATAGACAAAAATTTCAAGAATTTTAGACTGTTTTGATATCACAGTTTATTTCAAAAAAGTGACTCATATTATTTTTACTAAAATTTATAAGACATAGGTGTTACATGTTACATATTATGTCAAGCATAGAAGAACAATTAAAAGCTCATTTAAAAAATGCTGCTGATTGGGAAAAAATGGAAACTCCCGTTGATGGTGTGAACGTTGTCAAAGTTCCCGCTACAAAAACAAGACCAGCACTTCTTTTCTTAGAGATAAACCCTCTTAAAGAGGATGGCAAGCCATTAAAGAGAAAAGGTCTGTTTGTTGGGAGTAAAGAATTTCTCATTAAATTTAGTGAAGCATTAAATGATGATAAGACATTCCAATTAATTGGTGAATTAGAAAAAGTAAATCCCGAAGTATCTGGGAATGCAAAAGCAAAAAAATTGGAAATGTAAAAAAAAAAAATTAACTATTATTTTACTTCTTTTTAATTTATAATAATTTACTACTCTCTATCCTTTTATTTTCTCTCTATTTAATTAAATCACGAAAGAACTACATACATATAGAATTAAAATGTTAGAGACTTATACAGATTTTATGCTATTTGAGGTTAAAGATAATGGTGAGGAGGATAAAATAAATATTACAGAAGAGGCATTCAGACAGAACAATGGAAATATAATATTAAATCCCCTACAAGTAGTGGTAATAATTAAAGAAGCGCTTAGAAGGATTTATATCTGGAAAGGGATATCATCTTCAGTCAGAAAAAAATTCATAGCGTCTCGAGTAGCCTCAGATTTGCAAAGGAGATTGATAGTTTCATCTAATTTTCATCGATGCAAAATTATTTCAGTAGACCAAGGAGATGAACCTGAGGATTTTCTCAGTGCTTTTGGATTTAAAGAAATGCCTTTTGTGGTTAATTCCAACATCCCAAACGATTTAGAAATAAAAAATAATTCGTCTAATTTTGAGTGGAAAGATAAGTACGAAGAAAATAAAATAGAAAAAGTTAGAGATTTGAGTAAAAAACCTGAAATTTCTCCGTCTTTTCGGGATTTAAAAAAGAATCAAAGCTCAAGAAATATACTTGACCGAGTTTTAAAAGAAAGAATCCCCGAAAATTTCAAACGCACGAGTATACTTATAGGAAATAATGTTCTCTATGGTCAAATTACAAAGAAAGCAGAAATTTTTGATAAAAGTGTGGAAGTAAAGGAATGGGAATTGATTTCTAATCTTCCAAAGCAAATAATTGAACTTGATGGGCAGAAACTCCGAATTTATTTAGATCTTAAACATAAAGAAATTGAAGCTATAGAAATTCTAGAAGAAGACTTACCTGTTGTTAAACCAAAAAAAGAGAACAGTCAAGTAGAGTATAGTACATGGACTGTAAAACAATTAAAACAATATTGTCGTGAAAAATAATATAAAATTCCTCTCTTCTTATCGAAAAGCAGATATTGTAAGAGCGATAAAAGAATATACTAAATCCTAGTTGAAATAAAACTCTTTTCAATTTAAGAGTTAAAAGATAAAAAAAAAAGAAAATTTTTATTTTAGATTTTTATTTTAATTAGACTCAGGATTTCTATTCCTTATACCAATTCCAGCAATCTAGCATAGCCATAACATTATATCCAACACCCTTCAAATCGGTTTTGTGAACTTGTTGTATTAAGAACACCCAACCAGGTATGTGAGTATAAGATGCGGGAGTAGTTCTGGTGATATCATAGATATAAGATTGAATATCCATATAAACTTCTTGTCTTTCCGTGGAGTTAGTCAATGCTGATGCTGTTTCTAACATCGTTATTAAATCAGGATCACTGATTCGAGAAAAGCATGATCCCGAAAGATTATTGAATAGTGGATCAAGCATATTAAAAGCATCAAGATAATCAGGACACCAACCTATATATCCAAGATCCATTTCCCAAGGAGTATGCTCACCAGTATCTAAATATTCTCCCCAGGTTCTTGTAGTTATATCAATATCTATTCCAATTAGATCAAAGTTAGCCGTCATTAATTGATTTAATCTTAGATTTGTGAGATCTCCAAAATGTTGATTAACTTCTAATGTATCAATTGATAAACTCGACCAACCAGATTCAGTAGTACCAGGATAATTTGGATCAAGGCCTGAAGTGTTAGTAGGATATAAGGACATCATTATTTCTCTAGCCTTTTTGATACTGCTCTCATATGTTCCACCAAATGGGTTGTCACTTGCCATTTTACCTTCAAGTGAACTATTGTATCCCGGCATTGCTCGTGGGACAGCTGGACAGCCGGTAAACGCATATCCATTTTGTATTTCTTCAAGAATATAGGTGTAGTTTATCACTAAAGCAAGAGCCTTTCTGAATTCTGCTGGATTTTTTTGATTAACTTGTCCACCAACAATAGGAGATTCCCCTTCGGGAGGACCACAATATATTTCTAAATAGAAATAACAGAGATCTTCACCAACATCCTGTACATGTAAATCTGGATCAGAGATATAACTCGGAATAAAGGATTTTGGTACTCCTCCTATATAATCAAATTGCTCTGCCAACCCAGCAGTCATCCTTGCTGTATCATCTTCAAGTATTTTAAATACTAGGAGTTCTGCCCATGGTCCAGTTGCCCAGTATCTATCCCATCTTTCAAATCTAACATCAACATCATATTTAAAGCGGATAAATTGAAAGGGTCCAGTACCAACTATTTTCTCAGAAGTCATATCAAGATATCTATATCTTGGTGTAGATGCTGGAGATAAAATATAAGTCGCAGAAAATGTCATCAAGTCTAAAAATGCACCAAAAGGTTTGTTTAAATAAACAGTAAAGTTGTAATCACTTGATACTTCAGTTCTGTTTAAAATTGGACTACCATCAGAGAAGAAGTATAATGCTGATGGAAACGCTTCCCATGAGGTATCATTTGCAACAAGATCTCCAGTCCAATTGATGAAGTACATAAGTCTGTCAAAATTCCATTTTACATCATTAGCAGTAAGGAGATTGCCGTCATGGAAATATACATTTTCTCTTATTTTAAATGAAATTTCTTGAGGACCATTCCATATCCAAGATTCAGCGAGTTTTGGTACTATCCTATAATTAGGATGATCTGTATAGTCATAGTCAACCAATCCTTCAGCAACTTGATGTTCGGCAACGTTTGAAGGAACATCCCATGTATCGAGAGGATCTATTGCTGCTAGATTTGATCCGGCGCCTACAATTATAGTGTTTCGACGATCAGGTTCAACTATTAATCCACTGGTAATCGCGAGAATAACATTACCTACTCCAGAAGCGACAAGTACAACTGACAATATTATAATAGCTAAATTTTTCTTTTCAAGTTCCATATTTTTTACACTTGGTTTGCTTAATTATTTGTTTTTATAAATTTTGGTTTTATTTTGAAGTAAAATATTACTTAACTTTACTTCTTTTATATATCTATATTTAGGGTAATTAATAACAAGAAAATCTTTATTTAAGTTTTCTTTTTAAGAGTCTATGAAGACCAATTTTTCCTACATATCAAGATATCGCAAGAAAATTGATTTTTTCTACATTTCAAGATATTAAAAAATTGTGACTCGCACCCACATTATTCCCACTTGTCGAGATATTGAATAAAGAATACTCTGGAAAAAATAGAATTCTCCTAGAAGTATAACTTCTAGGAGGCGATTCTACGTTTTTCAATATGGAAATGGATATTAAAAAACAGAATTGATAAAAAAATGCGCGTAAAAGAACAACAATTAAACCAATTTGGCCAAAGATTATAAAATTCATTTTTTTAAATATTAGTTTGATAATTTCGATGATCTTCTTAATATATTTAATAATTCTTAATTATTCCTTAGATAAGCCAGTATCTTCTAAGTTATTGATTTTGTCGCGGATTTCTACAGATATACTTCTCTTAAGTACGCCGTTTTTAACTCTCCCTTCAAAGATAATATCGTAATTCGAGTGTAATGGATTTGAATGTAAATTTAAAATTTAATTTTTGATTAACTTATTCTATGTTTTATATCACTGAAAGTATTAATTTAAATCTTCGGTTTGACGGGTAATGAAAATATAATTTTAGTTCACATCAAAATATTGTGGGAAAACATGTTATTGATACATTTCACAATATTCCCACTTTTTTCCCATTTCTTGATTTTACATAATATCTTAAAAAAAAATGAGAATTTATAGAAGTTCGTTATAATTCCCTTTTCGAAATCGTTTAATTTTTAATTCAGTATTTTATTATTATTATAAAAAAAACGTATAAAATTCTAAAGATATAGACTTTTATTCAATTATTATTAAATATAGTGTGATAATATGGCTCTTCAAGAAGATGGAGTTCATTGTATTGTTTGTGGAAAAGACCAATTTTCTCTTGCTCATGACGAATGGATGCGGAGAGCTTTTCCGTTTGTGGAGCAAGGTCAGTTGAAAATGTGTGCGGGATGTGGAGCTAAATTTCTAGTGTGTTCTAACTGTGGAGGTTTATATTGTCGTATACACCCCGCTCTTGAGAGCTGGGAACTTACAGACAAATGTCCTAAATGTGGATGGGTAAATGAAACTGTAAAAGTCTGGGATGGGACGTCTGCTCGTCATTTTTAAAAGTATTCTTCACTAACGCAAAATTTATTTTAATTTTTTTAAAATGCTATTGTTTTAATTAAAAGCTGTATTAATAAACACCTCATTTGTAGTTTTATTAAATTTGAGTTAAGAAAATTTAAATTTTAAAATTGCAATAATTATGGTAATAACAAAGCATACGATGATGAAATATGAGTTCAATTCGCGTAGAAATAGCCAATCCGGAGCAAATTGAGGATTTGCAGGATTTGACTAAACAGTTAGTAGAAGGGTTAGGGCAAAAATTTGATCCTAAACGATTTGATTGGGGTATTAGACGTCGGCTTTTTGATCCTCTTCAACGTCATGGGATACTTATAGCTATTGATGAAGATAATAATTCCGTAGTAGGAATGATAGTAGCTGAACTTCGCATTGACCCCTTAGGATCATCTGAGGGATATATTAGGCAATTTTTTTTGAAAGAAAAGTATCGAAGCAGGGGTACTGGACATCTTTTATTAGAAAAAGCTATGGAACATCTAAAAAAAATCAAGGTGGAAAAAGTAAAAGTGAATATAAAAGAAAAAGCTATGGAAGCCTTAAATTTGTATGAAAAGATGAAATTTAAAAAAGTCTATGAAGTGTTAGAATTAGATTTAAGACCCGAGAGCTAAAAGTATAACTTTTACATAGAAAAATGAGTATAGAAATCCCCTGGGTGGAGAAATATCGGCCAAAAACCTTTAGTGATATTATAAGTCAAAATATTGCTATCAATAATATCAAGGAATTTATCAAGAATCCTGATATGCCTCATATGATTTTTACAGGCCCAGCAGGGACTGGAAAAACGAGCACTGCTTTAATAATTGTAAAGAATTTTCTCAAAAAGGAGGAACTTAGGACTAATCTCTTAGAAGTAAACGCTTCCGATACTGTAAGAATGGATTTTGTAAGAAATGTTTTAAAAAATTTTGTTGGTCAGAATATTTTAAAAGATGGTTCCTTAAAGTTTGTTATTCTGGATGAGGCAGATAATATTCCCGGTCAAGTTCAGCAAGCACTCAGAAGAATCATAGAAAAAGCATCAACTAATGTAAAATTCATCTTACTCTGTAATTATATAAATCGAATTATAGATCCAATAATATCTCGATGTGCTGTATTTAGATTTGTAAATTTACCTAGGGAAAAGATTGTAGAAAGATTGAAATATATTGTTGTTAAAGAAAAATTGGAAATACCAAAGGACCAATCAAAGAAATTTTATGAATTATTATTTTTTATTTCAGGGGGAGATTTGAGAAAAGCTATTAATACTCTTCAGATGGCTGTTGCTTTGGAACTGGTGGATAATTTAGATTTAAATGAGATTTTGAAGATTTCGGGATTCTTGGGTGAGAAGACTTTAGAGGATTTAGTAAATGCTTTGAAGAATAAAGATTTCACGAAATCAAAAGAAATTCTTGATTCAATAGAAACCCTTGACAGTCGCAGTTTTATTAGACAGTTAATTGAAGAATTATCAAATATAGATATTGATCCAAATAAACTGCCTTCTTTAAGGTCTTTTATTGGAGAGATAGATTATAGGATAAGCCAAGGTGCAAATGAACAGATCCAAATTTCAGCCCTTTTAGCACAAATTATAGATACTATTAAAAAGTGAGAATTTGAAAATTTGAGCGAAGAAATACCCATATGGAGAATTAAGTATTATCCAAAGAGTTTAGATCAAATTTGTGGTCGGCATGAAATTAAAGAAGCGTTAAAGAATTTTATAACAAGAAGAAATTTTCCACATTTATTATTAATTGGGGCTGAGGGTATCGGGAAAACAACTCTAGCCTCAATGTTTTCAAAAGAATTCTTAGGTAGAGAATTTGATGCCAACTTTAAACTGGTTTATGCAAATGTTCCGTTAAGTGAAGAAGAAAGAAAATTAGCTAGATCGGAGGCATACGTATCGACAAGCAAAATTGGGAGTATCGCGGGAAGAAGGATCACAACTCCTGCATTTATCCAAGTTAAGGTAAAACCTTTTGTTCAGTTGAAAGTGTTAGGAGATGCTCCCTTTAAGATTTTAGTTGTGAAAAATTTTGAAGCTATAGGTAACAACCAACAGGGATTCAGAAGATTAATGGAAAAATATGGTTCAAATTGTAGAATGATTTTAATTACTCCAAAAATTTCGAGTATAATTGACCCTATTATAAGTAGGTGTCAAATATTTTTAATTCCTCGAGTCAAATTTGAACATTTTCGTAAATTAATAAACGATATTGCCGAAAATGAATCAATTGAGGTTTCTTCTGATGCTATTGAAGTATTATTTAAAATTTCTGAGGGAAAAATCTTTCAAGCGATCGATATTTTACAGTTAAGCAGTATCCCTGGAGATAAGATCGATAAAAATATTTTGTATGAAAATGCTCAGAGATTTCAAAATGACCTAATAAGGAGCCTTCTATTAATATCACTAAAAGGTGATTTTCCAAAATCAAGGGAGTTAGCCCGTAAAATCATAACCAATTATAAGTATACATCTAATGAATTATTCAATCTTTTACTTAAGGAAATTAATAAATTGCCTCTAAGTAAACATGTGAGAAGTAAAATGATTAATTTAATAGCGGATGCTGATTTCAGAGCGATTAATAGTCGAGACAGTGACATACAAATATCTGCTTTATTATCAAAAATTTGTTTATACAGTCAATATCTGTAGGTGAATAAAATTTCTAAGAAAACTGATACGGTATGGGTGGAAAAGTATCGACCAAAAAGCTTGAAAGATATGGCTTTACCTACTGCAAGAGCAAATGGTCAAAGAGTGAAGCTTGCTGAAGAATTAACCAGCTTTATTACAAATTTTTTTATTGAAAGAAAAAGAATAAATAGAGAAAATGCTAAGATAAAAGAACAGAATAAAACCGTTATTGAAAAGGAACAAAAGGATTATATTCAAATTGAGACAGATAAAGCAGCTGTTCTTTTAGAGGGTCCTCCAGGAATCGGAAAAACTTCAATTGTATTTGCGCTTGCAAATGACTTTAGCATGGAAGTTGTAGAAACAAATGCGTCTGATACAAGAACAAGAAAAGCCTTAGAAGACAGATTAAAAGAAACATCTAAATCACGTGGAATCATGGATTTTATTAGCGAATCCAAAGAGAAACTCATCCTTATTGATGAAGTAGATGGAATTTACGGTGTTCAAGATAGAGGTGCAGTTCCAACTATTATTGAATTAGTACAGAACACTCAATTCCCAATTATTATGTGTTCAAACGAATATAAGTCAAATCTCCAACCTTTGTATAATAATATTCGTAGATTTGAAGTCCATTCTTTGCCTAAAGAAGAAGTATTAATAATTGCTAAGAATATCCTTAAAAAAGAAAATATAACCCAACTGAAAGAAGAAGACTTAGAATTATTAATTGATAAGAATAGTGGAGATTTAAGAGGAGTTATTAATGATCTCCAAGGAATAACTCAAGGTAAAATGGATGGTAATATTAGAGAACTTATTCTTAGTTTACGGAGGGATTCTTTTGAAGAAATTTTTACCCTTATAAGAGACTTATTTCAGGTAAGTTCTTTAAGAGGTGCTCGAAATTTAACGGATAAATCTGATGTTGATTATAATTTCTTGTATAAATGGGTCAATGAAAACCTTCCAACATTCATTAAAACTAATGAGGAACTTGCGAATGCGTTTGAAAATCTCTCATTAGCAGACGAAATATTTAGTAGAATCCAAACTAATCAATATTGGGGATTATTGCCATACTTTTTCGACCTCTTTGCGGGGGGGGTTGCGTTATCAAGGAAAGAAACTCCAGAAGCAAAAGGGTTTCGAAGGGTAGTTTTTCCAAGATATACTACGGGTAGCTATTTTTCCTTAAATAGTACACAAAAAGATTTTGTTGAGAAGTTACAGAAAAAATATGAGATCTCCCAGGTAGATTTTATCCGGAATTTACTCCCATTTTTAAAGATATTGTGCACATCTTCAAGAAAACAACTCAAGAATGTTAGTGATTGGCTGGAATTAGATGCAAAACAAAAAAAAATGTTGAAATAGATTATCTAATTTTTAATTTGCTTGATACTTAGAAAGCTGTTCAACATAAATTTGCCAAGCTTCATCATAAGCTTTGTCAATAAGCATTTTATGTTTTTCTGGATATGCTAAGAGTTTTTTCATACGTTCCTTACCATATTCATTTTTGTTTCTATCTCCAAAAATGGGTAGATTAAATATTAAAATCTGGAATAAGAAAAGGTTTTAATTTAACACTTTATCACTAATTTATATATTTCAATATGTTAAATTAAAGGAAAGTTCGAATAATCTCTAAATTATCAAGAAAATATGTTATAAACTTCATTAGATTAAAGATCTTCATTACCCGTAAATTTAAATAGAAATCTCTAATTTCTGCAAATTAAAAATATACAAAATAATTAACAGTATACCATGTCTGAAATTAAAGCTGGAGAAATAGAAGTTGTGAGATCAGAAAAATCAGATTTAATAATACAACTTGCAGGAGGTGCTATTTTTGGTGCTTTATCTACTGTTATGGCAGTTGTGCTCTCACCGATCATTAACGCATCTAGAATTACTGGTTGGGGGATAGCTTTATTTGACCCAACATCCTGGGTTTGGATAATCTGTTTTTTAGTTTTTGGTACTTATGCAGGATTAATTAGTTGTCTAACTGGTTCTTTTGGTCTATTACTTATTGATCCAAGTGGATGGATTGGTCCCGTATTTAAATTTAGTGCTACAGTTCCGTTAATAGTTATTCCTTTTCTAATATTAAAATTATGGGAAAGAAATGTAACTAATAGCTCAAAAGTAAGAAATCCTCGGAATTTTGCCCTTACAGGTATTATAAGTATCATTGCCCGGATTTTGGTAATGATTGGTATGAATTTCCTCTTTTTTGTTACTGTTTGGGGGATAGAAAATTTACCTTATGTTAATCTTGAAGTTCTTGGATTAGGGGATATTACTGGTGTATCCGCAGTATTAATTTTTACTCCATTAATTAATCTATATGCAGGTGCTTTAGATCTTGCCGTTCCATATTTCCTTGTATTTGGGCCAAAATTAGATGAAAAGTTTGGATTTTGGTAAAGTCTTTTTCTTTTTTTTTCTTTAATTCAATATTATTCAAAGAATTAGTTTTATTAAACTAATAAATTTAGGAGAGATTAACTATTCCAGAAAAAGAGTTTAAAGATATAATTTACTCTGTAGAATCAGGAGTCTGTACTATTACCCTCAATCGTCCAGAAAAACTAAACGCTATTCAATATCCTACAATAAGGGAAATTCTTGAGGTTTTCGAATCTATTTTGAAAGATAAACTTATTCGGGTTATTGTTTTTAATGGAGCAGGTAGAAGTTTTTGTTCTGGGGATGATTTTCAAATTATGGTGGATGATTTTCCCCCTCTCGATGAAAGATTTAAATTACCGCACCACAAACTAATCCATTTAATAAGAACGATACCAATACCTGTTGTTGCTGTATTACATGGATATTGCTTAGGAGCGGGATACGAACTGGCACTTGCTTGTGATATTCGACTAGCTGCTGACAATCTAGAAATAGGTGATCATCGTACATCCAGAGCAATTTGCATGTTGCATGGAGCAAGTTGGTTTCTTCCCCGATTAATAGGACTAGCACGAGCTACTGACATTATTTTCACTGGGCGCCACCTTGATGCGAAAGAAGCATTAGAAATTGGATTGATAAATGAAGTATACCCCTTTAAAGAATTTGAAGAAAAGTCACAAGAATATATAAGAAACTTAGCAAAAATGCCTACAAAATGCCTGGGCTATAATAAATCTATGCTAAACTATTCTTTAAAGAACGATCTTATAAGCTCTTTACAAAATGAGTTTCATTTATTTACTGAAAACATGAAGACGTACGATTATAGAGAAGGTAATAGATCATTTCTTGGAAAAAGAGACCCAATATTCAAGGGAAAATGATATAAAACAGCTTAAAATAATATTTAAGTTTAAAATTTAGGATTAATTTTCAATAATATGGAACTATCAAGAGAGATACAGGAATTTTTACTAAAAGATGCTGTAGAACGATTTTTAAGATATGTGAAAGTGTGGACCACTTCAGATGAAAGTGGAGACACTGTTCCCACCACAGAAAACCAATTTGATTTAGGAAAAATATTGGTTGGAGAACTTAAAGCATTAAATCTTGAGAATATTGTTCATGATGAATATGGGTTTTTATATGCGTATCTACCTCCAAGTAAAGGATTTGAAAAGAAAACACCAATTGGGTTACTAGCTCATTTGGACACTTCTGAAGCTGTAAGTGGAAAAGATGTAAAACCTGTAATTCACCAAAATTATGATGGGAGTGTGATAAAATTTGCCCAAGATAAAGGATTAACATTACATTTTGATGATTCTCCACTACTAGAAGAATATATCGGTCTTGATATTATAACATCTGAGGGAGATACCTTATTAGGTGCCGATGATAAAGCAGGGATTGCAGAAATTATGGCTGCTTGTGCTGCTTGGCACAAATATCCTGAATTAGATCATGGACCGATATTCGTATGTTTTTCCCCAGATGAAGAGACAGGTTTAGGGATGACTAAAGTAGATGAGAAAAGACTACCGAAAATATGTTATACGGTCGATGGTGGAGAAATGGGACAACTAGAATATGAATGTTTCGACGCCTGGCGAGCAACATTTACATTTAAAGGTTTAAATGTCCACCCCGGAATTGCTAAAAATAAAATGATTAATGCTATAGAAATAGCAAGTAGATTTTTTAGTGAACTCCCTGAAGCGGAATCACCACAACATACAGAAGAAAGAGAGGGGTTTTATCATCTATTAAAATTTCAAGGAATTCCAGAAGAAGCGACAGCAAAAGTGTTAATTAGAGATTTTGAAGAAAAGGGTAATCAGAGACGGATCGAATATATTAAAAAACTAAAAGATGCTTATGAAGTGCGATATCCGGGATTAGAAATTGAAATAGATTTTTTACATCAATATCAAAACATGGTTAAATTCTTAGAAAAAAAGCAAATAATTATTGATACAGCTAAACAAGCCATAGAAGAAACTGGTTTAGAACCTATTATAAATCCTATAAGGGGTGGTACAGATGGCTCCAAATTAAGTGCCAGAGGAATTCTTACTCCGAATATATTTTCAGGAGGCATGTTGATTCATTCAAGAAAGGAACATATACCAACATTAGCATTACAAAAAGCAAGTGAAGTTATTATTCATTTAGCACATCTATGGATTGATAACTAATTTATATCTTCTTCTTTTTATGAACCTTGTAGAATTACAAGATTTATTAATATCATAAAAACGGCTAGCCAAAGAAATAATACCTCAAGTGAAAATACTTCAGCTATAAAACCGAATAGAGGGGCTAAAACGATAATTATAAGTGATCTTAGCAATACTTCCACACTTAATATTGTTGCTCTTTGATCTTTTTCCATCACATCTCCTAAGTAATCCACACCAATTGGTCTTCTGAGATTATATATAACATAAATAATTAAATAAATAATTATTATTAAAAGTGGTATCTTAAACCAAAGTAAGAGTGCTTCAAAAAGAATTAGAATTGCGAATATAAAAAATATAGTATCCATCGCATACTTAGAAGATTTTACTTTTTTTAATACAAAATAGGCATTTTTCGACGAAAAGGATGAAACCAAATAAAATAAAGCATAAATTAAACCAAGAATCAAGGTTAAATAGAATTCTTCCTCTTCGGGTGAGCTAGGTATTGCTAGATCAATTAATAAAACAACTATGAATAATTTCATTATAGGTTGTATATAATCTTTAAGAGATTTGAAAATACCATCATATGTAGAATTCGATAATAAGCCCTTTCTAAGCTTACGGTCTGTAATCACAATCTTTAAGCCCTTAAACGCTCCAATGAAGTCTTTCCAATAGCTTTCCTTCTTAGGTGAGTGCTCATTCATATAATTTGGGTAAGTACTAATAAGAATAAAATCAATAATATAAGGAATAATGGTTAAAATGAAGATCCATCTATTTTCGGGGATATTTAATATAAAGATTATAGCAAAAATACTTGAAATAGCCGAACCATATAGACTATAGGACCTTGTAGTGCCATAGACATACGATTTATATTTTAGGATTCCATTTCTTTCCATCCACTGCATTTCCATCGCTTTATGTGTTCCTGAGCGGAAAGCCTCCCCTAAACCGAAAAACATAGCTCCCATCATTAATATAAAGTAATCAGGTCCCATAAAATAAAAGAAAAAAGAGAGAATATAAAAAACAAAACAGAATAATAATTCGGTCTTTTTACCCCTTGTATCAGCAATCATTCCTGACGGGACTTCGAAAATAAAAGTAAATGTTTCTTGAATCGCAATTAATAACCCGATTTGGAATAGGTTGATCTCCCATGCCAAAAAGATTAACAGCAAATAGGGTTCAAAAAACTTGAGATTCTTAAAGAAACCGTAGAATTTAAACTTCCACATTATCCCCTGCTTATTAATCCATTTAAAAGTTTCCTTTTCTCCTTCATTAGGGGTTATAGACATAATATTATTTTAAGCATCCTTTTTGATATCGAAAATCGATAATAATGAATTATTAAAGATGAATCATTCAAAGTTTAAATCTTCAATATTAAAATATAATTTAGTTAAATAATATTGTTTTTAATGACTTTAAATTAAATAAATATATTAGAAATAATTAATAAAAATAAATTGTGATTCCAATGGAAGATGAAGAAAAAACCTTAAGTGCTCTTGATAATACTATTCAAGCTGCTGAATCTAGTTTTAAAGAATTTATAGAGGTATTAGAAACCTCTAGAACTGCGTTATTAACCCTCGAGAGTGATAAAGTGGAGCTTAGTAGTGAGAAAGAGAAATTAGAAAAAGAAAAAATGCTCCTTGAACAAGAAAAAAATTCTCTAGAAAGTGAAAAGCAACAATTAGAAATAGATAAGAAAAAATTAGAAGAAGAAACTAAGAAACTTGAGCTTGAAAAACAAGAAAAAGACCAAAAAATTGGCTCAATGACGGAAGAACAAATGAAATTACTTGATGAGTATCAAAATGTTAAAGTAGAATTGTCGAAATTCATGAAGGTTGCTGAGGAAGCAGAGAACGCAGAATATAATTTTGAGAGAGTTCGTGCCTTACTTTCAATCTATTCTGTATTAGTTTCGGAGATCTGGAGCGGTCAAGCGCACTACAGGATACTCCTTACATTACATGGTGATAAAGAAGTAATGACTAGAGATGAGTTAAAAACAACACTAGGAATAGGTGGTGCGTTTGTGTTACATTCAGTGCAGGAACTTGCTAAAGTAGGTTTAGTAGAATATGATATGGATACCCATAGCGTAAAATTGATAGAACGGTTATTCCCAAAAAAAGCGTTAGAAGAAAAGAAATAGCTTAATATTTGCTATTTTTTGGGTTTGAGTGATTCAGGATCTTTTATTTCTAATCCTGCATTTACACCTAAATCATCGATGATTATTGATTCATTCTTTTTATCAAAAAGTCGTAATTTAATTTTAGAATTTATGCTTTCAGCTATATGACCTGTCATTACTCCTTCTTGTGGAGCCTTTAGAAGTCCTGAGCCTATCCCCTTTTTTGCGACCTCAAAATCAAGACGATATTTCTTATCCTCTACAATGATATGAAGATTATCTGGTTCGATGTCTAATGTTTTAACTTTCGCCCTTGTATAGGTAGCAAATTTATAGAAATTCCCTTCATGCCATAACGCGCTTAAAAAACCGTTAAAGTTCATTCCAAGAAATGGTATTTTGGCTATTGAAAACATAAATGAAAGGTTAGGATTGGAAAAATGGTTTGACTGAGTCCATATCCATGCACTTGGGAAGGATTTTCCCCAATCTTTCTCAATATATCCTTTTCCATTGTTAAAATTTATTTCCTTGCCATTAATTGTAAGTGTTCCTTGAATTTCATGGTTCATACTCACCATTCCATGATATGTTTCCATAAAAGGCATGTAAGAAAACCACCCCATTACTCCAGGTTGCAGGAATTTTTTAGGCCATGGAACCGGATCAACATATTCAAGACTTCCCTTAATAGAAAAATTATCCTGGTCTATTTCTAATTGAATTCGATCCAAAGAGAAATAATTTTTACCAATCTGAATTTCAAATTGCTCCGTAGAAAGATTTTGAAAATCCTCTAAAGGAAATTTAAAATATTCGGCAGTTGCATTAACCCCATCTAAAAATTGGATAAATGCATGTGAAGATTGTTCCTTTCTGTTCAATGCTATTGCTGGAATAATAGCATAGATATGATCTGTTGGTTTATCTACAATTTTGTTATACCAACCTTCAAAATAGAATTTTTTCTTCAAATCTCCTTGAAATACTTCAGGTTTACTTCTTCTTCCCATATAACATCCTCACCGGGTTTCTTTAATTCTTGTACTTATAATCAATCTTTTTTATATTTTTTTTATTGTATTTATTCTTCATAATTTGTTAAAAACCTAAAAATCTTCAACAAAATAATCAACTTTCTAATTCCCCGCATTTTTATTTCACGTGTTAACCATTTCTTCGCTACTCCAACTAGTGAGAGCCGATTCATAGCAATAGCAAGGAATGTTTGAGAATCCATCTCCAAATACGAGTTCCACCCTATCTTTCGTTTTTTTAAATTTTCCTTAGGTTTATTTGGGATGCTCTCAACTCTCACCAAACCCTTATCGACCATAATAATTGCTGCATAATTTAGGTTTGAAGCATTTAAGAGAATTTTAACATTGAACTTGCCAAATTTTTCTTTAAATTTCCTATTTTCATTTAGAGGTAATAGGATACTATTGATTAGGACTGCGAAACCCCGTATTTTTTTATTTTCTTGGTTGGATTCTACCATGAGATCGTGTCTAAACTCAATATTTTATTTGTTTTGTGGTGAAATATAAAATCCAGAATCGGATATATTATTTGGGTCAAACGTTTCTTTAATTTTTCTTAACCATATGTGATAGTTGGACATGTGAGGCCCAAATAACTCATGCATACGATTGCCTTCCACGAAGAAAGGAGCACCAAGATGTTTTACTAAATCTAATTGGTTACTCTTATCCATATACTCCGCCATTCCTTTCACACTATCCTCTTTCGTCTGATCAAACATAGTGGGGGATTCCATATGAAAATAATGTCCTGATTCATATGAAGACATCCATGTACCTTCACCAAAATCGTTCGCAATTACCCCTTTCTTAGCATAATCCTTTTTTAAAGATATGTTTGATTTTGTACTTCGAAGACATACTGCTGCTGTGTCTGCGACTCCCTTAGAAGATTGAAATCCTCCAGTCGCTATAAATCCGTGTAATCCCAAGTTTGATCGAAGTGCTTCAGCATAAAATATTGGATCAGGGTTATAGATCTTTCCAATTATATTCTTTAATTTTAGTTTTGTTAATAAATAATCCATTACTTTTTGTTTATATTCAAATTCTCGTTTTGAACGAGCGGCTATTATTATTACTAATGGAGCTTTCATCCTTCCAATAGCAATCTTATCCATTAAACTTTCAATAGAATTGGAAAATATAGCCATCACTGCAAATCCAGACAAAAAACTGCACATGAATGAGATTTCTTGTTCTTCGACCTTTAACATTGTAGATTTCAATTTCTTGAAATTTCCACAATCCATAACATACAATTTCATAAAATCTGGAATTTCAAAATCATAGTTCGGAGAATTTCCTTTAACATTATAATCTGTTTTGCAGGGATAGGGAAAGAGTTTTACCGCAACCTTCGTGAAAACACCAAGTCCTGATTTTGTACCAGCCCAACCTCGCATGATACCTCTTAATGACGGGCCAGGACCGTCCCCATGATACCAATCAGGGTTATTTTTTAGTCCATAAGACCCAAGTTTCATAATTTCCCCATCGGGTAAAACCCATTCTACAGCTAACACATTTCTTGCACTATGTCCTGTAGAAGGGGATGTAAATCCTGGACCGTTCATACTCGTAGCGCTAGCTAATGGAGAGACCATTGGACCAGCCCCGGGCATATGACAATTAAGACCAAATTTCATTATTTCAACTTGAAGTTGGGCTCCACTCACATACGGTTCAATTACAGCATAGAGGTTTTTCTCATCTATTTTAACAATTTTATTCATTCTACGAAGATCTATAATAATAGAGTTATCTGATGTTGGTTGATTCCAGGGGCCTAAACCTGTAGATTGTGCTTTGAATAAAATACCATATTTATTACATAATTTAACTATATCTTGGACTTCCTCGGTTGAAGATGGTAAAATAACTGCTTTCGGTGTAGGAGAAAACGGGATCGGTTCTTTATCGTCCATATAATTAAAAATTTCCATACACCAATTATAGGCATACACATTTGTTATAACATCACCATCATCAACATTTTCTTCACCCACTACTACTTCAAATTCTTTAAGAATCTCCTTCTCCAGTGTCATTTATGAAACCTCCGTGGATGATTCTTTAACAGACTTAGGTGGTGAATCTAGGGCCATTAATAATATTTCACTTATATCATAAAATCTAAGATTTGAACCACTTTCATCAATTCCATCTTTTAAATTTGTTGAACAGAAAGGGCATGCTGAGGAAATTATATCTGCTCCAGTATCTTCGGCCTCTTCAATTCGAGTTTTTGCAGTTTTAACTGCAAATTCCGGAAAAGCTGATTTTACTCCCCCCCCAGCACCGCAACAATATGAAAATTCTTTATTCCTTTCCATTTCAACAAAATTTAGTCCCTGTATTTTCCTTAGTACTTCTCTTGGCGCATCATAAATTCCGCTTGTTCCACATCTTTTAGGCTTCTCGGGCATATTAATAGATACTAAAGGCATTAATTCTAGCACATCCCCATCCCATTCCTCATATTGTTCTGAATTACGTCCTAGATGACAAGGATCGTGATAGGTCACAGTTCCTGAAATTTGGTTATTTAATTGTAATGCTGAGTTTGCGATTAACTCATTAAACACTTCAGTAGTGTGAAGTATATTGAATGAATATTCTCTTTCTAATGGATAATCTACTTTAAAAGTATTATAACACCCTGCACAACTAAAAACGACATTCTCAATTCCTTCCTTCTCAATAATATCCATATTTTTATGTAACTGTTGTACAAAGGAATCTTTATCTCCAGTTCTTAGAACAGGGCTGCCGCAACAAAATTCATTACCATCCAGAATTCTAAATGGATAATTAGCAGCATTTAAAACACGAGCAGTTGCAATTGCTATTTCCTTTCTCCTGTAAGAAGAGGTACATCCTACAAAATATAGTGTTTTGGCCTTAGGATCCATCTTAATATCCTTTGGGAGCCACTCTAATCTATTTTCATGAGGTTCATTGTATGGATTATGATTATTTTTTATAGCTTCAATATATTGTTGTTGTTTTGGCATTGGTCCGTAGCCCAAAGAAACTAACTTTTCTCTGAGTGTACTTATAATTTCAAGTGGTTCTAAAGTGTTTAAAAACTTACATGATACAGCACAACCCCCGCATTCAGTACATTTATATACTATATCACGAATTTCTTCAGAAGGCTTTAATCTTCCCATTTCTAAGGCAAGGGCTATAATAATGCGTCCTCCTCCACTATATGCGTGATAGTTGAATAAATCTATAGAAGGACAAATTGTTGCATATTTTTGGCTTTTAATTTGTAGTTGTGGAATCCATTTACAAATTGAACATCGAAGGCAACGTTTTATCATTTCTTGATATTCTTGTTCATTCAATGAGATCAAAATTCCCCTAGTAATTCTTAAAATTAAATATCTTTTTAAGACTCATTTAATCCTAATGAAATAAAGTAATTATTAATTGAATAAAATAATATCTATTACTAATTTCAAGGACATTTTTTAAATAATTCTTAATTTAAAAGAAGATACGGTAAATATCATTGATACCTTACTCTATATCTAATAATAACTCCCAATAATCTTTTATATTCCATTCCTTGTGCGCCTTTATTTTAGATGCGATTTTACTTAGCACAGCTCTTATCATTTGGGATTGTAAATAATGCGAATTGGGAGTAATTGCACAAAGCATGAATGTTCCTTCCTCATTTTGGGATTTAGTATCCAATTTATCTATTAACGCATAAGCATCAACTAAATCTTTTACTACTCTCAGAGTAAATTGGCTTGATTCTGACAGTTCTTCGAATTTATACATTTTAATTAAGGTAGAATATAATTGAGAAGTGAGATCTTTGAGATTAAGTGAAGGAATTTCGTTTCTAGGGAAATATTCTTTCAGTATTGGTTCAGATTCATTATTCCAAACCATATAGTATATGTAGAAGAATTCGGCTCTCCGATATTTTTTTAGAGATGGTTCTTCAAATTTTAGGATTTCTTTTAATTCCTCTTCTAAGACCTTGGAATCTTTACTTATTTTACTATGCTCTTTTATAGTTTTTTTAATTCGTTTCAATAATTCTTTAGATTTAAATGGTTTAGTGATGTAATCATCTGCTCCAAGTATTTCACCAAACCTTACATCATCAGGTTCAGCTTTTCCTGATAAAAAGAAAAAGGGTATTCTTGACCATTCTGAATTTTCTGCAACCTTCATATAGAAGTCATATCCATCCATTTCTGGCATTAGTATGTCACTAATTATAACATCTGGGTTTTATTTAAGATTTGAAAGGAGTTTTAATCCTTCTTTCCCATTGGAAGCTGAAATTAGTTGAAAATTATGCATTTCCATGAACATTTTTAAATTCTGGACAAGCACATCATCATCTTCTATTAAAAAAATCGTAGGATCCATAATTAAAAGCCTTTATTACTTAAAATTGCAATATTAAGACTCCTCTATAATAAAAGAATGAATATTTAACATTTATGAAAATGAAAATCTTTTAAATCCTTAACATTTAATTTTGAATCCCTTCTTCAGGTCAATCATCAAAACATAAAACTCCAGGATTTAAAACATTATTAGGATCAAAAATCTTTTTTACTTTTTTTAAAGCCATTTGAGTTGAATCTAAATGCCTTTTAAAGACTTCCTTTGCCCATAGACCATATGGCCTGTTAAAGAAAGCACCATTGTCCATAAGTTTAATACTTAATTCCATAAATTTTTTATTTACATTTTCCTCTTCTTTAGGGTCATAATATATATCAAACTCGCAGTGGTAAGAGGTCCCCTGATTAATAGCTTGAATATAGATTCCAAGATCTTCAGAAATCTCATTTTCTGCTATGGTAATAAATTCCGGTATCCCTTCAAAATTAGTAATGAAGAAAATATCTTGAAAGCTTCCCTTTAATCTATTTCTCCAGGGATAAGAAGTTGAATTGTTTAACGCATCAAGTATTTCATTTTCACCCACAACAGCTTGTTTTTTTAAATGATTAAGTTTTAAATCCCTCAATATATCATTCAAATCTCCTTCTTGGTATGTTATTTTATCATTCGCTAACTTACCACGACCTGCTAAGACTGATATTAAATTCCACTTAGCTAATGAATTCCTTAACTTACCAATATCCTCAGGTGCTAGTTTAACCAAACAAGCTAAATTTACGTTATTTAAAATAAACATTTCATTACCTAATCGATATTTCAATAACTTCTGTTGAAGTTTCAATAAATCTTGAATATTTTCAGATTGGAAATGGAAAACCTTTTGAACTGTAGGCATTAATTCTAATTTAAGAGTAACCCAGGTCACAATTCCCAGACTACCTTGAGCTCCTTGTATTAATCTAAAAGGGCTAAATTGAGTTGGGCCCATGGGATTTAATTGTGCTTGACCTGATTTTTTTTGTTGCTTAATTGTACCTGGACCTGCAGCAGTACCAGTTCTAAATAGGTCCCCTGTCCCAAAAATAACTTCAGTACATAGTAAAGGATCAGAACTATCCCACTGATATCGAGGGATTATAGTTGGTACTCTTTCAAGTGCGGTTGTCAAAACAGATTTACCGTCTCGAGGGTAAAGAGGGAGTAGAAGCTTTAAATTTCTTTTTTGGAGGTTTGGTATCAATTGACCAAACGTAACCCCAGGTTCCACCATAACTACTCGATTTTCTCTATCAATATCTAGGATTTTATTCATTCGAGATAGATCAACAATAATAGAGTTTTCCGTTAGGGGAATAGTATCTCCATGATAACGTTGGGGTGAACTTGAGCTTATGGGAATAACTGAGAATCCAGAATTGTTAGCCAATTTTAAGATATTTTCGATTTGCTTCGTTTTTTTTAACCATACCACATATTTTGGGATGAATCCTTCAATAAAACTTAAATCTGTCGAATAACTCTCTAATAATTCTGGATGATATGATACAAATTTCGATCCACATATTTTAACTAGTTCTTGGTAAATATGTTCTTCACTCATGAGTAACTCTCTCTAATTAAAATCATTTGCTTGGTAAAATATTTCCATCTATTAAGATATTTTCATAAAAAAACTAAATTATATATAATTGAAAGACACTAGTAAACAATTATATTTTCCACAAAGAAAATTAAAAATTGAAATTCAAATGAATACTTATGATATTATAATCGTAGGTGGGGGACCGGGAGGTTCTGTTGCTGCAAAAGTCGCAGCAGAAAACGGATTAAACACCATATTTTTTGAGCGTGGTAGAAAACCAGGTGATAAGAATTCTTCAGGTTGTGGATTAGGACCACGAATGTTCAGGGATTTTCCTGAAATGATGAAAGATTTAACACCAGAAAAATGTCCTTCTATGAGAGCGGGAACAGCTGCTCGAAACTATTTTGTAAACAAGGAGGACATCGTTGCGGGTTATATTATGGCTCGTCCAACTGAATCTGTCTCATATGAGCCAGCAAAAAGTTGGATTACGATGAATGTGTATCGTAGTGAGTTTGACCCATGGATTGCGAAGTGTGCTACTGATGCAGGAGCAAAACTAAAAACTTCTACATTAATAGTAGATCTATTGAAAGAAGATGGAAAGGTATCTGGAGTTATTGATGATAAAGGTGAGAAGTATAAAGCACCTATAATTATCGGTGCAGATGGTGTTGTTTCGACTGTTGCTCAGAAATCAGGATTAAGATCAAAATGGACCCAAAAGCAAGTAACACTTACACTTCAATACGATTTTCAAGCACCTCCAGAGAAAATTGATGATATTATGGGGGATGAAACATTAGCAGTTTGGTGGGGAGCAAATTTTCCAGCATCATACCAAGTCTTTTTTAATGACGGTTTCCATCAGGGACTTGGAAATTGGATGAATTGGTGGGATAAAAATCCATTGTACTACTTAAATAAAGTTATAAATTTAAAATATTACCAAAGATTGTTAAAAATACTTGAGGCTAAACCACGTGAGATTCAAGCCCATTTACTTCCTTGGTTAGATTACCCTTATAATACTCATACTGATGGTATTATATTGATAGGTGACGCAGGAGGTTTTCCATGCCCTCTTGAAGCAGAAGGTATTTATCCTGCTATGGTTACTGGTAAGATTGCAGCAGAAGTCGCAGCTGAAGCCTTTTCAAGTGGAGACTATTCTAAGGAGTTTTTAAAAAAATTTGATGAAGGATGGAAGAAAACAAGTATAGGAGAGGAATTTGAAGCAGGAAGTGAGTTGTGGAATATTTGGAAAGCTTTACCATTTAATCCTAAAGAAACAATGTCTTGGTTTGTACCAATGATTATGGAACTTCTTGGAGGGATATTTGATTGGTCCCAACCCCATGCTAAGCGGGTCAGACAAATAGTAAGCCAAGTGAAATCATATATGCCAAAAGCAACACCTTTTATTATGAAAAATGTTTTTCCTCTTGTTGCTAAGATTTTTGAAGATGATTTAGATAAAATTATGGATCCAAAGAAAATTATGACAGTTCTACCGAAACTTTTAGATATGCTTCCTCAAAAAAAGAAAAGAAGAGGTGATCGAGATAGATGAAAATTGAGCTTGAAGGTTTGAGTAAACGGATTTCTGGAACAGGAAACTTTATCTCACTTGATAAGGAAAAATGCAATAACTGTGACCGCTGTTTAATAATATGTATTATGAATCTATGGCGCAAAAATGAAGGAAAAGTTTATTTAGTGGATGATTATCAATCTAAATGTTTAGAATGTGGGGCTTGTTTTCAAGTTTGTGATGCTGGTGCAATAGAATTCAATTATCCTCGGGGTGGCACCGGAATTCTTATTCAAAAAGGATAAAAATAGCATAAATAGAAAAATTGATAACATAACTAGTACCAACTATATTAGTATGGATGAAATTGATTTCGGGATATGTATGATGCTGGTACAAAATTCTCGAATTCCATATCACGATCTGGCGGAATTGTTCAAAATGAGTGTCAATTCCATACATAAGCGTATAAAGTCAATGGTGGATTTACGTATAATACAAAATTTTAATACAAAACTGAGTTTCCTTATTTTTTCTAATCCTGTTCATATTATCATGTTTGGGAATTCACAAATAGAAAATAAGGCAGGATTACTCCAAGAGCTCGGAAAACATGAATCTATCTTTAATGTCACTCAAGCCAGTGATCATCTTTTTTATATACACGCTCTCCTTAGGAATCATAATGAGTTAGATCCATTAGTTTCCTTTATAAGGGAAAAGGGCGGAATAAATGATCTTGAAGTTGGTTTAGTTAGTCTTGCTCCTTCTCCTAATGGACCTTTTCCCTCAGACACAACTCAAATATCTAAAACAGATAATTCAGAAGAGAGAGGTAACCTAAAACTTCCTAAATTAGATTTTTTAATAGTTAATGCCTTAAAGGATAATTCACGAAAACCAATATCTGATATAGCAGATGAAGTTGGGGCTTCTACTAAAACTGTAAGACGACATTTAGATAAAATGATTAAAGAATACCTTGTTGAGTTTTCTATAGATTGGTATCCAGATAAATCGGCAGTTATTATATCCATTGTAATATTAAAAGTGAAAACAAGTATTAAAGTCGATAAATCACAATTATTAGAAGAAATTCGCAAGAAACACAGTCAATCAGTATTATTTTCTTGGAATTTAAGTAATCTCCCGAATCTAATGCTTGTGTGTGTTTGGGCTAGCTCAATGAAAGAACTTCAAAATTTGGAAGCTTCATTAATGTCTATGAATTTTGAATCGGTTAATGTTACCGTATTGGTAAATGGTTTAATGTTTCCATCTTGGCGGGATACATACTTAGAAGAAAAAGTAAGAGAAATAAAAGAGGATTAAAGGTAATTTTTTACCTATTAAGGATAAAAATGGGCACTAATTTCTAAAAATTGATTTATACATAAAAAATGCTAAAAGTTATCTTATAGCATTTCGAAGCCTATTTTCCCAATTCGTCTGTTTTGGAAGGTGTCATTCATCACCCATCTAGGTGATAAAACGCCCACTTTCCGGTTTTTTCTTCCCTTTTTTTCACCCTAATGCACTCCATCAAAATTATAAGTCATTTAAGATAACCCTTATTCAGAGATTAATTCTCAATAATTTAAAAAATGAGAAATAAAATATAAGAGGTTAAAAAAAAATGTCAATATCAAACTACCCAGAGGATGTTTTTGATCCTAATGATGTTAATGCTATTACGGTTAGAAATCTTACAAAGAAGTTTGAAGATGTCACTGCTGTTAACAATTTAAGTTTTGAAGTAAAAGAAGGTGAGATTTTCGGCCTTTTAGGTCCCAACGGAGCGGGTAAAACAACCACCATCAAGATTTTAAGTGGTTTATTAAGTCCGACAAGTGGAACTGCTCTAGTTGGAGGGTATGATATAAAAAAAGATCTTAAGAAGGTAAAAGAGTTAATTGGTGTGTGTCCTCAGCATGCTGCAATTTATAAATTTCTTACGGGGAGAGAAAACATCGAGTTATTTGGAAATTTGTATGCAATGAATAAGAAAGAGCTAAAAGAGCGAACAAAAAGCCTATTAGAGGCACTAAATTTTACAGAAACGAGTAAAAGAAAGGCTAAAGGATATAGTGGAGGAATGCTTCGTCAAGTAAATCTATTAATTGCTCTAATAAGTAATCCAAGGATAGCTTTTTTAGATGAACCTACAGTTGGAATGGATCCTAGAGCCCGTCGAGCTACTTGGAGTTTCATCGGCTCTCTTAAGGAACAAAACAAAACGGTGATCCTCACTACTCATTATATAGAAGAAGCAGAGGCACTTAGCGATAATGTGGCAATTATCGATTACGGAGAATTATTAGCTTTAGGTCCACCTAAAACATTGATGGAAAAACATGATGCACAAAACCTAGAGGAAGTATTTCTGAAAATAACAGGTAGAAGAATTTTGGAGGGTATATAGATGAATAGTCAAAGAATATTTGCTCTTATTAAAATGGAGTTAAAAAGGTTGATTAGGGAACCAGCTAATTTATTTATGATGATTCTTTTCCCTGCTGTGCTGACCTTAGTGTTTGGGCTATCCTTCAGTTCCATGCCAAGTGAAATACCTGGAGAAAGTCAATTTAATGTTATGGTTCCAGGATTATATACATATGCTTGTATCTTTATAATAATGACCGTAGCTCAGTCTTTTAGTGTTGATAGGGAACAAGGATTATTAGAGAGAATAAATACAACACCTACATCCTCAAGTGAATTTATGGGGAGTCACCTAATATCGAATTCGCTAATTTCTGTTTTACAAGTTATAATAGTTATGGTTTTATCATTCGTCTTAGGATTTAGGCCCGAAACTGGTGTCTTAGGAATCTTATTTGCGTTTACCCTAATTTTCTTCCTTTCATTATGCTCTGTTGGTTTAGGTCTCATAACTGCCACTATAGCAAAAAGCCCTGGTGCTGCGACGGGAATATCATTTATTTTCATACTCCCCCAGATGTTTTTCGGGACTTTTATAGCAATAACTCCCACTACAGAAATTATTGCATCCTTCCTACCTAGCTATTATGTTACAGATGCTCTAACGTCAATATTTAATGGAGACCCTTTAACAAGTCTTAATATTTTAAAGGATCTTTTGTTCATTTCAATTATTAGTATTATAATCGTAGTCGCAGGGATTTTAATCCATAAAAAATTCAGTAAGGTTTAAACAGAATTAATAACACTTCTTTCTTTTTTTTTAAGATTTCTATTAATAAATAAG
The DNA here is from genome assembly GCA_019894975.1 of Promethearchaeota archaeon. Classification (GTDB taxonomy): domain Archaea; phylum Asgardarchaeota; class Lokiarchaeia; order Sigyniarchaeales; family SOKP01; genus Loki-b32. Next base: position 150,039 of record JAGXNO010000001.1, on the reverse strand, counting down.
TTAAATATATTTTGCTTGATCTGCTGACCCGAGGACTTCTTTGTTCCTTAGTTTAATCATATCTACAAATTCTTGACGAGCTAAACCGAGGTATTTTCTCGGACCAATTTGATCGGGATTCTCAGCTAAATATTTTCTTATCATTGCCGTAAAAACCATTCTGCTATCTGTAGCAATATTGATTTTACATATTCCATATTGAGTTGCTTTTTTCAATTGAGCTTCTGGAATCCCAAATACTTTAGTTAATGATCCCCCATACTCGTTTATTATCTTAGCATATTTCTGGGGTATGCAAGATGCACCGTGTAAAACAATTGGAAACCTTCCTAACCGCTTCCTCACTTCTTGAAGAATATCAAATCGTAATTCTGGAATATCCTCCTCTTTCTCTACTTTAAATTTATGAGCACCATGAGATGTGCCTATTGCAATTGCCAATGAATCACATCCTGTCTGGTTTACAAAATCTTCTACTTGTTCTGGATCAGTATAAAGGTTTTTTTCTGCTTTTACATGGTCCTCAACACCAGCAATAACCCCCAATTCTGCTTCAACACTTACTTCCCTTTCATGAGCGTAGGTTACAATTTGTTTAGTTATATTAATGTTTTCTTCATATGTTAAATGGCTGCCATCGAACATTACACTTGAAAAACCATTATCTATACATATTTTAGCTAATTCAAAGGAATTCCCATGATCCAAATGTAATGCAATTGGAATATTATAATCTAGCTCCTTTGCCATTGCAACTGCTCCTTCTGCTAAATATCTAACCATTGCTCGATTTGCATATTCTCCTGCTGCGGGACTATTTTGAAGAATTACTGGTGAATTAGTTTCTCCACAACCTATAATAATTGCCTGTAATTGTTCTAAATTACTGTAATTATATCCCGGAATAGCAAACTTTCTATCCAAGGCAACTTTAAACATCTCTTGTGTATTAGTTAAACCAATTTCTTTATAAAATACCATAAATATCAATTGAATTGTAAATTATCTTAAAATAAATAAAACAATGATACTAAGATATATTTTTTACTATAAATAAAGAAGATAAATAAAACATAAAAAAAGCGTAGATTCTTTTAAACCTTAATTTTTAACTTATTCTTCAATTCTTTATATCTTGAACGCAGTGTAACCTCAGTCACTCCTACCATATTTACTATTTGCTGTTGCGTGAGTTCCAAGTCTTTAATCCTACTTGCTAAATAGATTGCTCCTGCACATAGACCTTTTGGGTCTTTCCCGCTTATTGAAAAATTGGTAATGTAGGTTGTTAAGATTTTTTTTGTTAAAGCCTCAATATCTGAATCCAATTCTAAATCTGATATATATCGTGGAACTAATGCTACTGGATCGGTTGATTGAGTTTTTAGGTTCATTTCTCGTGCCATAATACTTATACTTCGTCTTACATCTTTGGCGGAAACTGAGGATTCTTCCAATATTTCTTGAAGTGTTCTAGGTATATCTTTTTGTCTCGTTGCTATATATAAACACGCAGCAACCATCGCATTAATAGATCTTCCTCGAAGTAATTTTCTCTTAAAGGCTTCTTTATAAAAGCGCATAGCTTCTTCTTTAACATGATTGGGTAAATTTAGATTACTACTTATTCTTTTTAATTCAGTAGACGCAATTAATAGATTACGGGATTGCCAAGTAATTCTTGTATTCCACTTGGCAGCTCTTTTTAAATCAGGATTGTTAATTTTCTGCTTATCAATTACAGTACTTAATCCCATATCAGGCAACATAATAGATATTGGAGTACCTGTTTGTTCTCGGTTATTTTTCTCATGATTTGTATAAGCTCGTTTTCCACTACGAGAATAATCTATTGATCGCTCATTAATAATTAACCCACATTGCCCACATACAGTTTCTCCCTTTTCCTCAATGAGGATGATTGAACCTCCACATTCTGGGCATAAATTCGACTGTTTACTTATATTTGCAATCATACTATAATTTTACCTCCTTAACGTTCATTTTTTTTACAAACCTACCTCTTGTAATTTTACTAATAACTCTTTCTGGTTCCCGTTTATTTCTTTGGGAACCTTTATTTTAATTTTAACTAATAAATTACCTCTATGTTCTGAATTAATTTTATAAAATCCTTGATTTTTTAATCTTAATAATGATGAATCATTAGTTCCCGGAGGAATAGATACATTCAAAGCTTTTTCAATCCCTTGAACTTGAATTTTACCACCAAGCGCGGCAATAGTAAAGGGAACTTCTTGTAGAATGTGAATATCATCATTTTTTCTTTCAAAATTAGGATGTTTTTTAATATGTATAGCTATATAAAGATCTCCAGAACTTCCTCCATTTTCTCCCGGCATTCCTTTTCCTTTCAGACGTAATTTTTGATCATCTATAACTCCTCTCGGAATTTTTATACTTAAATTTTGAACTTGTCCAGATGCAGGATCTTTATATTGAACTTTTTTCTTTCCCCCATGAAATGCTTCCATGAAATCAATTTCCAGATCATATCTTAAATCATCTCCGTCTCGGGGGAAATTATTATGAGATGATGATCTTGCTCTTGAACTGCCTCCTCCTTTTCGATTAAATACATCAAAAATATCTCCCAAATCGTTAAAAAAGTCAGATCCGCCAGTATCTCCTCTCGAATTCCTAGCATTTCCAAAAATATCGTTAAAATCAAAACCTCCAGGTGAACCTGACGTAGAATAATAGTAAGTTGTTCCATCTGGGCTTCGGTAACCCCTTCCACCTCCATTGCTACCAAATCCTCCAGTGTTTCTACTTCCTTGTTGATAAGATGAAGGATCTCCTTCTACGACACCAAACTTGTCATACATCTCTCGTTTTTTATCATCGCTCAGAAGACTATAGGCTTCATTAATCTCTTTAAATTTCTCCCCTGATTTAGATTCATCGGGATTAACGTCTGGATGATATTTTCGCGCCATTTTCCGAAAAGCCCTTTTAATTTCTTCTTTTGAAGCATTCTTTGTTATACCTAATGTTTTATAGTAATCCTTAGCCATCTTTTAACCCCTTTTTTAATATTATTTGTAAAAATTTTACTAAATTAATAAAAAAAATAAATAAAAAAAAAATTAGACTTATTCATACTCAGCATCTACTACTTCATCTTGACCAGTTGCTCTTCTGAATTGATCCTCTTCAATCTCATCCTGTGATCGACCAGGCATATCACCCATACCCCCAGGAGGTGCTCCTTGGTAGGCACCTTGAGTTGCTCCTTGCTGTTTTCCATAAATTCTCGCTGAAACTTCGTGTAATGAATTCTGTAAGGCTTCACTTGAACTTTTCATTCTTCCTACATCTTCCGTTTCCATAGCACTCCTTAATTCAGAGATCTTACCTAAAATCATCGATTTTAAGTCTCCAATAACAGCTTCATTCTCATTCAATAGTTTTTCAGTTTGATAAATTAATGCTTCACCTTGATTTTTTGCTTCAATAAGCTCTCCAAACTTCCTATCTTCTTCAGCATTTCTTTCAGCTTCTCGAATTTTTTGCTCAATATCATCGTCAGACATCTTGGTCGAGGCTGTAATTGTTATTGATTGACTTTTACCAGTTCCTTTATCCTTAGCTGACACATTTAAAATTCCATTTTGATCGATATCAAATGACACTTCTATCTGTGGCATACCTCTGGGTGCAGGTGGAATCCCTGTCAAATGAAATTTACCCAATGTAATGTTATCTCCTGCTCGAGGTCTTTCACCTTGTAATACATGAATTTCTACAGCGGGTTGGTTATCAGCAGCCGTTGAAAATATCTGAGTTTTGTGTGTTGGAATCGTAGAGTTTCTCTCAATTAATTTAGTAAAAACTGAACCTAACGTTTCAACTCCTAATGATAATGGAGTCACATCAAGTAATAGTAAATCTTCCACTTCACCAGTCAACACTCCACCTTGGACTGAAGCACCCATCGCAACACATTCCATTGGATCAATGCTACGCTCTGGAGTTTTCCCTAATAAATCTTCGAATTTTTTCAGGATTATTGGCATCCTAGTTGGTCCCCCTACTAAAATAATTTTATCAATTTCTCCTCTTGCGATCCCTGCATCTCTCAAAGCCTTTAAGATTGGTGAATCCAATCTCTTTATTACCGGATCAATTAATTGCTCTAGTTTAGCTCTTGTTAGCTTCATGTTAAGATGTTTTGGTCCATCGTTTGTAGCAGTTATATATGGTAGATTAATCTCCGTTGTCACTGAATTTGACAATTCAATTTTAGCTTTTTCAACGGCTTCCCGAACTCTCTGTAGTGCCATTGAATCAGATCTTAGATCAACACCTTCGTTTTTCTGAAACTCAGCCACCAAGAAATCCACTAATAACTTATCCATATCGGTACCACCTAATTGTGTATCACCTGAAGTTGAGATCACTTCAAATACTTGATTATCCATCTCCATAATTGTGACGTCAAAAGTCCCTCCACCTAAATCCAGTACAGCAATTTTTAAGCTCGCATTTTTCTTGTCTAATCCATAGGCTACTGCTGCAGCTGTAGGTTCGTTAATCAAACGTTTTACGTTCAATCCCGCAATCCTTCCCGCATCTTTAGTAGCTTGCCTTTGATTATCGTTAAAATATGCTGGAACCGTGATTATCACATCAGTAACCTCTTCACCCAAATAGGCACTCGCATCTTCTTTGATTTTTCTAAGAATCATTGCTGAAATCTCCTGAGGTGTATAATCTTTACCATCTAATTTCACAGTATAACTTGTTCCCATTTTACGCTTTATTGCTGTTATTGTGCGATCTGGATTTGAAACTGCTTGCCTTCTTGCAGGCTCTCCAACAAGTCTTTGACCATCCTTAGTAAATGCAACTACAGATGGAAACGCTTTTCCTCCTAGGGTTAAACCTTCAGCACTCGGAATTATGGTAGGTTTCCCTCCCACCAATACCGCTGCTGCTGAGTTTGAAGTCCCTAAGTCAATTCCTATTATTTTTCCCATATTATATCACTCCTTTTTTTTAAATTTTAATTTTGTAATCTTGATTGCTTTCTATTTTTTCATTTAAAGTTGGTAATTTTGATTTTTTTGAAATTTTGACCTTCGCAGGTCTTAAAACTTTACTCTTTAAAAAATATCCTCTATCTAATACTTCTATAATTGTATTTTCAGGGAGATCATCTCGCCCCTCCTCAACCATCATTGCCTCATGCTTATAGGGATCAAATTTCTGACCTTCTGATTCCATGGATCGAATTCCTTCATCTTCCATGATCTTCTCAAAATTTTTAAGTATTAATTCAAATCCCTTTGTTATACCTTCAGCACCCTCAAGCATCTTTAACAGATTTAACGCCCGTACGAGATCATCGTAATGGCAGATTAGCTTTGCTAAAACACCTTCTAAAACATATTGCTTGTAATTGGAATTTTCACGCTCTTGACGTTTTTTATAATTCTCGAAATCTGCCCTTACCTGTAAAAGTGAATGTAGGAATTTCTCCTTTTCTTCCTCTAACTCCTTAAAATTTCGAGCATCGTCTTTCAAATCATCCATTTCTTTCATCAATTGATCATTCCATGTTTTCACTTTCTTATGTTCTTCTACTAAAGCCTCAAACTTCTCTCCTTTAGCTTTGAGCATTTCATATTCTCTTTTTGATATTGAAATGTTATCTGATGAGCTCTTACGAGTTTGAGAACCGCGATCTCCAAGAAAGCTGTCAAAAATATCATCAAACATCATAGATCTTCCATCTCCCTTACCTTTTCTTGACATATTCATCATTTTTTATGCTTTTAAAATACTATTTTTGGTTGGTCAAATTTTATTTCTTGACAATGAATTGTTTGTTGTCAATTCTTTCTTGACACAATTTAATAAATAAATATTAACTCAAGTATTTAAAGGTTATGTTTTTATAGAATAAGGGAAAATGGGGGGAAGGTGTGGTGAAATCGGAATAACGCGAAATTTTTTTATTAAATATAATCAGAAAGTGGGTATTTTAGTTGGTGAGAAATTGCGAGTAATAAGAGATATATTCAAAGTCTTATTCGATAAATTAGAAAATCATTGATTTGGGTAAATTTAAATATGAAAAAAGCGTATTGATTTAGTGTGGAAGGAGAAAAAAATCCGAAGGTTCTTTTAGAGCATTTTCAAAGCGGAATTCTTGATCAAGCAACTTTTTCAGATTCATTAATTTCATTGATCGAGAAAAGCGACGATAGTGTTGTGAGAGTTGAGATTTTGAAACCGTTCTTGCTTGTTCTGGCTTGAATAGTGGAGAAGATCACGAAATAGTCTATATTACATATTAAAAGAAATCACCGGTTGTTAGTTCAGGAGGTTTAGCAATCATCCCTGATAAAATCAACATCTAATACTTGAATTTTCAAACTTGATGTAGGTGCTACGATTGGATCAATGATTCTTTTTTCTTCTTTAATCAATTCTGGGAATTTAAGGATTTTTATACCTGAAATAGTAATATTAGGAAAAAAACTAAAAAGTCTTTTAAAGGAAAAGAATCCAAAAAGAAAAAAAAAAATTTGGGTTATTTTATAGGTAACGACACTTATTCATCTATCAAATCAATGTTTCCAAAAATGCGATTAATGCATCAATCATCGCGCATAACTCTTGCTGTGTTTCTGGATCGGTTATCCAATCGTTCCGAGGATTGCCACCGAGACTTCCATCACATTTTGGACGAATATCATGCTTTAATTTGTCTATCGCTTCTTCATACTCACCATTATTTATATGTTCGAATACGTCATTGAATTTTTCCGATAATGCGTTCTTACGTTGCTCAGCATTATTTACAAAAAACTCATCGGGTAGGTTTTGTATATAACCGTTAACGTCTGGAGATTGGCTGGAAACAGTATAGAACCACACTTTATCCATTGGATTTGATTGAAAACCAGTGAACTTGCTACTGTGCGCATCATAATTTCTTCTTACATAACCCCAAGCGTATGGAAAGACTACTTCAATCAGTCGTTGTTGAATCTTATCATATAAAACTTTTCTTTCCGCTGGATTTATAGTAATTAAGGCTTCTTCCATCCATTGCTGTACTAAATCATCATCTACTTGCGCGAAATTACTTACAGAATTCTTGGAGAACATTGAATTTATAATATTGCTCGGATCGTTATAATCTGGAACCCAACCTACCCAAAAAAGCTCTAAATGGTTTCTACTATATGGTGGTATATCAAGGAGCCTATCAAAATACTCACGCGATGTCATACCAGCATCTATCACTTTGATTCCAATTTTTCCGAGATTATCTTGTAATAATAGCAGCATATCTTCTCGGAATTTATTACCCCAATTATATGTATAGTTAATTGACCTAAAAGGAGATAATGTCGCTTGGGTTGTCCATTCAGCATCCTTATCCACGTCGAACCCTACGCCGAATCCCATGGATTGCATGACTTGTCTTGCTCGTGTGAGATTTAGGATGGGAACATTAAATGACCAGTTGGCGTTCGTTATACCTAATGGAATTGGAGATTTCAATCTAACAGCCTCTCCTCCTAAGAGCTCATCAATCATATATGTATAATTAATGGCATAAGAAATCGCTTCTCGAAATGAAACATTTATAAGCCTGTTGTTCATCCCAAGAAATCGAATTGTTGCGTCTTGCCCAGCATCTACAAGGGTGATATCTGGATCATCTCTAAATGTTTGGAAGAATGAATCGTCAGGAGTTTTTAAAAAGTCAATAGTTCCATCTAATAATGCCAGATTTCTCACATTTATATCTGGAATAATTGAAAATGTTAATTCGTCAATATATGGAGCACCCGCCCAGCAATTTTCATATGCGTGCATGGTGACTTCAACACCTACCTCATAATTATCATATACAAAAGGACCCGTCCCAACTAAATCTCCAGTTGCCGTATCAATATAATTCTCTGGAGATGTTGATGTAGGTGACATAATTCCTGATCCACTAAAACATAATAAAGATTCAAATGGCGCAAATGGTTTATTTAACACAAATTTTACGGTATATTCGTCAACGATCTCTACCTCGTTAATTATCGGTGTTCCATCATGCCAAAGATACAATGTGGATATATGAGTTGGATTTTCTAAATTCATAAAATATGCCAATCTATCAAAATTCCATTTAACGGCTGTAGCATCGAACGGGGTTCCATCATGAAATGTGACACCCATTTTAAGTGGAACTGTGTAACTTAACCCATCTATTGACCATGTGCCAAAATCCGATGCTAATCTCGGGATGGGGGCAAGTTCAGGATCGAGTAAATCGTAGGCATATAACGTTTCGACAACTTGCTCAATAACATCAAATGAAGAAATATCCCACGCATTATGTGGATCTAGATCTACCGGACCAGAATTGGTACCATATATAAATTGAACAAGTTCAGGAAGTTTGTGCATATAGATATCCCAGTTGCCGTTCCTATAGTCCCACCATACGATGCGATCACCATAGATTGCCGGAGACCATTGGGAATATAGGTGTGTTGTTATCTGGGTTTCAGTATCCGTTGAAAGATCGTACATATAGATATCCGTGTTGCCGTTCCTATTATCATGCCATACGATGCGATCACCATAGATTGCCGGTCCCGCCTGGATTGCGGGATCTGTTGTTATCTGGGTTTCAGTATCCGTTGAAAGATCGTACATATAGATATCCCAGTTGTCGTTCCTACCGTCCTCCCATACGATGCGATCACCATAGATTGCCGGAGACTCCTGGCTTAATGTGTCTGTTGTTATCTGGGTTTCAGTACCCGTTGAAAGATCGTACATATAGATATCATAGTCGCCGTTCCTTTGGTCCCCCCATACGATGCGATCACCATAGATTGCCGGAGACCATTGGTTTGATAGGTTTGTTGTTATCTGGGTTTCAGTAATCATTGAAAGATCGTACATATAGATATCCGAGTTGCCATTCCTACCGTCCTCCCATACGATGCGATCACCATAGATTGCCGGAAACCATTGTCTTTCGGGATCTGTTGTTATCTGGGTTTCAGTATCCGTTGAAAGATCGTACATATAGATATCCCAGTTGCCGTTCCTCGAGTCCTCCCATACGATGCGATCACCATGGATTTTCGGATACTCATGGCTTGATGGGTTTGTTGTTATCTGGGTTTCAGTACCCGTTGAAAGATCGTACATATAGATATCCCAGTTGCCGTTCCTACGGTCCATCCATACGATGCGATCACCATAGATTGCCGGAAATTTCTGGTCTGCTTGGTTTGTTGTTATTTGGGTATTATCTTGAGTTTGACCAAGTACTTCTGTTGAAATATAAGAAAGCATTGAAAGAGTTAAAAGAGTGAGAACAATAATCGAAATTCGAATTTTTTTCATTTTTTTCACATTTAATTCTTTTAATTTGTTTTTTTTAAATTTAGATTTCTGTATTTTTATTAAATAAAAATAATTAATCAACTTTAATCAACAGCTTATATTTAACATTTTTGTTTTATACAGAAATGTATGAAGAGAAAAATATCCTTACTGCTCAAGGAAACGCGTTTGTAGATTTTGCTCTAAAAATATGGGATTGGTATAATGCCTATGACTATGAAGGAGAGAGAGAGGAATTAGAGAAACAATTGATCGGTATAGAAACAGTTTAGAATAAAACTGAATAAAAAACAATTTTGAAAAATAAGAGAAAAAGAGGGTATACTCGTATTATATGAGGTATTAACAAAAAATTGTTTATTAAATATATTGAGTTTTATTATAAATTCAAACACAATTTCAATTTTTTTAACAATCGTAAGAAAATTCTCAATGCAGAAAATATAAAAAAATTCCTGCCGGGCTTTCAGCAGGCAATTTTAGAGTTATCCAGAAAATCTAAAACTGGAGCTAGTTAAAATTTTTAACAAATTACCAGTAGAATCCGACACTACCAATCCACACGAATAAGATAAAAACAGTAAGCAAACTTACAGCTCCAATAATATTTTTTCTGTTTCGTTTAACAAAGTTCATTAATTTATGTTCTTTCATGATGATCTATGCTAAGTTTGGTATTTATTAGTTCGGCTAATAGAATTAAAATTGGTGGAAAAATAGGTTATTCTTAATTAAATAAGGGAACCTTATTTCTAAGCATAGTTTTTATTCATTTTTTTGTGTTTTGCATGGATTTAAAATTATAATGAAAAATTTTCCTAAATTTATATTTTAAAATGTATCACTTGTGTTTCCTGAATTATTGAATTTATAAAGAGCAAATAAAAAATTAGTATGATTTATTCTTTTCTGAATTTTATATAAACGATTAATCCAGCAATGAAGAGACCAATGGATGCAATGAGTCCCACTACAAGTGAAATAGTGATACTGATTCGTCTTGCAATAAGAGGCATCTCCATACGTTCCCAAAGAGGTGGGAACACCATTAGGCTGATTGGGATTGAAAGAAGATTAGATGCCGCGATTGCAAACAAAATAAAAGCTATATTCTTTTTTTTCATGAGATATTTCCCTTAAATTAAATTAAGTAATAATATATATAATTTGGATTTGAATCGTAAAATAAAATAAGGTTCTTGAGTAAATAAATAGATCTATTGGATTAGCTAATATTTCTTTATGGGAAAGATTTGCAAAAATAATAATAAAAGGCATAATTACAGAATTTAGCAGAGAAAACTTATTTTTTCAAATGTTAAGGTAAAAGTATGATGAATGAGAAAAAAGCTATTCAAGATTTTTATTCAGACCAGATGAGTCATTGTTATGGGTGTGGGAGATTAAATAATTTTGGTATGAAATTAAAAAGCTATTGGAATGAGGAGGAAGAATCAAGTATTGCTACATATATACCTAAAGCACATCAAACGGCATTTCCTGGTTTTGTATATGGGGGATTAATAGCTTCTTTGATTGATTGTCACGGCACTGGAACAGCTGCAGCTGCAGCTTATAAAGCCGAGGGACGTAAAATAGGAACAGAACCAGAATTAAGATATGTTACTGCATCACTTCATGTAGATTATCTAAAACCAACACCAATTGATCAGGAATTAGTTTTAATTGGGAAAGTAAAAGAGATTAAAGGCCGAAAAGTGACAACAGAAGTGAAATTATTTGCAGCTGAACAATTATGTGCTCAAGGAGAGGTTATAACGGTTAAGATTCCGGAGACTATGATTTTTAAGAAGTAAAATTCCTGGTATTTTAGAATTCAAGTTTATTATAAATTTCTCGTTGTACAAGATATCTTAGAATTTCTGCGGTTCCACCCCCAATTTGAGCGATTCTTACGTCTCTATAATATCTTTCAAGGGGGAACTCTTTAGTGTATCCTATTCCTCCAACAACTTGGAGTGCATCGCTGACAATTTTCACGGCATTATCACTAACAAGACATTTTGCTGCTGCTGCTTCCTTGGTAGCCGGTAATTTTTCGTCAATCATTCTCCCTGCCCTTAATAGCATTAATCTCCCTGCTTCGATGTTCATATACATCTCTGCTATTTTAAAACTGATTCCTTCAAATCTTCTAAGTTCTTTTTTAAATTGTACACGTAATGATGAGTATCTAGCAGCAATTTCAAAAGCCGAACGAGAAATTCCTAAATACTGACTCCCAACAAACACACGCTCAGCATCAAGCCCATATAACATGACTTTAACGCCTTCATTTTCATTCCCAATTAAGTTTTCCACAGGAACTTCACAATTATGGAATTTTAAATGAGAATTCACACAACCTCTGCGACCCATCAATTCGAAATCTTTCACTACCTCAAATCCGGGGGTATCGGTTGGAAAAACAATAGCACTAATACCTTCTCTAGGATGAACGTTCGGATTTGTAATACAGTAAAGTAGAATATAATTTGCTATACTCCCATTTGTAATAAATCTCTTCTCCCCATTGATTACATAATGATCGCTTTTTTTTACTGCAGTTGTACGTATCCCCCCAACTGCATCACTTCCTGCAGTTGGCTCTGTAATACCTAAAGCTCCCAGAGCAGAACCATCCATTATAGGTTTTAGAAATTTTTCATGTTGCTCACTTGTCCCAAAATGAATAATAGGTACTCCAAAAAGATTACAGCTGCATCCATATATAACACCAGTCGGGTAATGTACTGCGGATAGTTCTTCCCCGAAAATCATTCTATATACAGCTCCTTTTCCAAATCCTCCAATTTCTTTTGGAAACGCCAAAGGAAAATATTTCTTTCCTAATTTGCGTACAAGTTTTACTGTCAATTCTACATTATGCTCTCGATCAATTTGAGCAACATAAGGATCAATCTCATTTTTGGCATATTCTCTAATTTCTTGACGAAATTCATTTTCTTCATCAGTAAACATAAAAAGACTACCTGATGTCATACTCTCTCCATATTGAAAATGAAGATCTTCAAAATTGATATGTCCATCTTTACTCATTAACTCCACCGACTATTCTTAATACTATTTGAAATACTAATTGATAATATAAATATTAGAATAAAATTAAATTATTTGATTGAATTGACTTATGATTTTATTTTATATATTTTTAAATTTTCTTCTGAATAAGATAGATGTATGAATAAACAAATCAAAAAAATCACCCTTGGCATAAGTGAGACGACTCTTAAAAATAATATTGAAAAATACAGAGAAAGAGCTATTGAGCTAGGAGCTACCAATGCAAGAGTTATAACAGTAGAAGAAATCCCTGTAGATGAGCGTGTGACATTAAAATGTCAGGTTCCGAGATGTTTTGGGTACGGAGTTTGCGCTCATTGTCCACCAAATACGTTAAAACCTGCTGAGTTAAGATCTCATCTAGAAAATTACAAATGGGCAATCTTCTTTGCAATTGACTTTCCTTCTGAGGTTATTGTGAGAGATAAGGCTACAATAAAAGAGAGAATTGCTGCTTATCAGAAAGTATATAAGGTCGTCAATGAAATAGAATCAGCAGCATTCTATGATGGATATTATCTATCATTTGGATTTGCGGCGGGTTCATGCCGGCACGTATATTGTAGTTTAGAGGAAAATTGTTTAGCGCTAGAAGGTAAAAGATGCAGGTTTTCTCTAAGAGCACGTCCTTCAATGGAAGCTGTCGGGATAGATGTATATAAAATGGTTGCCCAATCAGGATGGGATATTTACCCTATCGGAAGTAATGCTGAAGCAAAGGATATTCCCAAAGGTACTCTTGCTGGACTGATAATAATAAATTAAGTTTGAAAGACTAAGAAGGAGCTATTCATTTTGTTGTAGATCTTCAGGAAAAGGATAATTCTTATAGGATGCTCTTTTTTTTGAAAACTTATCAACTTCATCACCATAAATCCATTCTGAATGATGTTGATATTCATTCACAGGACCACAAAGGCAAAAAAAATCAGGAGGAAGTTTTTCATCACCCGCCATACCAGCACAGAGATATAAACCTTTACGAATCCTTCTGACTTCATCAGTCATATCCACGATGCCACCATCATTCTTAAAAGAAGCATACTTTAGTCGAAAAGTAGGTTTTTCATCTATTAATGACTCATTTATATCAGTGAGGAATCTCATATGATGTTCTTCCTTACCGTCGATCTTCCAGCGATTATATCCTTGTCCTTTTAGTTCCAATTTTTTTGAAGGGGTAAATGCCTTACCCATCCAATATCCTCTTTCCGTATCATAAAGCCACCAATTGGAACCTTTTTCACTTTTTTCTGAAATAAATCCAACCATAGCACTATCATATTCACCATCCATTTCTTCAAAATCTGCTGATGTTAAGGATTTAAACAAGTCCATAATTTCTTGGAAACTTAATTCCTTTATCATTTCTACTGTCAAATCTTTAATAGAGGATTCTTCATAATCAGTCATTTTAACCACCATATAATAGTTTCACTAATGATTAAATAATTTATATAAATTTTCATTAAGAATCTAGTTCTAGTCTCGAAGTCTAAGGAAAGTTCGCGAAATAAAACTATATATGAAACTCTGTGCTAACATTATTTAATATAGAATAAAGTGATTAAAAAGATGGTTGTCAGGTTAGAGTTCAAGAATAATGGTTTCCATGAATCTATTATATGTGGAATCTGTCATAAGGAAATCAAACAAGAAGCCGCATCTTTTCAAGAGGGTCTTAAAATTGGTTTGGTTTGCCCAGAATGTTACATAAATAACACAATGGAAGAAATTGAGCTTATGTCTAATATGTTTTTAGCATTTGGTGGATATTTAGGGATGTTAAAAGATTCTGACTATTCCATCTATGAGATGTTTAAAGATTTAGTGGGTAAGATCCATAATAATAAAGGTTCAGCAACTTCTGTAGAAATGAAAATCAGATTATTTCATACGGCATTATTGCATGGAATTACTCCACGGGAGTTTGCTGAGTTAGATAAAAGCCTTTTAAAGTTTATGTATCAGTTCTAGTAATTAAATAGTTAAAGGAGGGTGAAAAATGTTAAATTATTGTGCACTTCAGGAATCTTTCGCAAGTAGATATCGTCACTGTAATCAATGCGAAGGAGATTTAAATATTTCCGAGGATGAGGAAATTGTGTGTGTTTTGTGTGGAGAAACCTTTTGTGATCATTGTATTAATATACATCAGATATACTGCCGTGAGATTAAATAGAAGTTATTATCTTCTCATTTTCAGCCTATCGTTATAATAGTATCTTCTACGGCGCCGATAAGGTTTTTCAGGTCTGTTCAAAAAACATTGAGGACAATAGGTGATGATAAATGGATCATTCCACAGCTCTTGGGCTCGACTCTTAGATATTGTAGGGTTATCTCTTAGGAAGATATGGAAGGGGATTAATTGTCCACAATCTCCACATTTCTTTGTTTTAGTTTGCTCCATAGGTCAATTTTCGGTATGATAATATTATATAGGGTTTGTTTAGAAGTAATTAAAGAATGTGGGAGTTGAAATTTTCTTATTAATCTTTTATATTTTCAAAGTATTATCCATCAGATTAGAATATTTCTCAACATCAAATACTTCATACCTATTAGAATCAGAATTCCAGAAGTAAATATGGTCACTAATTTTGTTAATATCATATCCTTGCTTTTTCAGATTAACTTTTCTTAATTTATGAGTCCCTGTAAATTCAAGACCTTCCTTAATGCGAACAAAAATTGGAATCGCATATTTTGGAAGATTTTCAGATACAAATTGGGAAAATTGAGTTAAATCAAGGTTCTGATTTTCGTATAATTTGATTGAGACCATACCTGCTTTTCCTTCTGAATTTGGTATTTCGACACCATATACCGTACTCATTTCAACATTAGCAAAGTTATTAATGATCGATTCAACTTCCAGAGTTGAAACATTTTCTCCTTTCCATCTGAAGGTATCACCGTATCTATCTGCAAAAGAAACCCAATTATCTTCATGAAATGTAACTAGGTCACCTGTATTGAAATAGGCATCATCTTGCTCAAAAACATTCCTTAGAACTCTTTTATTGGTTTTATTTTTATCTTTATAACCTAGATAGTTTGAAGTGGGATTAATTTTAACTATCATCATTCCTGTTTCTCCAGGTTTACACCGTACATAATTGTTCTTCCCATCTTTAAAAAATTCGTCGGTATTCTCGTCAATTTTCACAATTTCGATGTTTTCAGGCACATTAATTCTTCCAATCATACCTGGAACTTCTTCAATATTGAATAGTCCCCCAGCCCCATCAGTAGCACCATAGAATTCCAAGATATGATCAATCTGAAATCGAGATTTGAATTCACCCCAGATATCTTTACGGAGACCTAAACCTAACATTTTTTTAAGTGTTGTGTTTTTAATATATTCAGATTCTGATCGGTTTAGGAGATATCTTGGTAACTCTCCTATATAAAGACAGCAGGTAGCTCCAAATTTTTTGACATCTTTCCAGAATTTTGATGCTGAAAAACGTTTTCTTATCGCAAAGGCACATCCCCCATTTATGACAGTTCCCCATCCATTTACCATCGCATGCGAGTGATATAAAGGTAAAGGACTGTAGAGTATATCCTTTTGTCTTATTTGAAATGCTAAATAACCAAAAGGATTTAGAAGCCGAGAATTATTCTGTAAGGCTGCTTTTGGAAGACCTGTTGTTCCTGAAGTGAAAATGTACATGCTCATGGTACTTAAATTAGAATTATATGTTGTTTTAGGGTTTAATTTTGAAACAGATTCTAATTCGCGATTAATATCTATAAACTGGTGCTGAACTTCATTAGTATTGTTAATAACAAATACACTATTATCATTAAATGTAAGCTCTTTAAATATTTCGTTAAAAGCAGGCAGACTATCTCCATCGATAATTACTCTGTTTGGCTCGCTTATCTTAAAAGCATGGATTAATGCTTTTTTTCTTAGATTAACATTAATTAGGGAAACTATTCCCTGTATCTTATTAATGCCTGTAATTAAGAAAAGAAATTCAGGAGAATTTTCTATCATCATGGCGATAGTCTCACCAGGTTTATTTCCTATTTTGAGTAAGTAATTTGCGATTTTATTGCTTTCTTGATTAAATGCTTTCCAAGACCAAGATCTTTTCTTCCAAAATAAAGCGGATCCTTTAGGATTATTTTTAGCATGTTGCTGGATTAAAATCCCTGGGCTTTGATTTGGATTATTAGCTCTCTGTTCAACTTGTTGATTTTGTCTTTCAAGATATTCTACTTCTTTAACCGTTAGTTTATATTCCATAATTCTAACTCTTATAAACACTACAATAATAATTTTCTATTTTCTATTGAATACAATAATATTAGATATAATCTTATATAAATTTTCTATAAATTTTAGTCCTAGATTTTATGAGATAATGTTTATCTGCTAAGGATAAAACATATAAAACTAGAAAGACAAAACCACTTATGATTTTAAGAATTGATCACGTTTCATTAGCGGTAAAAGATTACGATGGTGCTGTGGAATTTTTTACAAAAATTCTTGGGGCTACCTCTCAATATAATGGTACGGATAATAACATGAAATATTATTGGGAAACATTTGCGCTAGGAGATCTTTCTCGTTTTGAAATAATAAAGCCTACGGCAGAAGGGAGTTTTCTTGAGAATTTTTTGAAAAATAGGGAGGGAGGAATTCACCACTTGGTTTTACAAACACCAGACATTGAAATGACAAAAGATATTCTTGAAAAAAATAATATCCCTTATTTTGGATATCAAAATTACGGTGAACGTTGGAAAGAACTTTTCATTCACCCAAAGGATGCATTTGGCGTGCTACTTCAGATAGGACAATTTAAAGCCACAGATTGGTTATCACCATCATACAGTTTACCTGAAAGTAAAAAATGGTTGGTTGATAAAGATAGTGATAAAATTAATCTTACTATTGCCCATCCAGGAGGAGGCAAAGTGAAAGTTGGTTTAGAAAAAGAAGAAGTAAAAAAGTTAATTAGGGAACTTAAAAACATAATAGAATAAAAAAAAATTCAATGGTTTTTCTGCTTATTTTTATTCTGCCAGTTTTTCTTTTATTTGAGCTACTAATTTTTCAGCTTCTTTAGAATCGGTTATAAATTCAATCTCATTAGAGGATTTGATTCCCACACCAAGTTCTACGGCCCTTTTAATTTGTTCTTGATCAAAAATTGAACCCTTTGTTACTTCTGGAGTAGTTCCAAGAATTCGCAATATCGCAACACCCACAGCATCAATTGCTACTTTATCTGTACCAGCAATAAAGACATTTGCTTCTTTACGGGTACCTTCCATTGGCCCACGATCAACAAATGTTATAATTCCATCCATGATAATTAAATCAGGTTTGTAAACCGCGTTAATTTCTGCAATCATTTTTCGTTGATGTTTTGAAGAGTGTAATTCCCCCATATACTTTTTATTTACTAGCCCTACTGCATTTTTAAGTGATAAAGTGAAATGTCCACCATACATATGAGTTTTCAAACAGCAAGTTTCAATGATACACTTAGCATCATCATAAATTTTTGGAAAAAGAAATCCATCCTTCCAATGACAATCTTCAGTTCTTTTAAGAATATATTCGTCGTCAGAAATAGAAGTTAAATCAACTATTTTAAAATCTAATTCTTCCGCTAAGGAATATAATCCTTTTTTCTTGAATGTTTCTTCCGTACTGGCAGGCCCACTTCGTTCTGCAACTGTTATCGATCTCGCCCCCATTTCTTTTAACTTAATTATTAGTTGTTTTACTGTCTCCATTGAACTGGAAGCAGGAGGAGGATCGGCAGTGTTAAAATTAGGTTTGAAAATTACATTTTTATCCTTAACAGGGTTAATTCCTAATAATTCTAATGATTTATTTACACCATAAACAGCATCATCTGTAGAAATAACAGCTACTTTGACCATAAGAATCACTAAATTTTGATTATTTCTAAACGTTTAAAACTTAATTGTTTAAAAAGATAGGCTGGTATAGATTATAACCATTCCTAGATAAAATCTTTTGTTTGGGAATTAGTTGACTTTATATAATTATTTTTAAACTATGATACATGAGTGAACTGATTACCAGAATTAAGAAAAAAAGGATGTATAAGGAACAAATCTCTTTTGCTGAGCGATATCGTCATTGTAATAGATGTGAGAATGATTTACGCATTGATCACGATGAAGAGATTGTGTGTGCATTATGTGGGGAGACTTATTGTAAAAATTGCATAGATATACATCAGAAATTTTGCGATTTTAATTATTAACAACAAGTTTTCCAGACTTTTTATAACAGTTCAGAATAAAAACAATTATTATGTATTAAAAATCTATGGATTCATCAGATAATTAATAAATATTTTTCATTTCTGTCACTGTAATCTCTCATTATATTAGTGTATATTTAAAAAAATTCAACAATTATCCTTTTCAATTTTATATTATTTGTTTGATCAACCGAAAAGAAAAATAATTTCGAATAATCATGGGAAAATTAGAAGGAAAAGTAGGGCTCATAACGGGTGCTGCTGGTGGGATAGGGAGAGCAACTTCAAAACTCTTTATTGAAGAAGGAGCTAAGGGAGTTGTGATGGCTGATATCTGGGATGAAATGGGTGAAAAAACTGCTGAAGAACTGGGACCAAACGCAATTTATCTCCATACTGATGTATCTGAAGAAGCTGACATTAAAAAATCCATTGAATTAGCCATTGAAAAATTTGGTCAACTTGATATTGTTTTTTCGAATGCTGGTAATCCAGGTCCCGGAGGAAGTATTGATGACGTTCCTACTGATGAATTTGATCATACTGTCGCAATTCACCTCCGAGCTGCCTTTTTATACATGAAACATTCTATACCAATAATGAAAAAACAAGGCTCAGGATGTTTTATAACTACGAGTTCTGTAGCAGGTTTTCAACAAGGAATGGGAACATTACCTTATTCTGTTTCCAAAGCGGGAATTATACAACTCACTCGAATTGCGGCTGTAGAATTAGGAATATTTGGTATTAGAGCAAATGCAATAGCACCTGGGGGTATAGCTACAGGAATCTTCGGCCAAGCTTTTGGTATATCTCGTAATGGAGCTGAAAAAGTTTCGGAATTAATGAAAGAAACACTTGCTGAAATGCAAGCTATTAGACGTGCGGGTTTACCAGAAGATATCGCTAATGCAGCATTATTTCTAGCATCTGATTCTAGTAGTTTCATTACAGGAGTAACACTTAAAGTAGATGGAGGACTTTTATCAGGAAGAATTCCGCAATATCCAGAAGAAAATCAGGAGAGATTCGCTAATTTGATGCAAGCTTTAGATCCTGAAGATCTAAAAATAGTTACTGAAAGAGTACAAGATGGATTTAAAAAAGTCATGGACGATTTGAAATTTATGAAACCAGAAATTCGAGATAAGGTTATAAAAAGATTGCAAAAAATGACACCCCAAGGGTGAACCTTAAAACAAATTTAATAATTGTATTGATACAAATGGGAGTTTTAAATGGAAAAGTAGCACTCATAACGGGTGCTGCTGGTGGGATAGGGAGAGCAACATCAAAGCTCTTCATTGAAGAAGGAACAAAGGGAGTTATTTTAGTCGACATTTGGGATGAAATGGGTGAAGAATTTGCTAATGAACTAGGACCAAATGCTTTATATATTCACACGGATGTATCTCAAGAGTCTGATATAAAAAAAGCCATTGATCTCGCAGTAGAGAAATTTGACAGCCTCGATATTGTGTTTTCAAATGCGGGTAATCCTGGTGCTGGAAGTGGAATCGAAGAAATTGAAACTGAAGATTTCGATCATACCATGGCAATCCATCTTCGAGGAGCAGTCTTGTGTATGAAGCATTCTATACCTTTAATGAAAAAGCAAGGCTCCGGATGCTTTATATTTACTGGTTCTGTTGCAGGATTTCAGCAAGGGATGGGCGGTTTAGCTTATTCCCTCTCTAAAGCAGCACTAATTCACCTCGCTCGAATTGCTGCAGTTGAGTTAGGAATATTTGGAATTAGAGCAAATACAATAGCACCGGGAGGTATAGCTACAGGTATATTTGGTCAGGGTATTGGTCTTTCACGTGAAACTGCTGAAAAATGGGGAGATTTAAGGAAAGTATTTATGGCGGATGGACAAGCAATAAGGCGCGCGGGAATACCAGAAGATATCGCTAATGCTGCTTTATTTTTGGCTAGTGATTCTAGTAGTTTTATAACGGGTGAAACGTTACTAGTTGATGGGGGATTGTTATCTGGAAGAATACCATACGATCCAGAAGAAGGGCAACAAAATTTTTATGAAGCACTCCAAAAATTAGATCCAGAAGATCAAAAAATGATGATTGAAAGAATTCAAGAAGGTACTCAGAAATCAATGGAACAACTAAAATATATGAAACCTGAAATAAGGGAACGTATTTTGAAAAGAATGCAAGCGATGGTTGATAGAAGAAATGAGAACTTGAATCCAGATAAATAAAAAACCATTAATTTTTAAAACTTAAATCCACATCCAGGACAGAATTTATGTGTTGTTCCTGTTTTAAATCCGCACATAGGACAGTAATTAGGCGTTTCTAAATGCTGCTTTTTTTGTATTTCAGAAATAGGGTATTTTTTGTATGAAACAGAGATTTCTTTTCTTGGGTTGATTACGAAATAAGACATAATGTTTGTCTCTCGAATACCTTTATTAAAGAGATATCCTAACAAGGATAAAGCTCCCCCGGAAAATGCACCAATTAATCCAAAATCAATGCGAAAAAAGTCCCAAACATCATATCCAGGAGGTACGAAATAGCCATCTCCTGAATTTGAAATATAAAAAAACCATGTAATTGCTCCCAAAATTGCAAGCGATGGAACTACTAACCAAGTTTTTTTTTGATCTTCAAAAGAATTCTTCTCTACCCTCACTAAATTGGCAGAATATACCAATTTTATTCCACTTATAAGAATCAACAACCCGATAATTATACCTACAATTAAAATATCAATCCTTTCAGTGTTAAATGATAATCCATCAAAGTTGTGCAAACCCCAAAACCAATAACTACCATACCCACTATATAAAAAAGTATACATTGCGGGTGTAAAAAATGCAATTATACAAAGAACTCCACCAATTAACGGGAGAACATAAATATAACTTCTTTCTATTTTATCTATATTTATACACCTGATATTTTTTTGTAATTTATATATAAGGAAGTAAGGGGATTAAACTAGAAAATAAGTAAACCAAGTATAAACTGCTAAAAATCATAAAACCTCTATTATTTAAGTAAATACAGTATAGTAGAATTATCAATATTGCACCTAGTTGAATACATAAAGAAATTATATCTAAAGCTAAAAAATAATCTGCAAAATCAAGATAGGTATAAACATCAAAGTGTATTAATGAACGCGCTAGTGAAGAATTTACAAAACTTAAAACGTTTCCGGTGACTAAAACAATTGAAGTGTACAATAATAATTTCTGATAAATATGATTATTTTTATAGAAGAAAAGCAATAATGCGATTCCTAAGATTATAAATACAGAGTCAGGTAAAATATCATAGTTTAATAGAAGAATGAAAAAAAATGCTAATTCTTCTGATTTTGTCGGTGATGAAACATCTATACTAGTAGGTATGAAGAAGATTGTAATGTACAACCCAGTTAGTATACCCCCCGCAATAATTAAACCTTTTACAAATCTTAGCCCATTTAAATCTTCATGGAAGATTCGACATCCAATAACTAATGAACTTCCCTGGATGATCCCCAAGATTATCATTATTACATAAACGAGATCATATTCAAAGAAATTAAGGGTAATTGTCATGAGTAGTTCCATAACCCCTTTTTTTAAATTATTTTAAATTAAAAATTGGATTTAATTATAATTATTTAGTATATGATTATTTTTAAACTATTAATACAAAATTTTTATCTCTCAAATTATTCTCAACCATAAAACATTTCTATAAGGATTTTTATAATGTCTAATCAACAAAATATTAGAAATCGGTGGATAGTTGTTATAGGAGCAATATTGATTCAATTAGCCTTAGGGACGATATATTCTTGGGGAACTCTTACCGTGTTTATAAGCCCCTACTTAAGTGAAATTAAAGAGGCAACTGTCTTTATTTTTGGTATAGGGCTCTTGAGTTTTGCAATAACAATGATATTTGCGGGTAAATTACAACAAAAATATGGTCCTAGGAATATAGCAATTCTTGGTGGAGTATTAATGGGAGGGGGTGTCATTCTCTCAGCATTCATGACTAGTTTTATAGGTCTATTGATTACCTACGGTATCATTTTTGGGGCAGGAATTGGATTTGGTTATGTATGCCCTATAGCTTCAGCAAGTAAATGGTTTCCAGACAAAAAAGGATTCATAAATGGAATTGCAGTAGCTGGATTTGGGGCAGGTTCATTTGTTTTTAACTACTTAATAAAAGCTTTAGCTAACCCAACTAATCTTGAAACGGATGATATTAATTTTGTATCAACTGTTTCTGAAAATATACCACTAATGTTTATCGTACTAGGGATTATTTATTTAGTTCTTATCATTGGTGGAGCATTTGCACTAAGTAATCCACCTGAAGGGTGGAAACCTGAGGGTTGGATTCCCCCCGCTCCTTCTGAAAAAAGCGGGATATCAGGATTAGAATTTGAACGTAATCAAGCGATAAAATTACCTCAGTTTTGGATGCTATGGGCAACTTTTATTTTAAGTGCAATTTCAGGTTTAATGGTAATTGGTTCATATGCTGCGTTTGCAAAGACAGTTGATGGTGGCAGTTTCATCTATAACATAGGAACTGCCGATTTTGTATTAATTGGGAGTCTAGCAGCGCTTTTTAACGGTTTAGGAAGAATAGTATGGGGGAAGATGGCCGATGTCATAACATACAAAAGAGCGATGTTATTGATGTTTATCACACAAGCAATTCTCTTATTTGTCTACTTTACAACAAATATTAATGAGATTTATTTCTTAATAATGACATGTGCAATATATTTCTGCTTTGGTGGTAATTTTAGTCTATTTCCCACGGCTACTGCTGACCTATTCGGTTCAAAAAATTTAGGACCTAACTATGGAGTGATATTTACTGCCTACGGTATTGCAGGATTTATGGGGGCAACAATGGTTAGTGCTTTTGTTTCTGTATTTGGGAGTTACCTAATCCTTTTTATTGTAATGGGATTGATGTCAGTTGGAGCTGCCGCTTTAGCTTATGTTATAAAACCACCAACTCGTTAATGAAAATATAGTAATCATTTTTTTTCTTTCTTAATTTTAAAGATGAGAAGTATGAAGGAAAAATTATCTACAAGTTATAATATATATTAAGTATCTCATAATTCTTAACTTATAAATTGATATGAGTTAATAGTTTGAATTTCAATTTTCATAATTAGGTGAACTAATACTAATGAATTTTTTATCAAATAGATTAGAGTTTTTTCAAGAATCTGTAATAAGAGAAATGACAAGAAAAGCCATTGAAAATAATGCGATTAATCTATCTCAGGGAATGCCCGATTTTTCTCCCCCCTTGAAGCTGATAGAGGGGATAAAAAAAGGAATAGAGGAAGAAGAACATCAATATTCAGTAACGCATGGTCGAGTAGATTTAAGGAAACAAATCGCACTAAAATTAGAGCAATATAACAAGATAAGAGTTAATCCTTATGACGAAATAACAATTACTTGTGGTGCAAGTGAAGCAATCGCCTCAACGATTCTTGCATTAACGAATCCTGGAGATGAAATCTTAATTTTCGAACCTTGGTATGAAAATTATGTACCCATAACATATCTAGCTCAAGGTAAACCTAAGTTTGTATCTTTAACCGAAAATACATATGACATTGATGAGGAACAATTAAAAGATAGTATAAATGAGAAGACTAAGGCGATTCTAATAAATACACCTCATAATCCTACAGGTAAAGTTTTCACAAAAGACGATTTAAATCTTATCTCTGATTTATGTGTCGATCATAGGATTATTGCTATAACTGATGAAATCTATGAATATATCATTTTTAATGGTCTTAACCATCAGAGCATTGGTAGTTTTGATTCGATGCAGGATTTAACCATTACTATAAGCGGTTTTAGTAAAACTTTTTCTGTTACAGGATGGAGAATTGGTTATGTAGCAGCATGTAAAAAGTTAATGGATGGAGTCAGAAAAGTACATGATTATCTTACCGTTTGTGCCCCTTCTTTATTACAGCTAGCAGCTTTAAATGCGTTTAAGTTAGATACTTCATATTTTGATGATCTCAAGAATAGATACCAAATAAATAGAGATTATTTTCACAAAGAACTTTCTGATTTAGGGATGAAGGTTTTTAAACCAGAGGGGGCATATTATATGTTTGCCAATATTTCTCAATTTGGCATGGATGATTTAAAATTTTCTGAATTCCTAGTGAAGGATGAGGGTGTTGCTGTTGTTCCGGGATCTAGTTTTTATAGTGAAAATAATGACAAAAATCCAGGATCTAACTATGTAAGATTCTCAATTTCGCAGAAATTAGAAACATTAAAGGAAGCAATAAAACGAATAAAAACAAAACTAATTTGAAAATTGCGTGACTATTCCTATTTTTAAAATTCCGAATAATTTAATGTCATATGCCAAAAAAGGCGCTCATCAAAGAAAAAAAGTTTAGGATCATAATCTATCATGGCCATCTTCATAAAATCCCTCTAGATGAAACTGAAGAAGAATATTCAGATCAGGTAAAGATTTTATCTGAGGAATCAATTAAGCAAAACACATCCTAAAACTTTCCATTACCTTTTTATTTTTACTTACTTCGTTATTTATTAATTACTTCTCAGTTTAAATTGATAGGGATGAATGATAATAGTTTAAAAAAAACAAAGGTTGAAGGAAATCTACTGAGTCCTTTACCCGTAGTTTTAGTAGGTGTGCAAGTAAAGAATAAACCAAATTTTCTTGTGATTGGTTATATATGTCCTTTTGATTTCGGAAAATATATTTTCTTGAGCATGTATAAAAAGCGTTATTCGAATCTTGGAATTCATGAAAATATGACATTTAGTGTTAACATACCAACTGAAGACCTCCTGTCCAAAACCGATATTTGTGGAAGTAAATCTGGTCGAGATTTTGATAAATCATCACTTTTTAACACTTTTTATGGTGAATTGCAAACAGCACCTATGATTAGTGAATGTCCTGTAAATATAGAATGTAAAGTAACTGAAATTCTTGATTATGATCCCAATGAAGGGATCATTGGTAAGGTTATAAAGTCATATGTAGATCCTCAATACTTAGCAAATGATAAACTCGATTGGAGAAGGATTCATCCCCTCATCTGGGTGACAGGGGGAGATTTCAATTATTACCAATTGGGAGAGAGAATTATATCGAAAGAAGTTGATAATGATTAAAATAAATCTTATATTATTTAAGATAATTAATTTCAATTAAAATCAACGGAATTTTTTAATATGGCTGAAAGTGACCAAACTAAATTATTAAAAGAAAGAAGAAGCATAAGAAGTTATGAATCCAAACCAATTGAGGATGAAATATTAACTAAAATTCTTGAAACAACAAGGATGTGTATGAGTGCTAGAAATAGACAACCTTGGACCTTTTATGTAATTAAAAATAAGGAGCTAATTAAAAAGATAGCAAAAGAATGCACTACTGGTCCCTTTGCTTCGGGAGCACCTCTATTAATAGCAATTGTTGGGGATAAGGACCTATCACCAAACTGGTATCTTCATGATACTTGTTTTGTATCCTTACAATTAGCTTTAGCTGCGTGGTCATATGGTATTGGAACATGTTGGATTGGGAGAATAAATAGAGAAAATGTAAAAAAATTATTAAATCTTAAGGAAAGTGATGATTTGTTAACCGTTCTTCCATTAGGATACCCTAAGGGAGAGATACCTGAGCCAAGACCTCGAAAATCCTTAGAGGAAATAGTAAAATATATTGAATAGGATTAAACTCTCCACTTTTTTTTTAATTCTTCTAAAAGTCAGCCTTTAGCTAAAATTTCTTTAAATAACGATTCTTTGATATTTCCACCACTAATCACAGCTACTACATTTTTATTCTTAAATTCTTGTGTGTTCTCAAGCAGAAAGGCGACAACTGTAGCTCCTGCGCCTTCAACGATTTGACCTTCTAGTTCCCACAAGAGTCGAATAGCTTTTTCAACACTTTCCTCATCAATCAATACAATTTCATCCACGTTGGTTTGAATTATTTCAAAAGTGATAGCACCAGCTTCAAGTCCCCCTAATAATCCTTCTGCGATAGTATTAAATTCTTCGACTTCTATGATTTTACCAGCTTTCCAAGAATTATACATTGTAGAAGCTCCTTTAGTTTGAACTCCAATAATTTTAATATCCGGATTTAATGCTTTGGCAGTAAATGCGATCCCCGAGATTAAACCACCACCCCCAATAGGAACAATAATTACATCTACATTTTCAAGTTCCTCATAGATTTCAAGGGCAATTGTTCCTTGTCCTTCAATAATGTTAAGGTCATTATAAGGGCTGATATATGTTAATCCCTCTTGTGTAGATAATGCTCTAGCTTTTGACTCTATTTCATCAAAATCTCCCTCTTGAATAATTTCAACATTGTATTGTTTAATTTTATTTAATTTGGCTTCTGAAATATTCTTAGGGATTACAATTTTAGCAGGTATCTTCAAATGTTTTGCTGCTAACGCAATTCCTTGTGCATGATTACCCGAGGAAGCTGTAATAATTCCGTAAGTTTTTTCTTCTGTACTTAGTTTTAGCATTCGGTTTAAAGCTCCACGGATTTTAAACGCATTAGTGAGTTGTAAATTTTCCAATTTCAAATAAACATTATTTCCACATAATTCACTAAGATAAGCTGAATGAATGAGAGGGGTCTTTCTCACAAATTCCTTAATCTTTTGATATGCTTCTCTTATTGCATCTAAATGTAAGTCACTCATTTTTATTCTTGTGAAACTCATTTAAATTTTAATCTAATAGGGAAATAAGTTTTCCCATTCCCTTTTCTTTTGCTTGTTTGTACACTATATTAGCAGCAGCAATATCTTGAGCTGCTAGACCTGTAGAATCAAAAAGTGTTATTTCATGGTCAGATTCCCTTCCCTTCTTATCCCCAATCAGAATTTGCCCAATTTCCGCATGGATATCTTTTTCTTTTATTAAACCATTTTTAAGGGCATGTTGAATTTCCCCAATTATCTTACATTGTTCAAGGCTATCAACAACGACTTTGTCTGCCACTTTGATTATCATTGGATCTAACTCTTGTTTACCTGGACCATCAGCACCTATTGCATTTATGTGTGTTCCATTTTTAATCCAATCTTTCATAACCAGTGCTTTTTTAGAGGGAGTAACCGTTACAACTATATCTGATTCAACAACAGCATCTTTTACACTATCTACAGATTCAACTGTAATATTCAATTGTTCTGACATTTCTTTTGAGTATAACCTTTTTGCTGTGTCATTAATGTCCCATACTTTAACTTCTTTTAATGTAAAAATCTCATTTAACGCTATTATTTGCATTCTTGCTTGTGTCCCAGCGCCAATAACTCCAATTATTTCAGAATCTTTTTTAGCTAGTACATTCGCAGCAACAGCTCCAGCAGCTCCTGTTCTGTATGCTGTAACATAAGTTCCATCCATAATGGCAAGAGGCATACTTGTCTTGAGATCCATTAGGATGATAATGGCAATTCCTGGGGGTAGCCCAAGTTTGTGGTTATCGTAGAAACCGCTTGCGATTTTGGTACCAATGAGTCCGAAATCTTCAATATATCCAGATTTAATATCTATTTCCCCATTATATTGAGATACATCTAAGTGCATTACAGGAGGCATTTTAACCCGTCCTTTAGCAAAAGCGATGTATGCCTCTTGAACTGCCTGAATTGCCTTATTCATAGGCAAACATAATTTAACATCATCTTGAGACAGAATTATTACTTCAGACATAAAATCATAATATTTAAGATTGGATTTAATAATAATGATTCCACCCTGAAAAAAGAATCAAATTTATTAGATCCTAACGAAATTTATAAGTTGGGTTAAAAAAATTTGCGAACTGAGGAGTGAAAATAACAATATGTTAGAAAAAATATGGGATCTTCGTGATTATGTCCAAGAACTCGAAGATATTACAGAGGATATAGTAAATTACTTAAAATTCCTCAAAGATTTGGATGAATCAACCAGAAACATTTGGACCTCAGATGTCAAAGAATTTTTCTCTAATACTGTTTCTGCTTGGGAAGTGCTAACAACAATCACAGAAGAAGAATCTAATTTGAAAAATATTGATGATTCCAAAAGCTTCTTATATGCGGCTAGGAATCGTTTATCTCTAATAATAAGTCAACTTAACATTTTTCAGAGTCGAAAATCATCAATGCTTATTGAAAAAATTGAGATAGCTTTCAAAGAATGTTGGGATGCCTTTTGGATTAATTTAAATGAGTTATTACCAAAAGAAGATTTTGTAAAACCTACTGAAATAATCCTTAAAGTCTCTGATTTAGAATATCATCTTCCTTGTTCTGTGTGTAGCAAAATCGCTGTTAAATTTAAAATTGGATTTGGAAGATTAGATGAAAAAGAATCATTAGTGTTCAGAGGTATTACCCTTGAAACTTCCTTAAGAGTTGAACTGTCAAATGTGTTGTACAAGATTTTAGAGGATGATGACCTTATAGGTGTTCATAATTTTATGAAAAAATACCATTCACCTGAAGGGGTGGATGCATACTGTCCTGAATGTGATAAACTCTATTGTTGGGAGCATTATAATGCAAAGGAGGAGTATGATGACGGTTTTTATGATTGTACTTATGGTGAATGCCCAAAAGGCCATAAAAGGATGATTGACGATTAATTAATGGAATAGAATAATAAAGTTAAAATTTTTTAATCAATTACATTTACCAAGTATTTTAAACAATATTTAGTGGTTTTATCATGGATTTTTATGAAGTAGTAAAAACGAGAAGAAGTTTTCGGGTTTATAAGTCAGATATGCCCGAGAAAGAAAATATTGACAGGATTTTAAATGCAGCACGTTTAGCACCAACTTGGGCTAATATGCAGGGTGTACACTATGTTGTAGTTCAAGAACCAGAAAATGTTAAAGCAGTTTGGAAAGCAGTAGGACAGCAACAAAAGTTTGCTGAAGCACCGATGTTTATCATTGGGATTATCCTTGAAAAAGGATCTGGAATGAACTCAAATGGTGAAAAATATTATGGTGTAGATTTTGGAATATGCTTTGAACATTTGATACTAGCCGCTACAGCTGAAGGTTTAGCAACTTGTTGGATTGGATGGTTTAATGAACCAAAAGTAAAGGAAGTATTAAATATCCCAGATGAGTATAAGGTTATGGGAATAACGCCATTGGGCTATCCTGTAAAATCTAAAGACGAAGTAACGGAACGGAAACCCCTAGAAAAAATAGTTCATTATGAAAAATTTTAAAATTAATCTTTTTTTTTTTAATGGTAAAGGCTGATTAATTTGAGAGAAAGAGAGTGTTTTAAGTGCGGTAAAATATTGGATTTTGAAAGTTTCATTAAAAATATTAACCCAAATGAAAAGGAAGATTTAACAAGTATTTGGGAAAGTGATTATATCGAATTCTATTGTTGTAAATGCTACATCTTCAAAATAAAATACCAACCATATGATGAGATAGAGGATTTTTCTTATTATTAGATTATTTATCTGTGAAACCTAATCTTTCTTGAGTTCTTTCAGTGTATCCTCCAAAATTTGAATTATATGCTCTCTATATGTAATTTGATTTGGGTAGTTATAACTAAAGGTACGCCAATCTGGACGCTTATGCCCAATTTTATACTTAATTCCTTTCATTGAGGTCATATAAGAGTTTTCATTAATTTTTGTAGCTATTTGATCAGCAATGATATACCAATGAAATTTTGTCTTTCTTGTAGCTCCTGTTTTTCTAGGTGCAGGTGTAGTTCTTGTTTTTAAGCTATCAAATGAAAGGGTCCATTTATCAGGAGTTATTTTGGTTTCAAACCATTTTCCATTATTATAATTCCAAGAATGAGAGCCACCAACTTTCATTCCTGTGTAAATTTCCTTATTGTGAATCTTAAGAGTATCATACATTTTTATGTCTAATATAAATTGCTTTTAGTAAAATATCCTAGAACAAAAAAATAGCATTGTTTAAATACACCTAAAGACTCAAGGTTTTTTATTTACATATAAAATGATGTATAACTGAACTAAAACCGAAATAAAAAATAAAAAAATGAATTTTAAATTTAAACCTATTCTATTTTCCACTCATACTCTTTCGGACCGGCAAAGAGTAAAACTAGTGCAGGAATTATTACACATATTCCTCCCCACCACGTGAAAATTTCAAGGATTATTCCCCATAAAAGCATCCATGGGAATCGTATATTTCCAATAGGTAATACCCAATCAAGTAGAGAATCCCAATCTTTTTTTTGACATTTAATCGAGAACATGGGTAGGATAACAAAGAAAGATATCACAATTGCCATAACTCCGCTTATAATTAACCAGATAGGACTTCCCCACGTAAAGAAAAATAAAGCTGCTCTTACAATTCCCACTATTATAGAGATAACACCACTTAAAATTCCTACCATCCAAGCTATCATCCCTAGAAATGATACCCATGATGCATGTTTCCATTCTTCACTCATTTTTTTTCAACATTCCATTAATTTGGATTTAAATATTATAAATAAATTTATTTTATATTTATTTTACATAGAATTGTCTATAAAATATTTTAGGCAAAAATCTTATTAGTTGGATAATAATTGGTTATATTATCACTTCCTTTTATTTTTCACTGGGTTTTAAAAATGTAAGTACTATTAATTTTAATAATGATTAAATGTAATATGCTCTTAGAACTAGTGTCAAAAGCTACCAAAGGTGTCGATAACCTTGCTAAAGGAGCAGTTGGGTATAACGGATTCGGGTTTATTTTTAAAGGTCTGGACTCAAATCTTTCCTACGTGAAGAGTATTGACAGTAGTAGGTTTTGCACGCTAAGTTTCAATCGTGATCTTGAGAAGATAAAGGAGGTATACCCCTACTTTGACTTTGACGAGCAGAAGTATGAGATTCTATTAGGAAGTACACTCAAAAAGCTTATTCCTACCATTCAATATGGGGGAATTGAAAGCCTATTTGATGTATGGATGTTTGTGAGAACGCCTGACGGAAGGCAGTTTCCAGCAACTTTCTACTACGGACAATCGGGAGCTGCCCTTGGGGGTTGGCAGAGTTATAAAGACGATTCTGGAAAGGATATTTTTCCCAAAGAGTTTGAAGCACTTATAAATTTTAACCCTTTTCAGTTTACTAAGAAAGAATTAGGAATTTTAGTTCAAGCGCTTGAGAACTCCCTAAGAAAGGTTCCTTTATCGGATTATTATGGCGTTTTTAAGCATGATACTGGAAACACTCTTATGGGTGTGAGTCTCAAAAAACCTTTTTATATGGAGCTTTATGGCGATCCACGCAAACTCGACATTCAAAAAATCGTAAATGCTCTACGCCTGTTCTAAAATTTCGCCTACATAGTACAGGCCAACTAAATTACCTCTTCTTTCAAATTTTCTCGATACTAGTAGAATAATTACATGTTCATTCTCATCCAGTAATTTAATTTCGACAACATGTTTCACGGATTGCTCAATAATTTCTTCGGCATCCATATCAAAAAAACCGATGTTTTCGATATGCACCGGTTGCACTCCCCATACAAGACTTAACTCACGCGCGGTTCTAGCTAACGGTGTAATGGCTACAATTGGTAATGGAGGGCGATATTTTGCGATCATCCTTGCTCCATACCCTTTTCGAGTGATTACCAAGATTTTTCCTCTAAAGTTTAATTCCTGCATTTCTGCGGCTAAAGCATAAATTGCATGTCCCAATGTTTGTGTATGTGTCAATCTATCAGAGTCAAACTCATCTGGAACTCTTAGTGGCATATTCTCTGTGGCTGTTTTAGCGATTTGGTTCATGTATTGTACAGCATTAATGGGGTATTTACCTACAGCAGTTTCTCCAGAGAGCATCACTGCATCACTCCCATCAAAAACTGCATTGAATACATCATTTGCTTCTGCACGAGTGGGGATAGGTGCATTAATCATAGATTCGAGCATTTGAGTTGCTACGATAACTGGTTTTCCTTCCTTATTACATTTGTAAATCATATCTTTTTGTACTAAGGGAACCCTATCAGGGGCTATTTCTACTCCTAAATCCCCTCGAGCTACCATTATTCCATCACTTACTTCCAATATCGCATCGAAATTATCTAGGGCTATAGGCCTTTCAATTTTTGAAATAAGTTTTATGTTGTTATTACCATAATTTTCAAGAATTTTTTTCACATGGAGAACATCACTACCATCTGATACAAAGGATATTGCCACATACTCAGGATCTAATTCAGCAATAAGTTCTAAATCTTTCACATCTTTTTCTGTAGGAACTCTTTGCTGTAATTCACCTCTAGGTATATTTACTCCTTTTCGGTTGCTTATCATCCCCCCTGCTAACACTTCGCCAATAATGTGATCTACTGCTTTATTTTTTACTTCAATTTTGATAATTCCATCATTAACAAAAAAGACATCTCCTACTCTCATAGATTTCAGAAAACCTTCTAGTGGAACTGAAAATTGCTCTTGGTCTCCTTTAATCTCCTTCTCAAAGACTTTTACTTCTTGTCCAATGTTTAAATTATAGGTATTATCATCTTTAAACTCCCCAACTCTTATTTTTGGGCCCTGAATATCCGCTAAAATTCCAGTATATTTGCTTATCCCTCTAATTTTTTTAACTAATTCTCTCTTTTCCTCATGTTTTCCATGTGAGAAATTTAATCGGAAGATATCTACTCCCGCATCAATTAAATTTTTAAGCACTTGTTTAGAGCTGGAAGCTGGTCCAATTGTACTAACAATTTTAACTGTATTTTCTCGAAGCGTCATATTGGTATATTTCCTTGATTTTAATAAATCGTTCAATTACTATTTTATGATATAAAATTAATTTAAAACACTTTAGATTATAAAATTATTATTGTGGTTTTACTTAAAATTATTTATTTTCTACTAGGTTCTTTAAAACCATTAGTTTTTCTCGAAATTCCTTCCGGAACCTTTTGAGAACTTCAATAGAATCATTATAATCTTCGATAATTTTAATTTCTTTCATTGATAATAATTGAGTTCTTACTGTTTTTGGATAAATCGAGTATTGAATCAACTGTAATTCATTTTTACGAGCAAATTCTTTTGCAAGCTGAACCAATAAATCAGAACTATTATTTGCCAGTGAGATAGTCAGAAAATATCGAAGCTTTGGCTGCTTTGCATGATTTTTTACTATAAAAAAGTAACATCCCTTAATTTTTTCGTTCATATCATATATAGATTTTACTGGTAAAGAGATTAGAGCATTATCAATGATTTCAGCTATTGCTATTTTCTTTCCTTTGACTTTTTTAGTACTATTCTTTACTTCCTTCTCTATAAAAGATTTAATATTATTATCTCTTGAGATTGACATTATTATTTTAGTTATTATGGTTATATTATTCGAGTTAATTGTGAATATATTTGTTTAGTATATATCTTTTACATTGAAATCTAAACCAAGGTCATATAATTTTCATTTTAACACGAAGATTTTTATAGTTCTTTTCTTATGCAATAACTGATATCAAGGTTTACGACAATAAATAACAATTCTCTATTGGAGAATTCCGAGTAATTTAAGGCGAGTAATCAATTTTTATAATTAAGGGTTTCATTCATTTTAGGTTTCAATAGAATTAGATATAGTATTGATGTAAAAATATGTCATTAATCCCACCAGAAGAAAAAGAAGAGATAATAACCAAGCTATTTATTGATTGGGACAAATGTAAGAATATGTTTTACAATAATATTTATTTAGAAAACTCTAAAATTGTAATAAAGATGCCCCTTATTCCTAGAGATGGTTCAGAAGACGAACTTAAAATTCGAAGGTTTGATCTTGGGAAATACACATACCTTTGTTCATACTGATTTACTTATTAGATTTTTTTCTTTTTTCTCTAAGGTATTTATTCCAACATGAAAAACACATGTAATTCCCGTCATTAAACAAAACCAAATCCTTCTGAGCTCTAAGCATTCCACAAGTATTACATTTTCTCAACATAATTCATCATTCTTGAAAATAAAGGATAGTTTACTCAAATTTAATCCATGCTTCACAGGTGCGAAGAGCAGTATATTTTTGTAGTTTTTCTGTTGCGGAATCAATCTCTTCTTGAGTTATAAAATAATTTTTAATTCCCTGAATTTTGAGATTCTCGAGGTTTTGATTAATAGCACTTTTTACAGCACTTGAAAGTTTTCCTGTATATTTACCACTTTTTTCTTTCAGAATGGTGTCATTGATTTCAAGGGATTTTAACTCATCTATATATCCTTGTTTATCCAAGTTATCTAACTTATATTGTAAAAAACTTATACTTTGCTCACGTAATTGTAGCGCTTCATTTACTATGCGTCCATGGTTCCCATAGTTTCCCGTGAATCCTTGAATAGTATCCCAAATTACTATTAACAATAATAACAAAGCAAAAATGTCTGCAAAAACAATATAGATTCTAAATTCTGTAGTAGTAGCGGTTGATACTGTAAAAATTAACGAGCTTGCAGCAATTATGCCTAAAATTAAAGTAAATATTAGTTTATTCCTTCTATTCTTTTCGAATTTTTCCCAAAGTACCATGTGGGTCGCTTCTGCATCTATAGATCGGTTATAGGCTACTTTTATCTTTACTATTGAAAGTTCCTTTAATTCTTCTAATTCATCTTCCATAATATATCCCTAAATTAAGTGTAATATCATATATTTATTTACTATGAAATTTGTTATCATTATTAATAAATCTATTAATAATTTTAACCTATGTACTATTATGAATAATTAATATAAGGAATATATCAAATCTTTATTTTAAAGAGGGAAAATTTAATGGATATTGGAAGTATTGAATCTGGAAAAATCATGGTTAAGGTTTTGACTACAAATGAAGTAAGTCTTACTATTTTACCCAAAATGAATTTAATAGGGAAGGTAAAATATCCTGGAGCAAAAGCAAAAAGAGCTAAAGGAGAGCATGGATTATCTGTTTTAATTAAAGTCAATGATGGAGAGAAGACCCAAAATATATTATTTGATATGGGAGGGTTGGCTGAAACCATTACAGAGAATTGTAAAC
Organism: Promethearchaeota archaeon; assembly: GCA_019894975.1. Classification (GTDB taxonomy): domain Archaea; phylum Asgardarchaeota; class Lokiarchaeia; order Sigyniarchaeales; family SOKP01; genus Loki-b32. Next base: position 114,158 of record JAGXNO010000001.1, on the reverse strand, counting down.
AGTTTGATATTAATTTGAATGATGTTGAAAATATGATCTTGTCACATGGACATTTTGATCATTGGGGAAGTTTATTAAAAGTAGTTCCATTGTTGAAAGAAGGTTGCGAGTTTTATTTAAATCCCCTCTGTTATGAACAGTTTTTTATAGCCGTAAAGAAATCAGGAGAAAAAGTCCCTGCTGCTAAATTGGCAACGGCATTGAAAGAAGAAAAAGATCAATTTGCAATGAGCACAAAATTACCTTTACTAAGTAAACCTATGGTTACTAATCTAACTAATGAATATGGAGTTAGGCTTATTGAAACTAATGAACCTGTTAAGTTGTATGACGGAATCATCACAAGTGGGGAAATTGAATTAACTGACAAGAAAGAATCAACACCAGGAGTCTACATAATGAAAAGTAGAAAGGATTTTATAGAGCATACCTTTAGAGATGAAACTTCAGTATATATAAATGTAAAAGATGAAGGTTTAGTAATTATTACTGGATGTGGTCATTGTGGTGTGGTAAATACTATAAAACATGCTCAGAAAATTACGGGGATAGACAAAATATATGCTGTGATTGGTGGATTTCATGAAGAATGGAATTCAGAGAAAGTCATTGAGGAAAAAGTAAGCTATATCGAAAAATTAAATCCAACCATTGTCAGTGGAATGCATTGTACTGGCTTTAACTTTAATAAAATAATGGCTCGTCATCCATCTCATACGATTGGAGTTACTGGAACAGAATTTCATTTATAACTGTAAAGTAAAAAGAAAACTAAAAAAAAATGATAAATTTTTTTATTATTTTTTAATCTCGAAAGCCATAATAGGTATTAGTAAAGATCAGTAATAATCCAACTAGGGTTAAACGATAATTATCAAGAGTTGTAAGGGTAAATAGAGTATAATCAATCTCAAAAGTATAACAATAAAGCGCTACAACAACTGCTATTAGCACTAAAATTGAGAGAATGTTCTTTCCTTTGCGTTTGAACCAACTTTGCTCTCTCAACATTAATTTTTCTATAATTTGAGCATCAGAAAGTGACGCATCAATATCTGAGATTTGTTCTCTGATTTTTTTCTTCTCTCTAGTTTTTGCTATAGCTCGAAAAAAAGCACCAATTATAAAGAAGCTGATAATTAAAAGTAAATCTGCTAATGTATTAGATTGTTGAAAAGGAACATCAGGACCTAACCAATTTATTACTATTATAGCTACCAGTATAAACACTAACGAGACTCTTACTGTATACTGTGGCAAGTATAAAGGTTTTTTCTCTTTTATTTTTCCTTCAATATTTAGTTCGGAACCTTTTAGCTCGTCAATTATTTGCTTGAGTTTTTCTTTTTCACTTCTTCTTGCTTCAAAATAAAAAGCTACTACAATAAAAATTGCATTTATTATTAATCCAGGTATTTCTTTCCCACGCATTAACTAACCAAAAGGAAAAGCAACGATCATGATAGTAATTAACGCTCTAACAGTTCCTCGTGGCATTCCAAGAGGATAACCAGCAACCTTCCCATTTTGTGAGAATCGATTAGCTAAAATCCAGATGCTTAAAATTAGTAGTAGAATCCATGTGATCATAATAAGTTAAACTAACAAATCTGCATATATATAAATTTGCTATATTCAATATATATCATCCATTCTTAGCTTAAGAGAGAGCATCCACATATTAAAAATTTATTTAAATGCTTAAAACAAATGTTTAGTATGGTACTATCAAAACGAGAAAGGGTTATTAGAACCTTAGAACTTGAAGAACCTGATAAGATCCCTATTCATTATCTAGGATTTGAAGTTACGGGGATCTCAAATCAATATTTTAAGAATTCAGAGGAATATAAGAAAATTAGAGCAGGGATAGAAACTGATGTCCTAAAAATGAAGTTCAATGTAAGTTTGGGAATTACAAAAAGTATAACCGAATTATCTTTCTGGAATTCAGACATTCATAACATAGATCCCTGGGGTATTAAGGCATTTAAATTAAATTATACAAAAGCTCCTCTTGAATACCCTGAGAGCATTATTTTAACTAGCGATGGAAGAATATTCAGACCTACCCCTCAAGTTGGAACGGGATTGATGTATTTGTGGTATCAAGATGGATATTTCAGGACACCAGAAATTGTTCATGAATATTGGGATAAATTCGGTAAACCTTTTGACCATATTAATAATAAACTTAATTATTCTCCTCAGGTTTGGGAAAATTTTGTGGGAAAGCTATCTAAGTATTTATATCCAATGGCTACAATACCTATTGGTTTACATGAAGCGTTGTTTGATCAAATATACTCAACTTTGGAACTGCTAAGGATGTTGAGGAAGAAGTAAAAAGATGTATTAGGGCTGCAGCGCGGGGAGGGGGATATTTCCTCGGTCCAAGTCATAACGTTCTTAGTGCACCATGGGAAAATATTTTGGCATTACGAGCGGCTATTGAGAAATATCGAAAATATCCTCTAAATCTAAATTAGAATTAATGGATTCAGATCAAGGCTGCCATATCTTTTATATCTTGTGCGATACGCATGATTTTTTTAATTATTTCCTTGTCTTCATAATTTAAATCGCTTAAAATTTCATTTGCTTTGTTGAAGAGAAGATCCTTTTTTACCCACACGATAAACGCTAACTTATCTTTTTTTTTCAAAAAAGCATCCATCATTTCATTAAAGTATTGCTGTATTTCATTATAAAAATCTAATACATTCTCATTTAATCGAAGTCCCTTCAAGATCTCGCCTATTTCTTCAATTTTTTCACAGAACATGCGAAAATCCATTGCCTCTAGAGGAGTAAACTCGCTACTGGATGAAATATATATTCCTGTTCGAAGATAAGTTCTAATATGAATGACTAAGATAAAGTAAAATTTTCTTAATTGCTCAAAATTTTCATTTAAATCTTCGAATGATTTGTTTTTTAGATCTTCAAACATGTTCGCTACTAAATATAACAACCGTTGGATTAACTTTTTAGTGGGGATTTCTTGAAATCCGAAATTTTGAACAACAATTTTTTGGTCAGTTTCTTCAATGATCTCTGTATTCGGTAGACGGTTAACATATCTCCTTATGAGTTTTCTTAAACCTTTATTTATTTCTCTTTCTGAAATAATTGTTATATTTCTTTCTCCTGCCAAACTTTTCTTTAGCAGATCCCAAATAACATATTCGTCTGCTTCTAATATGACTTCATCTTGTATTAGTTTCTCTTGTTGCTCCATTTTGGGTTTTATTAATATTGTACCGTCGTTTCGAATTTCAAGTGCTACCGTTGATTTTTCTTTCAATTCATACTTATTGATCCATACTTTAGGTAAGTTAACATATAAAGATCCACCTAAGTTCTGTAGTTTTCTGTATAAAAGCTCCATAATTAATAATTATCTTATTTCCTTAAATTTTTTATCTAAAAGTTTAATGAAAAAAATGTATATATTTAAACATCACGGAAAAGCTTGGAAGTCTTAGAATTCTAAGACAAGAAATCTAGAAGATCTAGAGGATACCTTAAATTTATTATAGAGTGCATTGAAATAGGTGTTATTGTTTATGAATAGTAACAAAGAAACATAAAAATGTGATAAGTAAAATGTCATTATTCAATATATTTAGACCAGAAAGAAGTAAGCGAAAGGTAGAAGAACTTAAACAAACTCTTCAATTGAATCCACAATACTTTAAAGATTTAGAAATGATTAAATTGAAGAAACAAGCTAAGGCTTTTATGTAAATTTACTCTCTATTTCTATTTAATTAATTTAACTCAAATCCTTATTGATTTTGAGAATAGTTTTAATATTTGAGAATAAATAAGGAAATTAAAAAAAATTTTAGGCATTCCCAAAAATATGGATACATAATGCTGCTGATCCAGGACCTAAGTTTCCTCCACCATTATGAGCTAGAGCTATTTTAGCGTCTTTAACTTGTCTTTCACCAGCTTCTCCACGTAATTGTGTTATAAGCTCATACATTTGTGCTATACCAGAAGCACCTATAGGATGCCCACGAGCTAATAAACCCCCACTAGGATTAACAGCTACTTTTCCATCGATTTGTGTAGCCCCACTTTCTGCAAACGGACCACCTTGACCAACGGGACAGAAACCTAAGCCTTCCGTTACATGAAGCTCTGCATATGCTGTAGCGTCATGAACTTCTGAGACATCAATATCTTCTGGACCAACACCAGCTTGTTTATACGCTATATCAGAAGCTACTTTGATTTCATTAAATGGTTGTCGGGAGCCAGACCTTAAAACTGAAGCGCGTACTAATATTGCTCTATCTTTAAGGCTTGGATTATCATTTAAATATTTTTCAGAACAAACTATCGCAGCTGCTGAACCATCTCCTGTTGGAGCACACATAGCTCTGGTTAAAGGATAAGCTACCACATAATCATTCATGACCTGTTCTATTGTCTGAGGAAATGTATACTGCGCTAAAGGATTCATTGTTGAGTTGTTGTGATTTTTTGCCGCAATCGCCGCAATTTGGCGCTGGGTAGTTCCATATTGCTTCATATGAGCACGAGCCCCCATAGCATAAAAATCCATAAAGATTGAATGATCTTTCTTTTTAGGCTTCTCTCCGCCTTCTTTCTCATTCGTTTCCTTTTCTTTAAGGGCTTGTTTGTTTCCTTCTTCGATCTGTTTTTTTAATTGGCCCATCATTTTAAGTGTATCCTCAACATCAGTTCCAGAGATAAATCCAGACATTGCTCCCATTCCTTTTATCCCTCCAGAAGTTACCACCGGGGGTTTATCGAAATACATTTTTTCTGCTCCGACTGCCAATGCAACATCATATACTCCAGATTTAACTGACATCCAAGCATTATGGAAAGCAGAACTCCCTCCGGCACAAGCATTTTCTACATTAGTAATGGGTATTTTATCAATACCGTGTGTACTTAGTGCTACTTGACCTCGAATACAATGTTGATATTCAGATTGACCCCATCCAGAATTACTAAACCAAGCCGCATCTAAATCTCCTTTACTTAATCCACAATCCTTTAGAGCGTTTTCAACAGATTCACCAGTCATACTTTTCATAGTCCTGCCTGGAAGTTTAGCAAATCTAATCATTCCTACGCCGATAATATATATATCATTACTCATGAAATTTTTTCACTTTTTACTTAAATTTGTTTTGCAAAATTAATGAGAAAATAAGAATCTTCTCTTTAAATTAATTAAGAACATTTGTAATATTGAGCACAAATAATTAAGATTCGCTTGATTTTATACTAAAAAAATAGAGTTTAAGAATATTTAAAAAAAAGAAAAAAATTACTACGTTGCTTTTTCTCTTTGCTTGAAATCTACAGATCTTCAATAAGGTCTTCGTAAGCTTCGAGAGCAAGCTCGATAATCTCTTGAAATGCCATAGCATCCTGAAGATTACCCTCTACTGTAATGTCGCCTGCCATGTAAGCAGAAGTAGCATCTACTTCGCCCATTAAGATACCGGCACCAACTTCCAGATTTGAGGACATTGTGAATGAAGGATTCTCTACTTCTCCATCTCCGAAATCTAAGTCTCCCTCCTTTACTGAGAGCCAGAACTTCTTATCTGCGTCTGTAATAACCATCTGAATAGCAATGTCCATATCCTCGAGCTCCTCCTTCAAATCTTCATTTTCGGTGGAGACCTGCTTAATAAAAGCAAAAACCTTCATCATATCGTCAACTGAAGCGCCAGAAGCCCCAGCATCCTGGGCTGCTTTTAAATCCTTTAATAATGATTCGTCAACCATTTTAATTTTCAACCTTCTTTTTTAACTTTATTAGTTATTTAGAACATTAATTAGAGTTCAATTAATTAAAATTGCAAGTTATAATAAGTAAGTAAGTAATAAAAAGGTTTTATTTCTTTTTTTAGGTTTAATAGAACAAGTTAGACGATATCTTAAAAAAAAATATCGATAAACATTCAAATGAGTAAATTAAGCATTATCTTGAAATATTCCTTCGAAATCTCTTCTATCCATTAGAATTTGTAGTTATGAGTAGTATTTAGGAAGAATAGTTAAATCGAGAGCAATTAATATATTATACCTATATTATTCCGCCTTAATAATATTAGGAGAAAAGAATTTAATAAAAATACAAGAAGTTAAATCATCAAATTTTTATTAGATGTATTAAAAGCAGACATAAAATTTTAATTATCGGTCTTATAGGATTGGAATGATTTTAGAACAATTATACGATGCAACTAACAATTTAATAAACCAACAGTTCTATAAAGACGGTTTTGATATAATTATCGGCAGAACACCTGAAGTTTCAGTAAAAATTAGCAATTCAGGGCAGATTATAAGAAAGTTCAAAGATCTATTTAATTCTAATATTCAATTGTTTCTCGAGGGTGAATACTTACAATTCCTTAACCTTTTCAAAAGAATTAAGGGAGTAGATGAGAATAATATTAATGAAATTTACCAAGATTTACAATTAAAATTCCATAATTTAAAAGATACAAAAAATATCGATACTGTTGTGTTATATGCCTTAGTGTTAAATTCTCTTATCTCAAGTATTAGGGATATTAACTTCAACAATGCTCTCACTGAGATTAATAGGAGAGTAAAGAAAAAGAAGAAAGGTAACAACAATAAAATACAACAAAAATTAGATATGCTTTTCATGAGAAATGATGGCAACGTCTCAATTCTATATAATCTTTCTTATCTTGATACATTGGCGGAATCTTTCAATTATAGGAAAGTAGCGCGTATTTGCAAAATTCAGAAAAGCAAATATATAAACCGAATTGTAGACACACTTTTAGTTTTAAATAATTAAGTTATTCCCTTTCTTAAAAATCCTTAATCTCTCTTTAAAAAAAATGAATAAAAAGCTATAATTAAATCATAGGAGAATTTTGAAACGTTAGGTATCTAAGTATTATGAAAACGCCTAGCCAAACCCCCAGACTTATTAGTCCAAAAGTGTAATACGCAAAAGAGTTTTTATCTTTTTCAAATGTTATATAGGCAAACAACCAAGTACCTAAACCCCCAATTCCGCATAATAAAACATCCGTAGTCATATTTTGCCAACTATCAAGACGATCCTCAAACTTCCACCCTAAATCTAGAAATACAAGGTTTTCAACGATTTCCCATAATATCGAACTTACAATCGTAAGGATAAACACAAAGAGTAATGAGAAAATTGGCGTCGTACTGTATTTTCGTTTTGGAAGAGTATAAAACAAAGAAAAGAAGAGAAAAAGACTAATTCCAAAGCAGATATGACCAATAGAATAAAAATCAAACCATGCAATACCAACTTCAGATATGTCTGTGGCAAAAAATTCATTCAATAACAATATTATCCCTCTTTCTCAGTATTTTAATTTTAACAATAATTTTAAGATAATAATAAATTGACTGTATATTATTTTAGGTAGTTTTTTCTTGAAAAAAGTCGCATTTGTAGTATATTATCATAGAGATAATTTTTATAGCTTGAACTCAATCGCAGGAGCACTTGAGGTAGAAGAGGTTTTTGAAAGTTTAGACATTTTTTTCTTAACTTCGAGGGATAACCTTATTGATTCTCTCAAAGAGTTGGTTAATTCTTATAGCAAAGTGATTATTGCTATTTCTTTTACAACTATTCAACTCTTTGAGATTTCAGAATTAGTTGAATCACTACACCGGAAATTTCATGAAAGATCTCTGATTATTGCGGGAGGATCTCATCCGACAGGAGACCCGTCAGGAACTTTAAAAATGGGAATTGATATAGTTGTAGTTGGTGAAGGAGAGCAGACCATAATAGAACTAATGAATAAGGTCGTAGCTGATAAAGAAATTGGTGACGTAAAAGGAATTGCTTATTACAATGAAGATGGTAAATATATTTATACTGGAAGACGAGCTCCAATCGATTTAAGTGACTTTCCACCCTTTCCTATAAGAAACACTCGTTTTGGGGCAATAGAAATAACAAGGGGATGCCCTTACGTGTGCTATTTTTGTCAAACACCCTATATTTCAGGAACGACCCCGAGACATAGAAGTATTGAATCTATATGTAAATATGTACAGATATTAACAGATCATTATGGAGATCTTACTGACATAAGATTTATATCCCCTAATGCGTTCAGTTATGGATCCGAAGATGGAAAATCATTAAACTTAGAGAAATTTGAAGATATGCTGTTTAATGTTAGAGAAATAATTGGGGAAAAAGGAAGGATGTTTGTAGGGACTTTTCCATCGGAAGTAAGACCTGAACACATTACTCAAGATACATTAAATTTAGTACTAAAATATGGTGATAATGATAATATTACAGTGGGAGCGCAATCGGGGAGTCAAAAAGTCTTAGACTTATGTCACAGAGGACATAGCGTGGATGAGATCTATAGGGCTGTGGATTTAACATTAAAAAATAACCTCAAAATTAATGTTGATTTTATATTTGGACTACCAGGAGAAAATATTAAAGATATTAAATCTACGATTGAATTGATGAAAAATTTGTCGAAAAAAGGTGCTAGAATTCATGCTCATTCTTTTATACCCTTACCTCAAACACCGTTTTCCAAAGAACCCGGAATGAGAGTGAATAAAATGTATAAAAAAGAAATACAGAATTTAATTGCTAAAGGTCAAGCATTTGGGAACTGGGATAATCAAGAGAAATTGGCAAGTAAGATTTCAAAATATCTTAGAAATTTATAATAATTCGTATTTTACTTAACAATCTGAATGTTACCTCTCTCGTTTTTAATGAAACTCTCTTTCTCTAATCGATTAAGGATCTGTGTTAGCTTTTCAGGGCTAATATCTTTTAATTCTTTCAGAAGATCACTTTTTTTCATATTCTTATTATTTATAAGAATTTTCAATATTTTACCTCTTATTTCTCGATTAGAACCTTTAAAGGGTGCTTGTTTCCGATAGTGAGCACTTCGTTTGTTTAAATCAGGAAAGGTTTTTTTTAACATCACACCATAATCCATTAAAGCATAATACCAGTTTCGAGGGTTTTCGCTATCCATAGTTTTCTCTAAAATTGGAACGATCGTTTTATCGACTATACTAATTTTACCAGGAAAAAAGAAGTAGATATATACTCTTCTTATATTGGTTTCAATAAAAACAGTAGGTCTATTAAAAGCGAATGTAACGATTGAAGAAGCTGTATTATGGCCTATCTGTGGAAAAGATTTTAATGTTTCGATCGAATCTGGTAGAACACCATTATAATCAGTAATTACATTTTCAGCTATTTTTTTTAATGCTACTGCTCTTCGATTATAACCTAAACCTTGCCATGTTTTAAGAACTTCTTCCAGTGAAGCTTTTGATAAGGCATGAAAATCTGGGAATTTATCAATGAAGGCAAGAAATTTTTCTGAAACTCTTCCTGTCTGAGTTTGTTGCAACATGATTTCTGACACTAAAACATTATAAGGAGTTATATTTTCTCTAAAGGGAAAATTTCTACCTTGCTGTTTATAATAGCCATAAATTATACTTCGGAATTGTGAAACTACCTCTGGTGAAAGACCGCGAGAATTATATAGGTTATGGAATTCTGAGATAAGAATTATAATTCACCGCAATGTTATCGAGATAAATTGTTCATAGTAAAAATATAACAGGAATCATTTTGAAATGTCAAAAATAAATTCAGTTACACCACTCTCAATTCTTCTGAGTTTTATTTCATATCCAGAAGTGTTAATAACATGAATCATCGCCTTGTTTTCAAGTAACATTGAACCCCCTAAACTCTTATAATTAAGTTCTCGTCCAATTTGAACAAGAAACGGTAATAAGAATCTTGTTAATCCTAATCCTCGCCAATCTTTATGAACTACAAATAATAATTCTGCTAAAGAAGGTTGACCTGTCTTAAAAAAACCACCCATCGCAATAATCTTTTCTTCTCCATTCTCACTATCGACAGCAACTAATATCATATCAGTAGAATAATCAATATTCACCATTGGGGCAATTTTCTTATGACGAAAGTCCTTCATAGGAGTAAAAAAACGCCGGTACCTATCCCTATCGTCAAGAGAATAATGTAACTCTTGGATCATTCTCTCATCAGTGGGTTTCACTGGTCGGATTTTTATTACTTTCTCATTTTTCAAAGTTATCATAATCTCATATTTTTGAGGATATATGGAAATTCTACCATCAATAGAGACAGGTAATTTTTGATCTGAGTACACATAATTCCATTTTTTTGCCTGTTCTAGAAGTTCTTCTCTGAAATCAGGATGCGCAATATTTATCATTTGAAGAACTCTTTCACGTATAGATTTCCCATATAAATATGCGATACCCCATTCGGAAACAACATAATGTACATCCCCTCTTGTAATTACTACTCCCGATCCTGGTTGAAGATATGGTACTATCCGAGAAACAACTGTTCCATCTTTTAATGTTGCTGTTGATGGTATTACCATTATTGGTTTACCATACTTTGCACGAGCAGCACCTCGGACAAAGTCAACCTGTCCCCCAATTCCGCTATAAAATTTATATCCAATAGAATCTGAATTCACTTGTCCTGTTAGATCTACTGAAAGTGCAGCATTTATTGCAACCTGCCTTTTGTTCTGGCTGATAATAAAGGGATCATTGGTATAATCGCTTGGGTGAAATTCCACCATAGGATTATCGTTTACAAAATCATATAGTCTCTTTGAGCCCATAACAAACGAACATATAATCTTATCTTTATGTATTGTTTTCTTCTTACATGTAATGACACCTTGTTCAACAAGATCGACGATCCCATCCGAAAATACTTCACTATGAACACCCAAATCCTTTTTTTCATGGAGTGCATCAGTAACAGCGTTAGGGATTATTCCTATCCCCATTTGAATTGTTGATTCGTTTTCTATTAAAGACGCTACATATTTCGCAATATCATTTGCTGTTTTATCAGGTTTTCCGTAACTGTATTCAATTAAGTCGTGATTTGAAATAACAAAGGCATCAATTTCATCCATGTGAATAAAAGAATCTCCCCAGGTCCGCGGCATTTTTGGATTTATCTCAGCAATTACACAATTAGCTACTTCGGCTATTGGTTTTACAATATCTACATTTATACCAAAACTACAGTATCCATATTTATCAGGGGGACTCACTTGAATTAAAGCCGTATCCAAATGCATCTTGCCCGATTTAAATAACCTTGGGATTTCCGAAAGTAGTATTGGTGTGTAGTCTGCCTGACCTTCTCTTATATACTTACGAAGTGATTTTCCAATGAATAAAGCATTATGTCTAAATAAATCTTCTATCCCCCCAACAGTTTTATAATAATCAAGATCACTCAAGCTAAGAAAATGTAAGATTTCTACATCTGGAAGCTTTAGTCCAAGCTCAATCAACTTTTTAGTTAGATCTATAGGTTCCGAGCAGCCTGAATCAATAAAAATTCTATTTCCGGGTTGTATGAATTTTTTTATAGCGTCATCGATAGTTACTTGCTTCTTTTGGTATTTTCTCAATAATTGAGAGAGTTCTGTATCTGAAATAGTATGCATTATTTTCTCCTATTATTAGTTTTAATTACACTAAATTTAGTTATGAAGGGATTTTAAATATAATTATAGGTATTCGTAAGTTAATATCCTTATATATACAAAACTTTTTTTTCCAAAGAGGAAATCTTACATGTACTTCATGTTCCTGACAAGTGTTATTGGATTAATTTCAATTATACCTTTCTATTTCTGGTCATTAGAACACATAAAACTCCAGGATCGATATGGACAACAGAAGGGAAAGAAATTAACCACTATTTTTGGATTAATTTCAGGATGGGGGTTTTTTTTATTTCTTTTTGGTATATGGATTTCACCTCAACCTAAGTTTACCATCCCCAAAATCTCTGCTAGCTTAGATTTCATATTGTTTTTCAGTTTTTCAATTTCAGTATTGCATCTAATAATATCAATACCAATTATATTTATTGGTGCTTGGTTTGGAATTGTAGGGGTAAAGGAAACAACCTTAAAGGTAGCGGAAACACACAGACCTGAAGAAGTTATTAGTAATGGAATCTATTCTCGGATTAGACATCCACAATATTTCGGAGCAATTTTATCGCATATAGGAATCTCTATTCTACTTTCCTCCTTATATTCTATCTTAGCAACTCCTATAATAATGTTAATAGTTTATCTTTTATCGTGGAAAGAGGAAAAGGAATTATTAAAAGAATTCGGTAAAAAATTTGAAAATTATAAAAATTCTGTTCCGATGTTAATTCCAAAATTAAGAAAAAGAAGATAAAACGTAGCTTGAGGATTAGTAATTTACATTTAGGTTAAAGTAGAATAATCAATAATAAATATCTAAGTTGTTTCTAGAATTTAAAAAAAGAGACATTTAATTTTTCCAAGTTTTCCAATGCCTGATGATACAATTGAAGTAGAAGATTTAGAAGCCTTCATTGATGGATTAACAACTTCTTTAGATACATTGGGAGATATTGATCCAAGTAAGGCTAGCGGCTTTCAAGCCCAACTAGCGAAAGCAATTTCTGACTTAAGAATAAAGAGAGCAGCCAAAATTGAACCTCTCCCAGAGCATATTGGACATTTCACTAAAGAAGATTTAAAAAAATACTTATTAAAGGAGTTAATAACTCTTCAAGATCATTTAGATTCATCTGATTATAATAGGAGAAAGAAGTTTGAATTAGTTAAGAAGATCGCTCTCATTCGTGAACAAATTAATTCCATGTAAACTATAATATTTCTTTATTCCTATATTATTTTATTAGAGGTGTAAAAAATTCTAATTGATATTCACTGCCACGCAAATCTTTACTTAGCTCTAGATCAAGTCATTATAGAGGCTAAGAACGTAGGGGTTGAAAAGATAATTGCAGTTGGAATGAGTGCTGTAAGCATTGGAAGAATATTGGAAATATCAGAGCGATACGATGAAATATATCCTGCCTTAGGAATTCATCCTGAAGAAGTAAAGATGAATAAAGATATTGAAAATCAATTAGAATCTGTTATCAAATTAATAAGAGCTAATAGAAATAATATCTGTGCAATTGGTGAAATTGGTTTAGATCATCATTTTGTAAAGGAAAAAGAGTTATACCCACTTCAAACAAATATTTTTGAACAAATGTTAACACTTGCTCAGGAGTTAGAGTTACCTGTGAATCTACATACAAAAGGGGGCGAAAAAATAATATTTGATATGCTTCCCTCTTTTAACTTACCTAATGTTAATGTTCATTGGTATTCAGGACCAGAAGAATTTTTAAATTTAGGAATTGATAGAGGTTATTTTTTCTCAATTACCCCAGCAATTAGCTATTCACCAGCAGTAAAAAAAACGGTATTAACAGTTGATATAGAACATCTCCTACTTGAAAGTGATGGACCAGTGAAATATTCAGGAAAAGACGGAACTCCTGCAATGATTAAGGATGTCTTAGATACTATATCTAATTTAAAAAATATTCCTATTGATAAATTAGAAAATCAACTTTATGAGAATACAAAAGAAATCTTTCCACGTATCTTCTAATGAATTGGATTTATTCTATTAAATTAGCAATTTCTTCAGGAAATTCTTCCCCTCTGACTTTCATGCGCTGGAACATATCCTTAACTTCTGCAATAGTACTGCCATAGATATGAAGAGAATTGCTGAAATCTAAATAGTGTCCCACTTCAACATTTAATTTATCTGCAATGCTCTTTTGAATTCGTATCATACCGTTTACGTTTGCCTCCCATGCTCGAAAGAGATCACGACTCCTCCATGTTGTTTGCATCAACAATTTTCCTTCCTTAATTCGCATGAAAATCCTCTGAAGACATGGAGGATCCTCATGATAAGGATCAACTAATGGACGCCAAGTTATTGCTTGTGCTCTGCGTGAATATGGTGTTTCTTTTAATTTTTGGATTATATACTCCATTTGGTTGATTCTTGGGAACAATAATGCAGCAATTGGAACTTTATCAACAGCAATTTGCTCTGAGATTGTTTTGTCTAAATCAAATTCAATCCCATTACTTAGCTTCCAAATAGTAGAATCAGTTGTACTGCTGATTTTCTCTGCTTTCAATAATTTTTCATGAGATTTTACAAAATCAGTATTAACAGGTTCTAAATCATAATTTATATGTATAGAATCCTCAAGAGAATACGGAGCATAATTAAATATTCTGTCATGATAAGAATATGGAAAACTTACCCCGGAGTCATGTAATAAATGATCATTTACACCCTCCATAATTTCTTCAATATAACCGCTCTGAATAGAACCAATTAAGTAGGTATCAGCCATGCAACCATATACTTCATAGGAAATTCCGAATTTAGATCTAATCTTCATGATTTTATCTTTACGCTTAATAGGATTGCTAAACGGTTCTTTAATTTCAATTAATACCGTAGCGTCCTTAGAAGGAGGATCCTCTTTTTTGTCATATTCAGTCTTTATATCATCTCCATGATACAAAACTTGACCAACGGCAGATAACCAAGCATCTCTGACATCTTTTTTGGAAATAAAAATAACTTTAGCCATTTTAATTAAATCTACTCAATTTTTTTAACTAGTTAAACTGATATTGATATGTAATAACAATATTAGAATATAATTGTTAAAAAATTAATAAAATTCCATGGGGTAAAATAAATTTTTAATTCTAAAAGTCTAGAATATCTCAGTTCAAATATACTTCAAGTCTCCCACAACATTTATTAAACCCATATTTACATTATGATAATGTAAGAATATACTACAGATTTAAAACAATACATTTAATGAAAGAGAGTGATATTTATGGGTGCATTAAAGAAATTAAAGAAGGGCGTCGCTAAAGCTGCTGGGGGAATTGTGGAAAATGTTACAGGTTCTGAAGCTTTAGGAAAAGGCGTAAAAAAAGGAATCAAGAAAGGTAGTGTTAAGAAAGGGTTCGAAAAGGCAGTTAAAGAAGCCGGCGACGATGATTGATTAAATACAACAATTAACTTAGTTTTCTTTTTTTTATTTTGTATTAACGTCAAATTTTTATTAATAACTTTATTTTAAATTATTAACATAATTAAACTCTTAGGTTTAATTAGACTATGAAATTACACTTGGAATTTTCTCCACCGTTTAATGAAGTAACTAAAACCATAAACGAAATATTTGATTTTGAAAAAGAACTTACTTTAGCTGAGCTAATTGAGTTTTTTGGGCAGAAGTATGGTGAGAGATTTACTGAATTAGTCTGGGAAAAAGGAAATAAAGGAGTCTTTAGTAAGTTTTTATCTATTATTATTAATGGAAGGAGTTACCAGCATGATAAGTTCTTAGAAACAAGATTAAAAGATGGAGATCAAATTGTTTTTATCTATATTTATTTTGGTGGATAAAGCCTTTATTTTAAAGAAATAGAATAATCCAGATACCAAATCCTGTCATTAAAGGATTCAAAATATTATCTGATATATTCCTGACAAATCTATCAACCATTAAGAATAAAATTGTGGCAACGGATGCCATTATGAATATTTTTGATATGCTCACTGGCATCCATGGATGATATAGAGTCAAAATAATAATAACAATTAGAAATGTTGAAACGCCACCTGCAATAAAACCTTCAATTGTCTTATTTGAGTTTTTTCTAAGACTATACTTTCCATATTTTTTCCCAATTATGCAAGCGACTGCATCTGCTCCTGTTGTTATTAAGACTACAGCCCCAAAAATCGGAAAAGGCGCAAATAGAAATGGTATAAACGATAATACCAAAGGTGTGGAAGCAACAAATGTAAATTGCTCTTCTTGGCGCATAGATTTATACCATCGTTTACTCCATTTAGGAAGTAAGTAGAATTTATTCAGTCGTGCCAGATCTCCTATTTGAACCATGATTACAAATCCAAAACCAACAGTAATTGTTAGCCAATATGAGAAACTATAGTTATCTAAACCCCATTGGGGTAGAATTCCAATATCTTCTAGGATAAGCCCTAGAGTCCAGAAGAAGAAGATCACGAAACATGCAAATAGATGTAAAAGTTTTCTCCCAGCTTCACTTCTCAAATCATCAACCCAGTTTTTATCAAATTCTTCACAAAATTTTTTATAGTCTCTTTCTGCCATAATTTCAGGATTTTTTTTTGAAATTCTTCCATTGTAACCTAGCATAACGACCCATATTCCCAATTCTAATATAAGAATGGTTGATGTAAATAACCACATATAATTTAGCGAGTTTCGACTTAAATCAGGAGATTGAGACTGATACAAAAAAGGAAATAAAACCCCCGCTACTAAAAATAATGCAGCAAGTAAAATCTCATTTATAAATATATGATTTTTCTTCTTGATCTGCCTATTCTTAAGAGAATAAATTAGCGTTAAAATTGAATAGGTAATAAAAATGATTGTTGTTGGCAGATAATACATTTTCTTGTTTAGTAATATTAAATATTCTTAAAATGTTATGATCTTCTCTAAAATCTCTATACTATTTGTTTTTTTAAATCCAATATATTATGAGTGTATAATAATCCAAATTAAAGAAGAATCTAACAAGCAAATATATAAGACTACATCCAATGGGTATTAATAAGTTGTCTGAGAGATTAATTGGTTTTTCAGTGAATATATCGAAAACTAAAAACGCTAGTGTGAAAATTAATGACCAATAAATACCAACAAACAAGAAACAGATTGCTAAAGTGACTAAAGTGCCAGCTATTGTGCCTTCCCAAGTCTTATTTTTATTCCATGAAATGTGTGTTTTTCCAAACCTTATACCCACTTGGCTTGTCATCAAATCACTAATTGAACCAATTCCTAAAATAGTAAAGAACACCATAGGTGGACAGACAAAAGCAGCAAACATCTGTCCAATCGCAAAGAATAAATAAGAACCATAATTTTGTCTCTCTTTCTCAGAAAGATATATCTTGGTAAAAAAAGTAAAAGGAAACGAAAGGGAGTTTGACTTACGTGCAAATTCGTTTGCTAAGATAAATAGATTAAAAATGTAAAAAAAGAAAAATAAAATATAGTAAAACCATCCTAATGAAAAAAGAACTTCAAATATTGAATTCAGTTCTGTAATTAGTCTAAAATATAGTAGAAGCATGTTATTCTCTTCAGGAATCATTCCTACGGAAGATCCTGTATAATCGTGTGCAATAAACAATCCTACGTACCAAACTAAAACAAGTCCTAGAAAAATTAGTACATGATTTAATTTTCTGTGGGTATCCTTCTTAGCTTTACTCCAAGTTTCTTTTTTTCTTTCTAATTCTTTTCCTAAACTTGATAAATCTTTCTTGGCCATTTTTTCATATGTGTAAACAAAAATAGAGGAGAAGAAAATTAAAATACATATAATCAAGGGTGGTATGCTTAAAATTAATAACCATAATGGTACCATAAAAGATCTTAACCTATCTTCTTGATTCATTAAAACAAGAAAGATAAAAATATGTACAAATACGAAGAATAAGGTTACAAACGCAGTTAAGTTATTTAAATTATCATTTTTGTTAGAAAAAATTGCAAAACCATAAATGATAAGGATATAAAAAAAAACGATTACACTAAACCAGATGTAATAGTAATCCATGATGACTTAAACGGGGTTTATTCTTTAAACAATAATTGATCTTAAAGGCTAATAAAATATATGTAAATAAATTTACTAATAACGTTAACAAGAAATATATTCTTACTTTAATTAGGTTAATTTTAAGCGAAAAAGGTGATATAATTTGGAGCGTATTATACTAGCATCAAAATCTCCTGATAGAAGGGAATTATTTAAGCAGGCCAGAATACCAATTGAAGTTCTAAAAACTGATGTTGATGAAGAACAGTTTAAAAAAGAAATTAAAGACCCAATACAACTGGTAATGGAATTAGCTCGGACAAAAGGATTGAACGCAAAAGAAGTAATGCAAAGAAGTAAAAAAGAGGGGATTATAATAGCTGCTGATACGGTTGTAGAGCTAAATGGTGAAATCATTGGTAAAGCACTAGATGAACAAGATGCTTTTAGAATTCTTAAAAAATTAATAGGAAAAACCCATAATTTATTAACGGGGATAGCAATAACCAATACACATAAATCCAAAGTTATTACGGATTATGATAGTACTACTGTCAAATTCCTTCAACTCTCCGACAATGAAATTTGGAACTATATTAGATCAGGAGATTGGAAAGGAAGAGCAGGAGCATATACAATAACTGAAAAAGCAAGTTTATTTATTGAGTATATAAAAGGTTCCCCTTCGAATGTTATAGGATTACCAATGCATAAAATTTTTTTGATACTAAAAAATGATTTTGATTTTAATATTTTAGGGATTAAATAATTCAGATTTTAGAAGTGAAAGGAATACAGCATTGTATTTATTATTCACTTTTACCATATTCTCTCCAGATTTTTAAATCTTCATAAAACCTTAGGATTTTTTCAAACCTGATAATTAAATTCTCATAATAATCTCGATCGGCATGTTTCAGACTAGATAAACTTTTTGCGAGATCAATTTCCTGTTTATAACGGTTTATTTTTTCATCAATCACATGAATTTTACCAAAAAAATCTTATATAAAATCAAAAAATATCGTGATAATACATTATAGAAAAAGTAAAATCCTTAGCTTTTCTAACACATTGCTAAAATAACCCTCGTTAACTTATTCAGTACTTCTAAATTGAAATATAAATGCTTTTATAACTTAATGACTTAATAAGAAATATTATTTCAAATGAGATGATACAAATTGACTAAAAATTACAAAAATGGACAATTAATGAAATTTTTAACAATTATTGGAGCCGTGGTAGGATTAGTATATTTAATACTTAGACTTACAAATGTAGGTAACCAATATCAAGTTTTACCTATTGATGTTGGGATAGATATTGTTGTTAACTTTATTATTGGCTTAGTAGTGGTAATTTTAACATTCTGGGTTGCTTTGAAACCAAATAATCCGATCCCATTTCATTGGATTGTACTTTTGATTTTTGCAATATTACTAATTATTTTTGTAGATATAATCGCAGGAGTTTTAGTATTAATTGCTTTCTTAATAGGATTGATTGAGGATCTCTAAAAAATGATTGATAAATTGGCTTAATAGAATCTAACTTTTTTTTTCTCTTTTTTTATTTTAAAGGATCTAACCAGTTGCAGCTTTAAAGAAAAACTTTACAATTTCCTCGGCAATATTAACCGATGTAACCTTTTGTAAAGCGGTAAATCCCGGTATTGAATTTACTTCCAAAACTTGAAAACCACTTTTTCCTTCTATCAAGTCTACTCCCGCAATTTCAGTCTTAGTCACTTGAGCAGCCTTGATTGCAAGGTTTTCTAATTCTTCAGAAATTTTTAGTGGTTCTGCTTTTGCTCCAGCATAGATATTAGTTTTCCAACTATCACCTACTCTGTACATACCGGCGATAACTCTATCACCTAATACTAATATTCTGATGTCTCTTTTATTATGCTCGATAAATTCTTGTAAATAGAACACTTCATTTAGTCTACTGAGAGAATATATTACATTTTCAGCAAAAGCTTTATCATTTAAACGGGTAATTCCAATCCCTTTAGATCCGAATAGGGGTTTGAAAACACAATCTCCACCTAATTCTTCAAAACCTTCTAATGCCTTATTTGGATCTTCACAAACAATAGTTTTAGGTGTAGGGATTTTATGTTTTTCTAAAAAGATTGAAGTTAAAAATTTATCGCTAGCAATTTCTAAAGATTCTCTTGAATTTATCAATTTAACATCATATTCTTCTATGGCTCTTAATATATCAAGTCGAAAAAAGATTTTTTGAGTTGCTGCCGCCCCAAATCCTCTTACTAAGGCTGCTCTAGGCTCAAGATCCTTAAACATTTCCTTAAACTTATCTCTAAATGAAATCAATACTTTCATTGTAGAGGGGATAAAATATTCAACATTATATCCTTTTTTTTCAAATTCTTTACTGAGTATTTGAACTTCAGGATCCGAGGGATTGGGGGTTATTATCATTGATTGCATCTTATTCACGCCTTAATAAAAATTACTTAATTTATCAATAGCATTAATTTTTAAATACATTTAATTTCTTATAAAACATATATGAATTCAATGGGTATTAGAGATAATCAAACAGAAATAGAAAAATTATCATTGATGTTAAGTAAAATTCAGAATCTCTATTATAAAAAAAAAGAACAACTTGAAGAACTACAAATAGAGATTACCGAATTAAAAGAAGTCTTAAATTTCCTCAATTCTTTAATATCGAATAAATCGTTTCAGAGTGCTGACAAGATTTATACAAATCATTTACAGGAAACAGATACAAAGTCAATTGAGGAACAATATTTTATTGAGGAAGTACCCAAGGAAAGCGTAAAAGGTACAAATATTAAAAGAAAAATATTTTCTAAAGGAGAAGAAAAAGATTCAAAATTATTATGTGTCCTTAATTTTGTAGATTTCAACCAAGTTGAAATAAAACTTATTGACCCGAAGGATAGATCAATAAGAGAAAGTTCAGAAGAATTTATAACGATTTTTTTAAGAGGTGCTCTTTTAAAAATTAAAGATGATAATCCTGATTTAGAATTAGGCTATGATTATTTTAAGGATTCTAAATTTATAGAATGCATTAAATTATCAAATTTGAAGTCAATGCAAGAATTTGATTTGATTACTTCAAAAATGAGAGAGTTATTAGCCAACCAGGTAAATACCTGAATATGTTTAGTTTTTAAGATTATATCCCGATCTGTTCTTATTAAGTGCAAAAAATTATATTGAGATAATATATTGTTTAATTAAAATACGAAAAATTAATTATACAGCAGTTTTTTAAAAATTTATCAAAATTAATAAAAAGAGAGTAAATATTTTGGCAAAGAAAAAAACATGGTTGCAAATGCCTAAGGTTCACTCTAAATTTCATGATGCTAAGTTAGAAAGCATTCTGATTGAGAAATCTATGGATTTATTAACGGGTGATAAAGGAGATGCTCCATCTTTCTTATTTCTTTCTGGAGCTTTTTTTGATGTAAAGTCATTTGCTTATTCTGGATTGAGAGCATGGAAAGGTGCTGTTAAACCATCAGATTCAAATGGAGGGAGAAGACCTGTGTTAGAAGCTACATTTGCTTCAATATCAGTATATCTTAGCTCTCTCTTAGCGTTACAATCGGACTTCTTCTTCGCTTACGATGAAATTAAAGATATTTTATTAGAGAAAAGAAGAGAAGATTTATGGACAATAGTTTCAGAAAAACTCCCATTCATATCAATCCCTCCAAAAGAGATGTATGGTGCTCAAGTTTCTCCAATTTCTCCTTATTTTGTGATAAAACAAGATGGAGAATTAACATTAGGAGAAATATATCCATCAACCTATTTGTCTCAAGTAATTGAAAATATTAAAACTAGATTCTTCGTGTTTTACCAATATCAAGGTTATTCTGCTTTTGGGTTTTTCAATGCATTGCCGGATCTATCCAAATTCGGATTTGAAGAACATGCAAGAGATTTTAATGAAGAACCAACCTCAGATAATTTATCAAAATATGCGAAAAATGCGAAAAATATGAAAGAAGTGTTAATTGCACTCATTCATGCTCATAATAATGCATTACTTGAACAATTTCTAATCCCCGATTATGAATTATTATTAAATAAGCTCTTAGAAGGTGAAGTGTAATGGTAAACATTGGATTGTTAGGTGACGTAAGTGTTGGGAAAACCAGTATCCTTCGTCTATTTGTAAGATATTTGAAAAAAGGGGATATTGAAAAAGTTGAGGGTGGTACGAAATGCTCTGTAGTGAAAGCTGATTTTTCAGGTGAAGCAACAGTACCGGGAGGAGATAAAGAAGACGCTCTTAATCAAAAAGAGACTAAGACTATTCATCCTAACCGAATTGTGTTTCGAGAAGATGCAAGCAATAGGGCTCACACAATCTTTGCACCTGGGGGAGATAGGAAAAGGGCTGTTGTCAAAATGGGTATTATTACAATTTCACGGATTGCTACACAAATAGTTGCTGTCTTTTCCCTTGATAGAGACTTAGATCCTCAGTTTGAATTCTTTAACGATGTAAGGTTTTTCCCTGATAAGATATATGTATGTATTAATAAGGTTGATTTACTAAAAGGGGATAGAGATAAAAAAATTGACGTAACAAAAAACCAGATTCAGGAATTCTTTAACACCCGAAAAATAGAAATAAATGAATTTTTTACAACTTGTGGTGAAACGGTCGAAGATTTTGCAGATGTTGAACAATTCAACAATAGAGTTGCTGAAATGATACTAGAAATTACTACTATAAAGTAATTTTTTATCTAATTCTTTTATATTTTCGAATTTATTTTGAAATCTATCTAAATAATTTATAACTTATCACAATAATTAAAAAATAGCTGTTATAATAAAAAAATGAAAGAAGAAACCATTTACAGAAGTCCAGAAGGAAAAACAAAAATCTTGGCTTTTTACGATGATCTCTTAAGTCAATTGGGCTTTGATTACGAAGATGCAACTATTGAGACGAGATTTGGCTCAACTCATGTTATAACCGCTGGACCGAAGGATGGTTATCCCATGATCCTTTTTCACGGAGGAAATTCTCTTAATCCTTTTGATTTAAAAAATTTTATATCGCTGGCGGACAAATATAGAATTTACGCGCCTGATACAATAGGTCATCCTGGGAAAAGCGCTGAAGTTCGCTTTTCTCCCAAGAATTATAATTATGGAGAATGGGCAATAGATATTTTAGATTGCCTTAGACTCGACCAACCAATTATCATTGGTCCATCGTTTGGAGGAGGCTTTCTCCTACAATTAGTTACGCTAGCTCCAGAGCGCATTTCGGCAGCAGTATTCATTGTTCCTTCTGGATTTGTAAACGGTTCAGGTTTAAAAATAATACGTAAATTAGTAATTCCATTGCTTCGCTATCGATTATTTCCTAATAAAAAAAATGCCATAAAAACGCTTTTACCATTAGTTCACAATGTTGATGAAGAAATGCTTAAAATGACGATATTACTGTTTAGTCATTTAAAAATTGCATCTCACATGCCTCGACCAATGAAAAAAGAAGAATTAAAGAACTTTAAAGCTCCAACGTTGCTAATAGCTGCCGATAATGATATACTTTTTCCAGGAAAATTCGTCATCAAGCGTGCAAAACAGATAGTTCCGAATTTAGTTGAAACAAAATTGTTATCCAACACACAACACGCTTTTTACACAGGAGCGGAAGAAAATCTCAAACAAGTTAAATTTATAACAAGAAACTTTTTAGAACATCATATTTCTTAATTGATTTCATTGAAAACCTCTTTCTTTCATAACAACATAACTGCTGACTATTGTTCTACCCTTTTTTTTAATTTTAAAGCTAATTTTATGATAAGTTTATTTACATCTAAGTTATATCCGATCAAGGGTGTAAGTGTTACTATTCCCAAATTTTCATCAAGTTCTAAATATCCCATCTTCTCTAATTCCTTTAAATCTTCAACAATATGTTTCTTCTTTCTTAATTCTTTTATTCTTTGAATTTTTGCGATACCTGATCTTTCAAGGCAACAAATTAGAGTATAGAATAATGTTGCAGCCAGTTTTGGTTTATTAGCAAATGGATTAGCAGAAATAAAATCAGAAGCTTCTATTTCAAATGCAAGATACCAACACAAGGATATAGGGTTAAATCGAATTTGAAGTCCCAAAGGTTCGATATAATTTGATAATTGAGTAATCAAATTCTCAAAAAAGATTGATTCATTTTTACCACTTAGGTTTAATTTATTTAGAATTTCTTCCTTAGAAGCACCCATTTGAAATTTGTTTGTCTTATCACTTAATAAATGCATTAAAATAGTGAATTCATTCATGATTTATACCAACTCATTATATATACAAAAAATCCGTCTCTTTTTGATATTTTATTTTGCCTAATTGGAGTAAATGGAGTAAGTATACAAAATTTTCATAAATTTTTATTTGATCCTGTTCGGATTCAAAAATATCTTCAAATCCACAGGGAAGTTGATTTTTAATACGGTTATAGAACTCTGACATTTTTTCAGAAAATTTTTGTTCAGAAATTTCCAATAAAAAAGTGTCTTTCACTTCTATTTTTTCAATTTGTTCTATAGCTATCGGATAACCTCTTTTAATATCTAATCTCTCTTTAGCTGTATTAAGAAAACTGAATGAAAGAGATTCAATATTGAAAGGTTTTAACCAACATCCACTTAATAATTCATTAATTTCTGAATCATCGGGATTGGATCTTAGAAATTTTAAAAATCCTTCTTTTCTATCAATATTGTTAATTAAAGCTTTTAGATCTTCAAATTTCTGAATTAGAAGTTGGAAAGCATTCTTATATACTGAGGAATATTTATTGAGATTACCTGTATTGAGCGTGTTTTTTAAATTTTCAAAAATAGGAACTAGCTCGGTATCTAATAGAATAATTTCCCCTGAAAGAACTTTAGTCTGAATTTCTTCTATCCTTCTGTTAATTTCTTCAGAATAATCCTTAAATTCTTCCATTATTTTATTTTTTCTTTATTATTTTAGGTTTAAATACCGAAGAGATTTCATTTTTGCCAACTCGAGCAATTCCAATTATTTTCTCAGCAAGCAAAAATAATGAAGATGAAGTTTTTGGTAGGAACATTAACAACTGGATTGGATTCTGTTCCAATGTTGATTTTATCAATTGATAAGCTATTTCTGAATTTTTCTCATCGAGAAACATACCTGCTTCATCAAGCATACACAATGGAGAAGGTTTAATCTCTTGTAAGGACAAAATCAGACATATTGAGATAAGAGATACTTGTCCTCCACTAAGTGCAGTGAATGATTTTAACTGTTCCTTAGAAGTTGCTGCTCTTATATCAATCCCTAGATCTTCAAATTTTCCTTTTAGAGCAAGAGAGCAAAATGACTTGATTTGAGAATCTTCAAACTTTTTGTTTACTTTGGATTGAATCTCATCAAGTACTACACTAAATTTGTCATAATACGTTTTTTCTAGCTTACCCTCAGTTTTAATTGCTGCTTTTATATCGTATTCTAAATCTTTTTGCCTTCTATTAATTTCCTTTAGGGAGGCTATTATTTGATCTTTTTCAACTAAAAGCGAATCATCAACATCGAGATATTGGAGTAATTGTTTGTTGATTTTTGACAAGTCCTCATTTATATCTTCTATTGGACGAATTACCATAAGCTGTTCAGAAACTAAGGGACTTATTTCAGAATTAATCCGTTCAAAATCGCTTTTTTTCAGTTCAAATTCTTGATTAAATGTGTTTAATTTGACATTTTCATGTTCCAAATTCAGAGTTATTTCTATACTTTTTTTATCAATTTCATTCTTCCTATTTTGATATTGTAGTTTAGATTCTTTCAAGTCAGTAATTTCTTTCTCAATTTTCTCAAGTTTATCTTCAACATTTTCTAATCGTCGATAAATTTCAAAAGCAGTTTTATCTGCTTTTTGAAAATTTTCTTTCTTTTTTTCATATTCTAATTTTTGAACCTTTATTTCAATTTTTTGATTAGTTAATTCCTCTTTTACTTCCTTTAGTATCCCTGAATTTTCATCTAATTTTAGATCCCATTTTTTCTTTTCCTCATTAAAAGAAGTTAATTCACTTGGAATCTCGTTAATTCTGTCAGACCATTTAAAAAAATCAGGATCAGTTTGAGATTTCAACTCATTGATTTTCAAATCTAATTCTTTTAGATCTCCTTCAAATTCTGAATTTAGTTTCTCCAAACCGTGCATTTGTTCATATAATTGATTCTTTTTAGTCGTGATCCGCTGTTTTTGGTTGAAATTATATAAAAGATCATTGAAAGTTTCTTTCTTTTTGAAATTTTCTTTTTGAATGTTATCCAATTTAGACTGTTCAATCCTTAATTGAGAAATCGATTCATTTATTGACTTGATTTCTGATTCTAATAAACTAGACTGCTCCTTTTGTGTTGCTGCGCTTAGCAATCCCTTTAGTTTTTTCACATAAGGTGTTTCATACACATATTTATATGATATAATTTGTTCTCCTGCTAAGGTAACACATTTGCCCTTGAAACCAATTTTATTATAAATTTCTCTTCCTGAATGGTAATCTTTTACCACTAAGCAGTTTTTTACCTTGGAGTAAATTACTTTTTTAATATCTTTATCGTCGCCAACAACCTTAACTAGTTGAGCTAGATAACCTAGAATGCCATCTGCAGAAATTGGCAGTAATCGTTCAATATCTCTTTTTTTTGGAAGATATATATTACAGTAGGCATTATATTTCTGTTTTAATCTTTTTAATAGAGTTAGTGTATCCCAATCCTCTGCTACAAAACTATATAACAATTTCTCACCTAATACAGACTCAATCGCGTAGCTTAACTCATCATCGTATTTCAAATATTCAATCAAGGGTCCTTTAACTTTCAAATCTCTTCTATCAATTTCTTCCTTAAGAATAGATATATTTGAAGGAAGGATAACTCGCCGTTCTCTTAAGGAAGTCTGTAACATTTGTAATTTCTTTATTCTTTTTGACTTTTCAAATTCTAATTTTTTTATTTCAGCCTCAATATCATAAATTTTTAAAGAAACGCTTCTTAGATCTTTTTCAAGTTCCTGTAGTAAGCTTTTTGAGGGATTATCTAGAAACCATTTATTGCTTTCTAACTTATGTTCTATATCCTTAAAACTTTGAAATAATTGGTTGATTTCATCGTTAATAGAAAATATTAACTTTTGATTGTCTTGAATTTTTGATTTCTTTATTTTTTTATCCTCATTAATTTTATTATATTCTGCTAATACCATTTTATTTTGCTTGATTTTCTTAACTAACTGCTCCTGTTCTTTTATTAAACCCTCAATTTTTGTATCTATTTTTTTTTTCTCAATTTTAACAATTTTTAATTCATTTTCTAGACTTTCTGCTTGTTTTGTATAATTAGTAATAATTTTTTCAATTTCTCTTACTTTATTGGAAAGATGATCTAATTCTTGCTTCGCCTTTATCTTTTCTTTTTGCCAGTTTTGAATTTTCCCTATTAAATCAGTTTTCTCAAAAGAGAGTTCACCGATTGTTTTAGTTAGTTCAATTATATTCTCTTCCTCAACAGAAATTTTGCTAATTAATTCCTTGATTTCGGCATCATGTTTTTCCTTTCGTTTTTTAATCCCATCTATGACTAATTTGAGGTTATCAATAACTTCTTCAATTTTTTTTATTTCCTTTTCCAGTTTATCTTTATTTGCCCATAACAGCTCATCATTATATTTTTCTCTAACAATCAACAACTTGTTTTTCTGTTCCAAACGATTCAATTTTGGTGTTAAAAGTTCCAATGAAAAGTTCAAAGTGTTTTTTCTAGCCTTCATCGATTTGAGATCATTATCTAAAGTAAATACATTTCTTTTTTGGAGGAAAATCTCATCTCGAAGGGGTTTTAAGCCAATACCATCTTCAAGGAAAGAACATAAATCTGAAGGTTTTAAGTTTTTAATAGCATCAATCTTTCCTTGACTTACAAAAGCAAATTGATTATCGGGATTGATATTTATTTCACTAATTATATTCTGAATATCGTGAGCCTGAACTTTATGAAATTCTTTTTCATTCTTCTCTTTTATTTGAAAATATGGGGATTGCCCTCTCACAACATATCTCCGAAGCTGTATTAAGTCCTCCTCTTTTTGAATATGAATTTCAACCATGGCATGATTTTGACCATTTCTTATAAAGTTAGACCATTTAGTATAACGATCGTCTCTTTCATTACTTCCTAAAGCAAATTTAATAGCTTGAAAAATCGATGTTTTTCCACTCCAATTTGGACCTACAATAATGACAAACTTAGCTTCCCCAAAATCAACTTCATCTTTTTGGAATGATAAGAAATTCTCTAAAATGACTTTCTTAACAAATACTTTCCTATTTTTTTGACCTACAGTTTCTTTATTCTTTAGTTGGATTTGGGAAGCCACTTTTTATATCATCTTATTATCATTTATTTACCAAAAGCTTGCCTTATACGATCAACTCTCTTTTTAGCCTTTTCCAATTTAATTTGAGCCCTTTTAGGCGTCTCAGTTAAAATAAAAGGATACTCTGCTAATATTTTCCGGTCGTTTTCTTCTAACGGTTCCTTCTTATCAATTTTATCAATTATGAGTAATAGTTCATTGTAATTTGAAAAGGCAGCATTTTCATATAATTGATTTATCATGAATTCTGATGGACGTGAATCTCGTATAGAATTTATATAGTCATCTATATTGTTAGCTTTTCTAGAATTCTCCTCTTCAATTTTAGTTATATATTGGATATGTTTACTTTCTTCACCTTCTTCACCATTTTGGGTATCGTTTGAATTCTTAGAATTAATAGAAGGTAAAAATTCTCCTGTTTCAATTAGATCGAGTAAAATGTGTGTTATTTCATTACTAGTCTCATTTAATTCTGAATTTAGAAAGTGCTTAAAAATTCCAACCTTTAACAATTGTTTTATGTCTTTAACTTCCCAATTATCTGTATAATTTACTAATGCATCCACATCAAATACTATTTTAGAGTTCTTCTCTAAAAAATCTCTAAGTATCGTCTCTCTTTCAATTTTATTCAATAAGCTGATTTTAATAAAGATATCAAAAACTTCATAGACTTTCGAAGAGATTTCTATTACATCTCGGAGATCATAATTAATCCATATTAAAATTATATTAGAGTGAAGAAAATTGGAATAAACCTCCTTTTCTGAGGTAACAAAAACTTCAAGTAAATTATTCTCACTTAATATCGTCCTAAAAATTGAGTGTTGATTAATTATTAACAATTTCTTCTCAAGGGGAGTGTCAGAATCATCTAAGTTATTATTAGTATCTTCTTCAGATTTTTCTTCTGCTTCTACAGCAACAGCATCTCTAATTGATTTTAAAATTTGAAGAAAACTTTTTAAAAACTTATCTGGGGTTTTTTTAATTTCAGTATCATTAAATTCAATTAAATCTAAAGAATAATTCATCGATATTAATTTTAGAAACTCAGATATATCAGTTCCGGGATTAACATTAATTAAAATAGTTCCTTTAGGCGAAATATACTCATTTAAGGGATTATCACTATTGAAGGTGGACATAGCTTTAATGTAATTAATTATATCATTATATTTATCTCGATAAAATATATCACCTTTGTTAACCTCTACATCTGATGGTGAAATCACTCGGAAATAGTTTGAAAACTCCGGGATATCGTTTAAATCTTTCATGCGAAATTTCAACCTAACTTACTATTGATTTTTTGAACACTATTTTAAAGACCTTTTATACATATATATTTAGCGTTGATTATATTAGAGGGTAAACAGATATCCGACAAAGACCACAAAATTTATAAAATAGGGTTTTATTTCTTAAACTCTAAAAAATATTACTTATTTTGCTTTCCTCTATATATCTCCTTTTTAAGCTATTATCTATCAATTTTAAATAAAAATCTTAGAGAAAAGGTATTTTCTAATTTACAATGAAATTTTATTAGAAAACTATTCTTTAATATAGGGCGCATATGAACTAATATATTTAGTAGCATCATCGGGGGCAATAATAACTGCTATCCCTTCATGTGATTTTGCATACTTTAAAGCAGCGGCTAAAATTGCACCGGTAGAAGGCCCAACTAATATGCCATTTTTTCTTGCTAAGTCAATACCGGTTCTATAAGCTTCTTTATCGTTTACTTCAATAATTTCATCAATTACAGTTTTATCTAAGATTTTTGGAATCAAATCTTCATCAAGGTCAGTTATTCTTTTCAAGCCTGGTATATTATGTAATGTTTCTGAAGGTTCTACTCCTATTATTTTAACCGAGGGTTTATTTTCTTTTAAGAATTTTCCAACTCCTGTAATAGTGCCACATGTACCCATAGCTGCAAAAAAATAATCAATTTCCCCATTAGTTTGATCCCAAATTTCTGGACCTGTGGTTCTATAATGAGCCTCTACATTCAAGTCATTTCCATATTGATCTGGATTAAAATACCGTTCTCCACCCTTACTCTCCAATATTCCATTTACAACACCTCTCGCCCCTTCATTAGGAAACTTAGGACATAGATTATCATCAGCTTCCCATAATTCTTTCACACCGAGTAATTTTAAAAGTATCTTTTTTTCTTCGGGAATTCTACTCGGTACAGCTATTTCAATAGGAATACCCCTCGCATTTGCTAATGATGCTAAAGCGATTCCAGTATTCCCAGATGACGGTTCTATGATCCGTTGCCCCTCCTTAAATACTACATCTTTAAGCATTGAATAAGCAACTCTATCTTTTATTGATCCAAAAGGATTGTAGCGCTCTAATTTCATATAAATCGGAAAATTCTTATTTGGATTAATTCTTTCATTTAGTTTAACCAATGGTGAAGGATTTTCTCTATTTGAAATTAAATCTTCAATACTTTCATACACTCTTAATTTATTATTAAATTCAATTTTTCCTTTTTCCCTACTATACGATAATGACTTCATTCTATCACCCAAATTTTAGATTTCACAATTAAAATTCTACAATTTTAACCAACGAGAGTTTTATAAAAGAAAGATTTCTGATGGTTATTTGAGAATTAATGAAACTGTTGTTTAACAACAACAAGTACTACAGCAACAAGAGGTAAGAACTCTTACCTTATTCGAAAAATTAATTCTCATTATATTGTGATATACTTGTACATTTAAAATATTCACTGTAATATTTAATAAAAATTTCATAGGAAAATTAAAAAAAAAGAGATTATATGAAGTAGTAATTTTTTATTGTTGAAAATGAGGTGCACAGAAAAATCCCTTTTCCAATTCATACTTTGAGAACAATCCACATCCAAAACAACTGCATCCTTTGTTTTCTATTTGGTCTTTTGGTTTTTGTGATATTCCTCTTGAACAGAATAGAGCATGAGGTTCAAATTCATTGAGTTGGTTTGGTTTGAAAGAAGGACAAGGACCACAGAATTTTCTGCATTCATTCATTGACTCTTCGGTATCTGGTACTGGTTTTGCCATAAATTTCACGTTTTCAAAAAATTTTCTTCACTAAAATTAAATTATGTCAAGTAAATCTAAATTTTAGATTACGATTAAAATACTTAGATTAGCTTTTAAACTTAATAGTTATAGACTATTAATTTTAGTGGAAGGCTTATTTATATTAATTTTTGATTTAAAATATCCATATATGAGATAATTTGTTCTTTAACAATGTCATAATGTGTAAACTTACCTTTTTTCCATCCTCTAATCAATCCAGCATTTTCAAGTATTTTTAAATGATGTGATATGGCCGGTTGGGACTCGTCTAAAACAGCTTCTAATTCACAGACACATCGATCCTTCTCTTTTAATGTATTAATAATTATTAGGCGTTTTCTATTTGCAACAGCGTTTACAAATTTAATTAAGTCATCAAAACTAGGATTTTGAATTAAGTGATTACCTAATTCACGCAATTGTTTGAAATGAAGATCTGGATTATTTATATCTTCACATTTAATCAATTTATCCAAAATTTCTTTTTTATGATCAGGATCCATTTATAACACCACTTCAGATTCTCAATGTCTAATAATTATTAAAGATAAGCAGATTTATAAAAACTTATTCAAATCAATAAATTTTTATTTGGATAAAAATTTTCTTATTTAAGAATCAATTAAATTTCATATATTGGTATAAGAGAAGGATTTAAATAATATGAGTGAAGAAGAAGGAAGAACAATCAGCTTTTTTGAAAAGTTTTTACCGCTTTGGGTCTTATTATGTATACTTATTGGTGTTCTCATTTCCCAAATCATACCTGGTATTAGTGACGCTCTTAACGCTCTAAAGATTGGGGGAATTTCAGTACCAATTGGAATTTGTTTGTTTCTAATGATGTATCCTGCAATGTTAAACCTTAAGGCATCTGAATTGAAAAAATTGGGTAAAAATCCTAAACCAATAATCCTAACCCTTATTTCAAATTGGATTGTGGCCCCCTTCATCGGATTGCTTATGGCACGAATATTTTTACAAGGGAATGATGACTTAATCCTTGCAATTATATTACTTTCTAGTTCTCCTTGCACAGCAATGGTTTTAGTGTGGGGTTGGATGGCGAAAGGAAACCAAGAGCAAAATGTAGTTAATACCAGCTTAAATACGATTACCATCATCTTTTTATATATTCCTATTGTTACATTTTTGACAGGAATACAAAATATTTCCCTTGATTGGGTGTTGTTATTGATTTCGCTATTTTTCTTCATTGGTCTTCCATTAATAGTGGGGTTAACTAGTAAGAAAGTTCTGATTTCTTCTAAAGGAGAAGAATGGTTCACCGACACTTATCGCCCATTTCTTGGGAAGATTTCCATTATCGCGCTTCTAGCAACATTAATAATCCTTTTTTCTATGAATGGTACGGCCCTCTTAGATCATCCGGATTACTTATTAATAGTTACAATTCCACTTCTAGTAGGATTTGTCATAGTTGTGGGCTATAATATACTAATGACAAAAATATTTAAGATGAAATACAGGGAGGCAATCATTACAGTAATAATCGGTTCCTCTAGCCATTTTGAGATTGCTATAGCTACTGCTATTGCTATGAATAATACTATTGCAGCGTTAGGTACAACCATGGGATTATTTTGGGAAGTTCCAGTCATGCTTTCAGTTGTATATTTAGGACGATTGCTTAGTAAACGAGGTTTTTGGAAATCACAATAAATAAAAATATCCAAAAAATATATTTCTTAGAAAACTAATTAATATATATAGAAAAGAGGATATAAGTAGAAATGTCTGATGAAGAAATAGATAAAACAATAGAAATAATTATGAAAGAAATGAGAGAATCACCTGATTATTCAGGTCATTCTTGTAGTGCTAATGCTGAATCACAATGTTCACATGAGGAGCCCTGTGATCCTGAAAATCCTAAACGCTTGAAGAAAGGGATACATTGTGGCGTTAAACTTCACTGCGAGCAGAATCAACCTATTAATAAAACAAATTAAACAAGTATAGAGGAATCGTTAGAGATGAGTAATGAAAAGTCAAATGGGAAATTAAAGATAGATATCTATGTTCCTCTAGATGCATGCGCTTGTGAATGGGATAAGTTTATGAATCGAGTATTTGTTGAACTTACTCCTTATATTAAACATATCGATTTTGACACTAAGAATCTTAATTCAGAAGAAGCGAAAAATCTAAACATTAGTAGTAAGTGCGTTGTCGTTGATGGTGAGAAAAAGTTTTCTTCATCGTTTATCCTTAAGAAAGAATTACCAAAAATCCTTAGAGCTAAAGGTCTTATATAGAATTTAGTAAATCTATTATTTTAGCTCATTTGGGGTGATTATCATGGTAGAAAAACAAAAACAAAAGACTGTACGGGTTTCAATTTTTGCACCTGACCCTGAAAAAAGGTTGTCAAAAGGATTAGAATACACGATAACTATAAAAGACAAAGGAACTATTATAGACGCATTAAGTGTTATAGATAAGCAAGTTTATTCTAATCCAGAAAATAAAATTTTTCCTATCTATAAAGGGTTGATAAACAGTTATTTGCAATTAATTTGGGATGGAGAGGAGAATAAAATTTATGAGGACTGTGCAGTTAATGCATATGGACCAAATAGAGAATTTATGAACTTGCAAGATGATATAAATACTAATCTCTATCCCAATAGTAATATAACTATCGTTGTACACGCTGATTGATGAGCTGATATTATGAAAGAGCGATTAGATTATGGTGCTTTCAAAAAATTTATCATGGAAACCTATGGAAAAGAAAATGAGACATTTGCTCATTATTTTAAACTAAAAAGATAAAAGTTGGATGACATCTTTCAAAAAACGTTAGTGAGAGATTGACAATAGGATTGCTTCCTATTAAAAAGAATCAAATTGTATAAAAATATCGTTTTATTTTAAAACTATATATGGATATTTTTACACATCAATTTATGGGTATATTAGTTGGATTATTCACACTGAAAATCTTTAGTCCGGCAGCAATAATACTTCTTTGGATAATGACCTTTCTTCCTGATTTTGATGTGTTTTTAGAACCATTGCGGAGATTAAAAAAAAGTTATTTCTTATCCCATAAGGCCGCTTCTCATTCCTATATTATTGGTCTTTTATTTACCGGAATTATTAGTTTTCTTGTTTCAATAATAGGAAATTTTTCATTCCTCGAAGTATGGTTAGCGGCTTTTATAGGCTATAGTATTCACGTAACATTAGATTTCCTAACGGCCTCAAAAGTACCCATATTTTATCCAATTACTAAAAAAGAATTTAGGTTTATCATTGACAGAACAATCAACCCTTTACTAATTTTATTTTCAGGGATCAACATAGCAACTCTTATTGTAAGTTTTTTTACGAAACCGTATTATGAATTCTTTATGGCACTTGCTTACTTCTATTTATATTCTTATCTAATCTACTTTGGGGTGAGGATCCTTTTAAGAATTATAGTACAATTAATATTACCTAAGAACTCCCATTATCTTCCTAATTTTATTCCTTTCTTTTATTTTATTTATGAAAACGAATCTACCATTGATAAAGTAAATTTCACAATAAGTAAAAGTTCTCTATTTACACTAAGAAAAAAAAAACTCTTGACAAATACTATTGTAAAGAATTCAAGTAACATGAAACTTTTTGATAGAGCAAAAGAATTGAGTAAAGATTTTAGGTTCTTTCATAAATGGGATTATATTATCCCGTTCTTTCAAGAAAATCGAGATAAAATCAATACTATTCTCATTTTATGCGAAGCATTATCAAGAAAAAACGCCTATTATATTTCAGTTGTTTTTGATAAAAAATCTAATATAGTAATTTCCAAAGAAGAAGGGTTTGGGCCATTAAAGAGATGGGGATTTCCTAGATTTTAATAACTTTGGGGAATATTCATTTTTAAAAAAGAAGTTACTAGCATGTCAGAAGAAGAAATACTTTCATACGTTAAGAATTACGCCCTTGAAAACTCTGAAGATAATGATATCCATGGTTTTCCACATGTTGAGCGTGTATATAATCTCTGTCTCCAAATAGGAAAAAAACTAGGAGCAAATCTATTTTTACTAAAGATCGCAGCATATCTACATGATGTGGGCAGGATTCGCGTAGAAGACACAAAAGATGATAAAAATCATGCCGAATATTCTGCAGAAATAGCACTAAACCTCTTAAAATCTTATGAATACATAATTCCTCAAACAGATTTGGAGAATATAATCCATATGATCAGAGCACATTCTTTTTCAAATAATGTTGTACCAAAAACATTAGAAGCAAAAATTTTGTCAGATGCTGATAAATTAGACGCTCTCGGAGCAATTGGCCTATATAGAACTATTGGATTTACACTTCAGAGAGGTGGTGATCTCGATAATGTAGTGAAGCACTTTGAGAGCAAAATCATGAAATTAAAAGATTTAATGCACCTAGATCTAACAAAACAAATCGCAAATGATAGGCAAGAAATAATATTAGAGTTTTATAATAAAATTAAAGAAGAAAAATAAGTTAAAAAAAAATTTAATAAATTGGTCTTTTCTGATTATCCTTTGAATCTCTTTTCTAAAGTCTTCTGATGTAATGCAAAAGCTAAAAAGAGAAATCCAAATCCAAAAGCAAGTAAAAGTGCTATATCGAAAAGTAATCTTACCCTTAATGAGATAGAAAAATATGTAAAAGAATTACATTGTCATATTCGATGGGTCATCCTTGATTATTTAAAAGAGGGTCCTAAATCTTCTGATGAAATATTTAATTTTCTTAAAGATATGAACGAAAATTTAGATTCCGATGAAAATCAATGTAAAGGAATGTGTGGTAAGGGGGATTTTAAAAATTTAAAAAAACCTAGCCTTTATTATCATTTACAAGAATTAGAAAGTGTAGATATAATTCAATCAGATTACCAACCTAGTGAAAGCTATAACAATTAAATAGAATGAGAGAGAGTATTACTTCTCTTAACTGAAAAAGAAGATTTGAAGACTTTATTTTTAAAGGATTTTTTACTGTATTAAGAATTAAAAAAAGTTTGAGCGTTATAATGATTGGTGGTATAATAGGTAAACCAGAAGAAGTTGGGATGGACAAAACAAGTTTAGATAAAGTAATTAAAACGCTTGAAAATCAAGTATCTGAGGGGTTACATACAGGTGTTCAACTTCACGTATCAAGAAAAGGACAGATAGTGCTTGATGTTGCTGTTGGAGAAGCTAAACCCGGCATTCAGATGCGAAATGATTCAATCTTGGCATTGTGGTCTAGTGGAAAACCTTGGACTACTGTGGCAATCGCACAACTATGGGAAAGTGGGAAACTTAGCATAAATCAAACAGTCCAGAGTATTATTCCTGAATTCAAAAATGGGAAAGAAACTTGCACAATTAGACATGTTTTAATACATGCTGGTGGGTTTCCAATGTTGCTATACCCAAAATGGCTTACTGCCAATTGGGAAGAAATTATTGTAGATATTTGCAATGAAACTGCCGAGTATAAACCAGGAACACAATGTGGTTATCATCCCCGAGCTAGTTGGATAATCCTAGGTGAAATTATTCGCAGGATTGATGGACGTCGAATTGATGATTATTTGAACGAAGAAATATTCGTTCCTTTAGGGATGGATTCCTCATATTTAGGTATGACAAAAGAAAGAGCTAAGAATCTTGGTGATCGTCTAGCCTTAAAAGATACTCCGGATGAAGCTGAAAAAATGCATTTGTGGATTAATAATTTCGAAGGAAGGATTTATCCTGGTACCAATGGTTATAGTACTGCGAATGATATGGGAAAGTTCTACAGAACCCTTTGGAATGGGGGTGAATGGGATGGAAAACGGATTCTTAAGGAAGAAACTGTTAAATATTTCACTGCAACACATAGAATGGGCATTGCTGATTTAACATTTAGTATCCTTTCATTTCAAATTGCCCCAGATTGGGGCTTAGGTTTTACAAAAGGGAAAAGTAGTTCTATAGGTTGCTCAAGAGATACTTTTGGTCATGGAGGTAGAAGTTCTTGTGTAAATTTCTGTGATCCTCAGGTAGATCTGATTTTTAATCTCAACAGCAATACGATGTTATCTCAAGAACAAAATTTAATGCGTAGAGAGGCAATAGTCTCAAAAGTCTATGATGCCTGTCGATACAAATTTAAATAATTTTGAAGTGCTAGACCATCAATTGCCATTGGGACGAACCCATGTTGATTCAAGTATTAAAAAGCACGTAAGGCTTTTAGAATCTCTTCATTTTTTTGGGGTATTCTTGAAAAGGAGTACGAGGTTCTGTAGAAAACCAATCTGTTTCTTCACTCAAATTAGAAAGTGACAGCAATAAGTCAAAGGTTAACCATCTAGATGCTTGGGGGTGTAATGAGCATTCCCACATTCCATATTTACCTTGTTCATCTTTCACAAAATCAATTAATTCTGAAATCCTCTCATCTTCTGATGAAGCACCAATCTTCCAACAGAGACTTAAAATGTGAGCAGCATCCATTTTAGGATAATAAGTTCTCCATCCCCTTGATTCTTCCAATCCAATTAGACGAGAAATTACGAACCCCAACAAATTTTTTTGCTTAGTTTCACATCCTAAGATTAAATCAAGTGCTCTTTTTGCTATACTACTCTTACTTCTTGTTGGATGATAAGCTAAACAGTTTAATGTAGCAATGGTTGAAGATCTGCACCCCCAGCGACTGTGTGGAATTTTCCGATAACCCCCAACACCTCCATAAACACCTGAAGCAGTTCCAGTAGACCATGTTCCATCATCAAGTCGTTGTTCCATCAACCACTCATAAGCCTTTTCAGCTCGTTTATCAGTAGAATATCCACAAGCGGCTAAACCTTCTAGAGGTGTTGCGACTTGCAAAGGGATCATGTCATATCCACGAATTTCTTCAAATGGTCCTTTTCTAGTAGTGGGAATTGGCCATGAATTATCGGTTTTTTGTTTCGAAAAAATATAGTTCGCAGCTTTTCGGACAATTTCATGATCTTTATCATATCCAAGATATCCTAATCTCACTAATGCCTGTGAAGTTGACTGTAGATTTCCTTTACTAGAAGCTTTCCCTGTAAGATCTACACTACTCCAAGAACCATCAGGTAGCTGAGTCTTGATGAGCGATTCAACAATTGGGTCCTTTTCACGCAATTGAAGTAATTCTTGCACTTCCTCATCATCATCTGGACGGTGTAATAACTCACTTAATACAAGTAATCTTAAGTTAGGTGAAGGATCAGTTAATAATAATGGAACCCAAGTCATGCAATCTCCTCCAAAACCTCTTTTATGTAGGGTGCTGTAGGTGTTATCCCCTCAGCTATCATTACAGGCGTCCCAGCTGCGATTAACCTTCCACCCTCATCACCTGCACCAGGACCGAGTTCTATTAACCAATCACATGCAGCAAGAAGGTGTGGATGGTGTTCAATAACGACTACTGTATGTCCTTTTTTAACTAACCTTTGTAAAACATTAATAAGACGAGAAACATCTTCCATATGCTGTCCTACTGTAGGTTCGTCCAAAATGTACATAGTTTTGTTTGTACTCTTCTTACTTAATTCTTTCGCAATTTTAAGTCTCTGGACTTCTCCACCCGAAAGAGTATAAGCAGGTTGATTCATTACTAAATATCCTAGTCCAACATCTTTAACGAACTTTAATTTTTTTTCAATAGAATCTTCTTCTTTAAACAATCTATGAATCTCATCAATAGTCAATTCATTTAATTCGGGAAGTGATATACCATTTACTTTCACTTTCCAAGCATCCATAGAATATCCAGTTCCATTACATACTTCACATAAGTCGTAAATATCTGGTAAGAATCCCATATCTGTCTTGTTTAACCCATATCCTTTGCATGCAGTACATCTCTTTTTAAGGTCTTTTTCGCTTAAACCTAATGATATTGCATCCTCACTTTCAGCAAAGATTTTGAAAAAGTTTTTTTTTAAACCAAGATAGTTCATTGGGCTTGTTATGCTTGCTCTGGTTTGGTCAATGATGATTGTTTGAGATAATTCACCTTCGATTTTATCATGTTTTCCTGGCTCTATGGGTTCGTGTGCCATTGACGTGGTATGTTTTTTTGGGGCTAAAGCCCTTCCAATAGTATCTATCAATAGCGTAGATTTGCCTGAACCAGATACTCCACATAAGCCTACCAGAAGGCCATGAGGTATCTCTATTGTTTCACCTTTAAGATTATTTTCTTTCACACCATATATCTTTAACCATTTTTTTGGGGTTCTTTTTTGTTCATTGTACTTGAACTTTTTTCTCCCATCCAACCAATTTGCGGTGATAGTGTTCTTTTTTTTTATTTCAATCGGGGGACCAGTTGCAACTATTTCACCACCCTCAATTCCAGCTTTTGGTCCCATATCAACAATAAAATCTGCTGAATTAATCAAAAGCATATCATGCTCTACCATTAAGATGGTGTTCCCCATATCACGTAATTCCACAAGTGCTTCCAATAAAGCTTCAAGTTCCGAAGGGTGTAAACCTCTCGAGGGTTCATCCAAAACAATTGTAAGAGATGTAAGACCACTACCTAAAACTCCTGCTAATCTAATCCGCTGAGCTTCGCCAGCTGAAAGAGATGCTGCTATTCTATTCAAATGAACATATCCTAGACCTGTCTTGATTAAGAAATTCAAACGCTCTAGGACCGTTTTATAACTCCTATGAACAATATCAGGAATTTCATGCTTTATGGAGATACTTTTTAAAACTTTTAGCAAAACCACTAGGGGAAGTTCACTTAACTGATGCATATTATAACCATTTAATGTAACAGCTAAATATTCTGGTCGAAGTTTAGCACCTTTACAACTTTCACATGGTTTTATATCTGTGTATGTACCACCAATATCCCATTCATCTACCCATCCATGATAAAATCCATTAAATTTACTTTGATAGGTACGTTTATCACCTTTACGATTCTCATAATGTATTTCCAATGGTTCATCGTTTCCGAATAGGAATGCGTCTTGAGCCTCCTTAGTCATTTCATTCCAAGGGGTACTAGCTGGATCAAAATCATAACGTTTTGCAAGGGCTTGGACAACATAATATCCTCCATTGTATGGTTTACATAAATATCCCTGAGGAAAAAATCCGGGGGAATGCATCGCACCCTTACACAATGGTTTTTCCGGATTAATAATTAGCTTATCTGGTTGTGGGACGTTAACAGTTCCTATACCATGGCAATTTCGACATGCTGCTTGATATGATGCGGGATCAAAATGAATAGGATTGGGTAATTTAATGATGGTATTACATTTATCACATACCATCTTTGTCTTATGTATCATTAAAACTCCACATTTTGGACAATTAATTTCTCCAACATACGCTAATAAATTTGCAATATGAAGGGAAATTTCTGTAGCCTTTCCTATTGTATTCCTTATCATGAAAAAACGTGAATGCAGTGCTCTAGTTGATATAACATGAGAAGTAACTCCTAAACCAGATATTTCATCTACCAGTACTTCAGGACCCCCACGAATCCCTTGGCGCTCATACATGGATAAGGTTTCAAAAAAGCGACGTTTGGCTTCAGCTTCGATTACATCACTCACTAAACTAGACTTACCACTTCCAGAAACACCAGTAACTACATTAATTGCGTTTTTTGGGAATTCAACATCGATTCCCTTCAAATTGTGAATGTGGGCATTTTTGATTGTGATTTTATCGAGTAGTTTTTTTTTCCCTCTTTTTGAACTTGGTGTTATTAATTCATCGAGTTTCAAAGCTTTGGCCGTTTTTGAATCTTTACATTTTAATAATCCTTCAATAGGACCAGAGTAAATTATATTACCCCCCTCATCACCAGCTCCAGGACCAAGATCAATAACCCAGTCTGCTGCTTTAATGACATCCAAATTATGTTCTACAATGATAACTGTCGCTCTTGCTCTAACTAATCGATCTAAGATTACTAGTAATCCCTTCAAATCTTGAGGATGAAGACCTGTGCTTGGTTCATCTAATATAATTATCTGATTTATTAGAGATGTTTTTCCTAAGTATTTTGATAACTTAATACGTTGAGCCTCTCCTCCCGATAAAGATGGACTTGGTTGTCCAAGGGATAAATACCCTAAACCGATCTCTTTAAGAGTCTTTAACATTTCTTTCAACTTTTGTAAATCGTTAGAAGATAAACGATTTTCATTTTCTATTAAATCAGCAATCTCAGATACAGATAAATTATAGAATTCAGAAATAGAATATGATTTATCACCGAAAACTACTTTATTCTTTAGAACTTTTTCCTTAAATCGTGCTTGTTTACAGTCTGGACAAGAGATCCAAGATGAAGGTATATACCGCATCCTTATCTCCAGAGCACCCATTCCCTTACAAGTAGGACAAGCACCTTCTGGTCTATTGAATGAATAGTGAGAAGCACTAAGACCTGTTTCTTTTGAAAATAGTTTTCTTATAATTTCTGATATTTTTGTATAGGTAGCTGGATTTGAGCGGGGATTTTTTCCAATAGGGCTCTGATCAACCATTACTGACTTTAAAGATGGTCCATTAATCTTTCCGCAACCGATTGGTTTTTTCTTATGTAGTGAAGCATGAAGGAC
This sequence comes from Promethearchaeota archaeon, assembly GCA_019894975.1. Taxonomy (GTDB): domain Archaea; phylum Asgardarchaeota; class Lokiarchaeia; order Sigyniarchaeales; family SOKP01; genus Loki-b32. Next base: position 72,321 of record JAGXNO010000001.1, on the reverse strand, counting down.
ATCTTCGATTAAGGTACTCTTACCTGAACCTGAAACACCCGTTATAACTGTTAATCGATTTAAAGGGATTTCCACAGTTATTTCCTTAAGATTATGCTTATCAGCAGCTTCAATTTTTAAAAAGAGATTTGGTTTTGGCCTTAATTTTGGTACAATGACTTTTTTTCTTAAACTAAAGAATTCTCCTGTAGGTGTATTTGACTCCCATAATTCCGAAGGAGAACCATTAAATATTATTGATCCCCCACTCGTTCCTGCGCCAGGTCCTATATCAATTGCATTATTCGCCGCAGATGCTGCTATTCTATCATGCTCTACAAAGATAACGGGTCCAGGTAATTTGTGGAAAATTGGTAAAAACTTAGTAATATCTGTAACATGTTGACCGATTGTTGGTTCATCAAGTACGTGCAAAACATCTTCTAATTGGTTAATCAAAGTGAGTGCGATTCTTACTCGTTGTGATTCACCTCGCGATAATGTAGGAGATGAACGGTTCAGTGTTAAGTAATCAAGGCCTACATCTTTTAATGCGACTAACCTTTTTGTTATTTCAGTTATCAATCGATTTGTAGGAATCGATAGTCTAGTGTCTTTAAAAAGCTTTAGTGCATCTTTTACTGAATATTTTAACAATTGGGTGATAATCTGACCTGAAAAATATACAGACGAAGCTAAAGGATGTAACCCCGTAAAATTACATTCTTTGCATCCCTTTCTTTTACAGAACGGACAAGACATATAAAAGTGCTTGGGTTCAATATCTTTTAACCATGTACCACATTCTACACAAGATTTTACTCTTGTAATTTTCTCGATTTTTTTACCAACCTCTATTTGAAGTATATTTGAACCTAATATCTGACTTCTTTGGACAATTTCTTGTACATTTTCATCTGCAGTTGATTTATCGATTTGAGCGAGTTTTATTAAGATTTTATGTGGTTTACTTGGATTGAGAGCTAATCCTTCCCATTTTTTGTCATCAATATATATATTTTCTGTAGAAAATTGCTCTGAAAGAAAATTTAGTAATGTTTTGTGGCTTCCAATAGAATTGTTTACGAGCTGAGAATAAATAACAACAGATTTTTCTCTAGCTAAACTAAAAAGATAATTAATTATTTCATCCTGAGTTAGGACAGTTATATTGGTACCGCATTTATGACACGTTCTTACCCCAAACCTTGCATAGAGTAACCTAAATAAAGGATGTAATCCTGATGCTGTAGCTAAAGTAGAGTTTGGATTTCTATTTAGTAGGTTTTGTCCAACTGCAACTGCTGGACCCAATCCGGTTATTGACCCAACTTTAGCTGGAGCTAATTTATAAGAAGATCTTTGACTTGACCATTTGCGACTATAACCGAATAACTCTATTAATCGACGATTTGACTCATGATATAATGTATCGAAAACAAGAGATGATTTCCCAGATCCAGAAATCCCAGTAACAACAGTTAAACCGTCTTTGAATTTAACATCGATATTCTTTAAATTGTTTTCTCTTGCTCCTTTAATCTCTATTTCCATCGAATTTAATAATCTTATATTTTATTTAGGATTTTTAACTCATTTCTTTTTCTAATTAATTTTTTGCATTATATAAGTTACACAATCAAATCCCGTGGGATCTTTTTTAACCATCTCTATTTCCATTAAATGACGCTTAACTTCTTCAACATCATCGAAATTATCATACTTCTTACGTAAAATATTGATTTTTTCCTCCAATGGGGCATAGTATTGCGACCACCAACATCCTTTTTCCCAAGAAATTTGCTTGATGAGATTAAAACCAAATTTAGGAAAATGTTTGAGCTTTCTATCTACCCAGTTAGTTGCTTCACCTGTTACCATGAAACCATTCATTTTCAGCACTCTATTACACTCTGTTAATGTCTTCTTGAGATCAAGTAAATGTATGACTCCTTCTTCCCATAAAATGTCAAAAGTCTCGTCTTCAAATCGTGTGTCGTATATTGAACGATTATACACATTGATCCTACTTGAAAGACCTTCTTGCTTAATTTTAAGGTTTAATTTATCCAAAACTCCCTGATCAATGTCAATCCCTGTTATTTCACCATTACTTAATGCCGCTAACTCTAATGTAGGCATTCCCGTACCGCATCCAATATCGAGGATACGAGGTTTATTCATCTGTGGGATATTTGCAAATGCTTCTCTTGTATATTTGAGAAACACTGATCGAAGACCTTCTGCATTTAATTCGTTTAAAATTTCTTCTGACATTTCTTCTTTATTCTTCTTTTATTTTATTTTGATTTATTTTGGTTGATATTCTTACCACAATCATAACACTCTGCATCATGAACACAAATTTCACCTTTACAATCAGGGCATGTATAAAGTTCCACTTGTTCTTCGAGCCAATTATTGGTTCCGATTTCTTTATTTCTTTTCAAATTACTAATAAAACTAACATTATATTTCGTTTTATAACGATTATCAAGTCTTTCTAACCTTTGACAAGGAAATTTTTGACATTCGAAACAAAATTCAAATTCATTTTTTTTCAATGCCTGACAATCTCTTTTAAGGTGAGCACAGTTTTTATTTTGAATCCTACAACCCTTACATCCAGTTTTGTACCCCTTCTTCTTAAATAAATCTTTTTTTAATAATAAGTATGCTCTACACGTTCCACAGTACATACCACAAGGTGGGGCTAAATTGTTATCCATTACTTAATCACCAATTATATCTTCATTTTTGACAATTTACTAAATAAGTTTTCTTCCTTAGAAAGGATTACTTAAAGTAAAGATCTAACATAATGATAATAGTATAATATTATTATTGTAAAATGTATAATTATTATACAATGAATAAAGAAATAGAGAAAATACTTACATTAGTCGCTGAGAGAGCACAATTAAGCGAAGGTATTGAGGGTGTTCGATCAATACTCCTAACGATGTATCGATTTCCTTCTCTTAAAAACAAGAAAGTATCGCAAAAAACAGGTATAGCGATCCCTACACTTACCGCAGTGCGAAGTGAGTTGGTGAAAGCCGGTATTATTGAAAAAAGGAATTTTCTTGGAGATAAAGGAAGGAATTGGGTAAAGAGAAACCTTAATTTGAATTTTGAATATGATCCTCTTCCTGAAAACTTTGACAGTATACTACGAGAATTACCTGATGAATTTTCTTATTTAAATGAAATAAAGAGCTATCTTGAAAATCGACCATCTCCAGAGTTCGCTCTCGACCAATCTCATGCAGATTTCCCAACAGTTTTAAAAAAGACATTGTACTTACTAAAAAAAGGAGATATTGAAGGAAGACGACTTATCTTCTTAGGTGATGATGATTTCATTTCATTATCTGTTGGATTGACAAAGTTAGCAAATGAAATTACAGTCGTGGATATAGACGATAGAATTTTAGATTTTCTCTCAAATTCCGCAAGCAAACTCTCTTTAAAAAATTTTAATGTTCTGCATCACGATTTAAGAGAAAGTATCCCTAAAAGTATTGTTAATAAATATGATGTAGCTGTAATGGATCCTCCTTATACAAATGAAGGTTTAAGATTATTCCTAAAAAGAGCAAAACAAGTATTGAAATCAAATATTACTATAAATGATACAAATTATCTCTTAGTTGGTAAAAGATGTGTTCTCAGTTTTGGAAACAAACCCCCGAATGAAATGCAAAAATTGCAATTGTCAATATTAGACCATGGATTTATAATAACCGAAATGATCCCTGATTTCAATCATTATAAAGGAGCCAGCATTATAGGACAATTTTCTCATCTTTACTACTTACAAACTGTAGCAGAACCCGAGAGTAAATATAAACTTAGCTTCGCTTCTGGTCCAATTTACACCTCAGAAATAAAAAGAGGATCCAAACCTCCGTTCCTCCCTGTTGGGTTTCATTTTATTGGAGAGTTACACTTTTCAAAGCAGAAATCACTTTTAGACAATGAGTTAATTCAAAAAATATTTATAAATTCACTGCAATTAGCAAATTTAACAGTACTCGACATTTATCATCATAATTATCAACCATATGGATATAGTGCTATTGCAACATTACAGACTAGCCATGCCGCAATTCATACTTGGCCAGAGCACGGTTATATCAGCCTAGATATCTTTATATGTGATAAATTTTCGAAAGGGATACAAGTCATTCGATATTTAAAAGAAAAATTTAAACCTGAAAAAGCCGAATTTTTCTATATAGAACGTGGCAATGAATCTATGATGACATATAAAGCAGTTGATTTAGGTTAGGTTACATCTCAAATTCCAAAATGAATCAGATTATTTTATAGCAAGACCTATAGAATAGGCTTTTAGAAAATAAGTGGAATAAGTTTAAATAATGGGATGATAATTACATCAATAACTCTCAATTATATTTTTGAACTTAAAGGGTTGATTCTAATATGAGCGAAACTAAAAAAAAGAAAGACTCAAATGAGTTATTAAATTTCTTAATGATTATCATTGGACTCCTTTTTATCTTTAAAGCAGTCATGGAATTTTTAGCTTGGGCGGACATCTATACCCCAGAATGGGCTGTTGATGATGCAGTACTTTCTATTTTCGGCGGACAAGGTACGATTTCAATACTATTAGGAATCTGGTGTTTAATCTCTGGTATTGGAATGTTTAAAGAAGAAGAATACGCCATGGGAATGGGGTTAGTTGTACTAAGCATAATGGCCGCGTCAGGCATTATGACAATGATTTCTTGGGGTGGTGGATCTTTTGATGGTGCATATTGGCCTAATTATTTAATAATTGTTGCCACTATAGTTGGTGTCGTAGGCTTTTTCTGGTTACTTTTCACGTATAAGAGATACGATTAAGGTGAATAACATTTCCAAATTTTAAGTTTTAAATTCGTTTTTCATTCTTTTTTTTTATTTACTATATATAACTTAGAACCTGAAATACTTAATTATTGAAACAAAAAAAAAGTATAAAGATACTTAAATAGCGCAATAATTATTCTTCTTTCCAATCTCCTAACAGTTTTCTAGTAGTAACTATTTGTCCTAGATGATAAGAAGTGTGCTGAAGAAAAACAAGAATTAACCTAAAATTTGTGACGTCTGGAGTATGTTCTGGACCAATCTTGATTTTTTCCATCAAATCAATATTCTCAAGCTTATTAGCAGTTATTTCAAGATTTTTTTTAAACTTTTTAACAAGTTCTAGGAAGTACTCATCCTTACTTAATTTTTCATTAGACGGCCAGTTGTCTTCATTACCAAGTGTCATCCAATCAATGAATTTCCCGTCAAGATTCTTTAGTAAAATATCCTGCCAATAAACAGTATGATGCAATAAATCCCAACAAGAATGATATTTATCGGAAGGTTTCTTTCTTGCAGTACTTGGGGTTAATCCTTCAACTGCTTTCATTGGTTCTAGGTGAGTTAAAAATCCATTTATCCCACTAGATAAATCTTTTATGAATTGTTCGTTCAATAAATCACCAAATTCTATTAATTAATTGTTATTTAGTTTTTCTTATTCTCTATTGCTTAAAAATGTTAAAAAAATATTTCCCGTATATTTAGGATCTTTTTTAGCGCAAAAACTATCAAACTAAAAAATATTTTTAAATTGCGGTGATACTATACGATCGATCATGGAAGAATCTCTTGAATCAAGTATAGAGATGATCTTTAACGATGATGTAAAAAATATTGATTTAATTAGTTATTTTAAGAGATCTTCTGAGAAAATTTCAGTATTTTTAGGAGATATTAATAGAAAATATGCTGAAATTCGACCTTTATTAGACAAAGGATTAATAATCGATAAAGAAGCTGTAAAAACTTATATTTTTTATCTTGATAAATTGGAGAATTATTTTTATGAAAAACATCAAGAGAAGATTGATTTTCTAAAAGTTGAGATTTGGAGAAGGAAAAGAAAGAAAAATGAACTTATTGAACTGACGGAAAATTTAACCCCTGAAGAAGGCTGCGAAGATTATGAAGAAAAACTACATACTTGCCTTGAATTTGCCAAAAAATCTATAGGACACCTGGATTCTATGGAAATTGAAAAAGAAGACTACAATAATATTGTTGGGGAATTACAAGAGAAAAAACAAAATGATCCTCTTCATGATTTTTTAATGTTCATTCGGAATGATAAAGAAATGATTTTTAACAAAAGAACTGAAGATAATGATGGGATTATTCATAAAAAAATACTTAATTATCTAAATAAATGCACTCAGGGGAAAGGATGGCAACTATTTACCGAGTTTAAAAAAAAGGGATTTCTAAGAGAATTTTCACCTGCTAAAAGTTATTATATAACTGAACTAGGTTTATCAGTTGATGAAAAATTAAAAAAGATGAAATGGGATCAAGAATTTGATATTGAGCAAAATGATATGGAAAGGGCTCAAGAAGATGAGTTTAACAAATTAAAAGAATTGATTGGTTTATAATATCCTGAATATAATTCACTCTCATCTTGAGGATAAATCAATAATCTCTAGATAATATTGTCTTTTTTAATACAAATTGTAAGTCTTTTACTTAATTTTTTCAAATGAAATAATAAGTACATGACTGGCACTAAAAATATTCAATCCAACTTTATAGGAACCCTAAACGAAACAACTCTTCATGCTGATTTAAAATGGTTTTTAAGTGAATCTCATGATCAGCTTGAAAAACAGGTTGAAAATTATGTAATTGATATTGTTAGAGATGATCTTCTAATTGAAATACAAACAAGTAATTTTGCAAATATTAGAAAAAAGCTTGAAAATCTCCTTCAAAACTACAGAATTCATCTAGTTCATCCCATTGTTAGGGATAAGTGGATAGGTAGTTTGGATTCTCAATTGAATAAGGTTATTCGAAGAAGACTATCACCGAAACATTGCTCTTATATAGATATATTCGAGGAATTAATAAGAATCCCTACTATGATTACTCACCCAAATTTTTCTATAGAACTACTTTTAGTTCAAATTGAAGAAATCCGTGAAAAAAATAGCCAAGTAAGCTGGAGAAGAAAAGGTTGGGGTATTAATGATAAGAAATTAGTAAGAATATTAGAAAGGAAACAATTTAAGAATCCTGATGACTTCTTATGTTTTATACCTAAGAGTTTAGAAACACCCTTCACTAACTTGGAATTGGCACAATCACTCAAAAAACCTGTAAGATTAGCTGGAAAAATAAGTTATTGCCTTAGAAAGATGGGAATGCTTAATGTCGTAGGAAAAAGAGGAAATGCCTACCTTTTTGACTTCTAGGTTTCTTTAACTATAACTCTAAGAGTATTTAAAATTCGCTCTTCTTATAATTCAAAATATTATCTAGCTTAAGTGAGTGACAAATTAGAAAGCATTTAATATAATGCGTGATAAAAAACCTTACGAATCATCCAATTAAAAAATTTGATTCTAAAATTTAGGTGTAGAAAAATGCTTAAAGAAAACTCTTCAACACCAGAAATATGGACCCAACAACTAACTAAAATTTATGGAAAAGGAGAAACCAGTGTAAAAGCTGTTAACAAAATTGATATATCAATGGAACCAGGAGTTCATGGTTTTTTAGGTCCAAACGGTGCAGGGAAAACTTCAACAATCAATATGTTAATAGGAGCAATCTCAATTACAAATGGTAAAGCAAGTATTAAAGGCCAAGATGCTGGTTCTTTAAGAGCTCGCCGAATAATAGGATTTTTACCTCAGGATCCCGCTTTTTATGATAATATGAGTGGAGAACAATATTTAAATTATGTAGGAGAACTAAGTGGATTGAGAAGAAGTGAAGCTAAGAAAAAAACTCTTGAATTACTAGAGAAATTAGAATTATTAGGAGCTCGAGAAAGAAGAATTGAAAAATATTCAGAAGGAATGAAACAACGAATCGGTATTGCAGCAGCTCTTATACATGAACCCGAAATATTAATATTGGATGAACCAACATCGAATTTAGATCCTATAGGACGTAAAAAGATTATAGGAGATATTAAAACATTATCAAAAGAAGTGAGTGTTTTTGTTTCAAGTCACATATTATCTGAAATAGAACAAATGTGCGTAAACGTCACGATGATTAACAAAGGAAAAATAGTTTTAGCAGACACTATTAAGAATATTAAAAAGATGCATTCTATCAAAGAAGATCGCATCATCATTATTTTAGACACAAGTTCAAATGAAAAAGTAATTCAACAATTAAAGGAAAAGGATTTTATTACTAATACCTGGATTGACGAGAATGATAAAAAAATACATATATTACCAAAAGATATCGAAATGCTTCAGAAGGCTATTCCTAAAATGATTATCGATAATAACGTAATTTTACGAGAATTTCGTCAGCCCGAAACTTCATTACAGGATATATTTATCGAAATAATGGAAGAGGATGTGAATAATAAATGAATGCTACCGAACCTAGTATGGAAAAACAAAAAAATAGGGAATTAAAACCATTTCCAGGAATAAGCTCATCACCATCTCTAGTATTAATCAAAAAGACACTAATATTTGATTTATGCACTATAAAAAGAATAATTATGTCTGTTTTTTTCCTTGTATTAGTTCCTGCATTAATTTTAGCTTTTACACCACCTGATAATCTTTCAGGAGATGACCATTTACTACAATTATTAGGAATTACTACGTGGTATTACACTTTTTCTATAATGTTTCCAATTATTATTATAGGTGCTACAGGACCTTTAATTTCTGAAGAATTAAGAACGGGAACGTTGCTATTTTTAGTAAGTAAACCAATTAATCGAACAAGAATAGTACTAAGCAAATTTATCGCTCTTTATATATTTGGGATAGTAGTAAGTTTTCTGAGTTTATCTATTATTTCTGTGTTCGCTGTAATAAAAAATCCATTTGATGACATTGGTGCATATTTTGGGATATTTTTTCTATATTCCTTAGTTATTACATTGTTCTTTGGGGGAATTACAATGGGTTTTTCATCAATATTTAGAAGACCACGAAACGTCCTACTTATCCCGCTGGCTTTAGTAATTTTTTCATTTCTTGTTATTATGATGTTTAAACCGCTCTTATTCTATGGTAGTAATTGGTATGAAAAATACTTACTCTATAATGTCGACATTGGATATCATTTTGGTCAGGTTTTCTTATGGTTCGGAGAATCTTTTGTTCCTGAAATTTTAGATTATTTTGGCTTCTTTTTTGTTATGTTTGGAATTGCAAAAACAGATGATTTTAGCAGTTTTGAAAAAACCAATTACTATCCTCCTGTAGTTTCGTTTATTTATCTAATTGTGATTTCGGTCATCTTCTTAGTTGTTGGGGCATTATATTTGAAAAAGCGTGATATTTCATAATAAATCTATTTTAAATAGATATTTTTTTTTCTATTTTTTCCTTCATTTCAAAATGCTTCAGACTAACTCCTTACCTAAGCGATAACTATTTTAATCTAATTATAATAGTATAATTATGCAAGTTCTAGGAATTATTGGGAGTCCCCGAATTGGAGGAAACACGGAAGTATTAGTAGATGAAGTATTAGCTGGTGCTAAAGAAGCGGGGGCTTCAGTTGAACAAGTTGTTTTGAATAAATTAGAGATTAACCCTTGTCAAGCATGTAATAGCTGTTATAAAACCGGACATTGCATGCATAAAGATGATATGCCTAGTTTACTAGAGAAGATGGTGCAAAGTGATGTATGGATATTAGGGACCCCGATCTATTGGTGGGGACCAACAGCACAATTTAAAGCTTTCTTAGACAGGTGGTATCATCCAAAACATCAGGAATTTAAGGGAAAAAAAGTGATTATTGTAATCCCGTTAGGAGGTGGCCATGAAAGATATGCTCGTCATACAGTTGGTCTACTTGAGGATGTCTTTAATTACCTAAACATCGAACTGGTTGAAACTATACTTGCTCCAGGCTATAATCGTCGGGGTGAGGTAGGGAAAAATACCGATTTATTAAAATTAGCTCGTAAAGCAGGAAAAGAAGCTGTAGAAAATCAGGATTAATATCTAAATAGAATCTATTTATTAATTTAATTTAATCCTTCTACATCTAATGGTTCACGTGGCGTAGGTCTGCTGTACTTGATTTCAGGATAGCCTAATGTCATCGCTCCTAGTACAAGTCCTTTAATTCCTATGATCTTTAATATTTCTTCTTTTTTCACAGAAATAGCACCCAAAAGAACATTCATCCAACAAGTTCCGAGACCAAGACTCTCTGCGGCAAGTTGACCATAAGTAATCGCAATTCCTGTATCCACACCCCAAATAGCATACATAGTATTATTTGGAACTTCTCTTTCTAAATAGAGAATTATAACTATCGGGGCTTTATTGAAAATAGTATCTCTACCCATAGACTCAAAGTATTCCTTTGCTTGCTCATATGAACTGTAACCCCAATATCCCCACATTGTCCTTGAGATAACATCACCTAATTCTGCGATCTTTTCTGGGTTGGAAAGAACTTTATATCTCCATAATCTTGCGTTACCAGCACTGGGAGCATACCTCATTGCATCAAAAACTTTTTCAATTAACTCTCTGGGAACTTGCTTCTGTTTATAATTTCTGATCGAGCGGTTCATTCTTAATAACTGCATTATTTTTTCATAGGAAACAACTGGCTCTGAATATTTCTTTACATTATCTTCCCAGTTAAGACTGCGTTTTATTGCATCTTCAGGACAAGCAGCAATACAATGTCCACAAAAAATACAATTATTAGTGAGATTTTCATAGACAATATTCCCAGATGAATCCTCTCTGAAATACCGTCTGTCGCATACTTTCATGCAAATTTTGCATTTTGAACATAAATCTTGATTGATACCTTCTATTGACATAGGTAGTAAAGAATTAGTGTGAATAAATAATTTATTTTAAAAAATCTAAAATCCAGGTTAAAAGTTCATAAATTATAATCCATCAACTCTTAAGTCATCAATTCTACTATTTTTATAAGAATTTAAAATTTGATTAAGATGGCTGTAAAAAAAGTAGAAAAAGGCGATTGGATAAAAGTCGAATACGAAGGGGCTTTTGATGATGGAACAGTTTTTGATAGTACAAAGATGAATGGTGGGGCTCCCCTAAAATTCCAGGTAGGGATGGGACAACTTATTAAAGGTTTCGACAGCTCTGTTATGGATAAAAATATTGGAGAGGAGTATACTATTAGACTTGAGCCTTCCGAAGCTTATGGTGATTTAAAGGAAGGAATGACTCAAAAAGTTCCAAAAGCGCAATTTCCAAAGGGTGTTGACCTCGCACCTGGCCTGATGCTCATGGTTATGGGCCCCCAAGGTCAAACACCTGCCTCGATAAAATCTGTTGAAGAAGAAGAGGTTGTGATTGATTTAAACCATCCAATGGCGGGAAAGGTTTTGAATTTTAACATCAAGATTGTTGAAACTAATTGCGAGCCTGATCTGCCTTCTGCATGTGGTTGTGGCTGTGGAGATGGTCATAGCAGCAATGATGGATGCAATGATGGATGCTGTTAAATTATATTAACGTATTTTTTTACCTTTTTTTTTTAATTATTCACTTTAATTAATGATACTATTCAAGATCATTCTGGGAACTTTTTTAGAAATTCATCAATTTTTTGTCTATAGTGCTTTCCATTATAAAGTTTTCAAATGCAAAATTGCACTTTATATTAAGAAATTAATAGGAGAAAGTTAGAATGGCGCCCACAGCGGGATTTGAACCCGCGTCGCAGGAGCTCTGTGCTCCGCCTTCGTGGAGAGAGCTTGACAGTCCCGATTTAGCTTTTCGCTGGAATACAGCAAAAAAATGCTGGACCGGGCTACACTATGTGGGCTAGTGAGAAAAATTAGTAATAATCAAAGAAATACATTAGAATATAAAAATTTTATTTTTATACATTTAAAAGCTTAAAAGACGATGTAGATAATCAGAATAAAATTTTAGAAACATTTAAAAGCTTAAAAGACGATGTAGATAATAAGTACTAGTTAGGTATAACTATATAATATATTAGCTATTTTGCCACAAGTATATATGCTTGATTCAAAGGGTTTTAGGTCGGTAATCCACGATTTAGAAAGTAATAATGAGGAATTTATTACAGGGTTAAATCGATTCATTATGCTTGGGATTAGTATTATTAAGAATACTGAAGATATCCGTGAGGAAATAATAGATTACGATGACATTTACCAAATTTTAATAACTGATTTAAATTTTAACTTCTGGATTAGGGTGTCTAAAGGCACAATAATGTATAAAAAAGGGATTAACAGAGCAGCTTCCTTTAGAGTTAAATATAAGAAAGATATATTTATAAAAATCCTTAAACGGGAAATGAGTGGAACCGACGCTTTTATGAAGGGAAATATAAAAGTAGATGGAAATCTAACACAAGGATTAAGATTCATAAAATTATTTAGACTGCTTCTTAAATTTATCAATAATGGGGTAAAGATATAAGAAGATTTTCATTTTATAACTAATTCATTTCTTTAATATCAGAAAATGAAGTAATTTCAATTAGCCTTTTAGCAAACATTTTTTTGAAATCAAGAATTTTCAATGTATAACCTAAGAAAATTAGGGCTTGTAATCTAGCCTGGATAGGGTGCCCGGCTTCGGACTGGGATGTCGCAGGTTCAAATCCTGCCAGGCCCATTTTTTAAAGAATTCAAATTTCTTAAAATAACCTAATTGTGAAGGTTGAACCCTTATTTCTGCCTTCAGATTCAACAATTATCTCTCCCCCATGTAATTCTACAATTTCCTTTGAAATGAATAATCCTAGACCAGAACCTTCAATGTCAACGCCTAAATCCATTCCGTACCTTTCCATCTTTCCAAATTTCTCGAATAAAAGCTCTTTTTCTTTTTCAGTTATACCAATTCCAGTATCCCTAATTTTAATATCAACAAAATCATGATTATCTATAATACTAATGTAAATTTTTCCCTCCATGGGAGTATTTTTAATAGCATTAGATAAAATATTAGTTATGACTTGTTGAAGCCTAAGCTTATCTACGTTAAAATCAAGTTCATTTGGATATGTAAGTTCTACAGATAATTTTCGACTTTCTAATATGTATCTCATTTCCTCAACACACTCTACTGTAATCTTCACAAGATCGTTTCTTTGTAAATTTAATTCAAGCTTTCCAGATTCGATCCTTGAAGCATCTATTAAGTTTTCTACCAGTTTTTTTAATCTTAAGGCACCTCTATGAAGAATTTCGATAAAATTTAACGCTTCATCTCCTATTTTTCCATCGAAATGTTTTAGAAGAATTTGAGACGCACCATATATAGAAGTTAAGGGTGTTTTTAATTCATGAGAAACACGTGTAATAATATCTTTCCTCATTTTATTTAATTCTAATAAAGCTTTATTTTCTTCAATGATAATTTGCTCTGCTTCTTTTTTCTTAGTGATATCCGATGTTGCAATTAGATCTGCTAAGTCCCCTTCGAAAGGGATAGTTTTAGATATAATTTCTAACCAAATTATTTCTCCCGTTTTTTTTATTATTCTAAACTGTAAATCCTCTAACACTTCATTTTTACCAAAATATTTTTTTTCAGCTATTTCCATAACCCTTTTTCGATCATCAGGATGGATAAATTCAATAAATTCTTTAGGATTCCATTTCAAAATTTCTTTAGATTCATATCCTAGAGTATCAGCGAATTGTTGATTTACATATTTAAATTTAAAATTCTGTAAAATAGCAATACCTATAAAAGATTGTTCAGTTATAGTTCTAAATTTCTCTTCGGATTCAGATATCCTTAATGTTGCTATTCTTTGTTTTGTAATATCATTTCCAACGGACAAAATCCCAATTAAAGTCCCATCGACATCTTTAATGGCTTTATTAGTCCATGATATCCATACTCTTCTTCCATATTTAGTTATATTTTCATTTACATTATTTTTATATATATCAGGGGATTTGCAAATATTCTCCATTAATTTTTCTAAATCTCTCCCAGTAGTTTCGGTTTCTGGAACGATAGTTCCTATAACCTGTTTGCCAACAAGTCCCGATTTAGAATACCCAAAAAAGCTTTCTCCAAATTCATTGATGAAATTAATTTTTCCTTCTATATCCCACCTTAAAATGATACTATTAGCATCATTTACTAACTCTCGATAATTTTCTTCAGACTCTCTTAATTTTTCTTCCATTTTCTTTTGTTCAGTGATATCTATTTGGGATACTAAATCTGCTGGTTTTCCATTATAGTGTATTGTTTTTGAGTAAAGGTCAACCCATTTGATTCTTCCATCCTTCATTATTTTTCGGTAGGAATAATGTGGAATAACATCATGGGTGTCTCCTCTTTGTTTTTTTTCTGATTGGCTCAATACAAAAGGAATATCTTCGGGATATATTGCTTTGGTAAGTTCATTTGGTTTCCAATCAAGCATCTCCTGTATTGAGTATTCATTTAAATCAGCAAGTGCTTGATTTGCATATACAATTTTATTATCCTGAATAATAGAAATAGCTAATAAATTTTGTTCTGTGAGTAAACGAAATCTTGCTTCACTTTCCCGTAAGGCATCTTCAGCCTTTTTCATTTCTGTGATATTTTCAACGATTACCTGTATAAATTTCATTTCTTGTAATTTAATCAATGATGTGTGCAGTAAAACCCATATTAAACTCCCCTCTTTCGTATATAGTTGAATTCTTTTTGGATTAGGAATATCTTCTTCAACCAATCTTTTAAAACCGTTCAAAACCGAAGGTCTATATTCTTTTGGGACTAGATTTAATAATTTATAATCTTTTCCTGTTAGTTCTTCTTTTTTAAATCCCAATAATTGTTCAACATATGAATTACATTCGAGTATCTGTCCCTCAAAATTAAATAAAGCGATTGCAAAAGGAGAATCTTCAAATAAATGCCGATATTTTTCTTCAGATTCCTTAATCTTTTGTTCCGCTAGTTTTCTGAAGGTAATCTCTCTGGAGACTAATAAAAACTTTTTCTCATTTTCTTCATTATTAAATCTTTGAATGTTAATATTCAACCATATCCATTTTCCATTTTTATGCTTTACTCTTAATTCCACCGTTCTATCATCAATTTCATCTTTGCCCCAAAAGGAAGATACAAAACTTTCAAAATCTTTAGGATGATTTAATTTCAGTGCGGATTTTCCAATTAAATCAGTTTTTGAATAGCCTAAAACTTTTAAGTAGGTTTTCTCATTAATAAATTCAAATTTATAATTCTTATTTAATATGCAAATTAAGTCATTTGCATTTTCTGTAATAAGCCTATATTTTTCTTCTGATTCAATTAATTTTTTTTTTTCTGAAATATCATCAAATACCGTTATAAATTCTCCTTTTTCTGAAGAGATGACGGTAATTTGAAAATATTTATTCATCGGCTGAAAATAAGTCTCAAATGAGAATGATTTTTGCGTTTCTGCTACTCTTGAAAATATCTCTAAATATGGTGGTTTCTCAACATTATATGCTTTAGTAGCAGTCTTATTTATTATATCCTCGCGTTTAATCAATAAAACAGATTCATACTGTGGATTCACTGCTTTTATTAAGTAGTTAATTGGTTTTCCGTCGGAATCATAAATAATTTTATGATATGCCATTCCACTAAAAGAATTATAGAATAATTCATGATATAAATTTTCAAATTTATTAATTTTTTGAGGTACTTCATCTTTATCATCTAAAGCTCCTTTATTATACTGCTTTATTTGAGGATTTGATTTTTCCATTTTAAAAACCATTTATATTTCTTATAAAATAATAGTAATTTTTTTTTTTCATAAATGTAAATTTATGTGTGTTTTGTTGATGAATTCTTAAGAATTGATACTATAGAAGAAAATTTTATCACTTTTTTGTATTTTTACATAAATTTAGAAATTTTGTTAATTTAAATCTTTTTCTTTTTAGATGGATTTGGTTTTCTTTTATTGTGCTCTGAGATTAAACATTAAAGCAATCTTGAAGCATTGAATGGGGTCATTGAAAGGATGAAATAAGGATGATTATTTTATCATTAGACATTTGTTGTTATAAAAAAAATAACATAATACTAATTTTTTTCCATTATCGCGTATTTGTTTGTAAAAAATAGAGTTTATATACAAATTCAATTATTAGTTATAAAATTGTGTCGTCATTTTAGTACTATACAATTTTCATAAAAAAAATTTGAAATAATTTATTAACAAAAAAAAGGAGCTTTGGATAAATGCCGGTTTTAGAAATTAACGAATTAATAGTTTTAATCATTATATCCATTCCAGTGGCCTTTTCTCCTTATCTTTTAAAGAAGAGAAGAGATATTATGAAATGGTTTCCAGCCTATTATGCTCTTTTCATAACTTTTCTTTCCACAAACCTAGAGGCTTTTTACGCACCTGATACTTTTAATTTTATGGAGCATTTTTTTGCTATGGTAGCTGGGGTTCTCATGTGCGTTGCGGCCGGATATGAATATTATGGTAAGATTTTGAAAGGGAAACAACTTAAAGTAAGTCATAAAAGCAGAGGGATGGTGGAGAAATAAATGCTTGGTCAAATTGATCCTATAGATTTTCGAGATGGAGGTCTTAATTTAGTGGGAATGATCTTCTTTTGGATCGGTGCTGTTATCGCTGTACTTGTATATTATAAAAGGAGAACTCCAACTAATGCGATTTATGTCTTTTCTTTAATTGGAGGGGCTTTATATACTTTAGGGAATTTTCTGGATAAATGGATGCTTTGGGATTCGGATTATGCAGATGCTTTTGGTGAAAGTTTTGGTTTATTCATAGGTGTATCTGCTTTATTCTTTGCAGTTCTTCCTTTCCTTGAACAAAAAATTGAAAAAACAAATAATGAGATGAAAAGTGTGATTGCTGCTGCTTCTAATGCAAGTATTAATGTAGCAAATATAGCAAATGAATTAGCCGCAAGTGCAAGTGAAGTGAATGCCGCATCAGAAGAAATTGCTACATCAACACAGAGCATGACGCTTGAAACTCAAGAAGTTATGTCTGCAACTAAGGATATAAGCAAGGTAATGGGAATCATTACAAATATATCTGATCAGACCAACTTACTAGCATTAAATGCAAGTATTGAAGCTGGACGAGCAGGGGAACAAGGAAGGGGATTTGCGGTTGTAGCTGATGAAGTTCGTAAATTAGCAGAGGAATCAAAATCAGCAGTTCGTGAAACAAATGATAAAATTAGTAATGTTATCAGTAAAATTAATAACTCTTTCGGTTCTATGGAAGGAATAAGTGTATCAGCAGAACAGCAGACAGCATCAATGGAAGAAGTAACATCAACTGCGCACAAATTAGGAACCTTAGCAGAAGATTTAAAAAATTCGTTAAAATTAGATGAATAAAGAATAGTACAGAAGCAATTAAACAATTATTTTTATTTCTTTTTATATTTTTTATATTTTATTTTAGACTTCAAGTAAAACTAATATAATCTTATTATTTTTCTATTTAAAGCTAAGTGTAAAAAAATATATATATATGTAAAATAGTATAAATATGTATAAAAAGTACAATTTTTCTTAACTTTTAATTATTTAAGGTGGGTGGAAATTAGTCCAGATTATAACCAGGATAAAGAAAGAATTTCTTTATACGTATCAAAAGATATCAAAGAAGAATGGCAAACATTCGCTAAAAATCAGAATTATTCTACATTATCTAAATTAATTAGAGAAGCTTTAAGATTCTTTATTCAATGCAAAGGATTGGATCTTTCCAATTTATCTCATGATTTGAAAGAACCTTTAACATCAATCAAAGGATATTTACAACTAATTGTTGAAACACAGGGGGATACAATAGATAGTAATATAATTTCTATACTTAAGAATGTACTAAACCAATGTTCGGTACTAGAGAACAAAATTGTAGAACATTTAGATAATTTTGAATTTGATTTAGAAGCAGAAGATTTTAATCAAAAGCTAAAATATGATATTTTATTAATAGAAGATGACCAAGAGACTGTTAACTTACTGACGAGTTATTTTGAGTCAATGAAGATTGTTTGTAAAGGTGTTTTGAGTGGCTTTAAAGGCTTAAAAGAATTAAAAAGATATGCACCAAAACTGATTTTACTCGACATTATACTGCCAGATATTAATGGATATGAGATTTTAAAGAGAATTAAAGAAGATAATAAATTAAAAAATATCCCGATTTTCATCCTTACAGCCATTCCGAGTATAGAAGTAGAGAAAAAAGCATTAGATTTAGGTGCTACAGGTTCAATTTCAAAACCCTTTAATTTGACTGATTTTGATGTCATCTATAAGTATTTGAAGAAAAAATAAGGTTTTTAATCTATTTTGTTTAATCAAGTAGATTTTGTGGTCAAAAAGATCAGTTTCTTATCAAAAAAGATTTATATACTAGTTAAGTGATAACATTATTAGTACAAAAGATTATTTTTGCACAAATTTTGTTTTAGTAATAATGATAAATTCAGATGATAAGTGCCAGGAATTTAATTTGGAAGGGAATTTTCCTAAAGCAAATGGATTAATTGGGTTTCTAGTTCTAGATAAGACAGGACTATTGTATTTTTCAAAAGTTGCAAAAAATCAATTAAGAATTGAAAAAAATATTTTTCAAATTGCTGGATTTATTTCAGCCATATTAATATACTCTCAAGATCTTATTGGTAGTGAAGATTCAGGAATCAAACTTGAAGATGTTAATCTTGGAAACCACCATCTTTACGTTTGTTCTAGAGGAAAAGTTATATTCGCATATTTTGTTGAAAAGCATAGGATTTCTGACAATTTTAAGAGTTGCGTCCAAATTGTTATTGAAAAATTCATAGATACATATTATAATTCTCACATAAAGAATTTTAAAGGAGAAGTTAGCCCTTTCCACTGCTTTGATAGGATAATTAATCAATATTTTGAGATCTAAATTGATTTTGAGAGTTTTAAATAATTAAAATTACTAAAAAAAATGGCTTTTTAATCATTTAACCATAATTAAGTATAATTAATGTGAGATTTTGAATAGAAATAATAAAATTCACCAAAAATTATATATAAACAAACCAATAATTAATATCACAATGACTGCTCTAGAAGTTGAATTAGTTCTAGATTCCTTGATCAAGGAATTTGGGGATTCTGGACTCTACTTCGTACTGATTTGTACTGAAAATGGGGCAGTTAAGAAATCGTATATTGACCAGAATTTTAATAAGACTTCTATAGCGTTAAACATGTCGCAATTGTATGAGCTAGCTGAAGAGATTACTTCAGAGATTGGAGTACATAGTCCAGATTTTAATATTATTCATTCTGATAACTTTTATATACTATCAATTAAAATTTTAGGGAATATTATAATTACTTTGGTGGAAGATCAACTCGACTTCTCTCGAATTTTTGATATTATAAACAGTTGCATAATTACCAATTAATTTGTAGGGTTAATTTAACACAATTACATTACCCTAATGAGACAACCTAGTAAATTTAAATTTTTTGCTAAATATTATAAATTTTAATATCTTCTTTTACTGAACTAGTTCAATCACAAATTTGATGAGTATAAAATGAAGTATGAAAAAAATCAATATTCTGAATCTTTTTCCATATGTACATTAATTATTGCTGGAGCTTTTTTATATTGGGGAATTTCCTCATTTATTCCGTGGGATGAGTGGTCTTGGTGGGGTTTTATATCGACGGGAATTGGTGTTGCGATTCTAGTAGGTCAAATCTTAGCAATAGCGAATAGAAGCAAGTTGAGAAACATTGTATTAGCTGAATTTCAAGATAACCCAGAAGCATCAATAGAACAAGTGAGTGTGGGTACAGGAATTACTAGAAAAGATATTCGCGCAATAATCTTAGATTTAAAAGCTTCAGGACAATTAAGAGCAAAGTTTAATTCTGAAACCGGTCAAGTTAAACGTATCGTGCCAAAAGAAACAGAAACTGCTCCAGGAGAACCTTCAAAGTATTGCTCTAATTGTGGTACACCTATTACTAAAGAATCAGCTCAATATTGTGCATATTGTGGTGGAAAAATTTAACTGTTTATCCAATATTTTTCAATTTTTTTTATTAATTTATCATTTTATTTGATAATAATAAGAAATTAGAAAATAATCTGATTTTTGTTTATTTTATTTCAATTACTTTCTTATCGTCAGTTTCAGTAGTTTTTTTAGGGATTGTTAATCTTAAAATCCCATTTTTAAAACTTGCATCAATTCCTTCTAAATTTATCTCTTCAGGTAAATGAAAACTTCGATAGAAACTTGCTGATCTAAATTCCCGTCTTAGGTAATCTCCCTTTACTTTATCCCTAATTTTATCTTTTTTCTCTTTATGCTTGTCTTTTTTCTCATCTTTCTCCTTCTTCTCCTTTTTTTCTTCTTTCTCTTTCTTTTCTTCTTTCTCCTTCTTCTCCTCTTTATGTTTCATAGATTTATCACCTGTTATTTCTAAGACACCCTCTTGTAATGTAATATTAACATGTTTCTTATCTAAACCAGGTAATTCCACAAAAAGACAAAATTCGCTTTCATTTTCGACGATATTGCTTACTGGAGTTCTATAAAATGATTCATCTTCCAAAATTTCTAAAGAGTCCGCTGATCTTGTTTTAAATGACCCCCATACAGAAATATCTGTTGATGAGTCTTTTGATTGGTTTAAGTAGAATGATTGATTTTTCTTTAAATTTATTTCTTGTTTTTGTTTTTCCTTTTCTCCCGTACTTTCGATTGCAGCTTCCTCTAATTCTTCATCATTATCTTCAATTTCTAAATTTTCATCCATTTTAATCAGACCTATACAATTATAGAATAACAATAAATAGATAAAAATAATATAAAAAGTTTTGTTTAGGAATTTAAATATAGACTTGTTTGAGTTTTATAATTCTTTCAACTTCTTTTTATGCAACTCCGTCAGCTTTCTTCTATTTTCTGCCAGTTTCTCTCCTTTTATTGGATAATAATACAGACCTATCCAAGAAATTATAAGAACAATAGCAGGATAAACACCCATTAGAATTTGAAGTCCTAATAGAGTATCTATTCCTGGCTTCGGTGTGTAAGTATACCAATCTGTTGTACTAAAAACAATCATAATTAGTAAGAAATTAATGATCATTGATATTCGGATAAAGAAATTAAAAATTGCGTAATATATCCCAGATCGTCGTGTTCCATGCGTAATCTCATCTTCATCAATTATTTCTGCGATACATTGATCATAAAAATACAATCCTCCACCAAGACCTATCCCATTGAAAAGTTGCACAACAAAAACCATTTGAACATTAACCGAGAAAGCAAAAAGCAAAATGGGAACTATCCATGTCATTATTCCTATTAATCCTGTCATTCGAGCTCCTTTGGCATTTCGAATTTTTTCCCATAATGGTGTAGAAGCTGCGGCTATAATAAATTCTAACGCAAGAAGAATGCCAATAAGCAATGGATCGTCAATATCTAAAGCTTCTGTCATAAAAAGTGGTGCTAAAGTAGGTAAAATATTTATAACAATCCAAGTTCCTAGCGCGGGTATCAAAAACCATTGAAAGGATTTATTTTTAAAGGAATTCTTAAGCGTTTTAGTGAAAGACATCGCAGTTTCGGCATCTTTTGAAATATGTTTAGGTTCATGAACACCCCATTTCAATAAAATGATATAGGAAACAAGAATTATTACAGCTGCTATTATTCCTGTCAATTGGTATTGACCCAATGTATTTGGATCGGGTATTAATGTATCAACATCATAACCTAAAATATTCTCTATAATAAGAGTAGGAAGAAGAAAAGCGAAAATCAAAGCTACCATTACAAAAATTATTCTAATCCTTCCTGTTGAACTACGTTCTTCCATAGTTACGTACATTTCAGAGAAAACAGCATTATAATTCAAATTAAATGCTGTGTAGGTCGTGTCAAATAAAATGAGGATTACGATAAAATAGATAAAATTACTGGAAGGAGAATTGAGATCAATAGGAGGAGTAAAAAGTAGTATCGTTACAATAGCTAAGGGTATCGTAGCTGCAACCATCCAAGGAAATCTTCTTCCCCATCTAGTTTTTGTTCTATCAGAAAGATATCCTATCAGAGGGTCATTAATAGCATTCCATAGACTCCATAAAATAAAACCACTGCCAATCAATATTACAGGAACGCCTACAATTGCAAAGTAGAATGTGAATATAAGAAATGTAAATGTTTGCATAGCTGTATTGTCTCCTACTTCCCCGACTGCAAATACAATTTTCTTTTTTAGTGAAATATTTCGAGATTCGTTATCACTCATAAAATCAATCTTGTTTTTAATTAACTATTTTTTATAAATGAAAGGTGATTAAAGATTTGCTCTATTTCTATAAAAATATATCTTAGAAAAAACATAAAATAGTATATTCCAAATTTAATATTAAATCTTATGATATAATATAATGATAAGAGATAGTGAGTGATATCGAATGGAAAAAACATATATTGCGGGTGTGTTGGGTGCCGGTAGAATAGGGAAAATACATATTGAAAATATTATATACAAAATACCGAATCTAAAGTTAAAAGTAGTTGCTGATATCAATAGAGATGATAAATTGGAAAAATGGGCTAATGACATTGGTGTACCTCGTCTTACGAAAGATCCAAACGAACTTATGCTCGATCCTGAAATAAATGTAGTAGTTATTGCCTCACCCACAAATACTCATATCAAATTCATTCAAGAAGCTGCTAAAGCGAAAAAAGATATATTCTGTGAAAAACCCATTGACACAGACTTGAAACGTATCAAAGAAACCTTAGAAATTGTTAAAAAGGAAGGTGTGAAACTAATGATCGGATTCAATAGGCGATTTGATAGAAATTTCCAAAGAGTTAGAGAGATGGTTAGTTCAGGCCAAGTAGGTATCCCTCATATTGTTAAAGTTACTGCTCGTGATCCAGCACCGCCTTCAATTGATTATATTAAGACTTCGGGAGGGATGCTTTTCGATATGACAATTCATGATTGGGATATGGCCCGTTTTCAGGTAGGAAGTGAAATTGAAGAAGTTTATACTAAAGGTGCTGTTCTCATTAATCCTGAAATAGGTAAAGCAGGGGATATCGACACCGTAGTTTTAATACTAAAATTTGAAAATGGTGCTATTGGTATGGTTGATAATTCTCGTCAAGCCGTATATGGATATGACCAGCGTGTTGAAGTGTTTGGATCTAAGGGTTGTGCTATTGCTGATAATGAGACTTCAAATACCGTACGTTTATATACTGCTGAAAAGATAAAGGAGGATAACATCCCATACTTTTTCTTACAAAGATATATGGATTCATATACAGCAGAGCTACGATACTTCATCGAATGTTTACAAAATAATAGAGAACCTTCACCAAATGGAGATGATGGTTTTCAAAATGTTGTCATAGCTATAGCTGCCCAAAAATCATATGAAGAGAATCGTCCTGTCAAAATCTCTGAAATTGTTTCATAATCCTAAACAAGATTTTATTGATTTTTTCGCAAAATTTTTAATTTTTAATTAATAGAAACTATCAATACAGATTAATAGGTTGATGAAATATAACGTTTGATTTATCTGCATTTAAAGTATTAATAAAGAAGATCTTCCCCCCAAAAGAAAGTGTATTAACTGTAGATACTACTGGAGATGGAAAAGGGGATTCAATCCAAATAAAAGTAAAAAATTTATTAATACCATTCGTAATTCCTGAGAACTTAGAAATTGGGAATTTTAGTCTAAAGAGTTTTGATTTAAATAATTTCGATTTCTCTGAATATGCTAAGTTATTCATAGATGATACCCCAATTAATATTTCAAAAGATTCAGTTAACTTGGAAATAATTAAGGACAGATTTTTAATTTTTCACAAGGGAGTAGAATTTAAAGTGGAGGATATCCTTAAGGGTAAATTTAGTGGAAGAACTATTGCCTACGGAGATATAATTAGTGTTTTGATTAAACTTGATTCAGAATCTCTAAATATATTAACTGAAGGGAAACACTCTTTCAAGATTGAAAGTGATTTGGTGTCAAACTTAATTATTAGTTTTGAGTTGGATGAAACTAACATGAATCTAAAATTTGATCCTAAAAACACCTAAATAAATTTTGGTTCAAATTAGATATTTTAGATATAATTTCAGTCTCTTTAGATTTATAAAGGAGTTTTTATGTTTAATTTCTAAATATTATAAAGAGGATTCATTATGGCAGTTACTAAACTTTCTCAGGATACAGATATTACTCCTTTAGATAATTCAGCCAAGATTCAATTTATCTGCCCCGTCTGTAAATCTGAGAAAGCCTTGGATTTCCCTAAGTCGGTTATTACTAATGCAAAAGGTTTAACTACTATGTCAATCGCAAAGGGTCTGGTTTGTAAACACCAATTTCAAGCCTTTGTCGACAAGAATTATATGGTTCGTGGTTATCAGAGAGTCGATTTTGAATTTGAAAAAACAAAGATCGACCAAAAATATCAACCTACAAATTATGTCAAAGATGATAAGGAATTATTTGAAAATTTAATCTTAGAAGGGAATTATCTTGAATATAAACCAAATCGTAAAAATCTACCAAAATCAGAGACAGTGATCAAACCTAAAGAAAAATCTAAATCACTTAAGGAACTTTATGATGAATTTTGGGAGTTTATTGATGAGAAAAATGAAATTTTTAGCGAATTTATAAAAAATGATGACAGACGAAAATCCTAGAAAGAAAATTTAGAAAACAAAAAATATATGCCAAGGGAGAGAATTTCTATAAAATCCGAAAAGGATTTTACTTTTGAACTCTCGATACCTAGATCTTCAGTCTAGTGCGTTCGGTGCACATTACGTTATATTCGCAATGTAGCTTCCCGGGCTACGCCACCTTGGCTAGGTAATGATGTATTCTCTCATTTTTTGATAAATAAAAAATTATTATCAATAAATAAGATAGAAATTAAAGTAAAGAATCTCATAAAAATATTTTTAGTCTATAAATGGAAGTATTGAAAAATCAATAATATCAAAGTAGATCCAATATTTCTATGAAAATTTCAATTTTCCTTCCATCCCAATTTACCTCAACCAAGCGATAGGGATCCGTCTCATTGGGATCACGGATCATAACAGCGTCCATGCCTAGCTGAGAAGCTCCCGATAGTTCATCGCTATCACCATCTCCAAAGTAGAGGCATTCGTTTGGTTCGACTTCCAATTGTTCACATGCTAAATTATATATTTGAGAGTCAGGCTTTTTCAGGCCTACTGAAGCGGAGAATATAGTAACATCAAAGAAATGAGAAAGTTCTGTATTTTTCCACATAAGAGGTACTTCGGCAGAACAATTTGTAATTAACCCGATTTTGTATTCTAATCCTCTTAATTTTTTTAAAATATCAACAGCACCATTTTTAGGAGTTAAAGCTTTGCGTGTGGTTTCTAATCTGATTTGTTCGCATTTCCTAATGTTATCATCACTTACAGAAATTTTAAGTTTATTACATATATATCTTATACTCTCTTCGGTGGTTTTAAAAATCCCAATCCCACGCTCATAAGTTGTATCACGCCAAAGTCTTGAAAAATCTTCAGTAGGTAATTCGAGAGCTGAAGCCATATCTGCTAATAATCTGTTGTAGCCTTGAACGGAATAGCTATCGACAAGGGTTCCAAATAGATCAAAAATGATTGCCAGATATTTCATAGGACTTATGAGTGTCTTTCTAGTTTATTTCATGAGATTATTAATAATAGCTCTTCCCACGAATTTTCCTTTACTCATTTCCTCAAATACATCATTAATTTCTGAGAGATTTGCGGTTCTACCGATATGAGTTTTAACCTTGCCTTCTACTGCTAATTGAACTAATTCTCTCATATCTTCTATAGTACCTGTTAAGGATCCGGTTATGTGTAAATTTCTCATTATTACTTCAAATGGGGTTAATGACATCGATCCCTCACTGAATGGTGGTAGGCCTACCCCAATTAATGTTCCCCCCACTTTGAGTAATTTTATTCCAACATTATAAGCTGAAATATTAGCTGCAAATACTATGCTTGCTTGAACACCCCCTAACTCTTTTTCAACAAACTTCCCAACTTCATTCGCATCTATTGCATAATCAGCGCCGAGATTTTTGACGATCTCTAATTTTTCAGCGCCTTTATCGACTCCAATGACTTTATACCCAAAACTTTTTGCGATCTGCACACCATAATGACCAAGTCCACCAGCAGCCCCAATAATGGCAATATTTTTACCAGGAGATATTTTGAGACTCTCAAGTTTTTTGATTGCCCTATATGCTGTTAAACCTCCACATGCTAGAGAAACTTCATTATCACTTAGTTCATCAGGGATTTTTACCAAAGATTGAGCCCATACGGAAATATATTCACTAAATATCCCGAATATGGGTCTTCTTTCAGGACAATACATAGCTTCTCCCGAAAGACAATACTCACAGGTTCCACACCAGTATCCCCCTGTTCCACCAAGACCCAATATAACTCTATCACCTACTTTTATATCAGATCCCGAGTCAGGGCCCAATTCCTCGACTATACCAATTCCTTCATGCCCTAAAGGGCGTGGGGTTGGTAATTCCATCCATTCTCCCATCACAACATGTAAGTCTGTATGACAAACACCTGCAGTTGTAATTTTTATTAGGGCTTCTCCACGTTCGGGAGAGGGTTTAGGAACATCCATTATACTTACTTTTCCAATTTCTTGAAGTATTGCGGCTCGCATTTTACTTTTTTCATCTCTAAAGTTATTCTGTTAAATAGTTATTTATATTTTAGATTTTAAATAGCTTTGTTAAAATATTGCGAAAGTAATGCAGGAGCAATGGAAGGATTTTATTTCTTCAAAATTTGTTTTCTTTTTTCATTTGACAGTTTTTCACTACTATATCTGAGGATTAAGCGAGGGAGTCTTTCTTTATTGTTCATCAAATAACCAAAAATTGAATCAGGATTAAATTTAGAACAGGTTTTTAGGAGCCACCCAATTCCTTTCTGAATATAATCTTCGGTGTAGTTAAGCATGTTTTCTACTAATTCAAATACATATTCCTCATCGAATTCTTTCTTTATCACTACAATTTTAAGCAGAATTACCATAGATGCCCTTCTAACCCAGAGATTTTCAGATTTTGATGCCACATCCTCAAGTTAGAGGTGATTAAAAAAAAGAGTCCAAAAATTTTAAATTTGAATTTTTAAATCATGCAACTTCACTTATTTGTTTTCTTTTACGCAGTAAAAACATTAGAGCACCAGCAGCTACTATTCCACCTGAGATTGATGAGGCGATAATAATGGTTAATACGAAAGGAAATTCTTCAGCAGCTCTTCCACCGTCTTTATCCAAGATATCAGGATCTACTGCAATGTATGTTTCAAAAGGTTTATCTTCATATCCATCAACTGAAACAATCATGGTAAGCAATATTGGATTTTCTCCAGGAGCAACGGTTATTGGTGCTAAAGATACAAAATATAGTCCATTCCCAAGATTAATAACATCACCAGAGACAAGGCTCCCATTCCACCACATCTGAATTATAGTTGAGTTAACACTCTGATTATTCTCATCAAATATATAGAAGGTCAAATTGAAGTGTTCAGTTGAATAAGAACTTTCAGTCATCTCTATTTGTAAAAATTTAACAACTTCTGGAGGTTCTACATCGAGATATGTTTCGAAATACGTATCTCTATGATAAGTTGCTACAATTGTCATGTTCAATAAGATTGGAGCTTCACCTGATTCGACAAATATCGGATATAACGATACATTATATAAACCGTTTCCAAGGTCAGTAATGTTATCTGAAGGTACTACAGCTCCGTTCCACCATATTTGAACAGATTGGAATAGTACTTCTAAACTAATACATTGACTAGAGACATTAAATATAATAATAAATTCTGATGTTGAGAACGACTGGGCACTAATTTCTATAAATAAAGATGGAATTCCAGTAAGATAATAGTTTGAGATGAGAATTGTATTTGTGCCAGCATCATTGATATATTTTGCATCCTTACTCACCATGATATTTCTTTCAATTCTATTATTCTCAGAAGTAGCAGGTGTTATTCTAATTGCTCCATCATTATTAAAATAAAAAAAATTATCAGTAACGTTATTGTAGTCATTATTATCCGTAAGAGTTATCCCGTACTGAATATTATTGTAAAATGAATTTCTTGAGATAGTGTTAAAATAGCAATCACTTTCTATATGTATCCCACTCCAATCATTATTGTTTAATGTATTTCCTGAGATTGTGTTGTTATTACAACTTGAATAAAAGTATATACCACCATATAATCCCCCACAATCGGAGATATTATTACATATCAATTGTCCATTAGTAGTATCCATTAAAAAAATTCCTGCAAAAACCCCGTTGTAGATGATGCAATGCCTAATAATAAAAAAGACATTAGAATTTCTAATTTCTATACACCTATCAGTATTTTGACCATCGATCATTAAATATTCAATGATATATGGATCACTCCAAGTGCCAGAGCCAGAACACCACGGTTGGAGAATAGCATTACTCCAATCAACAGGACCGTTTATATATATTGGACTCCCAGTAAGATTTAAAAAGATTTTAAAATACCGAATAGGTGAATGATATATATTACCAAGAGAGTCATTACCAAAAACTTGAATTATATGTGATCCTCTATTAGGAAATGCAATAGTTGTATTCCCAAAAATTGTTCTATTAGTCTGACCATCTAAAGAATAACCCATCCAATCAAGAGTGGTACTATTTTCGAAGCTAAACAACAAACCTTCATTCAAATTATCTCCAACTAAATAAGCTGGGTCCCATGAATAACCTACTGCATCGTAATAGTTGGTTGTAACTGCATATACCGTAAGTCTAATTCTATCAGGACCAAGTGTCATATTGTTTAAATTTTCTCCTCCAACCAATATTTTAGTACTGTCTACATACATATCAAACGTATTATTCGAATACCATTCAAATTTTAGTTGATACCATTGATCTGGATTACATGGAATTAGATTATGTTGTGCTCCATCATAGTAATTAAAAAAACCGTCTCTAACTTGAGGATGTGGCCCGGCTAAACCTCCTTCCATAAAGAGAAATTGGCTTACTGTTAACGGGTTTCCACATCGAAACCAGAATTCGTATTGCCCAGAAATATGGTTAGTATCAAAGTAATGAAAGATATCACCATGAGTCGCTCCAGAATATTCTTCTCTTAAGACATTTTTATGTCCACCTATTTCTGATTCAATTGAAGCAGAGGTAGGAGCACCATTCCATGAATCCACAAATTGTATATCGGTTCCAGTTGTCCCAATAATTTCATCTTCAAATCCATATACTCCAGGATAATATCCACTCATTGGTTCCGTGTAAGTCTTGTTTTCAGGAGAAATTATAAAGATCTCTGAATTTGCGGTTTTTAAATAAAGATCATCTCGAATTTGTATATTTATATCATTATTCAGCTGATCAATGAAGAAATTGTAATTGTAAACATTCGAAATTATGAAGATTATTCCTAAACTTACTATAAATACTGCTTTTCTTCCACTAGATTTCATATAATCTTAACCTAAAATTTTTTAGATTAATTATAAATTTGACTTAAAAGTATTTAATACTTTTGAAAGGGTTCTAAAGGATTTTTTCTTATTTACTATGTTTTTGATATCATCCTAATGTATTTTACATTGAGAACTTTATTTTTTTAAAACCTTAACTTTTTTTTCTTCAGGCAATTTTTCGCTAGCATACCTTAGAATTAAGTGAGGGAGTCTTTTCTTATTACTCATTAAGTAAAGAAAAATTGAATCAGGATTAAATTTTGAACAGGTTTTAAAGAGCCAACCAACTCCTTTCTGAATATAATCTTCGGGGTATTTAAGCATTTTTTCTATTATTTTAAATACATATTCCTCATTGAATTCTCTTTTTATCATTACAATTTTAAGAAGAATTACCAGAGATGCTCTTCTAACCCAAAGATTTTCAGAATTTGACCATTTATCAATAGTTTTTTCAGCTAATTGCTGGTTATTCTTTTTCCCGAGAAATGGTCCAATAATCCTGATGCAAAAGCTATCACAAAAAGCCCAAGTATCACAGTAATTCAATAATTGGAACTCAAAAAAATTTATAGTGGTTTGATTAAAATTGCTTTTAAAGTGATTGAGAAAAAAAATACCGGAAAACTTCTCTTCATGGATATTGGAACTGACAAAACTTTTACAAATAGAAAGTGCATCCTCATAACTACACTCATACTTCTTATGTATGGTTCTAGTAATTCTTTCTATATCAGATAGCTTATGACCATATCCATAAAAGTTTGGATTATTGGAATTTAATATTTTATTTCGTCTATCAATCTGTTCGGTTGTTAATTTAGGAGCAGTGTTTTTCAATTCTTCGATAATTTCATGGGTTATTACATTTATCAGAGAAATTTTTCTAACCCCTGTTTTTGTTTTAATTCCTTACTTTTTTCTAAATAAGGTGCTATAAATTCAATTATTTTGGAATTAAAGTTTTTTACCATATGCAAATCTCCTCTATTATAGACATCTACTATTGATTCTTCCAAATTATTTAAATTTAAGCCAGCCCACATCAGCTTTTTATTTGATTTACCTGTTCTTAAGGAGTTCATGTATTCTTTATTTAGCAAAAGTTCTGAGATCTTATAATTCCATTTGCGGTAATCAGAAGGAATCCACCTTTTTACTCTAACAGCCAGATTATACTTTTCACATAACTTCAATAATTTTAAATGAAGGTTTCTTACATAATGACCAGGAGGATAAATTTGACCTTTATATAGTTCGAGTAAAGGTTTAACAGTCTGTTTATATTTACTATTTCTTAGCTTTTTTATAAAATATGCAGCTTGAGAATCGCGCAATGTTAAACCGGGAGAAAACAAAATAAAATCAGCACCAGCGTTCTTTGATTGTTTTATCACATCTCCCATATTATAATCGTCATCAGCTAGAAACGGGATAATTGGCATAAAATATGTACCTACTTGAATATTCGACGCTCCTTTTTTAATCATTTTTAAAGCGTTAAATCTTTCAGAAGGAGGGGAAGAGTAAGGTTCTAAAAAATTCGCAAGTTCTTCATTTATTGTACTTATTGAAAACCCGATTGTACACCATGAGTCTTCAGCAATATTATTGAGAATATCAATATCCCGAGTAATGAGTTTTGATTTTGTTGCTATGTTAAGGGGAAATTTATGTTTTGCGATAACTTGTAGCACTTTTCTTGTTTGTTCAACCTCTTTTTCAACCGGTTGATAAGAATCGTTGATTCCTCCTGCAGCAATGACATCTGGTAACAGTGTTCGAGCTCGTTTTAGTCTTAAGTCCAATTTTTTATCAAAATCTTGCTTAATTATAACTTCATTTTCAAAATCTTCTAGATAATATCGATCACTCCGAGCATCACAATAAATGCATGCGTGAGCACATCCCGAATAAGAATTTAAAGTGTACCGAGACCAAAACCAAGAATCAGGATATTTCAATTTGTTTATAACAGATTTAAATTCTTTATATCTATAATTAACCATGATTGCGAGTAATAGTTCTGTATTTTCATAATAAAATTAATAATATAAGATTATTGGAAGCATCATAGTCCTCTATAGAAAAGGAAAAAACGCCAGATAAATAAAAAAGTGATCTAATATGGAAATGAAAAAAAAAAATTTAGCTGACGTTTTTTCATATATAACATACAAGTTTGTAAATATAATTTTTTGGATTTTAAAAAATAAAAATTACCAAGAAAGTTATAAATCCTAAAACAATATTAAATTTAAAGTGTGCGCTCGCCGGGAATTGAACCCGGGTCCCAGAATTGGAAGTCCTGGATGATAACCGCTACACAACGAGCGCTTGATACATTTTTGAATGAAATTAGTATTAAATTGAGTGGTTAATTTCTTTTAACTTTTCTCTTTTTAGCGTATTTAGATTATATTATGAGATAATTCATAAAAATTGATAACCTTACCTACGACCACCCAAGCGTCCAATGAATAATTAGATATAGAAATTAAGTTTTTAGATAAATCTAAAAATTCATCTGAGAAGGTACTCTTCTGAAATCCACCAATAATTGCTATATTATTTTTAGATATGTCTCCAAGAAATAATTCGTTATAATTTTGTATTAATTTACCTTTCTTTGAAAATTGAAGGATTTTAGGATCTTTAAAAGTGCTTAGAAGATCTTGAATAGTTCCATTGAATAATGAAATCAACTTTGTACCATTTACGTTGATATCGTTATCAATCAAAAGTTTTGCCATTAATCCTTTAAAGCGGTTGTAATTTCTGGATATTCTTATATCTGGATTGAATTCATAAATTTTGTTTTTTATGGTATGTAAAAATAATCGGAGATTTCCATTTTTATTCAAAGGTGATCCTAAAGCATTTAGTAAACTTAAATGAGCGATGTCGGGTCGTCCTCTCTTTTCAGAATTTTTTAAATTTACCATAGCACTATGGTGCAGAGCGTTATCTAATAGTTGTGATGAGTATATTTGCGCTGAAAGATTTTTTCTTACAGCAGAATGGCTTCTAATTTCTTTGGGTATTAATTCAATACCACATTCCACTAAAAATATGATTAAAGGCATAGTTAATTTAAATTAATAGTTTAATTTTCAATGATCTTTCTAATCACCTATAGTTTTGATATAATACCTGGTTGTTTTATTGCATTCGAAGCATGTTAGAGACACATGGGAACCTTTTCCTCTATGAGAATGTAACCTGACTCTATAATTCAATCCAGGATATAAAAATCTTTTACATTTTTTACATAAACGTTTTTTCCAGGTATAAGGAATTTTAATTTTTGCTCTTTGAGAATAACGGCTAGCTAAATACGTATATCTATTTGCTAATGGTTTATTAAGAGGAAATATTTCATGAGCTCTTTGAAGCAAATAGTTTATCCTACTATATGCAATTTTTTTTATTATAGGCTTATAATTTCTATTTTTCCTAGTCATATAAATTAGTTAAGCAGTCGTTTGATTAATTTTCCTTAATGGGTTTTAATGAAAGAATGAAAATCTTACCTCTTACATCCAACAAGTAAGAACTTGTTAATTTTGAAATTTCATCTGCAATACTATCGATATTTGATTTAGAAGCGATTGTTTTTAATGCCTTTATCTTAATTATTTTATATCTTTTCAGTAGTTTAATAACATGCAGGATAAACTCTTCAGTTATTCCCTGCTTGCCCAATGTACAATGTGGTTTTGATAGTAAAGTTTTTTTAAATTCTTTCTGATAATCCATTGTCTTAGAATTCAAGAATACAAAAATTTTTAATTTATTCTAGCTTTAAAAACGTATTAAATATTATAAAGAAATATTGAATTAAAGATCATGTCTATATATGTTGTTTCACCAGAAAAACTTATTGAAATCATTGCAGAAAAGTTAAAGGAATATCCCGAAATTTCACCACCTAAAGGTTCAGAATTTTGGAAAACTGCATTTTTTAAAGAATTAGCCCCAGTCGATTCAGAAAACTTCTGGTATATCAGAAGCGCTTCATTGCTTAGAAAAGTGAATAAATATGGTCCTATAGGTGTCAACAAACTTCGAAAATTTTATGGTGGAAAAAATAGAAAAGGAAAAGGATTGCATCATTCTGCTCGAGGAAGTGGAAAAATAATAAGAGTAGCATTACAGCAACTTGAAAATGCAAAATTAATTGAAGTAAAAGATAAAAAAGGAAGAGTTCTGTCATCTGAAGGAACTAGTTTATTGGAAAGAACGTCATATGGGATTATAAGAAGTAAAGAATAAATATACTAATAATCATAATTTTTGGTGTTCAGATTGAGCGACGACGACGAGTTGGAAAATATCCGAAGGAGAAAGTTGGAAGAGTTAAGACAACAAGCAGCACACCAACAAATGGCACAAGCTCAACAACAAGAATTTGAAGAAAAAAAATATATAGTAATGAGAAAGATCTTAAGTGTTGAAGGAAGACAACGATTAGAAAATATCCGAATTGTTAAACCACAATTTGCGGAACAAATAGAATTACAATTAATTCAATTATTTCAAAGTGGCAAGTTAAGAGGAGCAACACCTCTACCAGATAAAGCATTTAAAAAGCTCTTAGAGCAGATATCAACGTTTGACAAAAAGAAAGAGTTTAATATTAAAAAATAATTATAAAATAAGGAATCTAAAATGGCTCGTAATAAAGATTTACCATCGAAAGTGCGTAGAGCAAAGAAACTGAAGCAGAATAGTTCAGTTCCCAATTGGGTAATTCAGAGAACAGGGGGAAAAGTTAGAAGTAGTCCCTATTCACGGAGAACATGGAGAAATACCAGGCTAAAGAGAGATTAAAAATAGATTTTAATGGATAATTGATCTGAAAAATTATGGCAAAAAAGGAAAAGGAAATTAGTTTAGATGAGTTAGAAGATGAGTTAATCGACTCGAAAGAAGAAATTGCAGAAGATGAAATTGAAGAGATCAAAGAATTCAGTCTAGATGAAATTACAGAAGAAGAAGAAATTAGTGAAATTTTTGAAGAGGAGGCTTTAGAGGAATTTGAGGAAGAAGAAATCCCTAAAGAAGAAGAAATTATTGATGAAAGAATTTATGTTGTTCCTCTAGCCAAAGCGAGAATAGGTCCAAGAAATAAATGGGCTAAAAAATCAATACGGTTTTTAAGAGATTTTATGACCCGCCATTTTAAACCTGAGTCTTTGATAATTTCTCAAGAGGTAAATGAGAGGATTTGGGCACGTGGAATTCAAAAACCTCCAAGGAAATTAAAAGTAAGAGTCACAAAAAATATAGACGGACTATGCGTTGTATATCTAGCATAATATCTTTAATGGATGAGTCAAAAAAGCATATTCTTTTTTTATAAAAAAGTAATAGAAAAAGTAAAATTTTATCAATTTAAGAATGACAATTTTAAGATCTCAAGTTTTCGGACGTAGTTTAATTGGAGTATATCTTACAGCGAATAATTCTTACGTCCTTTATCCCCCAACATTAATTAAACCAATACTTAAGAAGTTTAGAAATACATTTGCGGAACCTTTTTATCCCCTAACAATTAATAATTCTGATTTATTAGGTATCTATTCGGCATCTAATAAGTATGGCATAATTGTTCCTCATATCATTAAGGACGATGAATTAGAAGAGCTAAAAGATCACTTAAAAGAAGAAAATAATTCTCCTCAAATATGTATTCTAAAATCTATAGATAATGCATTTGGAAACTTGATTCTTTGTAATGATAAGGGTGCTATTATCAGTTCATTTCTGAAAGAGTATAAAAAGGAAATTGAAACCACATTAAACGTTGAGACTGTTATTTATGAATTTGCTAATAACTATCTTCCAGGTTCAATTTCATTAACAAACAATAATGGCTGTCTAGTACATCCTCTCTCAAACGATGATGAGATAGAATTCATTACTTCAATTTTGAAAGTTGATGAGGTTGATGTTTCAACGGTTAACCGTGGTGTACCATATTTGGGTTCAGGTGCAATTGTAAATGATAAGAGTGGAATTTTTGGAGTCGATTGCACTGGCCCAGAACTCATGAGAATCACATCAATTTTACAATTGTAGAGAAATATCAGGTATTACTAAAAAGCAAAATTTAATATTTTCTAAAATATTATCCTTTCTTAATAGCTTTGATTCAATGGATCTAAATAACAATGTCAGAGATTAAAATATATAGAATAATTGGCAATTACAGCAAGAAGCATAAGAAATATTTGTTTCGTAAAGAAGTCCGTGCGTTGAAGGAGGAAGATGCTCTTGAAAAAGCTTTAAGCCAAATTACCTCTATTGGAATTTTTAGGCGTCAAATTAACATTCAAGAAGTAAAAGAAATAGCTTTAGAAGAATCTCAAGATTACCTAATAAGAGAATTATCGGGATAACTAAAAAAATCAAACGGATTTGATAAAATTTGGAACCCTCTCAGGATTATCAAGAACAACTACAAATTTTTAGAATGTTGAAGGAACAACGGGATATGTACCAAGGTCAATTTGAAATTCTAAATGTATCTCGATCAAATATTGTGAATACAAAAATAACTATTGAGAATATTAAAGAAGGAGTTAAAGTAAACGATGAGATATTAATACCTATAGGGGGAATGGCAAATATTAAGGCCTCTATTAATGATCCTGAGAAAGTGTTACTTGCAATCACTCAAGACGTTATAATTGAAAAAGACTTGGATGGTGCAATTGAAATTCTTGATAAAAGAATTGAACAACATGATAAGGAAATCCAATTTATAGCAACTCAATTGCAAAACATTGATCTTAATTTGCAGAAAACATCTCAACTTATTCAAAGATCTTACCTTCCAAAATAACCCTTTATTGTGTAAATTTCCTTTAGGATATGCTGATTTTCATGGGGGATATAAATGGCGAAGAAACTAAAAAATGTGTTTTCTACTTTTGTTAAAAAAACATTAACAGAAAATAAGATAGAGGATGCTATTAATGATTTAAGAATACTCCTTATTAGTAATGACGTTGCTATAGACACTGCAGATGAAATCTGTAAAAACCTTATTGAGTCGTTTGAGGGGCAACAAATTACTCGTTTAAAATCAACTAAAAAAATCTTATTTGATACATTAAAAGATATTATTATAAGTATTTTAACCCCTGAAAAGGAAATTGACTTAATGAATGAAATAAAAATAAAAATCTCCTCAGGACAACCTTACATACTTGTTTTTCTTGGAATTAACGGAACGGGAAAAACTACTACAATTGCTAAGGTAGCTCATCTCTTAAAAAAAAATAATATAAATTGTGTTGCAGCTGCTTCAGATACATTCCGAGCTGGAGCTATTGAACAACTATCTAAACATATGGACAATGTAGGTATCACTGTTATAAAACATGGGTACAAATCTGATCCTTCTTCAGTTGCTTATGATGCAATTGAGCATGCTAAAGCAAAAAAAATCGAGGTAGTTTTAATAGACACCTCTGGAAGACAAACCACAAACCGAAACTTAATGATGGAAATGCAGAAAATGGTTCGTGTGGTACAACCAGATCTGGTTGTTTTTATAGGGGATAGTCTTGCGGGTAACGATATTTTGTATCAAGCTAGAGAATTCGATCGTCATGTAGGAATTGATGCAAATATCTTAACAAAATTTGACGCGGACTCGAAAGGTGGTGCGGCTTTATCAATTTCATTCGAAACTAAAAAACCAATCCTGTTTGTAGGAACAGGTCAAGGTTATAACGATTTAAAACCTTTTAATAAAGACCTTTTTATTTCAAGTATTCTTGACCTCGATTAAAATTTGTATTTGATTTAACCAGATAACTTAAAAAAGCTTTTTTAATTTATTTTATTGTGTCAAATTACCCAAAGTATGATAAGTATTCAAAACTAGATAAGAAAAAGAAACCTGGTTTGTTTGAAAGACTGTCGCTTTTCTTTCAAAATTCAAAACGGATTCTAAAAATTGCGAATAAACCTAATAGAAAAGATTACTTTTTGGTTTTTAAAATTTGTGGAATAGGTATCTTAGTTTTAGGTGCTTTATCATTTGTTATACAACTAATCTTCTCTGTAGCATTACCAATTGTATAAGATTTAATATTTTAATTAAAAATAAAAGACAACTAAATGCTCTGGAATTGTTAATTCATCTTCCTTATTTTTGCATGCAATAAACTTGATTTTCATGTTTATAGACAGTGATAAAAGTCTTTTTGTTAAAACTCCATCGATAATTAAATATTGAGTATCTTTAAAATCTCTAATTTTTTCAAAAATACCCCCAACGGGAAAATCAAATAACTTATTAAGGCTCTTGTTAAACCCAATACTGTGCCCTGTTTCAATAGTATTAATTGCTTCCACAATTATTGCTTCATCTTTTATTTTTACTTTCTTGAGGTACTTTTGAAGTGTTTCTTCCTTAGTATTATATTTTTTTCCTTCCGTAGATCCAGACGTCATATCTCTTAAATCTTTCGCGGATCTTTTGTTTTGCAGTGCTTTAATCATTTGTTTTCTCGTTAGCTCTTCAACCTCATGCCCGTCAGGAGCTCTAGCAACAAAGTCAATTTTTAACAATTGCAATAATTCATTTAAAATAATAGTACCTCCTCGATCCCCATCAAGAAAACATGTTACTGTCTTCTTCTTTTTTCCTAAACTTATTACTGATTTAGGTACTTGAGTTCCTTGAACTGCAATTGTATTTTTAATACCTATTCGTAATAAATTTAAAACGTCGGCTCTTCCTTCTACGATAATGAGATCTGGATTTTTTTCCACATCTGGACCTGCAGGGAGTTTATCAGGACCCCAAGATATTATTTCTCCGAGTTTAATATCTTTATCCATCTTCTCTTCAATTTCACTTTGTTCTAAAGACTTTTGGTCCCATTGCTTTAGAAGTTGGGCAGCTCTTTCAATAATTTTCTTACGTTTGGTTTCACGAACATCTCTAATTTCAATTAGGGTAATTTCAGCCTCGCACGGGCCAACGCGAGAGACTGTTTCGACTGTCGCCGCCAAGAGTGCGGTCTCCTTTCTAGTTAATGAGGATGGAATTTTAATATTTCCTTCTGAGACACCCTCTTTAGAAATATTATCTACTTCTATCCGTCCAATTCGTCCAGATTTTTGTAGATCTCTTAAATCTAAATCTAAAAGAAGACCTTCAGTTTAGCCGATTTGCCGATATGGCTATTGACTTTTATCTTTGACCGAAAATGGCGCCGACTATATCGCTTTTTTCAACAACTCCTTTAATTGAAAATTTAACTTCAATAATATATTTTGTAGTAAACTCATTCTGATCTGTAATCTTTATCACATCCATTCTATAAATAAACTAAATTTTTAATATATACTCAAATTTTATTTGTTGTTATACGAATTAAATAAGAACTTGAATAATTTTGATTTTTATGCTTTAATTTTATTTGTGATTTTAAACTTGAAATCATCTTATTGTGATGATTATTATTAATTAAATTAATTAAAGAATTTATTTTTTTGCTAATTTTCAGATATATTGATTAGTTTTTTATGCCATATTTATTTTTGATATATAATTTGAAAAATGAATGAGAAAATTCCAAATGGAGAAAATTATCGTATTGGGTGGAAAGGGTGGTGTTGGTAAAAGCTCTATTAGTGCCGCTACTGCTGTGAAGTTAGCAGATCTTCTTCCAGATAAAAAAATTTTACTAATATCGTTTGATATGGCACATAACCTTACCGATTTATTTAATACTGAAATTGGAAATAAAATAACACTTTTATCAGAAAACATTTGGGCCATCGAACCTGATCCAAATATAAACGCCAAGAAATATACAAATAATCTAATAACAAAAATGAAAGCCTTAATGAAGGAAATGCCAATTGTCGGTTTGATCCCACAATTAGAAACGTTTATGGATACAACATTTACCGCAGATTCAATCCCTCTTGCTCTTAAGAATGCAATGTTTTTTCAAGAAATTTTGGATGCTGAAAATAAACAATCAATACAATTTGATATTATTATCGCTGATTTTCCTCCAACTGGGAATATGATTGCTTTATTTGAAATTCCTGAGGACCAAGTTAAAGTTATATTGAAATATTCTTTGAATTTTTATAATTCTATTAAAGAAGCAGTAAGAGAATTTTCTAAATTATTTCGGAAATTAATTAGACCATTTGATGACTATGAGAAACGAAAAGAATTAGGAAAGGAGATTTTTCAAATGCTAGAAGAGCTTGAAAGAAGAGGAGAGAGAATTACTGACTTAATTCACACAATAGGGTCTTTAAGACTTGTTACTATAGCAGAAAAACCTAGTTTTGAAGAAATTAAAAGAGCTCGAGACTTAACTAAGAAGTACATTACACTTGAAGGAGTTCATATTAATATGATAACACCTCAGTCAAAAAAGTGTCAATTTTGTACTAATACTCGATCAATTCAACTTAATTATATTGAAGAAATAAGAAACGAATTTAGTAATTTAAAGATATGGGAGTCAAATAGGCTAGAAAATGAACCTTTTGGTTTAAATGGACTTAAAAAATTAGCTCATGAAGTTTATGGAGAAATAATCAATCCTGATGATATTTTGAATCCCAAAGGTTAAAAAGTACAGAAAATTTTATTAGAAACATGAGTCTTAGGACAGAATTATTGAGGATTAATAGTTTAATTGCCCCCCACAATTCTAATATAATTACATGTTTTAAATACCTCAAAATCTTGTACGCTACACACTTACTGAGACCCATGGTGCAGAAGCATCTCGGGTATACGGATTTTATGTTCAGTAGGTAGTATTAATATTTAGGAAATTAAAAAAATAAAAATAATAATTAGAACATTATTTTACTCAACTTTTTTAAATTGAGACTAAATTTCATGTTTTATGTGCCCTCAGCATACCCATGGATATAGTCATATTGCTCTTTAGTTAAAATATCAATCTCAATGCCCATGGATTGAAGTTTTAGGAAACCTACTCTGTCATCAATCTCGACGGGGACATCAACCATCCCAGGTTTAAGTTTATCTCTATTCTTAACGATATATTCAGACATTAGGGATTGTAAACCAAAAGACATATCCATTACTTCAGCAGGGTGTCCTTCAGAGAGTACCAAGTTAGCTAAACGGCCCTTAGCAAGTAAATAGACTTTTTTACCATTAGGCATTAGTAGTTCTTCTACGTTTGACCGAACTGGTTTAATTTCTTTAGCGTATTCATACAACTCCTTGGTTGGAATTTCTATATCAAAATGTCCAAGATTACCGAGTATAATTCCATCCTTCAATTTATCGAATATTTCCTTTGTAGGTTGAATTACATGTTTACATCCGGTAGCGGTTAAAATAATATCTGCATATGGTAATGTCACTTCAATAGGCATCACATTAAAACCAGCAAATTTTGCTTGTAAAGCTTTTATTGGATCAACTTCAGTAACGGTTACATTCGCACCTAAACCTCTCGCTCGAAGTGCCATCCCTGATGAACAATGACCATAACCAGCAATAACAACATTTTTACCTGCAAATAATACATGCATCCCATAAATTGCAGCAACAATTCCTTGACCCGTTCCTAGTTCATTGTCGAATTGATTTTTACATCTTGCATCATTCACAGGAAAGAGCGGTACTTTTAGATCTCCAGCAGCATCCATTGCTTTAAATCGTTTTACGCCTGTTGTAGTTTCCTCTTGACAACCAATGATGATACCTTCTTTTATCAATTCTGGAAATTCTTTATGTGCTGTTATAATCATATCTGCACCATCATCTATTAAGATATTCGGTTTTGCTTTTAGGCATTCTCTGATACACCAATAAAATTCCTCATCAGTGTTTCCATGCCAGGCAAATATATTTATATCTTCTTTTACTAAAGCTGCGGCTACATCATCTTGAGTTGAGAGTGGATTGCTTCCACATAACCAAACATCAGCACCTCCCGCCTTTAAGGTTCGAGCAAGGTTAGCAGTTTCTTTAGTTACATGAAGACAACCAGCAATTGTTATACCTTTAAGCGGTTTTTCTTTAGCAAACCTTTCACGAATGACTTTAGCAGTTACAGGCATTTTATTTTCTGCAATATATAATGCTTCTTTTCCTTTCTCTGCTAAGCTTTCATCTGCTACTTTATAATTTGTCAATTAATTTCACTTTTTATTTTATAAGAATAATAAGTTTAATTAATTTATAAAACTATTTTTGGTCAAATGCAAATATATATAAATTTTATCTAACATTTAATTAGTAATAATTAAGAAATTTGCAAAATTGTAATACTATGAAACATATTAATGAACAAGTAGAATCTCAACGCTTCATAAAAAATATGAGCGGAAAAACCAAATTTATTGTTTCCAGAAATTCACGTGATATTGGACTTTCTAGACAAACTTATCAAAACAAACTTGATGGTATGAGAGATCAAAAAATAATTACAAACTTTACAATAAACATTAATCCCAATATTCGTCCAAATAATTTGAAATATGTGATGCTTGAAATTAAAACCAACCCAAAAGAGCCTGATTTGGTCAAGGAATTGCTTGAAATCCCCCAGATTAGAATGTTGGATGGGATAATTGGAGATTTTTCTCTATTTGCCTTATTTATCTTTAAATCCCCCGAAGAATATTATCAGATACTAAATACAATTGATAAAATAATGGCTAAATCACATTTTAAAAAATATCAAATTATTGAAACAATTAAGGTGTTTAAAACAAATGGGATTAGTATGAAAGACTCAGCAGTTTCTTTTGATATAGACGATGTAGATTATAAAATTTTGAGTATATTACGAGATGGTCAAGGAGCCAAACCAATATCTACATATGAGATAAGTAAAATCTTTAAAGAACAACTTAAAATAGAAATTTCACAATCAACAATTCATAACAGAATTAAAAAACTCGAGGAACAAGGTGTAATTTTAAACTATACAATAAACTTTAATCCTAAGAAAATAGGTTTCAAAGGAAAATATCTTCTTCGAATTAAGCCAAAAGATCCATCAAAATACAATGATCTTGCGATTAAATTGGATATATATCGAAACATTACTGACTTATTTCGAATAGGTGAACAATATGGATTATTTGCCATAGTTCGAGTAAAGGATATTGAAGATTATGCAACTTTTATTAGAGATCTATATAATTCAGAAAATATAGAAGATACTTATACAAATTTTGTGTTAGATGAATTAATATCCCATACAAATTTTATAATTTCCAAGTCATTTTCCCCAACAAATGTATTAAATCAAGAGTATTTTTCTTAATATCACCGTAATTCTTTTAATTTTATTTCCTAAATTTTTACTAAATTCTTAATAGTTTTGGGTAATAAGATAACTTAAAGTGAATAATATTTAATTTATCGATTAGAATGAGCAATTTTTTTGAATTATTAGAAAACAGAATTGGTTTTTCAAGAATAGGACGGGTGAATTTCTCTAAAGATAAAAAACTCTTTATTAGAACCCCAAACGTGGCTATTCCGATAAAGAGTGTGCTGATGAACTTTACTTTTTTACAGGAATTTGAAGATCATAATCTTTTTATAATTTCTAAAGAGATTTTCTTGAAAATCGGATTTCTACGAGAAAAATTTAAGGACACTGGATTTATTTTTACACATCCGGGAACATTAGATAAATTTGAAAGTATATTAGAGAACAATTTAGAAATTTTTTCAGACGACAATGTTTTATCAATCATTCCCTTCAACATCCCCACAACTACTATTGGCAGAGATTTTGCAGAAAGAGAAATAGAAATATACCTCAAAAATGTTGAGAGAATATTAGAACACCATCCTAAAATCAACTTTGGATTGTCAATAAGACTTTTCGATTATTCTGAATTATTAGAATTATATTTACCAGTGATAAAAGCAAATGAAAACATCAAAATTTTAAATCTCCTTGGAATTTTCGATAATTTTGGCAATTTTAGGAATAATATTAGCACAATTATTACGATAAAAAATAGGTTAGATAATAACCTTATTATAATGGCTTCAGGTAAGATTTTACCTAAATTCTATCCGATTCTAGTTTACTTAGGAGTGGACTTAATTGATACGACATTTCTACTCTTTTTGTCAGCGGAAGATTTCTATGATACAATAGAATATTTACTCCCAATTTATAAAGTTAAATATTTACCTTGTTCTTGTGTTGCTTGTAAAGGAGACTTAAAAAATTTGTTTGAAGTAAAGTATTCTCAAGAGAAGACAGACCTACTATGCTTGCATAATTTAATTTCAGCTAATAATTATATGAGGAAAATTAAGCAATATCTTCGATACGAGGATTATCGTGCATTTGTTGAAAAATCATCTTTAGATGATATTAATATAATCTCAACATTGAAAATATTAGATAAAGAATACTTTAAACTAGTAAGATATGAAACTCCGATCACTCAAAAGGATAAAAAAATTATATGTTTAGGCCAGTCCTCATATCATAGACCTGATTTTAAAGAATTTAGGAAGAGAACTATAACAAATTTTGAACCAGAAGCATGGACTAATTTAATCATCCTACTCCCCTGTTCTGCGAAAAAACCTTATTCTAGTTCCAAATCACACAAAAAATTTTCCAAATCAATAAGGAAATTTCCAGAATTTCCCAATTTTCAAGAAATTATTATTACTTCTCCTCTTGGAGCAATTCCTAGACAATTGGAAGATATTTATCCAGTTAATTCATATGACATCTCTGTCACTGGGAATTGGGATGAGGAGGAAAAAAAAATTACCTCAGAAATGCTTTTATCTCTTTTAAATAAATATGATAAATCGATCCCTATCATTTGCCATCTTGAAGGAGAATCTCTTGAAATAGTGAAAAAAATTAACCAAAATCTGGAACATGAATTATTTTTTTCTGTTGTGAAAGAAAATCCTACTTCAAATGAATCTCTTCAAGTTCTTGAAGAGATTATACAAGAACATATAAACGATTATAACCCTAAAAAAGAGATGGCAAAGGGTAATTATTTATCAAAAACTTGGATTCGAAAATTCATAAAAATATTGGATTATCAATTTGGTATTGGCTCTGGAAACAAAATAATAAAAAATGATTTAGTATTGAAAAAAAATAAAGCTAATAATAGAATAAATTTCAAAGATATGAACACAAAACAAA
The DNA here is from genome assembly GCA_019894975.1 of Promethearchaeota archaeon. Lineage (GTDB taxonomy): Archaea > Asgardarchaeota > Lokiarchaeia > Sigyniarchaeales > SOKP01 > Loki-b32. The sequence goes on along the minus strand of JAGXNO010000001.1, from coordinate 27,451 downwards.
ATATTGGTACATTTAACGCTTCAACGGGTCAAGTAAGCATAACAATTAATGGAATGAAGAGTATAACTCAAAAACCATTTTCATTAGATTCAAATATGATTATTTTTGATGGAGAAACTATTCGGGGAAATAATCTGTTTCGAATAGGAGTTATAGATTATAGTTTAGATCTAATTCCAGGAAATTATGTTGCTGTTATTGATAAATTAAGAAATAATATTATAGGGGTAGGAAAGCTTGTTGTTGGGGCAAATTACTTAAAGAATTCAAAAACGGGAAAGGTTGTTGAGATCTATGAAAAAAGTTGAGAGTGATTTATTTTTATTGGAAAAAATTAAACATTTAAGGCAAAGGGCTTTAAATAAGAGAAGTAATTTGAGACCACAAGCATTAGAACAACCGATAAGTTTTTGGTTAAAAAAAGACAGGTTGTTGAATGAAATAGGACAAGAATTCACAATTATTTTAAGAACCAAAGGTTGTAGTTGGTCTTTAGGAGAATCTGGGGGTTGTACAATGTGTGGATATATCCAAGATGCGAATATTGAAAATGTTAACTCAGGAAATATTATAAAACAGTTTGATTATGCATTTAACAGTAAAATTAAAGAAATCAACAGTGATGAAGATAATTTTAGCTTAAAAGTTTTCAATTCTGGGAGTTTTTTTGATGAAAATGAAATATCTGATGAAGCCAGACTACATATATATGAAAAAATTGAAGAATTAGACAAGATAAAGGAAGTTGTGATAGAAAGTCGAATAGAATATATAACTTCTGATAGATTAACGGAATTGAAAGACAATTTAAAAAATAAACATATAGAAATAGCAATTGGAGTTGAAACTGTGAATGATTATATTAGGAATCATTACATCAATAAAGGTATGTTATTTAATGATTTTAAGACTGTTTTGAATATTTGCAAAGAAAATAATATTGGTGTAAAAACGTATTTATTATTGAAACCACCCTTTCTTAATGAACAAGGAGCGATTGATGATTGCATTAGTTCGATCAATAATTTAATAGACTTGGGTGTTAATACAATATCTATAAATCCCGTAAATATTCAAAAAGGCACTCTAGTTGAAAGTCTATATATGCAAAATAGGTACAGACCTCCTTGGTATTATTCCCTCTTTAAAGTCTTGAAAAAATCATTAGATAAAGATAAATTAAAACATACACGTATATTGTCAGATCCTTCCGGTGCTTCAACAAAAAGAGGTATCCATAACTGTTTAAAAAGAGAATGTGAGAAATCGTCATTAAACAAACTTAGAGAATTTGTTCTTTCTCAAGATTTAAATGTTCTCGATGAACCTGAATATGAATGTGGATGTAAAAGACAATATCAATTTGAAAAACTCTTTCACTAAATTTTATAAATATTCCACTATCCCTTTAAGAAGTTTCTAAACAATTATCTCTTAATTTATTAATGAAAGCTTAAATAAAATTCGAAAAAATTCACTCTAATTCGAGGAATATTTGAATTGAAAACGGTGTTTAATATAGTAAGGTATTAATTGCCATTTTTGTATGAAAAACCATTATGTTTAAATGTTACCCACCATCTTTTATTTTAATTTTAAACCCCCAAGTAAGGGAATCTCTTGAAAAAAGACTGGGTTAAATTAAATCTATTCTATATTGGAAAATCTAAAAAACATCAAATTTTTAGAGCAAAACAGTGGAATAAGAATCTTGAAAAAGTATTTAGACAGCCTGTTTATAATGAAAAATATGAGAAAATTGGTTATGTGAAGGATATCTTCGGTCCAGTTGACTTGCCATTTATTTCAATCAAAGACTTGCCTGATCAACAGTTTGATCCCAATTTAAAGGTCTATACCAAACTACCCTAGTTTTTTATCTGTCTCTTAATAATAAATATAAATTTAATAAAGGAAGGTGTAATTTATTTCAAATTGGAGAGATTTAAAACACGAATCCGATGAAATTTTAAGCATACATACTAATCTATGCGCAGAATGTGGAAATACAATTTCTTTTGATGAAAACCGAGGTTTATTAGTTTGTGAAGAATGTGGCTTAGTACATTCTGAAAACCATATTGATCATGGCCCAGAATGGCGGGCTTTTGATGCCGATCAAAAAATGAAGAGAACTAGGACTGGAGCTCCCATGACATACATGATACACGATAAAGGTCTTAGTACAATGATAGATTGGAAAAATCGAGATATCTTTGGTAAAGAAATACCTGCTAAATTACGGGGTCAAATATATCGTCTTCGGAAGTGGCAAAGTCGTATCAGAGTTTCTGATGCAACAGAGAGAAATCTTATTTTTGCATTAAGTGAACTTGATAGAATGGCCTCTAACCTAGACCTTCAAAAAAATTTGAGGGAGTGTGCTGCAAAAATTTACCGTGATGCTGTTGAAGCTCATCTTATTCGTGGGAGGAGTATAGAAGGGGTAGCTGCAGCTAGTTTATATGCTGCATGCAGAATGTTTAAAGTTCCACGTACGTTAAGTGAGATAGCTGAAGTTGCTCGTGTAGACAAAAAGGAAATCAGTAGATCTTTCAGATTTATCTCAAATGAATTAGTATTAAACCTAAATCCAACTAAACCTATTGATTTTCTAACCAGATTTATTTCAGAGTTGGATCTAACAACAAAATGCCAAAAAACGGCTAAAGGCATTATAAGAATGGCAGAGAGACGAGGTTTAACTTCAGGAAGGGGCCCTACAGGTGTATGCGCTGCCGCAATTTATGCTTCAAGCATCCTAACGAATGAACGTAGAACGCAGAGAAGCATAGCGCGAGTCAGTTGTGTTACAGAAGTTACAGTTCGAAATCGCTTTAGTGAACTTGTAGAGAATCTAAACTTAGGTATCTCCTTAAAACGGAATCAAAAATAAACAAAATTACTGAGAATAAGGATTATTACTTTTTCTGAAAGAATTTTTCAATTCCGATGTTTTTAGAACTGAAAAATTTCAGTTAGGATCTAAACATATAGCACTAAAGAGGATATTATCATTACTCACTAACATATCATCTTCATAATATAACATTTAATGACTTAATTTTATTATTTCTATCCTATCGGTTTGATATTACTAGAAGATTAGGTGTTTTCGAATTGGGAGATATACTAAACCAAAATGAAGTGAATTATTTTTTATATCGGATTGAAAAAAATTTTCCAAATTTCGTTGCTGGGATCATTACAGATTCTCATGGGTTCCCAGTAGCGTCAAAAATTTCTAAAAAATTATGGATTCTTGAAAATACTTTAGCATTATCTGCTATTACCAAAAATAGAGATTTTATTGAAGATTCTCAGCTAGTTAAAATTAAAAAGGATTTAGACAAGTCAAAAAACTATAGGCTCTTAATTTTACTTGAGAAATCAAAAGATTATAAAAGTCGATTAAAACCATTGAAGAGTTTAATTAAATCACAGGACCTTTTCTAAAATACAATAATAAAGAATACTAAGAAAGAGTGTTTTTTATTACGAGCCGTAGAAAAACAAACAGTTTACTTAAATTTTTATAATATTAATTTCTTCTAATACTAAAGTAGATGTGAGCTAAAAATATAAAGTTAAGTTTAAATAACTATTTTTATAAATTAAAAACGACTGTTGATTACAGATATATTAGATTGTAGGTTGACTTGCGCTTGAGTTATTCTGAAGATGAGATTAAATTGAAGAAAATTCTAAATACTATTATAAATAGTACTCCCGGATTAAAGTACGCTATAATAACTGACGATACGGGAATAACTATTATGAGTCAATCAAAATTTACTTTTTCTGAAAATGAAAGCATTTCAGTTGAGAAGATTGGTGCGATTGGGGGTGCGGTCTTTATTGCCGGGGAGGAACAAGGACATATCTTAGGATATGGAAATATATCTCTACAAATTACGGAGTATTTTGAAGGGATGATATTTTCCATGAAAGTTGGTAAAGGAGTATTATGTATAAGTACTGATAAGAAAGTTCAAATAGGATTTATAATTGCGGTAATGAAAAAGTGGGTTCCAAAAATTACAGTCATTCTAAATCGCTATTTACAAGATGATCAAGGTGAAATAAGCAAAGAAATTAGAGAATTGTTTAGATCCGATAGTGTAGGATTATTATAATCCAATAATGTAAGAAATTAAAGGTGAGACGTAATCCACTTAGTTTTAACTTATTTTAACCAAGTATTAGGCCCAAGTGTATTATTATCTTATCCTGATGAGAAGTTAGAGGAAGATCTCATAACTAAATTGAAAAAGTTTTTCGATTTAGAAATTGATGAGACTTTTTTTGAAATAATTCTAATTACAAAGAAAAAGAAAATTATAAATTTCCATTTCGAAATTCCATCTGAATGGGCAAGGGGGAAAAAAGAGGATGCTATGCTCTCGCTAATTATAAATAAAGAATACGAAAGTGAAAGTATGTATGCGTTTATAGTAGATAGTTCTTATAAAATTCTTAAGACTAGAAATGTGTTTAAAGCATTTTATAAAGATGATGATTTTCGTAATGATAATGACATAGAAATCGATGTTACATTTGAACAGATAAAAAAAATACTCTTTGAATGTTTGACAAGTTTAATTTCTAGAATTGAAGATAAAATTAAGGGGATAAATAAAAAAGAGCCATTCCCGTTCTCTTCGTAATGACAATATTTTTAATCATGCCTTTATTCTATAATAATGGGAGAACAATGACGGAACAAATTGCGTTTTCGAGGACTCATATGACTAAAAAATGAATATGCAGTGCAAAATGACGCGTAAATTCGGAGTTAATTAATCAGTTATAATCCTGTACAAATGGGCTCTTTGCCTAGCAACGGTGGATACCATGGCGATGAGGCTTGAGTCAGTACGCAGGAGACATGATTATGGTCCCATTCGCGCATAGAGATAAATGCCTAACACGAGAGAACATATTGGATTTTAAAGGTAATACCCTAAAATGAAAATATAGTGTTAGTGTCTTTAGGCGAAATCTATGCCATTTTTCCAATTTTTCTCCTTTTATTATTCTTTTTTCAGTAATGAGAGAATATCTTCATAGGAACCTAAGATTTGCCTTATACTCGAATTTTTTAAACCTTCGAGAGGATTCCCTTTAAAAACGATCTTTCCTTCATTTAACACCATAACTTTTTCTGCCCAGTTTTCAACGAAGAATAGATTATGTGTAGTGAACAATGTTGTAATATTGTTATCTTTTCTTAATTTCTCAATAATCTTTAAGTGATTATAAATTGAAGTAAAATCAAGGTTTGCAAAGGGTTCATCTAAAATTAGTAATTTTGGTTTCATTACTAAAACCCCCGCAAGAGCGGCTCTCTTCTTTTGGCCCCATGAAAGGTTAAAGGGTGAATAATTTCTAAAACTCTCCAAATCAACTGCTTTTAAAGCCCAGTTCACCCTTTCCTTTACTTTATCCTCTTCAAGTTTCATGTTCCTTGCTCCAAAGCTAATATCTTCTTCAATTGTTGGAGCAAAAAGTTGATCATCTGGATTTTGAAATAAAAAACCAATTGATTGTCTCATCTCCCATAAGTCTTGTTTACCTCTTGTGAGAGTTCTATCAAAAATCTTAATTGAACCAGATTTTGGTTTTAGTAATCCTACCAACAATCTTAATAATGTGGTCTTACCTGAACCATTATTACCTGTTAAGGCATAGATTGAGTTTTCTTCTATTTTAAAAGAAAGATTATCAATTTTAAATCCTTCTTTATAACCAAAATTTAAATCTTCAACTTCTAGGGCAAAAATAATGTAATCACACCTTGATATATTGATTGTAAATCTAAAATAAAAATCATAAAAACCAGTAATACAATGAAAAAAGTAAAAAATCCTATATCGATTAAGCTAAATTTCTTCTGTGTAAATGTTATTTTCCCTGAAAAACCTCGCATTTTTAAACTTTCATATAATTTTTCACTTCTCTCCATATTTGTTACAATGCTCTTTCCCATGATAAAAGCATGAATTTTCAATTTTTGATAGTAAGTAGAGATATTTTTACCACGCATTTCCTGTGCTTCCAGTATTTTAGCATTTGATTTTGCTAAGATAGGTATATAATGTAACATAATTATTAAAGAGCCTACAAAAATGGAAGGTATTCTTAACTTTGTTAAAGCGTCTATAAATTCAGAATAAGTTAAGGTGGAGAAAAAAGACATAAACACAAACAAAGCACCAAAAACTCTGAAAAATATCAAAGAAGCAAGGATGAATCCTTCCTTAAATACGGTAATCCTAATTCCTATATTGAATTGATAAAGAACGATATCTCCCACGTATAAAGGAATGAAGATTGTGAGTAAAAATACAATTGGAATTACCAATTTTAATCGTGAAAAGATATCTAATATTTTTAACCTTAAAATTAAAGCAGTGACAAAGACGACTAATAAAATAGAAAATACTAGGTAAATATCATTTAATAGAACAAAAGGTATTACACAAATAAATGGTAAAATCAATCGAGTTAAAGGATGAATTTTTCTTAGATACATTCTTTCGTTTTCAAGCCTAAAAGGTAAGGTTGTTTTCAAATTGTAATCAACTCATCCATTATTTTCATATTTTTTTGAAAAATAGTAATATTTTTAATTTTTCATACTTTTTTATGATTTAGTAACATTCTAATTTATCACTCCAAAAAAAATTATCTTTTATGAAATAAAAATGCATTTACCGGATGGATTATTAAATCCTGCAACTATTATAGTCCTTTGGGTCATCGTTATAATAGTTATGATTTTTGGGTATAATAAAATAGGGAAAATATTTGAAAAAGAAGATTCTGAAAAAATTGTTCCCTACATAGGAGTATTAGCAGCAGTAATATTTGCTTTTCAGTTTGTAAATTATCCTGTTCCGGGGGGTACTTCTGGTCATTTAATTGGAGGTACTTTAATTGCTGTAATTTTAGGTCCCTGGGCTTCAGTTATAATTCTCTTCTTAGTTTTAGTTGTCCAAAGTTTATTTGGAGATGGAGGTATTCTTGCCTTAGGAGCGAATACATTCAATATGGGGATAATTGGTGGTATTTTTGGATTCTACATTGTTATGTTTATAGTAAAAATTCTAAATAAAACTTCAATCCGAAAAGAATTGAAATTAACCATTGGAACTGCGATTGGAGCATATATTTCAATAATCTTAGCTGCTTTTATATGTGGTATTGAATTAAGTATCTCTGGAGCAGTACCATTTGAAATTGCAATCCCTGCAATGGTTTACTGGCACTTATTGATTGGTTTTGGCGAAGCCATTATCTCTGCATTAATAATTTTCTATATATGTAGAGTTAAGCCAGATTTAGTTATGACAGAATCGATTATGATGAATAAAGTTGTAAAAATAAATATTTCCAAGTATAAAAGACCAATAACTTCAATTTTAACAGTAATCGTGACTTTAATAGTGATGATAGCAGTAGGTTTCACTATTGGAATATTATCTGGTGCTCCAGATGGTTTAGAACGAGTTTTAATTGATCAGAATGGAGAATCTTGGTTAGATAACTTAACATCTCCATGGGTACCATTATTAAACTGGATTACAAGCGATTACGGCGTCGCAATCTTAGGTATTGTTATAACTGTTCTTGTAATGGTTTCTATATTCTATACTATCATCCGTCATAAAAAAAAGGTTATTCTTCATACATTAAATCCTCTTGATTCAATGAAAAAAACAAAAGAAACATGAAAATTATTAAAAATAATAAAACTTCTTGATAATATAATAAAATTGACTATAGTCATTATTCAATGATTTTAACATTTCTCATTAAATCAACAACAGTTAGTCTTAATAATTATACAATCAAAGATATTCCTGGATCTTCTGGTAGACTTGACGTAATTTCACGTTGCATCTTAGCAGCTTTATTAGATAAAGATTATTTTGACCTAAGAGTTAATATCTGGGTGTTTTTGGACAATTACGGAACATTGGTTTTCGACCCACAAGCATTTGATTATGACACTTTTCCAAAAAATGAATTAAGATTTTCTGACTGCTTGGTTGATTTACTTCTTAAAAAAAAAAAAAAGGAGGAACTACTCAATAATCCGCTCCGATCCATTCAACATTCAAGGATGAGTATAATAGATTTAATAAAAAAATTCCAGAAATTGAATTATAGTCAATTCATTCTGAAAGAGGATGGTAAGAATTTTTTTGAACATAGCGTTGATATAAAAGAGAAGGATAATGTTGTATTTATAATTGGTAGCCAGGAAGATGATTTCCTTGATTCAAAGGCATTATTAGCATTAAACATACCAACTATAAGTATTGGAAACCAATCTTATTTAGCTTCTTCAGTAATTCGATTATTGAAATTACATTTAATGGCATTTTAATAAATTTTTTATTCGAAAGAAATTTAGAAAATATTAATCTAAATTTTAGGTTTTTATAGAAATTGAAAGAGATAGAAGATACTGATAAAAGAACTCGACAGAGAGAATTTTCAAATAGATTTATAGATCTCCCAGTTAAATTTTTAATTAAGCATAATATTACACCCAATAAAATTTCTTTTATAGGATTGTCAGTTACATTAGTTGCTTCATTATTACTAGCCTTATATGGATTATATTTTTCATTATGGTTTTCATGGATTATTCCTGCTCTCTTAAGCATAGCAGGTGCTATGGATTTATTTGACGGAGAAGTGGCAAGAAGGACAGGCAATGAAACACGATCTGGAGCATTTTTGGATTCAAATTTAGACAGATTGTCTGATGCTATATTTATTTTAGGTTTAATTTATGGAGGTTTGATAAGTTATATATTTGGGTATATAATATTATTTTTAGTCATTATGATTTCGTATATACGTTCTAGAGCGGAAAATGAAGGGATTAGTATGGAAGGGGTTGGATTTATGGAGCGCGCGGAACGAATACTGTTCATAATTTTTGCTATAATTGGAGAATTAATATTTTATTTTGTATCAGCCCTTTCATTCGGTGAACCCATAACAATTTATATCCCTTTTATCACAAGGGTATCAGTTTCACCAATATTTCTTATAAGTATAATCATTTTTGCTTTTATGCTTATCTATACGATTCTTCAAAGATTACATCATACTTTTAAGATTTTAAAAAATTTAAATCAAAATGATATTGATGTTTAACCAAGTTCATAAAAGTATTTCTTACCGATTTATTTTCGAAATTTATAATGACTAAGGATAAATTTTTTAAGTTTTATCCAATTTAATTTCAATAGAAACAATATAATTACCAAATTAAAATAAAAACTAGCTGATTTTTATTCCTAAAAAAAGAAAAAGCGGGGGAAAGACCGGTTCAAGTCAGGGCCAAAACAAGAAGGTTCAATGCTACAAATGTGGACGACTTGTTGCTCGTAGTAAAGCTAAAGCAGTTACAAGAAGAACAAATTTAGTTGATAGTAGGATGTATACTGAACTGAAAAAGGCAGGGACAATAATAATGGGCTCTTCTGCTACTAAGTATTATTGTATTTCGTGTGCTGTTCACAGCCATCAAGTTTCGCAACGAGATAAAGCAGAAAGGAAAACTTAAATATATTTTCCCCATAACCTAACTCTCTATTACAAATTCAACTGCTTAAAGAAAGATGGAAGTGTAAAATTTATCTTAACTTGATTTTTTTGAGTTATTTCAACAATAGCACGGATTAAATAATCATTTTTTAAATCCTCATCAGGTTCATATATTTTAACTTTCGCAGTAGGCTTAATTTTGAGTGTATAATTTTCTGCTATCCCGGTAACCTTTTGACTTGTCTTTAGCCTTACCCCTAATAGTCCTAATTCATAATGAGAAACGATAAAAAGAATTTTCTCCTTGTCAGTAGAATCCTTTTTAAAGTGGACAACCTCAAGGTGATCCTCTTTTAACTCCTTAGGCAATTTTGAGAAAGGAATAATTCTTTTTTTTCCAGTGATATAGGGAAACGGTGTGTAGAATAAAAGATTAAAACTGGAGATTTTCTTTATCTGTTCATTATATTTTTCTACGTCTTTAATTGAATATGCTTTATCTAACAAAACATCTAACTTATCGACCATATCTTCTGCGGAATATCCACTTAAAACTGTAGCGATATAGGATCTCTTAAGTTTTTCAATTAGAATCTCACTTTTTAATGTCAACTTATAATCAATAGAGATTTCTAAAGCTTGATTATACAAATTTGCGGCAATTTGGGAATGCCCTAAAGCTAAGAAATAGTCACCTAGTTCACTAAATACTATAATAGCATCAAGATGGTTTTCGTCTAGATTCATAGTTGAAATTTCCTCCATAATTATCATTGCGGTATCTTTATCTTCGCCTTGCATGTAGAGAGCAATAGCTTTTCCTATTAAACTTTTTAATTTTAATCGATCATCTTCATATATTTCTGCTAATTCCTCGGTAAAGTTGTATTGCATTATAGCATTTTTATATAATCCGTGAAAAAGGTAGATTAAAGCTTTAACATAATTTAGAGTTAAACACGTTTTATGGTTATGGATAATTGTTGAAAATAAAGCAGCTCTATCAAGTGAGCTGATTGCAGAATTAATTCTGCCTAGTGATACTAATAGATATGCTCGTAAAAACTCCATTTTACTTATCTCTGAACAAATAAGTTGCTCAATGACCTTATAATCTTTAGTCTTTTCTAACTGTCCGGAGGCAACTTGTAGTAGTGATATTAAAAACTTATTTCCCTTCTTCAAGTGTTTTACTGCTTCTTTTGATTCACTTTTTACGATTGCATCTCTTGCTCTGTTCATATATTCTCGAGAAATTTTTAAATTCTCAAGAAATTTGATAATGCCCAAAACTTTCTCCTCTTCACTCTTAGGGAGATTTTGGTTATTAATATATTTATCCGCAATATTGATCTCTTCTAAATATCTAGAAGCGCCAATTTCAAACCTCATACCAACATCTGGGTTCTCTAATTCAACATCTTGAGTTAAGATCGAGTCTTCCGTAACAGTAATTGCTTTTTCAATTAGCCAAGTAATCTTTTGTTCAGCAGGATAAGTTTTCGAGCGTTCAATCATGTAAGATAATGTATAATTTAGACTTCTTTTCCAAATATCCTTGAAATATTTTCTCATTTGAGAATTACTGGTTGTTCTCTGTGTCTTTAGAAGAAAACTTGATAAAGATAAAATATTTAATTTTCCTTTGTAGAGCAAGCTGGTATTTTTTACAAGCTTAAAATCATCTGTTACTAAGTGAATAGGCGCAGATCCTTTATCATCTATTAAATTTTTTGCGATATAAACCAAGGAAAGATCAGGATCCTGTGCGGGAAATCTTATATTATACCGAATAAGATCATTTTTTATATCATCAATTTCAATAGGTAATACTTTTACCACGTTTAAGATTTCTTTTAACTTATCTTTATAGGTGTGGGGTGCTTTTATTTCATCAAATACGACATCAGAGATATAGTATTCATAACCCAATTCTTTTGCTGCTTTTTCCAAATTTCCTAAAATATTACGAGCTCTGATTTGGAGCATGCAAATGAAGAAATTAGCATCAAATACTAAGTATTCTTTTTTATCAGACATCAGCATTCAGTTAATTCATAAAAATCTTAATTAAATATATATTAAATAGTAAAATATTAAATGTTTTTTCATATTGCATAGAATGAAAATACTTGATTCTTAGTACTAGTTTGAATTAAAACGAGAAAGTAAAATGAGGATTATTGACGTTATAGGATTTTCTGGTTCGGGAAAAACATATTTTATCATGAAAGCGATTGAATTATTCAAACGTCAGTTGAAGTGCAATGTTACGGTGATTAAAAATGTTAAACATCATCAAGTTGATGAAAAAGGTAAGGATTCTCATATATTCACAAAATCTGGAGCTAATTATTCCATAATTCAAAATATAAATAATGAGATGGCAATATTCTTAAAAGCAGAAGAGATTGGATTCGAAAAACTTATTAAATGGCTTGAACAAGGACCCTACAAAATTGATATAGTATTTACTGAAGGATTTAGGGATTTAAATAATCCTACGGTCCTTTGTGTAAATAACATAGAGGAAATAAAAACACAAGTAGCAAAGAACGTAAAAATAATTTCTGGTGCAATTTGTGCGAAAGAAAAGGTTGAAGATATACCTTATAACATACCTCTTATTAATATTGAAGAGAGTTTCGAAAGATTTCTAGATATTTTTAAAATCTACTGAATTTATTCGAATTTTTTCCAAAATGGGGCAATCTTTTGACATACAAACTTAAAATCTTTTATAACTTGGTCATCTTTATTATCTGAAATAAAATATTCGCTTAACTTTTCATATACTTCAATCTCATTTAAAGATCTTACACTCTTTTTGATATGTAAGAAGAACTTATTTAATGGCATAATAATTTCATTAATTAACCATTCTTCAAAATACGGTTGATCTGAAAATGATTGGATATTATAAGTAATCATAATTTGAATTAATTCCTCATCAGAGTAAAAATTTTCTTCTGAAATTAGTAAATCATAATTTTTCATTTCTCTCTTAAGATTTTGTTTATTGAGACTAATTATATAATCAGGCCATACATCATCTGAATAATTTATGTCCTGAAATACAAATAATTCTAATACTCGTAGAGCAATATTTTTCCCAATATATCGACTCCTTGGATCAATAAAGTTTGAGGAAGCCTCACCTGGATTAGATCTAAGGAATATCTTATCAATTAATACATAGAGAATCCTACACATATGATCAACTATTTTATCAAATGAGAAAGGAATATTTTCTGCACTTTCAGAGAGAAGAGAGTTTTCAGCTTGCAGTTTAAGGGAAAAATCTGAATTGAAACTTTTTAAAAATGTTTTAAAAAAACCGAAGTTTAGCTCTGATATATTTTTATTAAACAATCTGTGAAAGAATAAATCTGTATTTTCGATATTAGATAATGTGGAGAAATAATTAAGAAATTCATCAATAGTATTGATAGAATTTGCACTTATTACGTCTTCATCATTTTTATTATAGTTATTTAAACAGGATTTAAACTTCTCTGGCAGAAATAATAAATCTCCTACTTCTAAAGCTTCTAATCCACTTCCAAAATAGTATTTCATGTATAGGAAAAATAAATTTAATTGAGATTTAGGGGAGGGAAGATTATTCGCCTGAAATGTTGAGTATAATGTTGATTTTTTATCAAGATACTCAAATAATTTAATCAATGAATTTTTTTTAGTATCACTATAGTCATCCAAATTGGCTAAAAATCCTTTTTTAATAATATCTGTTTTAGAAAAGATAGAATCCTCTACCCTAGAACCAACGAAATTAAAGAAATCTAAAAGCGGTAAAAAGCTCTCTAATAAAATGCATTTTTTATAAAAGTAATAAAGTAAATCAACCAATTTCTCCTTAGCATACGGATATTCTTCTAAAGCGATCTGGTATAATTTTTCTCTTCCTTCTAATAACTCTTCAAAATATTTTTCGGGGATACCATTAAATCGTCTTAAAAAGTAATATAAAACCATATTGTAATATCTTTGGAAGATTTCATCCTTACTATCTTTAATAATTATCATGAATTTTAGAGTTTCATGATTATTTCCTTTTTCTACTTTAACACTATCTAGTAAAATAAAAACGTTCTCTTGAACATTTCTTCTAATTATTATCCCAAAGATTCTTATAATAAAGTAGAAATAACCCGTGGGAAATGTAAACCCATTAAAAAGCCCACCATCAAACTCTTTTGAAGTTTTTTCAAAATAATTCAATTCTTCAAGGGATAGTAAATAATTATATTCTAAAAATAATATTTTATCAGAGATTTTTTCTTTATTTTTCAATTTTAAAGAGGTGTCGTTAAATCCAAAGAAAAACTGGAGAAAATAACTAAAAAAATTATGAAAATTCTCATAGAAAAAGGTGGTAAAAGTTTTTTTAATTTTTCTGTTTTGATTCTTTTTACTAAAATCTTCCCACTTTACTAGTATTTTATCTTGTAAGTCATCATATTCTTTTTTATGTCTTTCTAAGATTTCAAAAAATAATTTTGTTTCAAATTCTAATTTAAACTCCTTCCCTTTAATTTTTTCTTTTATGAAAATCAAGATTTCATTTAGTTCTTTACTTGCCAAGTTAAATCATTCAAATATTCTATCTTAGTATATATTCGATACTATTCAACCCTAGAAAAAAAAAACTAGGTATTAATAAAATAAAAATATGAAAATAAAAATATTAGTCAAATTGAGAAAATTTTATTTAAATATGGTCATTTTACTCTAATTTAAAAAATTTTTGTAATCTCATCAGTTTCAGAGAAAAATAATGGATATTCTTTTCCATCCTTTTCCCTAATCCTTAATCCTTTCCTCTTTTCAACGAAGTTGCCAATTTTTTCAGCATTAATATTATTAATTCTCAATAAATCAATCAAATCCTGGTATGAGCTATCTTTTATGGCAATTAACAATGAGCCTGATGAAATTGTACCCAATGGCTCCAATTCATAGAATTTACTTAATTTTTGAGCTTCAGGAAGAATTTTAATCTTTGATCTTTCAACTAAGATTCCTGTATTTGACGCTATTGCCATTTCAGCAAGTCCTGTAGCGAGTCCTCCTTCAGTTATATCATGAAAGGCCTTAATTTCAAACCTCTTATTAGCTAATGTTGCTTCTTTATATACACTTATTCCTGGTTCATAAAGATAATTCTTGCATTTCTCAATAAATGCAGGTTTAAATCCTTTATTTTTTAGTTCACTTTCTTTTTCACGTCCAATAATTGACGTTCCCTCAATAAAAATACCTTTAGTGAGAATTAATGCATCTCCTGGTTCTGCACCTGAAGTTAAAACAAGTTTTTCTTTTGCAACTTCTCCTAGTAAGGTCCCAACTACTATTGGTCTTTCAAGTTGAGGTGTAATTTCTGTGTGTCCTCCTATTACAGTAATTCCCATAGATTTGCACGTATTATTGATGTCTTTAAAAATTTTCTCAATTAAATTATACGTAGTATATTTTTGGGGCAACAAAATGGTTGCTTGAAACCATTTAGGCATAGCACCAGTACAAACTACATCATTAACATTAATGTTTACGACATAGTAACCAATTTGGTCTGAAACAAAAGTAATAGGGTCGGTTTTTGCGATTAAATAATTATTCCCAGGCATATTGATAACAGCAGCATCTTCTCCAATTTTTGGACCTAAAATTACTCTTTTATCTTGAATTTCTAAATCTGAAAGCAGATGAGCTAAATATTCATGTTTAAGCTTCCCAGGACCAAATTTGTTACGATTTCTTTTCATGCTTTTATCAATATTATAAGAGAAGATAAATATTTAAATTTTGGAGATGTAATTTGAAACTTTTTTCTTGTATAATGTATTGAAGAAACACAAGATCCAATCTTTGAGTGAATTAAGCCAATATTTAACTTTATTTGTTTATTTAATTTATCCATAAAGATATTAAATTGCAAATTTTTATAGGATATAAGTAAATCTTTGAATTAGTAAAATCCTGTTTACCTAATTTGAAATATTTTAATTTATATTTTACTCCACACTAAAATTTAAAAGTAAATTACATCATTATCATATTAAATTACATTCTTAATCAAAATAAGTTAACAGAAAAGAGTGTCTGTAAAAAATGGGATTTGGTAAAACCTTTTCATTAAGTTTAGTTGCTTTCATTGGTTTAAATTTTATTTTTTCAATTCTTTACTTAGCATTAGGACCAGGATTTGATGAATTATTTAATAGATTTGATCCCGATTCTCCTGAGTACGCTCCGTTAATGATTATTTATTATCTATTCGGTTCGATTGTTAGCGCTCCATACATCAATTTGAATTGGGTTATTGTTGAACCTCTTTTCAACGAGATCATGGATTTCTTGGTAATGGGACTTGGCTTCATAGCGGCACCATTAATAGCGGCAATTCTTGCTGGTAAGTTTGCCGAAAGCAAATTTCAAGGTTTTGCGGGATGGTTGTTAGCTGCAGTTATTAGTACGGCTACTGTGGTAATAGGTGTTTTTTTAAGCCCTGCGTTTGAAACAGAATTAACCGCAACTTATGGATGGGTAGGATTTGAAGTAATCTTGATTTCGCTTATTATTAGCTGTGTGATCAATATAATTTTCTTTGGCTTCTTTGCGCTCCTTGTAGCGAAGACTGAGTATTACTGAGATTGAAAAAATAATAATCGTTCTAATTTTCTATTTATCTCAATAGTTTTAGGTTACTTTTTTAGATTAAATTCAACTTAAGTAGTTAAATTTTAAGACGTATTTTAGCCCCTCAAGGAATAATAGTAAGCTCTTTAATAACATTTTAATTGAATTTACAATTAGTCTAATCATTGAAATATTCTTAAGAGAAATAAATAGAATAACGAATTTGGAGAAAAAGAAATGGCAAGACCAAGTCCTCTAGAAATTTATGCACTCTTGGATAAGAGTAATTGTAAAGAGTGTGGATATGATACATGTATGGCTTTCGCGACGGATATTCTCGAAAGAAAGGTTATTGTTAAAGATTGCCCACATTTAATGAAAAGACCTAAGCAAGCAAAGAATCGAGATAAATTAATAAAGCTCATAACCCCCCCTCAAAAGCCTGTAACTATTGGTGCTGGAGAACGTGCTGTAACGGTTGGTGGTGAGGAAATTCTCTACCGTCATCAATTAACTTTCTATAATCAAACAGGGATTTTTATAGAAATTGCTGATGATGATGGAGATTTAGAAGAAACTATTAAATATCTTACAGATCTTAAAATAGAACGGATTGGTGATGTACTTACTTTAGATGGGATTGCTTTGAGAAATGTGTCTGGAGACAAAGAGCAATTTAAATTAGCTGCAAGTAAAATAGCAAGTCTCTCAAATCTTCCAATTATGTTATGTACTTTTAATGTAGAGATATTGGTTCATGCTGCAGAAGCAATTAAAGACAAAAAACCATTGTTATATGCTGCTACAAAAGATTCATGGGAGCAAATTGGTAAGTTTGCGGTACAAAATAATTTACCAGTTGCGATTTATTCGAATGATTTAGATGAATTAATGTCTTTAAGTGCAACTTTACAGAAATTGGGTGTTCAAGAACTAATTCTTGATGCAGGTACATTTTTTGGTCCTGGAAATCTCTCAGAAACATATGATAAGATTATACAATTAAGAACTTCTGCTATTGATAAAGAAGATGTCAATGCAGGATGGCCAGTAATGGGAGTTCCTTCCGCGTATTGGAATCAAGTAAAAATTGGAAAAGATAAAGAGCTTTGGGAACACCAATTTCAAGAAATAATAATGGGTGCAATAATGGAATCGATCGACACGAATTTAATAGTATTACACACGGGTCAAAAAAAGGATGAAATCTGGGCGATTTTGGCTCTCATGACATTACGTCAGAGTGTTTTTTCTGATCCAAGAATTTATCCGGCAGTAGATGCAGGTATATATAAAATTGGAGAACCCGATGAAATGTCACCAATTTTTGTTACAAGCAATTATAGGATGACAAAAATACCTGTTGAACAGGATTTGCAAGGAGCAAATATGAATTGTTGGCTTTTAGTAGTGGATACCGAAGGTATAGGGATTGAAAGCGCGGTAGCGGGTGGTCAGTTTAATGCTGGTGGAATAGCTGAAGCTGTAAAAGAATTTAAGGCATTTGAAAAAGTAAGTCATCGTGTTCTTGTTCTTCCTGGAATGGCTGCTCGATTAAGTGGAGCATTAGAAGATGAAGCTGATGCATTTGTTGTAGTCGGCCCTCGTGATAGTTCAGGTATTCCTAAATTTATGGATACTCAGTGGAAACCAAAGGAATTTATGAAAGAATATGAATCCTGGGAGAAATAGAGATTTTCATTCTTTTTTTTATCTTTTTTTAATTTTAGCTAATTTTCTGGATTTGAATTTTGTAGAAAGGTTTTAATCAGCTCAGCAGATATTTTCTTAATCTCCTTTACAATTATTGTTTGATCTTTTTGATTTCTCGCCTGTTCTAACTGATGTGTACTGTGAAAACCAGTTAATACTCCAATAAATAGACTATTTAGATTCTTAGCGAGCATGGCATCTTTAGGATGATCGCCAATAATTATAAACTTATTTTCAGGGTATGTTTCTCTTAAAAAATTTGTTAGGTAAGGGTCTAATTTACTCTTAATGGAGTCAGATTCCCCTAAAATAAAGTCAAAGAAACTTTCAATTTCTAAATATTCTGTAATTTTTCTGGCAATATTTTGCTTCTTTGAGGTTATTACTCCTAAAGTAAAACCGTGGACTTTCAACTCTTTTAGGACAGATTTAGACCCTGAAAGTAATTTGGATTGATAAATTCCTTTAGCTGTATAATATTCTCGAAATGTACGGGATAGTTCCGAAGGCTCTATATCTGTAAATCTGGTGAACATTTCATTTAATGGAGTTCCGATCATTTTGTGGATTATCTTTTTATTAACTTCAGGGAGATTAAATTTTCTCAAAGCATAATTGAATGAATTAACAATTCCTTTCTTATTGTTTATCAAAGTATAATCTAAATCGAAACTGATAACGATTTTTTCTTCTTTAATCATGGAATATTCTTTATCATTTTTTAGTAATTGATAAAAAGAAAAAATAAAAGAAAAAATATTTTATTTCTATTTTTTCGAGAATTAGATCATATAAGTTGTTAATAACGGATTCCCAAAGATCGTCATCCAGATACCTTAATACAAAAAAGTTTATTCAATTTATTATAAATCCTTTGAATAATTTTAAAAGAAACATGATTTCTTCGGAACTCTCAATTATCCTTCTTAAAGGAAAGGGGAAATCATTGATCTCAACTTGTTTACCTTTAGATACCTTTTCAATCATTATTTTTATAATTTCTTTATATTTTGTAATAGTTGGACCGGAATATTCAATTTCAGAGATAATCTTCCAGGCTTTATCTAACTTGCCATTTAATATACATGAAATAGATGCTAATACATAGCTGAGTACAATATGGGAATATCCTACCTCTTTCATATTTGCTGCTCGATAGTAGTATCGATAAACGTTATTGACCATTTCGTGTAACAAAAAGTCTTTTGCTGTATCTAGTTGTTCATAGAATTTTATACTCTCCAAAATAAGAGTTGCCGCAGTGAAAAATTTTTTGTTTTTTAACCCTTCTTCAGCGATTTTATTTAAACCTCTAACGATTTGATTAAAGATTCCAAATCTATTAAACTCCAAATGGCCTTCTATAGCAATATCATATGCGTTTAAATAACTTTCGGTTGATTCATTAATACTCCCAACTTTCCAAAAACTATCTCCAGCCTTTATAAAATGTTTATAAGCCATTTCCAAATTATCAAGTTCCTTAAATACGTTAGCACTATCAAAAAAATTCATTGCAGCTTGGTTAAAGTCTTCAATTTTTTCTGAAAAATTTCCAGCTAATAGAAAACATGAAGCACATTCAATTAAATTATTTTTAATCTCTTGGTAACATAATCCAGCCCCACGATAATACCTTGCGATTTTATAATAGTTTTCAGGGATTTTCTCAAGTTTTTCTGCTAGATCAATATAAGCTCCTGCTTCTCTCTTAGAAAAATTTATATATTGTTCCTCTTCAGCTATTATTTTATATAGATTTTTCAATATTTGATATATTTGAGCTAAGGTTAAACTCTCATTCTTTTCTTCAAAACTAGTTGCTAAATTTGAGAAAAAATCAATTCCTTCTAATAATGATTCTTGAGCCTTATTATAATCATCAATTTCCTCATAGCAAGTAGCCATTTGCTGGTACGAAAAAGATAACATGTCATAAAAAAGATGAGTTTTCGAAATTTTGATTACTTTTTCATAAAATTTAATAGCATTTTTAAAATCAGAAGTTTTCCAATATAATTCTGCAACATTTTGGTAATTTTGGGCAAGTTTCCTTGTTTCATCAAATTCTTTTAAGAGAGTGCTCTCTTGTTTTAAAAATTTAATACTATTTAAGATATTTTTCTTTTCTGAAAGAGTATCTTCAAATTTCTCTAGAAAGATCTCAGCAATTCTTAGATAAAGTTCAGCAACTTCATGCAATTTCGCTTGCAACTTATAATCAACAATTTGCTTTCTATAAAAGTCTATGATATGATTATATAAATCAAGTGCTTCTGAAAAATCCAAATCTTCAATTATCACGGCAACAGAGTAAAGTAATTCTCCTGCTTCAAAAAATTCTCCGGATTGAGCAATATCATTGGAAAAATCAATTGATGCGGATATTAGCTCTTTTATTGATCTCGTACGCTCTATTGGATCAGAAATGGTTTTAATTTTAGACTCAGATGCTCTTATTTTATCTAAAAATTCAGCATAATCAATGAATTCTTCTTCTTCAATAATCTTATGATCTCCTCAAATACAAATAACAACTATGTAAAGAAATTAAATAAAAAATAAAAAATTTGGTGATTTTGACTCTATAAGTGAAAATTTATCTTCAGAATTCGTATGTTTAAGATTAATTGAGACGTATTTGACTAAGGAATTAATATTAAATAGGATCAAGATTATAATATATTTAATTAAAATTTTAGATGAAACAAACTAATGAAACAAACTCAAGAACTTTTAGATACAGGTCTTTATGAGACTTTCACCCCAGATCGAGCTATGACTGTAGCTGACTTGCTAAGCGAGTTGAACTTGGAAGGAAAATATTTTGGTATACTTGTTAACAGTAAAAATGCAACTCCAGAAACTAAAATAGGACCAACAGACGAAGTAATTGTACTTCCACATATAGCTGGTGGGGCTTAGGGCTTAAATAAATATATTTTCTTTATTTTCTCTTTTTTAATAATTACTAATAAATAATTTAGTTAAGTTCAATTTTGAGTAAATCAAACGATTTGGCAAAACCTAAAAAGGTAATATTATCTTATTAGTTTATAAAGATATGTTTTGAATTTTGCTTAGTTTTAAATTTTCAAATCGCACGACATAAGTTTTATGCGAAACATATTCCGATTTTAACTTCAAATTAAAAGTATTACTCTTTACATTTACAGTAAATAGGATTCATAATAAGCTCGCAAGAAGAACTAAAGAGGAGAATAGAAATGCCTAAGATGAAAAAAAAACAGCAAAAAAAAGGAAGGAGAAGTTACACACCCTCTCCAACTCCAGTAGTATCGAGGGTAAAGATGCCTTACAGAAGGAATGGAGAAATGTTTGCACGGGTTGTTGAGATATACGGTCAAGAACGGATGGGCGTTTTTTGTGAAGATGGGAAACTCCGTATAGGGAGAATCCGAGGTAAAATAAAGAAAAGAGTGTGGATAAGAAAAGGTGACCTAGTTGTAATTAATCCTTGGGAGTTTGAAACACCAGTTGAGGGTAAACCAGAGAAATGCGAAATATCTTGGAGATATTTACGACATGAAGTTTCATATTTAGAACGAAATAGAAGAATTCCTGAAATTTTAAATATTGATAACATCCCCCTCTTCTAAAAATATTTTTTCTTAAAGAAAGAAAAAAAGATAAGATTCGATAACAATCGCAGAACAAGGTCTTACTAATTACTACCTACTACTTATTAAATATTATTATATTTTATTGATTTGGTGCAAAATGAAGCCTAATATCGATAATCTCGAACTTCGGCAGGAGCGGCTTCAGTTACAACTACTTTACTCGCAGCAGGACCTTTATCACCTTGAGTGATTTCAAATTCTACTTTATCGTTTTCATGTAGTGTAGCAAATTCATCACCCTCCTTAACAATGGCACTGTGATGAACGAATACATCTTCTCCGTCTTCAGTTGCTATAAATCCATAACCTTTACGGTTATTAAACCATTTAACTGTACCTTCAGTCAATTTTAAAACCAATTTTTGCTTAAATTAAATTTTTTTATCAGTTCTTTGAGAACTATAATAGTAAATGAATGATGCTGTAAATATGTTATGATTTTCAATAATTTATTGAACAATTCATAATAGACACTATAAATCTAGAATCTTATCAAAAATTTCTCTTTATAACTGTTAATTTAACGTAATTCGTAATAGATCTTTCGCGAGAATTGTATTAGGAAAGATTTGTTTTGCTTCTTCAAGTAGTATTGAAGCATCTTCTTGATATCTTGAGGAAATATGAGTCAGAATTAGTTGCTTGGCATTCATGTTTTTTGCATCATTAGCCGCGTCTACAGAAGTTGAGTGTTTTTTTTCCTGGGCAATATCCTTTAAGTTTTTAGCAAAAGTTGCTTCATGAATTATAATATCTGAATCTTTTCCTAACTCTATTAAAGATTTACTTGGACATAAATCTCCAGAATAAGTTACTTTTCTTCCAGGTCTTTTTGGACCAACTATTTCTTCTTTTACTGGATCTATCTTCTTTCCTTGATGCTCTATGATTTCACCTTCTTGTAATTTCTTCCAAAGATGGCTTTCGGGAATCCCTAATGCCTTCGCCTTTTCAGGTTCAAATTTTCCAAAACGGGGATTTTCAATAAATGCATAGGCATACGTTATTACTGAATGATCGACCAATGTATATTTTATTAAAAAATATTTGGAACTATAAATTATATTCTCTTGAATTTTGGATTGATTCTTGGGCACTTCTGAATCTAATCCACTAAATTCAATTAACTTCTTACTTATGTGATCAATTTCAATAATTTTAATGGGATAATTAGCTTTTAAACCGAGAATTTTTTTGTGAAGGTATAAATAAAGAAAAAGGTTTTTAGGACCAACGATCGTTATGGGGGCTTTTCTATCATTTAAACTTAAACGAAATAGAAATCCTGGTAATCCAATAATATGATCTCCATGAAAATGAGATATTAATATTATAAGAGGTTTGTTGAATTTCAAGCCAGCCTCAACAAATCTACGTTGGAAGTCTTCTCCGCAATCAAATAAGAGGATTTTATTTCTGTACCTCATTGCAATTGAAGATAAATTCCTTTCTCTTGTAGGAGTAGCTGCGGAACTTCCTAACACATGTAATGTGAGTTCCATAATAAGTTTAACACTGTAAAATATTTAAAATAACCTTAAAAATTAGTGATATAATAATGCTAACACGGATATCATCTATATTTCTTAATTTTTGCGTAATTGATTGATTTCCAATCTCTGTTCTATATTTTCTTTTTTTAAGTCTTCAATAAAACTCTTAAGTTCCCTTAATCTTAATGCCAATTGAGGATCCTCTTGAATTTGAGTGGAGGGTCGGACAGGAGAGACTTCTATTTGCTTTTGCAAGTCACTAATTTTTCGATCTTTTGTCTGAAACTGGTTTTCTAATTGTCTATATCTTTTCTTAATCTGTACTGCTTCATTCTTTATTGTTTCGATTTCTCCATCTTTACTTTCAAGTTGTTTTTGCAAGAAGATTGCCATTTCTCTTTGCATTTTTAATTTTCCTTCAGTTCCATTTTGTGAGTCACCCACTTCAGATGATTTTCCAGACTTAAACTGAATAATTTGTTCTTGAAGTGATTTTACTTCCAACTTGGATTTATTTAATTTATTCTGCAAATCATCCTGTAATGTTTTAATCATTCCGGAAGGCACAGAATCACTCTGATCTAGGTTTGGCACTAAATTCCCATTTGTTAAAGACGCTATTTCATTTTTCAATATATCAATTTCTTGCTTTAACTCTTTAATCTCTACAGAATCCTCCTTCTTCTCAACTTTTTTACTTTTTTTATCATATTTTGAAAGCTTTTGTTTTAAATCGATTACTACTCTTTTAGATTTGTTTAGTTCTTTTTGAAGATCTTCTATTAAATTTTTCGTTATTGAATCACTACCCTCATTTTGGGAAGCGGAGCTAAAATCTTGTATTTTTTGATTTAAATCATTAATTTCTGACTTATAAGCTTCGATAATCTCATCTTTATCTTTCAATTTTTGATTGATTTCAGTTGTTTCTTTAAGTTGAGACTTCTGTTTGTTTACTTTATCTTGTAAATCTGCTACTAATGCATTTAGGGGGGTTTTTTTTCTAAGATCTTCTACTCTTATAACGGAAGTTTCTTCAAGCGAATTCTTCAATTTTTCAAATTCTTGTTGGGTTTGGGTGTAGTCTTTTCTTAACATACCCATGCTGTTTTTTAGATCTCTAATATATTTTTCTTTCTCTTTAAGCTCATAAGCGAACCTCGATTCTGCTGCTTGAATTTTTTTACTTTTTTTTGTAGCTCCTTGCTCTAATTCTTTAAGAGCTTCTAAAGTCATTATTACATCTTGTTGTTGCTCGATTTTGTCAAGGTATTTATTATTAAGAAGGTTTAATGCATCTGTATCCTTATCTGTGGGAAATTTCATTTTTATATATTCCTGTAGCAAATCAATATCTTTTTCTATAAGTTCAAGTTCTTTTTTCTCCAACTCTAACTCTAATTCTCTTATTTTATCTTCTAATGTTTCATCTGACATATCGAAGCCTCACCTATTTCTTAGGAATTATTTTATTAATAAAATTACAGATTTTAAAATTTAACTCATCATTTATTATAAAATTTATTTAATTTCGTAAAAGATAAAATCCTTAGTAAATTTCAAAATCCTTAATTGAAAACTTATTAACTTTCTTCATAATAGGAATTAAGCTTAAATAATTAAAGAAAATAAAAGTAGCCACTAAAACAATAAAAACTGTAAGAGGGACAAATAACGGTGGTAAATATACTCGTCCAAAAATAATGGTAGAATTTAGAATCATTCCTATTCCTAAACTTATTAGAAGTGAAGGAATGAGAATAAAAATTGATTCCAAGAATAGAATTCTTTTTATTGCTTTATTTCTAGCCCCCAATGCTTTCATAATTAAAAAATCTCTGGCCTTTTCCATTATTCCACTTTTTTGATAATTATAAAGAGATAAAATTCCAAGAATTGCCATAATAATTATTAAAAACGTTGGATATAATGATAAATTTAATAGAAAATTCATATTCTGCTTGAATACTCCGTCTAGTTTCATATGAGTAAAATTATTTCCTAAATTGGATTTAATATAGGTTTCTAAATCAGTTTTAAGATTATTATAAGCCCCCTTTTTCAGTTTTAAGAGAATGATATTAATTGTATTATTATTTAATAAATGTTTTTCCTGAAAAGATTCTAAATCAACATATCCTGCATATCCACTATAAAAACTATCAATTATTACTCCAGTTATCTCAAATTGATGAGGTTCATTACCTACATTATTAATTTTAAGATTTTGTATTAGAGCTTTATCAAAATAATTATAGGCTAAACCATCCCCCACAATCATTTCAAAATCAAGTGTAGAATAGTTACCTTCAATCTCGAAATTTTGAATTAGGTTGCTGAAATTTACTCCGATAATCGGAAAATTACCAGTCCTGTGCTTTCCATAAGTTACATAATCCCCATTAATAATAACAGTTTTACTCATTTCTTCAATATCACAGAAATTTATTAATCTCTCATCAACCTTTTCGATATCACTAAAAATTGCCTTAATATTACTCACATTATTGCTATTGAACAGGTATTTTGAATTTGTAAAATTAATATCAGTCTCGTTAATAAAAATTCTTGGATCTGAAAACATTTCAAACATCATTGAATAATTTTGAATCACATCTTCATGACCAATTATAATGATATTTTCTCCTTGAGACTTATGAATCCATTCTTCTGATGAGGTTCTTAAAACGACCGTTCCTAATCCTAAAGTGAAAATTATCAAACAAATTAAAGAGAATACAATAAGATATCTTTTAAATTCACTTTTTCTTCTTAATGTATTAATTATAGATTGTTTAATGTTGATTCCTAACGAAGAAAGCCATTTTGGGATGAATTGAATATTTTTTGAAGCATCATAATTATGAGGGATATCTTTTGAAAAGCTTTTTACGACATTTTCTCTTCCGATTCTCCTTAAAGAATATCCTGATATAAAAAATATTCCAAAAAAACAGGAGGTAAATAAAATTGAAGAAAATATAACATCTATTTGAAATGTTATGTTGAAGTAAAAAATATTGAATATTAAACTAAAAATTGCAAAGGAGAGCAATCCACTTATTAAACCAAGGAAGAAGCCAATGAAAAAAATAATATAAACCTCGATAAGATAAAAACTGTAAAGTCTACGGGGTAATGTACCTAAAGCTTTCATTATTCCAATATCCTTTTTTCTATTTATGATATGAGTCGTTGAAATTACGATTACGATGGAAATAGCTAAAATCATCATTAAAATCTGTACAATTGAAATGAATTGTTTATACACCTTACTAATACTTCCTGAAAAGTATAATTCGTTTGAGAAATTAGATTGAACAAATATATTTAAACCTAAAGAGGATGTAAAATAAAATAAGAATTCTGTAATAGCAATAACTAAAATAATAATAACTAAATAGGGAATTGTTTGATTCTTCTTACGATAAAAATCTTTTAGAGCAAAATCGAATGATGACATATTAGATTTAAGATATTATTTTTTAAGTTGATTGTACTTTTACTTCTATTACTTTTCCCTCATCAAATGAGATTATCTTGTCAGCTAAGGCTATTAGATCATCATCGTGAGTAGCGATAATTATAGTTCTCTCACCAGATTTTAAATCTTGAAAAAGTTCCTTAATAAATTGGCTTGTCTTTTTGTCAAGGTTAGCAGTCGGTTCATCAGCTAAAATCACGGGAGGGTTATTTGCCAAAGCTCTAGCGATAGCAACTCTCTGTTGTTCACCAGCAGATAATTGGAATGGTAAGTGCTCTCTTCTTTCATCCAATCTCATTTTTTTTAACAGTTTTACAGCACGTTCTCTCTGTTCTTCAAATTTCATTCCAGCAAGATTCATAGGAAACATAATATTTTCTTCAGCTGTAAGAGTGCTGATTAGATTATAATTCTGGAATATAAATCCCGAATTAATTAATCGAAATAAAGTAAGAGACTCTTGATCCATATCAGAAATTATAACTCCTTGGTTGTAAACTGTTCCTGAATTAGGAGAATCTAATCCACCGAATAAATTGAGCAAAGTAGTTTTTCCCGCCCCACTTGGACCTACAATGACAGTAAATTCACCGTATTTTATTTCTAGTGATATCTTATCTACGGCTTTTACTATGAAGTCCCCAATTTCATAATTTTTAACAAGATCTTTACAGTAAATTAATACATCTTGTTTAGTGAGTTCTTTTGTCAAAAATATTTCATTTAATTCTTGAGATTCTTCAATTGGTTTTTCCTTCATTTCGAATTCAGCATTATATATTTCTGGTCTTAAGTTAAATCAAGAATCTGGTATTAATTATATTATATCAAAGAGAAGCTTGATTAAAATTCCATTTTTTTTAAAATTCTAAGTAAAGTATTAATAT
>JAGXNO010000019.1 GCA_019894975.1 Promethearchaeota archaeon | reverse complement strand
TCTTCAAGCAATACCTTTGGATCGACAACACATCCATTCGCTATAACACATTCCTTTTCTAAAGGGGCTCCACTAGGCATTAACTTAAATTTATATTTAATTCCGTCAGCAACAATTGTGTGTCCTGCATTATTTCCACCATTAAATCTTACGACAATATCCGCTTTTTGAGCAAAATAATCAACAAATTTACCTTTCCCTTCGTTTAGGGTAATATGGGTGTATTCCCAATATTTCCTCCCCAGGAGAGACCGATAATAGCTAAATTATTTGTCATAAATCATTTTCCGTTTGATATTTTTCATATTTATATCACTTGATCTAATCCAAAAAAGAGTTAAAAATTTTTGGTATAGAGAAACAATATAAAATGATTTTTATATTTGAATTTTCATTAGAGACATAACCTTATTTTAATAATTAAGTAATAACTATTGACCTTCCTTTAGAGAGATTAATTCTTTAGAGACGCCGGAAAATATGCTGCAAAAAACTATTTTATTTGACACCGCTCATAATGAAATGTTGAACATAGAAGATAAAGAATTCTCTGATTTTGCAAATTTATTAAGAAGATTGGATATAACCATAAAATTAAACGATAGCAAACATCTCGTAAAAGATGTTGTAAGGGATGTGGATCTTTTAGTTATTGGGAATGCCATCGATGATTTATTTTCTTCTAATGAAATTAAAATTGTAGTTGATTTCGTAAGATCGGGAGGGGGTTTGCTTTTATTGAGTGAGTACGGGTCTGATTATCTTCAGAAGACTAATATTAATGATCTTTCTGGAAAATTTGGTATAAAATTTGAAAAAAACCTAATTAAAGAAGTAAATAAGGCAAATCAAAACTGTACAAGTACATTACATATTCAAAAATTCTCAAAGAATCAATTAACAAAGCACATTAGGGAAATTAGAATTGGTGGAGCATGCTCAATTTTCCTAAGTAAAGATGCGAAACCTTTATTAAAATCTGAACAAGATTCTTGGCCAGAAATATTTGATAGCACCAATGAACAATGGATTAAAGAAGGTGAAGAGGAAGAGCAAATAATTGCGGCATTTACAGAATTTGGACAAGGAAAAGTAGTCGCAATCGGAGATATTGATATCTTTACCTCTGATTCAAACATTGGGTTAAATTCTTTAGATAATCAAAGATTTCTGCAAAATATAATAAATTGGTTAATTGAACCAGTTCAAGAATCTAAAGTTATGACATTTATCCTTAATCAACTCGGGGATCTCCATTTTGAAATTAGGGAGACAAATAAAATTATCAATAATATAATAGAAACGATGACTATTTTAGAAAAAAGAATAAGTTATCTAGAAGAACAGTCTCAAGCTTTCTCTCAAACTTCTAAAATCGAGAAAAAAAGTGAAGAAGAATCATTACAAGAAGAATAGCATATTTATAACCAAAGGGTTCTCCATTTAGTTATTCTTCATTACAATTAAATTTTAAAAACTTGCATTTTTATACTACTAAATTATCAATATTCAACCTAACTCAATATATTTAGAAGAGATAATAATTATGCCATTAAAAACACCAGAAGAATATTTAGAAAGTATTAAAAGACCAGTTAATTTGTATATGTTTGGTGAAAAGGTGGAAGAGTTCTGGAATCATCCAATCATTAAGCCATCAATTAACACTGTAATGAAAATTTATGAATTGGCGCAAATGGATGAATATCGTAGCATCATGACCGCAACTTCCCATTTAACTGGTGAAATAATAAATAGATTCACTCATATCCATCAATCTATTGATGATCTAATTAATAAAGTAAAAATGCAAAGATTATTAGGGCAACACACTGCCTGTTGTTTCCAACGATGTGTTGGATTTGATGCAGGAAACTCATTATACAGCGTAACCTATGAAATGGATAAAAAAAACGGAACAGGATATCATAACCGGTTTAAGAAATATTGGATTGAGGTCCAAAATCAGGATTTAATGGTTGACGGGGCAATGACAGATACTAAAGGGGACAGGAGTAAAAGACCGAATCAGCAACCTGATCCTGATTCATATCTTCATATTGTAGATGAAAATGATGATGGGATTATCGTTCGAGGTGCAAAAGTTCATCAAACCGGATATTTAAACTCCAATCGAGTGATAGTCATGCCCACGTTAG
The DNA here is from genome assembly GCA_019894975.1 of Promethearchaeota archaeon. Classification (GTDB taxonomy): domain Archaea; phylum Asgardarchaeota; class Lokiarchaeia; order Sigyniarchaeales; family SOKP01; genus Loki-b32. The sequence continues at coordinate 60,978 of JAGXNO010000019.1, read as the reverse complement.
CACTAAGGGCTGGTGAAGAAGAATATGCTGTAAGTTTTGGAATTGATACTAATACTAAAGGAATAACATTAGTGTATGGAAGACAATCTTGTGATACTCGTAAAATGGAAGAGGGAAAGCTAGATATCGGCAATTTTAAATATGGTGGACAAGAGATCTTTGTTATTTTTGATGATGTATTCGTACCAATGGAAAATGTTTTTATGAAAGGAGAGATTGAGTTTTCAGGAGAATTAGTCAACCGTTTCGGCGGATTTCATCGTCAATCCTATGGTGGTTGTAAAGTTGGTGTTGGAGATGTTCTTATTGGGGCCGCTGCATTAATCTCAGAATATAACGGAACAGATAAGGCTTCCCATATTAGAGATAAACTTGTTGAGATGGTACACTTAAATGAAACGCTCTATAGTTGCGGAATAGCCTGCAGTTCTCTTGGTTTTCAGAGAGAAGCAGGAAATTATGAAATGGATATGCTTTTAGCTAATGTATGTAAACAGAACGTTACTAGGTTTCCATATGAAATAGGACGATTAGCAGAAGATATAGCAGGGGGAATTATATGTACTCTACCTTCTGAAGCTGACTTTAAATCTAAGGAGATTGGACCATTGTTAGAAAAATATCTGGTTACTTGTGAAGGTTTATGTGCTGAAGATCGTTACAGGGTTTTGCGATTCATTGAGAATTTAACTATGGGAGTCTCTTCAGTAAGTTACAAGACAGAAAGCATGCATGGGGCTGGTTCACCAGCTACACAGAGGGTTATGATCTCCCGATTAACAGATTTGGAAGAAAAAAAGAAATTGGTTAAAGACATATTAGACATCGAGTAAAAAAAAGATTCTCCAATAAAGTTTTAATTTTTTCCATTTAAAAACTAAATATACTATTACTATAAAATTGATTTGAAAAATATGAGCCAAAAATCATATTCTCAGATTTTCTCTACTTTTGAGGAAATTTGTAATAATTATAAACGGAGTAACCAGTATTTTGATATTCTTTATGATTCCGTTTCTTCAACTATTATAACTAAAACCCCGACCGCTGAAGATATATCTGTAAATACCAAAAAATCTGGGATTGTAGCTCGAACTTTTACTGGAACATGGAACGAATTTACTTTTGATGAGATTGCATCTTCAAAATCAATTGTCAAAAAAATTCCAACTATTACAAATTATGGTGAAACTTTAACGGAATTTGAAGGGTGGAAGTTAAATAAGGAAATAAAAGTAAAACAAAATCCTTCAGATGTACCTATTGATGATAAACTTCAGAAAATTCGATATATACATGACTATCTCATGAACTATGATGATAGAATTGTAAATGTCAGGATTAAATATATTGAGCGAGTAATGGAGCGAATATTCTTTAATAATGAAGGTTGTCAATTAAGACAAGTTATACCCAGAATCAACTTTGCTGCTATGCCTCTTGCAAAAGAAGGCTCTAATGCTGATTTTGATTACTACATCAAATCAGGAGAGATAGGTTTTGAATTCTTTGATGAATTAGATAATTCAAAATTAGATCAAATAGCAGAACAATCCTTGGAAATGTTAAATGCTGAATTAGCACCTTCTGGTAAACACTCTGTTATTTTAGATCCCCAGATGACTGGTTTGGTTGCTCATGAAAGTTTTGGACATGGACTTGAAGCAGACCAGATTTTAAGAGGTAGAAGCTATTTGAAACCCCTGTTAAACAAAAAAGTTGCATCTGAAATTTGTACAATATGCGATACACCTACTATTGAAAATACAATCGGGACTTACTTTTTTGATGATGAAGGGATTAAAGCTGATAAAAATGTATTGGTTGAAAATGGAATTTTAAAAGATTTTATCTATGATAGACGTACTGCTTCCGCTTTGAATGCTATTCCTAAAGGAAATGGAAGAAGAGAAAGCTTTGCTCACCCTGTTCATCCTAGAATGACTAATACATATTTTGAATCAGGAGATTATTCACTCGATGAAATGATCTCAGAAATTAAATATGGGGTTATATTGGTTCATGGATATTATGGTATGGAAGACCCTCTTGGAGGAGGAATGCAGAATACTTCAAAGAAAGGCTACTTAATTGAGAACGGAGAAAAAACAAAAATTCTGAAAGCTGTTGCCTTAACTGGTAGTGTTTTAGAAGTATTAAACAACATTGATGCAATAAGTCGCGATAAGCTTGCTATAGATGGAGGAACATGTGGTAAAGGAGATGAAGATCATATACCCGTCGGAAGTGGGGGTAGTTATACAAGAATAACAGAAGCTTTAATTAGTCCTGGGTGAGACCAAGAATGAATGATAATAGACTTGATTTAATTGAAAAAAATTTGAAGTTAAAAAATATTCAGGAATATGAAATTCTCTTTATTGATAGAATGAATTATGAGACAATCTTTCTTAAAACTAATTCCGAAACTGAAAGAGAAGTCAATGATTTTGAGTATATTATGCGCATCCTTACTCAAAAAGGAGATCAAACAGGAATTGGAGTTGTAAAAGGAAATTCTTTCGATTCGAAAGAAATTTCTAAAAATATAGAAGTGTGTGAATTAATCTCCAAAAACAATATTAGTTCAAAATATCATTTTCCAGAGAAAAAAACACCTCAAGATATTCTAATAGCAGAAGATAAAATTCTTAAGGATCCAGAAGGAAGTAAGAAAGTTCTAAGTGAAGAGTTAGTAACAGTTGTAGAAGAACAGAAAGGAGTCGTTCCTACTTTTGGTCGTTTTAGAATTCACACACAAAAGAAATTTTTAAGAAATAGTAATGGATTAGACGTGAGCGCCCTTAAAACCTTCTTCTTTATTGAATTTTCTTTAAAAGCCGAAAAGAATGGTAAGTTATCAGAATTTTGGATAAACCAATATTTCAAGGAGAAAAGCCATCTTGATTTTCAATCTCGAGTTGAAAAATGGGCTAAACTCGCAAGAGATAATTTAAACGCAAAACCACCAAAACCAAGTAAAAAAGCAACCGTAGTTTTTGCCCCATATGAATTACATAAAGCCATTATTCCTGTAGTCGGTTTTCATGCATCAGGACAAGCTCTCAGTCAGAATTTATCATCATATAAACTTGATGAGGAAGTGGCTTCTGAAGATATTTCTGTGGCTGATAATGGTTTACTCGAAGGAGGATTGAGTACTAATCCTTGGGATGGGGAAGGAACTCCGCACCAGAACACTGAAATTATTAGAAATGGTATTTTCCAGAGTCGTATATTTGATGAAAAATATGCAATATTAGAAAACACTGAATCTACAGGTAATGGGATTAGAGGTATAAGTGGGGCTGTAGATAACGGTGTTAGCAATTTTCAAATTTATCCTGGAGATATAACCCTAGAAGAAATGATTTCCAACATAAAGGAAGGTTACATCATAGAGAAATTCTCTTGGTTGAATCCTGAAGAATTATCCGGTTTTTTTGGAGCTGAAATAAGGAATGGATATTATATCAAAAATGGTGAATTTAAAAATCCGATAAAGCTTGGGAATGTAAGCGGAAATGTCCTTGAAATGATAAAAAACTGCCAACATATTTCAAAAGAAACAGAATTTATTGAAAATTCTCTCCTACCCTATATTGCATTTTCGAATCTAACTGTATCCTTTTAAGAAATAAAAAATTTCATTTTTTTTCTTTTCATGTATTAAAAAATAAAAATTCAGCTAAAAGAAAGATGGTTCTCCTTCAAACTGCTTTTCAGCGGTTTCCATTTTAGCTGTTTCTTCTGGAGATAATATTTCAATTAGTTCATAATGTGAAGTCCCTAAACCCAATTTTTCAATAAAATTTACTGCTTCATATGGATCTTTGTATGGGCCGTGGAGTCTTGTAAAAGGATGTAAATCTTCATCAGCATTTAAATTTACATGCTTTAAAAATGGAGGAATAGCTTTTTCAATTAACCCCTCTTTTTTAATAAGATCAAGAGTAGCAGTTTCTATTGCTACAATATCTTTAGATCCTAAAACTCCTATATCATTAACAACGGGAGGCTGTCCCATACCCAAGCAATCACAGAAAGTTGTTATTTGTAATAAGAAAGTCAAATAGAACACTTTTTCTGGTTTAAAAGTTTCAAGTACTTTACTTGATGCGATTGCCATCATTTCCTGAAACGCGCTATAACTTTCTCGGGGAACTTTTAATGCTCCAACACCTTGATCCACTTCTAAACAGGTGAAACATTGATGACAATCATGGTAATTTCTTATTAGATTGCCTTGTGCTTCATCGTATCTGAGTGAACCATAAGGACAAGCATCAACAAGTTTCTTAGCATGTTCGGGAGTACCTTTTTCTTTATCCCAATATTTATCCACTTGAGCAACACCATGGATCTTCATCCAACGAGACATTCCTGAATAGCCCCCTAATGCGAGATTTTTGATAGCACCACCATAACCACATGCTCCATGTCCCTTAGCATGGGTTAAATCAATTAAAACATCTGCATCTTTTAAGGCACCCCCAAGATCGAGTGTTTTGATTCCTTTAAAATTTATCTTTACAGATGTTGTATAACCATCCTTTACACCTGCTATCGGAATGATTGGACACCCACAAGTTTCCTGAGTATAACCTCTTTTATATGCATTATATACCGCCGTGGGATTATCTGTGATGAAGGGGTATCCTCCAGCCTTCTTTACTGCTTCTACAAGACGCCGAACAAAGAATACAGGAATAGTTTGATATCCCTCATTAAATCCTAGGTGCATCTTAATTGCTACTTTATCTTTCTTTGCAATAGGTGTCTGTTCAATCAACATTTCAGTAATTTTATCTACTTTTGCAGAAAAACAAGCAATCTGAGCTACTTTTCCGTGTTGGACTGAACCAAAATAAACTTTTGATTTTTCTGAACTCATGTTTACACCTTATTTAACTCTAAGGTTTTATAGTCAAAATTATTCATTGAAATTAAATATGGATCTTATTAATTATACCATAATTATTTTAATTTTCGATAATTCTAATATAATAATACGTACGAAAAATAATAAAAACTAATAATAAGTATATGGTTCCTCCCGTAATTGTCTATACTCCTCTTTATCTTCTATATCGAGGGCTTCTAAGAAGTTATCAATTCCGTGAAAGCTCTCATAAGTGGTAATTGCTAAGTCTTTTAATTCTTTTAATTGTGCTTCTCTAACCGACTGGAATGAACAATGAGAAAGTAATTCGTAATCTTCAGCACTTGAAATATTGGCTAACTGATCTCGCAAATCTTCCAATAATGTTTCTTTTGTGGTTTCTTCATCAAAGGGAGTGCCGATTTCACCATCCCAGTCCTGTGAATTTATTAGAATATAAATTTGTCATTATATCTTCCTTATTTCTCTTCTATTCCTGACTTAAGAATACCTTTCATTCCCAGAATTAATCTACGATAGCAATAGAGTGTCAATCCCAAGAAAATGCATAGTAAAAAAACTAGTTCACCGCTGGTTTCAAATAAATATTTTTTCTCAAATGAAGACAAAGAAAAGAATTGGCAACCAACCAATATAGTAAGAACTTCATTGGTATTGTCGCAATTTTAATTGTTATTATGATATCTTATAAGCGGATCAATATCAAGGTTTTTATAAAACTAATTGAGATATCCAATTTTTTATTTCTTAGCAGATTTTTTCATATATATGAATATAATCTTTTACCATTCTTTTGACATTGAATTTTTCTTCAACCCATTTGCGACAATCAAACCTATTTATGATTTTTATATTTTTTAATGCTTTAACAGCTTCTTCAATTGAATTAATTAAAAATCCAGTTTTACCATCTGCTATTACTTCAGGCATACTTCCTCTATTAAAAGCTACAACTGGAGTACCGCAAGCCATTGCCTCAACAACAGATAATCCAAATGGTTCATTAAAATTAATAGGATGAATTAAAGCATAAGCTTCCCCTAATAACTTATTTCTTCGTTCAGGGCTTACACTTCCAATATATTGAACTTTGTCATTATTTAAATAGGGTTTTATTTTTTGATTAAAATAATTTTTATCTTGAATAATCCCTGCCATTATTAATTTCATACCAAATCTAAGTGATATTTCAATGGCTTCTTTAGCTCCTTTATCATGATGAATCCGTCCAAAAAATAATAAATAATTACCTATTCCAGCCCTATATGTAAATTGATTTAAATCAATTCCATGATGAACCGTAGCAATATAATCAAGTTCAGGGCTACGATCTGAATCACTTATTGATACATAATAACATTTCTTGTTATACTTTTTATATACAGGTAATATTTTTGGAGAAGAAAATCCATGAATTGTAGTGATTATTGGGGTTTTTGTCATTTTCATATAAGTTAATGGAAGAAAATCAAAATGATTATGGATAATGTCAAAATTATCTCCTGTTTCAAACAATTCAGCAATATGTATACACTCCCATACTTTTGGTAATAATTCTTTATCTTCTTCATAGCCCCGAGGACATACTCCAATAAGATTTCCTTTAGTTTGAGAATCTTTCGTAGCAAATAAAGTTACTTCAACCCCTTCTTCAACAAGTCCTTCAGTCAATAATGAAACTAAATATTCCCAAGGACCATAATGCCGAGGTGGTGTCCGCCAGGCAATCGGAGAGAGTATTGCTACATGCATATTTACACTTTTATTTGACTATTATGTTCTTTCAAACGCTTATTCCGGGCAGTCTTTATATCTACCATCATTTGCGGTAACTAACCCTCAAACAAAGCTTACGAAGAATATTTTGGTAAATCAGAAGACTCTGGATATTAATATTCCTGCTTTTTTTCGGAATTTTGTTAAATTTTTTTTTCTTACTTAACTCAATCGATTATTGATTTATATTAAAATTTTAGAAAATTTCTTAAAGTTTTAAAATGAGTAAGAAATTATTTGTTATAAAAGATTTTATAATATATGTAGCTGTAAAGGAATTACTATTGCAAATTATACATAATATTAGCAAAAGATATTTTTAACATTTCAGCAGATATGTTTGTTGACAAAAATAGAATTGATGTAAGCAGAAACATATACAAAATTCAAAACTCTTGATGTACTTCGAAAAATCATTGTAATTATGTTTAGCCTCGATATGGTTTTTAACTCTGTTTAGATCGACTAAATTTTCTAAGATTTTTATAATTGCTCCAATTCTGCATATATTAAAACTATTTAACTTGACTTTGAGATTGTTATTCTCAACCATATTGTTCAACACCCTACCTACTTATGTTAGGTAATTGATTTAATATTAGTTTTTTGATTTATAATTATGAAATTTTAGGTTTAATTGTTATTTAAACTGCTTATCTAAAAATTGCTCAATTTTTTGGAGAAGCTCTTCTCGGTAGTTAAAATTTTATGCTTACGTAATATTATAAAAGATAAGATAAGAAATATAGGAACGAGAAGTACTATGTTATATCCTGATATTTTAATAGCAGTGAATTATGACATAAAACCTCAGCATAGGGAAGCCTACATATGGAAGGATTTTGAAAATCAATTCAATAAAAAAACAAAAATATTGGACTGGGTATAATTTTATATATTGTTTTTTTATTTTTTTTATAATATTAAAAGATAAAAAAAAAAGAAGTTAATATTATGTTTCTGTGGTTATTTTTTGTTGAATCTAATGAGGAATTTCATAAGTTTTTAAATTTTTATGAAATATCTTTCCTTAATAGCAATAAAGTAAGCGGTATTTCCTACTTAATATTTGATGATGATGTAAAGTGTACTGATGGTCGGGTTTTTCAGGGTAATAATAATATTATAATTGCTGTTAGATTTACCACATTGTATGTAGATCCACGGAAGTTATTGATAGATTTTGGTTTAAATCCTGCTTCATTAATCTCTTATGATGATATTGTCTGTGACGATAATGATGATCCATACAGGAGACGAGATGAAATATGGGAGAGGTCTAAATTTATAGTTAGGGAGTCTGATTTAGTAGAATATTTAGAAGAGAAGCAGTTTAAATTCAAAGACAAGTCGAAGCCGACTATTCCAGATTCTGATTTTTACGCACGGGAATAAGATTATGAAAAGAAAAAAATATACAGGTGTTAATAAACAATTTTACTAAATACATTTTTCATCATGTTTAGAGATTCTAAACTTATTGCTTATAGGTGTTTATAAGATGGTGTTGACCTTCTAGAAATTTTACAAACTCGTTAGAAACTTGTTTTTAACAAAATTGCCTAATTTTTTTATTTTTATTGGAAGGTGAGAATAAAACGAATATGGATAGAAAATCAACTATATTAGAATTTATTGGATCAACAATTTTGGTTTTGAGTTATTTTTTGAATCCAATAATTATTTTAATTTTGGATAATTCTATTACGTTAAGAGATCATGAAAAATAAAAAAGTAGTTGGTAGATAAATGGCCCGTTGCCCAGAAAGTACGCTTACCTGAAAGTATACCTGAAATGCGGTGGGTTCATGAAATACCAATCAGCTATTAAACAAATGGTTTGCCAATCATGTGGTTTATCCTTAACACGGCATGAACTTGACAGAGATTGGAAAAAAGTAAGAAATGAAAATGCCACTGCTGCAGATGAGTCGCAACAAAAAAAGAGTCGGCGCAAGGAATGGCTAGATTGGTATTCATCCTCGAAAGAATCTAAAGAAAAAGATTATTAGGGAAATTCAATATCAAAATTTTCTAATTTGTTAGAGAGAGATATTTAGGCAAGTTATCTGTAATTTACTTATTATTGCTACATTTTGGCAAAAATTATCGAGAAAACATTCTTTCAAAAATGCTTTCTAATAATTCAGCTAATTTTGTTGCGGGGATGTCTAACAATGTTATTTCTAAGTGCCTACCCCGTGTAGCATCTTCTATCCTTACCGTTTTGGAAGCAATAATTTTAAGGTTGCTTAATTGTCGAACATATTTTCTAAAACTCATCTTTACATGAGGTTCTATTGAATAACCTTCACAGATAGATTGATATTCTTCATATGCATCATCCACCAATGCAAAGGGAGTACCATTATTTATTAGGGTTCTTACAATTCCGTGTAATGCTAATAGTTCCTGATCTTTTAAATCATCAATGATCTCTGCCCTAAAAGTGGGGTATACATCATCTGAAGCTTCTCTGATAATATCAGCAGAAATCTGTTCTAAACCTTCTCTATCGCAATATAGTCCGCCTTTTCTTGTGATTTCTATTCCATGTCTCATATTTTTATTTTCAACTACAATCTGAGCTACCATGTTTAGAAGTTCATCATCTATCACATATTCTTTTAACGCAATTTCGCTTCTATATTCTAGTATTTTCATAGATTCTTCGAAATTATATGGTTTAAATTGGATTTTTTCATTTAAACGACTTAAGATTCTCTCGTTTTCGATTTTCATCCAATCTGTTCCCCTACACACCATTAGAATAGAAAGTTTTGCATTTTGATGACCGAACGTCTCGGCAATATTTAAAAACGCCAATACTTCATCTGGTTTTAATAAATGTACTTCATCGATAATTAATAACATATAACCGTTATCTCTAATTAGCTTAGTAAGAATTAACTTTAATGCTTCATCGTCCGAATAACCTCTACCACTTCCATGTGTATATTTGGCGAGGAGCTCTCTAATAATCTTGCTTTTAGAGCGAAAGTTAATGCAATCAAAGTATTCAACGAATAATTTTACGTCTTTTTCTATAGCAACTGTTCTAAAGTTTTTACCAAAATAACGAGCAGTACAAGTCTTACCAACACCACCCTTACCTAAAATTAGGCAATTTATAGAAGGTTGCTCTTCTTCCTCCAAAATTCTTCTATAATTTACTATTAAAGTATGAAGAGCATCATCTCGGCAATATAATTTCTCTGGAACCCAGCTTTTATCAAGCGAACCCAGTTGTTTAAAGACTGATTTTTTGTTGAATTGTTTTCTAAAATCATCCTCATCCATAATAAATCGAATTAACGGTAATTATTTTATTAATCTATAAGTATTAATGGAATAAATTAGGTATAAAGTTTGTTATCCTAATGAACTTATCTTAAATTGAATTTTAGAATAATTAAATACTTTTCTTAAAATCTATCTGAATTATTTAAGGGGTGCATCATACTATAGGATTGCTTTATTTTAGTAATGTCGTTTTTTGCATAAATTCTCGTAGTATTTGGGCTTGAATGACCCAAAATGTCTTGTAACTCACTAATATCCATCCCTGAGCGTCTAAGATGAGTTGCTCCAGTATGTCTAAACACATGAGGTGTAATTATTTTTGAATCTGGAAAGCCACATAATTCTTTTATATGTTTAATATCTGCCTGAACGAGTCGAGGACTTAATCCTTGATTTCTCGTATTGACTATCAAATATTCTTCAGGATCATATGTTATTCTGTTACTAAGATATTCTGTAAAAATCTCTAAGGTCTTTTTGTCTACAGGAACAATTCTTTCTTTATTTCCTTTGCCTCGTAGCCTTATATAACCCTGATCAAAATCTACATCTCTAATTCTAATATTGCATAATTCACTCACTCGTGCCATAGTAGAATATAGAACTCTAATAATTAAGTAGTAACGTTGACTTTTTCTTGAATTAAATAAAGTTCTATCTTTTAATTTTTCAAACAAAATATCAATATCGGAGATATCTAGAAATTTAGGTAGACTCTCTTCTAATTTTATCTTCGGAGACTTAATGGTACTCATAGGATTTTTTTCAATAAATTCATTCAGAGTTAAAAATTTGAAGTAAGAACGTAATGAAGCTATTTTTCTTCCTATTCCTTTTTTAGTATATCCCAAATCTTTAATTTTTTTTAAGAATAAGCGAATTCTTTGTCTGGCCACAGGAGAGTTCATGTCGATATCTCCTACTAATTCAATGAATTTATCCAGATCATATTTGTATGCTTTAATAGTTGAAGGCTGGCAGCCTTCCTCGACCTCTTTTGAAATTAAAAAATCTTCCATGAAATCTGAGAAATTACACTCTACCATAATGATTACAATATGATCGTGATATTACATAATAGAGAGTAATATCTGCATATTATGTTTTTAAAGATTTAAAAACCAGAAAATTGTCATCTCTAATTTTGAGTTTTCTCTCATCTCTCAAAAAGATATAATAACTGTCATTTACTATATTATAATGACAATTAAAAAAATGAAAAAGCAGATGACTGAAAAAATAACTCAAAAGGTTTCATCAAATGGTAGGATTGTTATACCAAAAGAATGGAGAGATAAATTAGCCATTGATGACACAAATGAGGTAGAAATGGAACTAAAGGATAATAAAACTATTTTAGTTAAAAAAAAAACACACCCTCTTGAGATAGAAGATGATCTATTTAAAGGAGTATCCCCGTTTACAGAAGAAGAGTTAGAAGAAGCAAAAAAATCTTTATTCCCTGATGAGAAATAGTATTAATTAGTAATTCTTGATATAAAATGACAGAGAAAGCAGTAATTGATGCTCAGGTTCTTTTTTATTTCCATTATGATTATCAAAAAATTCCATTAATTCTCCAACAACTAAAAAAAAAAGTGATAAATGGAGAAATAACAGTTATTCTCCCTACAATTGCAATCGCAGAATTGCTTTGGAAAATGAGAAGAGCTGGAAAAATTAAAGCATTTGAGGAAGCTTTCAATCGATGGAAAAAATCAGAAAATATCATCATCGATGATTTTAATATTGAAATCATTAAATTAATGTTAAAAAATGCCAAAAGTCACGAATTACATGATGAGATCATTGCTATGACTTGTAAAAAGCACAATACAGACATTATATATTCTAAAGACAAAAAATTTAAAGAATTCTTCAATTTGCAACTAAGATCTTGGTAGTAAAGGCCTACTTTATTTTTTTACTCCGTCTCCATACCATCCTTGCTTAATATAAAGATATGCATTCATTGCTGCTGTTGTACCTTCCCCCACCGCAGTTGTGACTTGTCGTATACCGCCTGTTACATCTCCAGCAGCATATATACCTGAAAAATTAGTTTCTTGATTTTTATTAACTTTGATGCAGTTATCATCATCAAGTTCTATTCCTACGTTTTTCGCCAAATCACTCTGAGGCTCAACACCTATTGCTATGAAGAGAGCATTGACATCTATATTGGAAATTTCACCAGTCTCGATGTTTTTGACCTTTAATGCTCCCAGTTTGTCATTTTTTGTTATCGCTTCTTCAATAACACAATTATACAATGGGACAACATTTTCTAATGAATCTACCTCGTCTGCTATACATGCTTCTGCTCTCATACAGTGACGTCTATGAATTAGATAAACTTTTTTTGCTATATTTGATAAATAAATTACTTCTAAACCCGCAGCATTACCCCCACCAACCGCAGCAACCTCTTTGTCCCGGAATAAAGGACCATCACAAGTAGCACAGTAAGATATTCCATTACCTACTAGCTCATATTCATTAGACAATCCAAGTGATAAATGCTTTGAACCCGTTGCAATGATAATTGCTTTTGCCTTTGTTTTTCCTCCGTAAGTAGAAATCGTCATTTCTTTAGGATTAATTGCTGTGACTTCATCATAAAAAAGTGTAGCACCCCAACTTTCAGCCTGCTCTCTCATCTTTTCTGTTAATTCGAGACCATTGATACTACTAAACCCCGGATAGTTTTCAATCTTGGGAGCTGTCCCTGCTAAACCTCCAAATCCCTTATTCTCATAGACCGCTGTTTTTAAGCCCATTCTTCCGCCATAAATTGCAGCTGTCAATCCAGCCGGTCCACCACCAATTATTAGTAAATCAAATCCATCACTGTCAGACAAATCATATCTCCTTTAGTTTGTAGCTTATTTCAAATATATATGTAGTAATTATATAAGATGTATAAATTTTTTTTTCCTATTATTTAAAAGTTAGGTTAATCCTTCTGTAGTTGTCGAAGATATTTACAAGCATTTATCCCCGCTCGAGCACCTTCTGCTGCAGCAAATACAACTTGAAAAACTCCCCCTGTGCAATCCCCTGCAGCATATACACCTTTAAGGTTTGCTTTTTGTTCCTCATTTACTATAATGTTTCCCCTCTCATCTAACTCTACTCCTGATTTTTTGAAAATTGAATTTGATGATATATGTGATAAAATAAATAAGCAGTCTAATTCAAATTCTGTTGTCTCATCAGTATTTTCAACTTCATGCATATTGGACTTACATATTATTTTCTGAATGTTTCCCTTCGAACCAGGAACTGCCTCAATTATTTCCATATTTTCAATAATTTCAATTCCCGCTTCTTTTACTTGATACACCATTTCAGATAATTCTTCAATTCCAACATCTGTAATTATTCGTACTAAGCATCCCATTTGTTGAAGTGCTAAAGCATCTTCTAACATTTCTTCATCTTTACCTAGTAGATATACAACCTTATCTTTATATAAAGGGCCATCGCTTAATATAGTATAGGAAATACCAAACCCGAGCAATTTATCTTCTCCTTTAATTATTTCTTTTCGTGTACCTCTGCCAGTGGCAATAATGACAACATCAGAGATGATATTTGTTGTTCTTGTTGAAATTCTGTTTACACCCATCCCCAGCATTAGTGAAATTACATCATCTTTAATAATTCTAATGCTTTCTGAATAACTCTCAGCATGAGTTCTAAATTTCTCTATTAGATGTTTCCCTTTAATTTCAATTTCTCCTGGCCAATTTTGTATTTCCTTTGCTTGCGCTAGTGCTGACAATTCTTTTCCATCAAGAATAATTACATCTCTATTTGCTCGAGCACAATAGACTCCCGCACATAAACCAGCAGGTCCCGCACCAATAATCAAAACCTCACATTTTAATTCATCCATTAACTTAACCTCTGAGTATAATCAAAAGCATTAATTTGTTGTTTTTAAAGATGCTTCTAAGATTATGATCCCTAAGTAATTTAAGATTACAGTTATAATATCTCTTTCTGATCGATGATTACTATTCACCCGAAAAATGCTTTTCTATACAAATATATTTATATGATTTTGACATAATTGTATGATGTAAATTAATACCCAATTAATAATTTAAGATGAAAAAAATGGCTCGAGTTGAGAGAGAAATTGAAATTGGGGCATCCCAAAAAAGAATTTTTGATATTTTAGATGACACTAAGCTTGCACCTAAATGGAACTTGCCAGTAAATGAAATAAGTGAAATTTCTGAAGGTAAATGGGCTGTGAAATCAAATGTTGGAGATTTTACGAGTACCCGAACAGAAACAGTAGATCCTAATAAACTTTCCATGAGAATTGAAGGTGGTATTTTTAATTCAATGGGATATTTTTTAAGTCCTAAAGGTCATAAGGTTGAAGTTAAACTCTGGGGAGAATTTGACGATGAAAAAAATGAAAAAATTCTGGTAAAAACTGGAGAATTGCTTTTACAAAGTTTGAAAAATTACTCTGAATTTATTGAAAAAGGTGGAAACCCAGACGATTTTGATAAGAAGCAAATAACAGTAACCCCCTAATTCTAACTAATTTTTTTTTATTTTATATAAAGAAAAGTAAAAAAACTTATTGTAATTAATATACCTTATTTTTTAACTGCCCAGAAATATTCCCCGCCTTTTTTTATGAATTCCGCTTTAGTAAAAGGTGTCGAACCAACAAAATCTTCAAAAGATTTTTTATCATAGAAACGTGCAAAGCCAGCTTCAAAAAATTTGTGCATGATATCGAAAAGCTGACGTTCTTTTTTGGGATCAAATATATCTGGAATCATAGTTTCTCCTACAAGCAGAATCCCATCCTCCTTTAGTAAAGAATATAAATCTTTAAAAACGCCTCTTCTATAATCTTCATCATGATTCATTTCATGGAGAACCTGATTTAGCAATATCAAATCAAATTTATCATCAGTTTTTTTCGCATATTCATTTATAGGGATATCATAAACTTCAATCCTTTCATCCCAATTATGTTGTTTCATTAAATATTTTGCAAAAGTGACTGCTTTTGAGTCAATATCTATTCCAACAAATTGAGCTCTTTTATATTTTATCGCCCATTTTTCGATATTAAATCCATAACCACATCCCACAGCGAGAATTGAACCTTGCTTTTTTAAAAACTTACTAAAATCCTTATAGTTGCTTGAAAACAATCTTTCAACTAATTCACCCATTCTTGCGCTTGATCTATGCCCATCAATTATAACTTCTTCAGGAATTTCAGAGCTAACATCCACATACCCTGTTTTAAAAAAATCAAATACGTAGTTTTGTAGTGGAGCTAAATAATAAAAAAATCCTATAGTATCTCCAACATAAAACATATTTTTACGATCAATTAATAAAGTATATACATGTGGTGCTGTTTTTAATGTTCGCTTACTAACATTTGCAATTTCGAAAATACCACATTCCAGAGCTAAGTGAAGCCAAGCATCAAGAAATTTAGAATCATAACTAAATTTTTCGATAAGTTCATCTGGTGTAAAATCCACTGAAGAAATTGCTGAAGTGCTAGGGTTTTTTTGGATTTAGCATAAAGGTAATCAAAAATACCGAGTCGCATTCCCAAACCAAGAGTGAGAATGGTGTTAAATCCATAATATCCTTTTATTAGGAATTTCTTTAATTGTTCTCTTAATGTAACTTCCTTTTTAATTTGTTCTTGCACTGTCATTAATTTCACCTAAAATATTAACATATAAAATAGTTCAATTTGATTTATAATAATTAGTATGGTGAATTAGCATTTTTTCATAGCATAATATAGTAAATAGTTATTGAAATTTAGTCATATCCTGTGCTTTACATTAACTAATGAAATAAAATACTAGAGAAGAAATTCCTAAAACAATCATTGTTATGCCCATTCCTCGACCCATCGCTTTTGCAGAAAGTCTTTGAACGTAGTTAGAAGTGATAAAACCAGAAATAAACGAGCCTATGCCTAAATAGAGAACATATTCCCAATTGAAATACAATTTCCCTTGAATCGTTAAGCCCAATATTTGATAGAAAGTAAATGTAAAAATACACATAATTAAACTTAATAGTAAAGCAGTTCCTACACTTTTTTTCAAGGGATATCCAAATAATATGATTAAAACTAATGTTATGATGAAACCTGAATTCGCTCCGAATAAACCAGAATTAAAACCTACAATTATTCCCAAAACAATTGCTAATATAAAAAATAATTTTGAAAATGGCTGGATTATACTTTTCATCTCATTATCTCCAACATTTTCTGTCAAATTGGAAATTTCAGAATGGTCTTCAACTTTTTCTAAACTTATATCTCCCTTTTTGCGTTTTAAAAATTTTTCAGATATTTTATGAACTGTTTCTTTCAAACTTTCTGAAGTAGGAAAACCTTTAGATATAACTGTAGTCCCTAAGAAAATAATAAAAACTGGTAGAAACCACCCAAAAATAGTGCTTAATGGTGTTAATATTAAAATTAGCACCCCAAGAAAAGAAGTAATCAATGAAACTACTAGAAGTATAACGATATTCTTGGTAAAATAAAATTCTTTTTTCCTTACATAGTTTATTGCAACAGATATTGCTGCAATAAAATCATTTAGAAGATTAACGGTTATTGCTAAGAATACATCTCCGCTAATTAAGAGAATAAAGGGAACCACAACTCCTTGACCAGTCTGTCCTACAAAACTCATACTGATGCCAACGAGAGTACCTATGATTATTAGTAAAATGATTAAATGGATTTCTAAAGCCAAAATTACCTAACTCGTTTTTTGTGCTATTTTTTACTTACAATACGCGATTAAATTAAAACTTACTTTAAAATTCACAATATTTTAATGATTTAAGAAATTTTGAGTGATATTATTATATATTTGATTAACAAAAACTTTAACAAAAAAAAAAATGAGTGAAAAATTATGGCTGTACCAATAATTTTAATTGTTGCCTTAATAGCTGGAATACTTTCTATTGCTATGGCAATGTACTTTAGATACTTGGTCTTAAAAGAAGACCCTGGTAATGAAAGAATGCAGGAGGTTGCGGGTTACATAGAAGAAGGTGCAAAAACTTATATTAAAGTGCAATACAAGGTTTTAGGCATCTTTGTGACAGTACTCGCGGTTGCCATGTTATTTCTACCATCTCCTCTGAAGGATAGCGATACTTATGAAAGAGTATTTATTGATGCTTTAAATTGGGAACAGATGCTTGCTTATATAATTGGTGCTCTTGGATCAATGTTTGCGGGCTGGCTAGGGATGTACGTTGGTATAAAAGCAAATACTCGAGCAGCTCAAGGATGTACTATCAGTACTAAGAAGGGGTTTGACATAGCCTTTTTTGGGGGTGCTGTTATGGGACTTGCGGTGGTAGGTGTAGCATTAATCGGTGTATCAACTTTATATTGGATAATTCCAGATCCTATGATTATTTTAGGATTTAGTTTTGGTGCAAGTAGCGTTGCGTTGTTCATGAAATGCGGGGGTGGTATCTTCACAAAGACGGCTGATGTTGGTGCTGATTTAGTAGGAAAAGCAGAATATGACCTTCCCGAAGATGATCCTCGTAATCCTGCAACAATTGCTGACAATGTTGGAGACAATGTTGGTGATATTGCCGGAATGGGATCAGATCTTTTCGATTCTTATGTCGCGTCTATTATAGCTGCGATGATGTTAGCCGCCACCTTACCCATGATAGTAGATGTTACTTTAACCGAAGCAGGGAGATTTATATATACAGTTTTTCCTGTTGTTCTATGTGGTGTTGGTTTGTTGGCATCCCTTCTGGGTATTTATTATATAAAATGGAAAGGATCAGAAGAACCTGGTAAGGCCTTAAATACAGGAACTTATGTTGCTACAATATTGTTTGCGGGATTAGCTGCACTATTTACTTTAATAATGGTTATTGGATTAACGGGAGAGGAAGCAACCATGCTTTGGAAATTATGTGGATGCGCTGTTATTGGGCTTTTTGCTGGTATTATCCTTGGTCTTACAAGTGATTACTTTACTAGAGATGACAAAAAACCTACTAGAAAAATAGCAGAAGCAGCACAAGAAGGACATGCTGTTGTAATTCTTAGTGGGATTTCTTATGGATTACTAAGTGTTGCCCCTCCCACCATTGGAATAGTAGTTGCTATGGTGTTTGCATATCTATTAGGAGGTGTCTTTGGGATTGCAATGGCTGCGGTTGGCATGCTTGCGATTGTAGGTACTATTGTTTCAAATGATGCCTACGGGCCTATTGTAGATAATGCAAGAGGCATTGCTGAGCAGGGAGATCTTGGCGACGACGTAATACGTACAGCAGATCGATTAGATTCTGCTGGAAATACTGCTAAAGCAATTACAAAAGGTTTTGCAATAGGCGCAGCAAATTTAACTGTTTTTGCATTACTCTTTTCTTTTACTGTAGAAGCTAATGATATTAAACCGTTTACTATAGTTGCTATAGATTTACTTACAATAAATGTATTAATAGGTGCTTTTATAGGTGTTGTTATACCTGCAATATTCTCAGCATTATTAATCCTTGCTGTGCAGAGAAATGCTGCTAAAATGGTTGATGAAATACGAAGACAATTTGAAACTAATCCAAAAATATTAACTGGTGAGGAAGCTGCTGATTTTGGTAAAACTATTGACATAGCGACTAAGGGATCTTTAAGAGAATTGATAATACCAAGTTTAATGTCAATCCTTACACCACTTGCTGTAGGAATTTTATTTGGTGTTGCAGCATTAGGTGCATTCTTAACTGGTGCGATACTATCAGGTTTCGTCTTTGCTATCTTTATGTCGAACAGTGGTGGCTCATTTGATAATGCGAAGAAGTGGATTGAAGATGGCAATCTCGGAGGAAAAGGTACTGAAGTCCATAAAGCCGCAATTACAGGAGATACTGTTGGAGATCCATTTAAAGACACTGCCGGCCCAAGTATTAATACATTATTAGTAGTAATGTCTTTGACCGCATCTATCTTTCTTGGATTCTTAATGCTTTTTGGTAATGGAGCAGGTCTCTTAGTGTTCTAACCTAATATATCAAAACTAAAATAGCCAAAATAATATTCTTTTTTTTATATTTTTATTACTTTATCTAATAAAATGGATAACACTATGCAAGATATTCTAAAAGAAATATCTGAAAATTCAATTAATTTCTATATTGAGAGTAATCCTGATGATTTTTATACGAAATCTTCTCACCATCCTAATTTCGTGTAAAAAAATGATATGAAAGAAAGTGACAACTTGAGCTTGTACCCACCTTTCTGTCTGCTATTTTCGTCGCCAAAAATAGGATTGAGCATCAAACTAAGCGGCCTACCTAAAGCTAGCTCCAAGTGCTTTAACGCTTTCATTTGGCCTTGCACCAAGGGTCTGACTCGTTTCAACCATTCCTTCTCACAATTTCTCTGGCTTATATCCAAGTCATTAATCTACGTGAGAAGGCAGTGTCGTTTCTGCCATCAGATTACGATTTTCATCGTAGTAGTTATCTACACCTTGCTTGGAGGGTGAGGTGAGGTTCCTCAGCGGGTCATGCCCACCGTCAGCTCAACAGCTCAATTTGTCATTTAAATATAAGTATTATAACTATTTAAGTACTTCTTTCATAAATTACCTATAAAATAAAAGAAAAAGTAGAAAAAATTATAATTTCCGTTTAAATTTACTCCTCTTCTTTCTAATAACAACTGTCGAAATTCCTACAATTGAAGCTATTAAAATAAGAACATCATAACCTGGTATCATCCCAACTTCATCAGGCTTTTGGGTCCCCCACCATAAATTATATACATTTCCAGAATTATCTCCAAAAACTTTTATGTAATAAGTCCCGTTAGTTACATCTTGGATAATATAATCATTATCAGTTAATGTAAAGTTACTAGCGATTTTGTGAAGATCTCCATCGTATACTTCAAATCCCATTAAACCCTCAGCAGAATCATACATCAATGCCACAATTAATTGCAAACCTGACTCCATTATATAGATTTCATACCAATCCTGATCATATTGTAAGGCTAATCCGTCCCATGCCCATATAGATACATTCTCAAGAAATGAGATATCAAAAGCAGACATAGCATCATTGTTCATTTCATAATTATCATCAGATCGCCAATCCGTTCTTAGGTCATCCCACCGCATATCATACTTATTTCTCATGTTATCTCCATATACATGGATAGCAAATATTCCGGAATGTGGGAGGATATAATCAATATGTTCGTCATTTGTCATGGTATCATTCCCTACAATTAACATACTCCATTCATCATAGATTCCGATACCAATATTCCCTAAAGTGTGATTAAATGAAAGATCAATAACTAAATGTTCAAATCCAGGGGTAACCTCGATGATATACCAATCATTATCTTCTTGCACTGCTAGGCCGTGAAGATCGCTTAACCAAGTCTGCTCATTTTGCACGAGAATTGAGGGATGGTCTTTATAGATATCCTGTGGATGATTGTTATATTCATAAAAATCATCTTTTATCCAGATGTCTAAATCATAAAAGACTTTAGAGTCTTCATCAGCATGATATACTCGAATTCGCCATTCTCCTGATACATCGACTATAAATGAAATAAATTCATCATAATCCCCTGAATAAGAACCTGATCGATATGTATTTGAAGGACTATAAAGCTCTAATTCTAAATTTCCCTGATAATCATCGAAATAAATCCGTACATCAATTACATCTCCAGAGGTTAAATTTATCTGAAACCAATCTTCATCGTCGTGATCAAGTATTAAACCATGATACATATCAGGGTCAACATACCAGGCACTCCAAAAACCATCATTTTCTTCCATCCAATCGTCATCACTAGATCCTCCAGCGTTTACCCATATATCTAAATCATAATGTAACTCGGAAGTGCCAACTGCGTGAAATACTCGAATTCGCCAATCTCCGACCATATCTGCCATATATGTTATTTTTTCATCATCATTGCTTGAATAAGAACCAAATCTATAAGCTCCTGAAGGATCATAGAGTTCTAATTCTAAATCACCTTCAAAATGTTTGAAGAAAATAGAAACCTCAAAATTATCACCGTTTCTTAAATAGGTTCTAAACCAATCATCATCATTAAACACCATTTTAAGACCAGAATAATAATTTGGATCGACATACCAAGCAGCCCCAAAATCGTCGTTTTCTTCCATCCAATCATCACCAGTTGCAGTAGGATTAAGATCCTCCCAATACAAATCATAATCATTTCCCATATTAGGACCATACACTCTGATATAATAAAATCCAAACCAAGGAGCCATAACATTTATGTATTCAGTATCGCTCATGCTATAACTTCCTGCGAGATATGTAAAATTCCCTCCATCGTAAAAGTACACCTCAAGACTCAAATCTCCATTCATATGCCAGAAGGATAGTTCAATATGAATTCTTTCTTCTCCAGGATCTAAATAAACTAAATACCAATCATCATCCCACTGGTAACCTGATCCATTTACTGAGGTTAACCACATTGCTTCATAACCAGTAAGATCATGAGCTTGACCCTCAAAATCATTTTCTTCATATAAATCCTCCATTATGCTTGGTATTGTAGTATTCCACCATAAATCATATGGATTCCCATTATTATCATAATAAACCTGTAAGTAATATTCTCCCATTGAAGGAACTATATAATCAATAAATTCATTGTCCATTGTACCAGTACTCCCTGTAATTGGATTACCACTACTATCATAAAGTTGTATATCAAGATCTCCCTCACTATGATTGAATAAAAGAATTACATGTAGATATTCATATCCGGGGGTAATATATATTTTGTACCAATCGTCATCATATTGACGCCCCGGTCCAAAAATTGAAGAAAGCCATACATTTTTATAGGTAATAAGGTCATAAGCAGAAAACCGGTCATTATTTGGTTCATACAAATCATCCATAGGTAAGGTTTTCCACAATAAATTGTAAGTATTTGAGGCATTTGGACCAACAAGTAGGATAAAATAAATTCCTGCTGATGGAACAATAATGTCAATGTATTCGTTATCTGTTGTTGAATTTTGCATGTTTACAGTCGTAAGTGTGCTATCAATAAGGTTCATATCAATATTTCCCAAGGAATGGATGAAGGTTAAATTAATTTGCAGATGTTCGAATCCCATTTTGATATCAATAACATAGTAATCATCATCTTCTAGTATGCCAAATCCACTGATATCAAATAGCCAAAAGTCTTCCCACATTGTGAGATTATAAGCAAAGGTTGGAATATTATTAGGTTCATATGCGTCATCAGGTCCACTTGTAAAAAGTGAATTTTCATTAGATAGCTGTTTTTTATTTAGATTAGGAATGAACAGAACACCTATAATAACGATAAGGAGTAAAAATGAAACACCTAAACCCCGTTTATAGATTTTCTTAAAATCCATACCATTCTAATCGAGTTCTATCCTTATAAATTTTAATAAAACAGTAGTAAAGGATTTACTAAAGAACATATTAAGTAATTTATCACTCAAAATACTTATTTAAGCATTTCTCGATAAGAATATGAATTCTTTTATACTGAAATTAGTTGTTTAATACTAATTTCGCAAAATATTCAAAATCCCTGTTATATGATTTCTCAGCTTCTTTCGAAATTTTGGCAAAAGCACATCCGGGGAGTTGATTCTTAGAGAGATGATTTTCTAAACACTCACAATATTTACTCCTTCTTGAACAATCATAGGTACAGGCACATGCTTTCTTTCTCGTTTCTTGATTACATTCAATCATTTTTTTCATCTTTTTCTTAGTTTAATTTAATTAAAAAGGATAAATTTTGAAAATAGATTTTATTCTATAAGGCTGAAGGAGCAATCTTCACCCCCACATCCCGGACACTTAAATCCTTCCTCTGGAAAGTCATCTGAGCCAAATTCATGACCACATTTATCACATTTCCATTTTAAAAACAAATCCCCTTTCATACTATAAGACATATTCTACTTTATAAAATAAAAATATTTTTCTTTGATCAAATTATAAATAGAGTTGTATCATAAGAAGAAATTAACTAAATTATTATAAATTAAACTCTTTGAAACAAATTAAAAAGATGATGGTATTATGAAAAGTTCAACTTTTACGTTTAAAGATCCCGGAGGTATTGAAATTTTTGTATATAAGTGGGAACCAGATACAAGCCCGAAAGCTGCTATTCAAATTGTTCATGGATTAGCTGAACATGCAAAAAGATATACTCGAGTGGCAGAAGTTTTATGTAATCAGGGATATATTTGCTATGCTAATGATCAACGCGGCCATGGATTAACTGCGGGGGATTTGACTGAAGCAACATTAGAAGGACATGCTGGGGTTCTAGGAGACAATGGATGGGAAGGAATTGTAGATGATATTCATCAATTATCAGATATCATTAAGAAAGAGAATCCAAATCTTCCATTATTTTTGTTGGGACATTCGTGGGGGGCTTTCCTCGCACAAGATTATATTCAACAATGGGGAAATGAATTAAAAGGATGCATATTGAGTGGTACTAATGGGAAGGTAAGAGGGTTAGTAATTAGAGCGGGAAAAATAATTCTCAAAGGAGAAATTAAGAAATTAGCACCCACAACGCCAAGTCAGAAAATGTATGATATGAATTTTAAAACTAATAATCGAGATTGGAAGAAGGATGAGGGTGCTACTGGATTTGAATGGCTTAGTCGAGATAAAAATGAAGTACAAAAATATATTGACGACCCTTGGTGTGGATTTGTGCCTCCAGCCTCTCTTTGGTTAGAATTTCTCCTTGGATTTGAAAAAATCTATAATAGTCATAATGAGCAAAAAATACCAAAAGAATTACCTATCCATTTCATCGCAGGATCATTAGATCCAATAGGTAATAAAACTAAGGGTGTTAGAGCAATGATTAATCGTCTTAAAAAATATGGTAATACAAAAGTAACATATAAATTCTATGAAGACTCAAGGCACGAACTATTTAATGAAACTAATCGTGATGATGTATTTAGAGATGTAATTGAATGGCTTAACCTTCAATTGTAAGATTTTTATTTATTTAATTCTTGGAATTTTAATAATAATTCCTTTTGTTTTTCTGTTATTTTTGTTGGTATTTCTATATTTACAATAACATATTGGTCTCCCCTTCCTCTTCCACGCACATAAGATACACCTCGATTTTTAACTCGAAATTCTGTACCTGGCTGAGTTCCAGCAGGAAGTGGTAATTCTCTCTCAGCGATCTTATTTTCCTTGTAGTCTAAAGTGGGTACTTTAATTTTTCCACCAATGATTGCAGTAACTATATCAACATTAGTAGGAGTGTACAAATCGTTCCCTCTCCGTATAAATCTTCCGTTATCGGTAATTCTAATTCCTAAATAAAGATCACCTGGTATTGCATTAACAGAAGGAACATGTCCTGCACCTTGAACCTTTAAATGAACTCCATTTTCTACACCAGGAGGAATGGTTACATGAATTGTCTTTTCCTCAGGTACTATTTTAGAACCATTACACACCTTGCATTTCTTTTCAATTACTTGTCCTGAGCCATTACAATCATAGCAGGCCGATTCTCGAATAATTGTACCAAACCCAGACTGAGTCATTTTTCTTATCCGACCAGTTCCTTGACATTCTGGACAGGTAATTACACTTGATGGATCCTCAGCTCCCGTTCCTTCACATTCATCACATGGAGTATATCGTTCTATTGGGATATCTTTTTTAACTCCAAACATAGCTTCTTCAAAACTAATTTCTACATGATTTTCAATGTCTTGTCCTACTTCTCGGCGCGGTGCTGTTCTCCTTCTACTACGAGAACCCCCACCAAAACCATTAAATCCTCCAAATGGGCTGAATTCACCAAAGATACTTTTAAAGAGTTCATCAATTCCTGGGATTCCTCCTGAAAAGAAATCACTCATATCTACCTGTACTCCACCATGACCGAACCGATCATAATTGCTCCTTTTATTTTCATCACTCAATACTTCATAAGCTTCTTGGATTTCAATAAATTTGCTACTCGCTCTTGGATCGGTCTTATTAACATCTGGATGATATTTTCTTGCTAATTTACGATAAGCTAGTTTAATATCATTGGTGGAAACATCTTTTGCTACTCCTAAAACTTCGTAATAATCTCTTTTTTTAGAACTCATAATATCTTTGTCCTTGCAAATTTCAAATAAGTCTGAAAATCAATTAATAGAAATTATTCATGGAATTTATTTTTTTAGATAATAGGTTGCAAACTAATATAATTTAAATAATAATAGACTTCAAATAATTTCCATTACTAAATATAGAAGAGCAAAATGAAGATTGGAATACATGCATATGCATATTGTTCACAATGGAGTAATGAATCCCTTGATTTGATTAATAGAATAAAGGACTTAGGTTTAGATTTTATAGAAATTCCATTGATGGTATTAGAAGATTTTGATGTCAACGCCGTTTCAAAGAGATTATCGAAAGTTGGGTTGGATGTAGTTACCTCAACAATTTTAGATGAAAAAACTGATATAACTAGTGATAAACCTGAAATTCGAGCTAATGGAGTTGAATATTTAAAGAGTTGCACTAAAGCAACACATGATGTAGGGGGAACAAGTCTTTCAGGCGTCATATACTCTCAACATACTAAAGCTACACGAGATAGACCTACAGAACAAACATGGAAATTTTCTGCCGAATGCTTAAAAGAGGTCGCACAATACGCAAAAACCCTAGGAGTCACTATCGGTCTTGAACCTGTGAATCGGTATGAGACATATCTTATTAATACATGCGAACAAGCCCTAAAGCTAATCGATATGATTGATGAGGATAATATGAAAATCCATCTTGATACCTATCATATGAACATCGAAGAAAAGAGCTTTTATGAGTCCACAAAACTCGCAGGTGATAAGCTTATTCATTATCATTTATGTGAAAATGATCGAGGCATTCCCGGCACGGGTTTGGTCGATTGGGATGGAATTTTTAAAGCTCTGGCTGAAATAAATTATCGTGGATATGCTGCATTAGAAAGCTTTGTAGATATGACTAACAATATGAATACGTGGGTATGGCGTCAACTTGCACTCAGTGGGGATGTCCTCATAAAAGAGGGTGCCACTTTCATCCGAATTATGCAGGAAAAGTATGGTTTAATAGAATAAACATAATAATTTCTTTGTTTTTAGAGTAAATATTTTAAGTATTGAAGATGAAACTAATATTATCAATAATCACGAAATCAAGAGATATAGAAGAAATGATACCTAAACGAACAAAAAGGATGACATCAGAATGGCTTAACGATGCTCTGCATAGCTCTGGATATCTTAAAGATATCAATATCGAATCAATTTCAAGAGAACCATGGGGTGCTGGTGAAGGATTCGTAAGTGACATGGCAAGATTAACTTTAAAATACGACAAAGAATCCCCCAATCTCCCAGAAACTATGATAGTAAAAATGCCAACTACCTTTAGAACAGCTTTGGCTATTGCTGAACAATACAATCTCTATGAAAGAGAAATTAGATTTTATACAGAAGTAGCACCTCAAAGTCCCATTCGTACTCCTGGTGTTATTTACCACGGTTTTGATAAAGAAGCTAAAAGATATATCCTGATTTTAGATGATTGCTCATGTTATGAACAAATTGACCAAATAAAGGGTATGAATGAGGATCAGACTAGACAAGTAATAGATACTATTGCCGAATTCCACTCAAGATGGTGGGATTCTCCAGATCTATATTCGTTTGATTGGATGCCA
Source organism: Promethearchaeota archaeon (assembly GCA_019894975.1). Taxonomy (GTDB): domain Archaea; phylum Asgardarchaeota; class Lokiarchaeia; order Sigyniarchaeales; family SOKP01; genus Loki-b32. Next base: position 34,144 of record JAGXNO010000019.1, on the reverse strand, counting down.
AAACCTAAGGATGATGTGTCTAAATCAATGGTCGACACTTTTCGTAATAGTTGGGATCTTTCTGTAAAATCAGAGGAATTTCAGAAATTTCTTCCTGAAGGTAGTTTACAAGCAGGACAGATAATCCATGAACAATTTCCTTGGTTGGTAACAGATATACCAGATGACAACATGACTATTTCTCATTTTGATTTTCGGGTTGATAATCTATTCTTCGATTGGGAAAATAAAGAAAATCCAATTATTATTATTGATTGGGGCTCAGCAGTTGTAAATGGGGGTATTTTGGATATAGGATACCTTTTAGCTGAAAGTGTTGAAATCGATTTAAGGAGAAAAATTGAGAAAGATATGGTTAAACATTATATTAAACGGTTAGAAGAAAAAGAGATTACAGGTTTTGATTTTGACTTTGCCTGGGAAAATTACCTTAAAGCTTTAATGTGTTATGCCTATATCCCTGTACTTAGTTTTGCTCAGTTGGATAGAAGTGATCCTAGGGCTATGAAGTTGTTCGAAGTAAATACTAAACGTCAATTCCAAGCAATAATTGATAATGATGCTACAAGTATTTGTCCCTCATGAATTATCTGAAATAATTGGAGATTTATATGGTTGAAGTTATTGCAATCGGAGAAATTTTAATTGATATGATAGCTGATATGCCAGCTAAACCCTTAGAAGTCCAAACTACTTTTAAAAGATTCGCCGGAGGAGCACCCGCAAATTTTGCTGTTGGTGTTAGGCATTTAGGATTGTCATCGGGTATGATAACCAAAGTAGGTGATGATTTTTTCGGGAATTTCTTGATAAAAACACTTGAAACTGAGACTGTAGAGATAAGTCAAGTAAAGATAACAAGTGAATATAAAACTGCTCTTGCATTCGTCGGTTTGGATGAAAATAGAAACCCTAGTTTTTCATTTTATAGATCTCCTTGTGCTGATATTATGCTAACACCTGAAGAAATTAGCGAGGAATACATTAAATCAGCAAAACTACTAATGTGCGGAACAGTATCTATGGCTGATGAACCAGCTCGAAGTGCGATCTTTAAAGCAATTGACTATGCTAAAAAACATGGTTTACAAGTAGCATGTGATCCCAATCTTCGGGATGATTTATGGCATAACAAAGATCCACGAGAACATATTTTTAAAGTTCTCAAAGATACAGATATTTTTTTACCATCAATCTCAGAAGCAGAATTTATCACCCAAGAAAAAGGTGAAAAAGCATTCGAGTCTATCCTAGAATTAGGACCTTCTATCGTAGGTATAACACGGGGAGCAGAAGGAGCAACCATTCTCACCAAAAATGGTATATTTTCCGCACCTTCATATAAGGTTGATGTTGTAGACACGACTGGAGCGGGTGATGCATTTGCTGCTGGATTAATTACTGGATTATTAACCAAAATGCCCTTAAAAGAAATACCCTATTTCGCAAATGCAGTTTCAGCCTTAAAAATCACAAGAAAAGGAGCGATGAATGTCCCTAGCCGGCAAGAAGTAGAAGATTTCATGAATCAATAAAACTCGATATAATTTTAATCTTCTTTTTTTAAACTTTTAATGTGAGTATAACCTTTTATTTTTATTAAAACAAATTTGTTGTTGAATTGATAGTAAAAGGTCATTAAAATGTCAGAAGATTCAAAAAGATGGATAAATTGGGATGATTTACAAGATCTATCAGTTGATCAAATTGAAGAAAAAGCAAAACAAATTCTTTCTATAATGACTCTGAAGGAAAAATTAAACCAGATGGTAGCAGATCAGACAGTAACCGAAGGTGGACCAAAAATGCATAAAAGGTATAATGCTGAATCCATCTCTGCCGGAGAAGATAAAAAACTCGGAGTCCCTGGAGTCCTTTTTTCTGATGGACCAAGAGGAGTTGTTATAGGAAGTTCAACTTGTTTTCCTGTATCCATGGCAAGAGGTGCTTCTTGGGATTTGGAATTAGAGGAAAAAATTGGGAGTGTGATTGGAATTGAAGCAAAATCACATGGTGCTAACTACTTTGGTGGTGTATGTATTAACTTATTGAGACACCCAGCTTGGGGAAGAGCTCAAGAAACATATGGGGAAGATACATATCACCTTGGAGTTTTTGGTGTGGCACTCTTAAAGGGTGTTCAAAAGCATATTATGGCATGTGCTAAACATTATGCCTGTAATAGCATAGAAACTACAAGATTTAATTTAAACGTATCAATTGATGAAAGAACATTAAGGGAAGTTTATCTTCCACATTTTAAAAAATGTGTTGATGCAGGTGTAGCTTCTATCATGAGTGCATATAATAAAGTGAATGGTAAGTATTGTGGTCATAACCCACACCTCCTAAGAGAAATTTTAAAAGAAGATTGGAATTTTAAGGGTTTTGTTCTTACTGATTTTTTTTGGGGTATTCGGAATGGGGCACTCGCTATAAATGCGGGGGTGGATATTGAGATGCCATTCGAGTTTCGGATGGCTCCGGATAAGATGATCGGATATATGAATGAAGGACGATTCACCGAAGATCTTGTTGATGAAGGAGTTTTACGAATTTTAAGACAAAAACTTAAATTTGCACACAAAGGGGATCCTAAGTTATATAATAAGGAAAAAATTGCTTGTAAAGAACACACTGACTTAGCTTTAGAGGCTGCGAGAAAAAGTATTGTACTATTGAAGAACAAAAAATCAATATTACCACTGAAAAGAAATGAAATAAAACAGATTGCCGTTTTTGGTAAATTAACAAATACTCCCAATATTGGGGATCATGGTAGTAGTAGAGTTTATCCCCCATATGTAATAACTCCACTTGAAGGTATAAAAAGTTCTGCAGGAAATGCAACTAATATAATATTCAATGAAGGAGAGGATCTTGAAGATGCTAAGGAATTAGCTAAAAGTTCAGAAATCTCCATTATTGTAGCAGGATACACTCATATAGATGAAGGAGAGGGATCTGGATCTAAAGAACGTACGGGAGATCGAAAATCATTAAGATTACATGAAAAAGATGAGAAACTAATATCTGCAATAGCTTCAGTAAACGAGAATTGTATTGTAGCATTAGAAGGAGGTGGTCCGATAATTGTAGAACCATGGGAAAATGAAGTTTCTGCAATCTTGATGTTATGGTATCCTGGAATGGAAGGTGGGACTGCACTTGGAGAAATATTGTTCGGTGATATTAATCCTAGCGCAAAATTACCTGCTGTATTTGCAAAATCAGAGGATCAACTTCCATACTTCGATACAAATGTAACTGAAATTGAATATGGATATTATCATGGGTATAGATTAATGGATAAAGAAGGATATGAACCTACATATCCGTTTGGTTATGGCTTAAGCTATACAAGCTATTCATACAATAATCTTAGAATTGATAAAAGTATGATTAGTTCTGATGGTGAAATTCAAGTAAGTGTTGATGTGACTAATACTGGAAATATAACTGGGGAAGAAGTCGTGCAAATGTATGTAGGATATAAAAATTCGTCAGTGGATAGACCTTTTAAGGATCTTAAAGGCTTTGATAAAGTTTTTCTAACTCCGGGTGAAACTAAAACTGTTAATTTGGGTTTAAGGGCAGAGGATCTGGCGTATTATGATATAGATAGAAAAGAATGGGTTGTAGAAAACATTATTTATATCATTTATGTTGGACCTTCTTCACGCAAGGAAGATCTCTTAACAACCACATTTAGCATCTCCTAAAATTCATTTGTGTTTAATTTTAAATAGTTATTAAGCAAATTTTTAATCAAGATATATTTTATTTTAATTTAGATTACCATATCAGAAGTAATTTCAATGAATAGTAAGAAAGATAATTTTCTCGTTAGTCTTGGAGAAGATAGATCAACGGATATTGCCGTGGTGGGAGGTAAAGGTGCCAGTCTAGGCAAGCTAGTTAAAGCAGGATTCCCAGTTCCATCAGGGTTTGTTGTTACGACAAGTGGTTACATGGAGTTTCTTCATGCGAATAATATTGAGAATACGATAGAAAAGATTCTAGCTGGACTTGATTATGAATATATACCATCCCGATCGGTTCAGGATGCAACTACCTCCTCAAAGATGTTCTTATAACTTGAAGGTAGCAAAAGAAATTGAAGAAATTATTATGAAAGAAGCACCAGACAGAAATATGCGAATCGCTATGAGCTATGCAAAGGGGAACCAGGTGGTAGTGGAAGCTATCATGTCATGGATCGAGGAAGGTGCCTTAAAGGAGACACCCTTTATGTCATTTCTTCTACTAGATAAAGATGGATTAATCATTCGTGAACGACGCCATATTACCATGCAAAACTGGCCAGTAGCGAAAAAGATGAAAGAACGGTTAGGAATTTAAAAAGTATAGTGTTGTTTTTGTATATTATTATATATATCCTGACTCAATGGAATAAACTCCGACTCATCTGGTAATTATAAAATAACTATCTTAAATTCAATTATAATATCCCCTCTTTTCAGTTATTGCTTTTGCTATGCTTAAATTTCGAATTGCTAAATCCAGCGGTTCCCACGGAACTTCACATCCCAACGCATACATATATTGACCTCCAGGTTTTCCTGATTCGATTGTTTTAGATACCTCATTTACAACATCTAAGGGGGAATAGGAGAGGTCACCAAAAACTGTTGTGTTAGAATTACCACGAATACAATTAGTACTTCCACATTTTTGCTTAGCAATTTTTAAATCGACCTGATAATCGAAATCAATGATATTTGCTCCTGTACTTGATATTAATTTTATCATATCTCTACCTTCTTTATCGACAATATCATTATCACCACATACATGATAAAGTACGGGCACATTCTTCTGAATATTAGTAAATAAATCTCTGGTTGCATCTAAGCAACACTTTTCATATCTCATCGGACCAATTTGCGAAATAGCAGAATCACCTACTCCGATAATGTCTGCTCCTGCTTCGATCTGTAGATTAGCAAACTCTTTTTGGACAGGAAGTATTCTCTCAATTAAATCTTTTATGTTCTCAACCCAGTTTTGATTTTTACATTGTAGAAGTACATTTACTAGACCAAATAAACAGCAAATTTCGGCAAAAGGCGCTTCAATCCATCCAATTATACATTGATTTCCCCCTACTTCTCTCGAAAAGTGCTTAACAGCATTGACACGATTCATAATCCTCTGATTTTCAAGTAAATTGGGTACTTCTATTGAATTAAATTCAGAAATTTCAATATCTCTTTTCGAAACAGGAGTATGGCTTTCCCAATCAATTTCAACACCCCAAGCACTTGCTTCTCTGTAGGCATCAGTTGAAACATTCACATGATCGATTCCAAAAAAATTAGCACATTTAATTTGCGATTCTACCAATATCTCTGGATTTTGACAGTAATGATGATTATAATCTTTATTTGCTAAACTCGCTGCTAAATGCATAATGAATGGATTAAAAGGAATTTTTTCAGGAATACCTTTCATTGCAGAAAGAGTCAAATCGTGCGAATTCAATATCTTAGAAAAATAATACAATTAGAATAATATGATATAATATTTTATAGAATTTAAAAGTTAAACCACCTATTCAACTGGAATTATAAGAATAATACTATTTGCTTAAAATAAAAAAAAAGAACAAAAAAAAAAAAAATTTTACTCACACTGTATTGATTTTATTCCACATTTTGGAAGACAGTAATACAAACCCTACCAAAAGGCTAACAACTGGACCCATGATGAACATGGAGAAACTGGGGTCCGAACCTTCAAGGAACATAGAATCGAAGGCTAAAGGAAAACCTACCGCAATTGCCAAGAATACCCCCGCCAATCCAGTATATCGCATTAAATCTTTCTTTTTGGCTAAGAAAAGCCCTATTGTTGTATATCCAAAAAGAAAGGATGCAAACATATTCGTAGGCATAGTGAGCATATACATACTGGCTTCACCATAATCAGGTATTCTATTTACCATTCTGGTAGTTGCCGCAATTCCGTTTATGAAATTCAGAATGAATGCCATACCTACCGCCAAACCAAACCATGCTTTTTTCCCAGATTCGTGCCCTATTCTTCCTAAAAGAAAGAAGTATACCAATAAATTAGGGAAAAAAATCAGAAACCAAGGACCTGGTACCGCTGCTTCACTTTCCATAGCAGGAATATTTGGCCAAAAGCTGGCAAAAAGGGTTATAACTACGGCGATTACACCGACGGAATAAGCCCACTCCTTTTTCTGAAAAAAGCCCACACTCGTTACTAACCATAATGTCCCTCCCAATATACCGATAACCGCAAAAGCCGGAATGAAAAAGGGAGCTGTAAGTCTACATTCTTGCGCGGCGGCGGTTTCGGCAGACAAAATGTTTTCTAAATGTAGAAAGATAAAAAGATACGAAAGAAATATTCCTCCTGCACCCAAAATGATAGAGACTAATCCCCATAATCTACCATTTTCTGATCTAATTTTTGTTTCTTCAGTCATTTTTGTTATCAATTTCCTAATTAAAATATAAATGAAATTTTTTTGATTAGTTGATTACTTAATTTTTTACCTTAAAAGGAGGTGTCCGAACATGTTCGGTATTATTATTCAACCTAATGATTATAACTCACAGAAATAGGAAAACCACTAAATCAAATCCCAAATTTTATCTTTTTCTTAATAATTTTCCTTAATTGTTCCGATGTCCAAGATTTTGATTTTCCTAAGTTATTAGCTAGCATTTCTAATGAAATTTTTCGGGGTACCTCAAAAAACCCTAAATCAATGGCAGTATCGAGAATCTTAGATTCTTTTACACTTAACTTATTTTTATCTCTCTCAAAACTATACTGTGAGCTACCAATTTTAAGTAATGAGAAATTAATATCTTCCTTCTCAAAAAGCTTTAATAAATCATCGATTCTTTTTCTGGTTGAGATCAGATTCCATATAGCAAATTTATCTCTTACTTTAACCGGAAAATCAATAATAACCCCACATTTAATTACGGCAAATAATAAATAGGGATTTTTTGTCTTAACGTTAATTCTTACTCTATTTTCTTCTAGATTTACTATATTAAATTCATAGACAGAGGGGTGTGTTTTTATTTCTTCAATTATCTTATCGATTTGATAGTGTAAAATTTCAATAATGCTAATTAATTCATTTCTTTTTCTTTTTTTATGAAATCTAAACTTGGTTGATATTGATACAATCCTTTTTTAAATTATAGATTATTATATCAAACTCATGAAAAAGCAATACCTAGGTGAAATTATTAATCACCCACTTTTAGGAAAAATCCTCCCTGTTGATTTTAGCCCATTAAAGACATGTTCTTTTAATTGCTATTATTGTAGCTTAGGAAAAACTACTAATATGACCATGCAACGAGAAGATTTTTATCCTGTTCAAGACATAATCCAAGAAATTGATTCCTATCTAACACAAAATGATTATCCTGACTATCTTTTTCTTACTGGAAGCGGTGAGCCTGCTTTATATTCAAAATTTGGGGAATTAGCACGAAAGATAAAAGAACGCTATCCTTCAATTAAACTAACTGCCTATTCCAACGCTTCTTTATTGTATGATCCAGAAGTTAGAAGAGATTTTTATGAATGTGATATCATGCAATTTAATTTAAATTCAATTATAGCTGAAGAATTTAGCCGAATAAATCAACATCATAGTCAAGTAAAAATTGGGGATGTGCTCGATGGATTGAGAAAATTTAAAGGAGAATATACGAAACCTATCTGGATTCATTCGATATTTGGAAATAAATTCAATATCTCTGAGGTAAATATTAAAGGATTACGAAAATTTATAGCAGATTTCAAACCGGAAAAATATATAATTCGAACGTTCGAGAAAGAGAATGATGTAGAGCCCCTTAGTGATGATACAATTAAATTCATTAAATCTCAAATGGATTCTTTAAATTGTGAATGTGTTTATATGGGATTTGATTAATCAGGAAACTGAAATTAGAAAAAAACTAAATGTTATCAAATAATAATGAGCTTGAAGTATATCTTGAAGGTGTTATTATGAATAAAAGAGATCCTAAATTAACCGCTCTTCAATTTAATGAATATATCAATAATCAAGATATTAAAGGACTTTCTAGCCTAATGGGAGAGGGTTTTTGGGTTAAAGTTAAGGAAGAACCAGTTTGGAGTAGGGATATGATTAATGGTTGGATTAGATTTTTCAAGGAGTGGCCAACTTATAAAAATATATTTACCAGAGTTGAATCTCGAGAGAATTTGGTAATTTTAGTCGGTTATGCCTTATGGTCTAAGGATTCCAAAGAGGAAGATCATTGTATATGGACCGCGACCATTGATGATGATCATCTATCCAAATGGCAGATTTACGAAGATACTAAAGAAAATAGAGTAAGACTGGATATTCTCTGAAGGTTATTCATTATTAAAACTTTACCTTCTAAGTAAAGGTCCTGTATATGAGACTCTAATCAAAACACAATAATATATTAATGTAATGTAAATAATAACTTAAAAAAAGCAGTTTACAAGTACGAGAGAAAGGTTACATGAGATTTAGCAGTCTATCAATGGATAGTACTACTCATTTACGGTGTACAGATGGCATTATAGCTTCTTTTCTTGCTCATCCAAATTATCAATCAAATAAAGACCTTATTCAGGAAGCACAAAAACTAGTGTTAGGTAACAGAGGAAAATGGGCTTATGCATTTCATTTACCTAAAAGAGAAGCAAAAGAAGTACTTACGAAATGCTTATCTGAGATAATTAAGAAACAACAATCGTCTGGATTGTGGAAGAGGAAATATGCTGAAGTTTATACATATGGCCTTTTACGAGCATTGAAGCATACAGAGCTATCAGTATCCTTGTAAGGAGAAATATCATGAATGAAAACAATGTTGACATGGATTCAATCATAGCTGAACTTTTCTCTAATCAGCGAAAAAACGGTTCTTGGTTTAATAATATCTCCGCAACATGTTTTCAACTACAAATACTGAATGAGTTAGGTATTGATGCTAATCATGAATTAGTTTCCTTCGCGATCAAATGGCTTTTTGAACAATTTCATGAGAAATTCGAAGGAAGAGCAAAGACTTGGTCATTTGATTTTGAGAATATTTTTCTAACAGATAATTATGCTGCTGAACAAAATGGTTTTCAACAGGTTGCTCCAGAACATGGTAGAAACCCTTGCATCGGTTCCTTACTGTCTGGTACTGTTAGTTACATTATCAAAAATCCTACAATAACTACTGCTATAGCACTTTATACTTTGACTAGGTTAGGATATGCAAATGATAAAAGAATAGTAGATGGCTATGAAAGTCTTTATAATATTAGAGGTATTCACGTAGTTAATGGAGAGATCAAGGATAATATTGGGTGGTGTACTGGTTTATATCGACCTAAGTCTGTTAATTATGATCCAAAAAGATCAGGTGTCACTTTTGATGATTATATACGGGTCGTAAAGGAAAGAAAAACATAATCTTGAAGAACACAAACTAAAATGAATAATAAATTGTTTTATTAAGTTCTAATATTTAATTCAAATTCGAAAAAAAATAAAGATCATGCTATATGGACTACGTTAATTGAGAATAATCTCGTTTCTAGGTGGCAAATTTATGAGGATACCGAAGATAACAGAAAATTGCTGCAAATTTTCTGAGATGGTTTATTTCATAGGATTGAAACCTCTTTATTTTGTCGTTTGTTAATCTTGTTTTGGTCTAAATAGACAGTTCTGTCAATTGAATTTTTAAATCATTCTATCTTAATCATAATTATCTAATTTTCTATTCAGGAAAATAGAGGAAAAGCGAAATTATGCCGTCTATAACAAGAAAATATTTGATCATTTTATTTTTAACATCATTTTTTCTACTACCATTAGTCTCGATAAATTTATCAAAGCCTTCACAATCATTTAAGGAAAACGAAGATTATATACTAGAAGCATCAGCATCTGAAATTATTATAACAACACCTGAAAGTAAAATTTATACTAGACCAATGCACGGATATTATCCTGGCGCTAATAGTTTTGATAATGATAAAATTGGGGATGAACCAGCATGGTTTTCCGAAGTTAATTCAGATGGTGGGGATGTACAAGTTATTGAAAACCTTGAAGAACACAAAAGTGTTTTGGATCTTGAAGATACAAATAATTCTGACAATGTCTTTGCTAGAAGAACGTTCTTTTCATTCCCTAATCACGGAACAATCGAATATTGGATGAGAACAGATAATGCTGATAAGAGTTGTGGATTTAGATTAGATGGGGGATTTGTTCTTGCTGCTCTTATTGCAATAAGGACTAGAGACAATCAACTTCAACGTTATAATGGAACAAATTGGATTAATATTACCACTATTGAAAATAATAAATGGTATCACATTAGAATTGATTTTGAATGTTCAACGGGAAATTATAGTGGATTATCAGAATATAGTTGGAAACTTTATCTTAATGGAGGTCTTCCATATGGTATCCGTACTATAAGAAACATTTTTAACTTATATAAAACAGTTGAGCCATTTTCCTTTATTAATAATCGTTCATTCGCAGATAGTGCAGCATGGAACACTGTTGAAGCTGATAATGGTTATCACTATTATATAGACGCAATTGGCTTTTCGTGGGATGCATTTTATAATTTAAATGATAATCGAAATGAAGGTCTTTTTCTAGATTTTCAAGCGCCCACAAACTTAACATGGATTGGGTATTCTTTGAACGGAGGATCTAACAGAACTATTTTAGGAAATATAACAATACCAAAACCTGTAGATAGTCCTAATACACTTCAAGTGTTTGGTAAAGATTCTCTAAATATTGTCTACGAGTCTTCAATCCTAAGTTTTGAGGTAGAAAATCCTACTTGGCTCTTTTTACCAGGGATAAAAGGGGGCGCTACAGATTCAGGGGCTGCTTTTACTTCTTCAACTTTTGACATGGATCAAAATGGAAATAGCGATTTTGAGGATTATTATGGTTCTAACAGAATGATTGGAATTTCATATTATGAGAATACAACTAGTAGACCTGAATTCACGGGTGTAAATAGCAGCAGTTCTCTTCTAAAGATGGCAGATGCAGTTAAAAACTTTATTATCACGGAATATCAAGCGGGAAATATTACAGACAGAATTGATTTAACGGGTTATTCCCAAGGAGGAGTACTTGCACGTACCATAGTAAAAGAACATTTTTATGATCTTAAAAAAGAAGGTATTACCATAGATCATGTAGCGATAATAGGAAGTCCTTGTCACGGAACATGGGCTTATACTGCAGGATACTGGAAACAACAAGCGGAGGGAACACTAGATGTAAATCATCCAACAATGCAGATGGCAACGGTTAGTGACTTTATGAAATATCTCAATGCAGAAGATGAAACACCTTTTGATATACATTACAATACGTATAGGGGAATTGCAGCACCCAGTTGGGAAGAACCCGCACCTTTTGAACCTTACAAGGATGATTACTATGAGTGGATGTTATTTGATATAATCAATAGTGAAGCTCAGAATAAAACTTCTATCTATAATAAAACCAAGATTGATCATATTGCGGAAGATGTAGGGATTTATTGGGATGCTGCTGTAGTAGAGGGATCAGTACCCCTATCGGGAGCTGTTAACAATAGACTATATAATGATTTAAGTCACGTCACAATGGTTGGGAATAAAGAAGTTTTTAAAGATATTTTAACTGATTACAAACATTACCCTGAAGCAGAGCTCTCAATAGAAACACCTCAAAATAAGACATATTATAATCCGACAGCTGGTTATTATCTTGCGACGAATGGATTTGAATGTGATAAAGCTACTTATAAACCCGCGTGGTTTGATGTTATAAATACTGTAGGTGGGACTGTAAAAGTAAGGGAGGAATTAGATGGTCATAAAAAGGTTTTAGAGATACATGATACTTCTATTGGATTATTTAATGCTCACGTAAGAAAGCTTCTCTCTTCAAATCCCACTTACGGAACTGTTGAATATTGGATGAATTCTGACGATGCTTCAAAACTTTGTGGTTTTCGAATTGATGATGGTTTACAACTAAATGAAATGATTAATCTTAGAACGTTTTTCAACGTTTTACAGTATTACAATGGTACAGATTGGAATAATATCTGTTTTATTCAAAATAATTCATGGTATCATATTAGAATTGATTTTGCGTGCAGTACTAGTGGATATGAAAGTCTAGGTTCATATTCATGGAGAATTTATGTCAATGGATTCCAATATGGAGATTATTCTTTTATTAACAATCGAAACACAGCAAGTAGACTTGTCTGGTTCAACGATTATTTACATCTTATGTTTGGTTATAAATATTATATTGACGCTATTGGACTCTCATGGGATCCTAATTATAATGTTGGGGATAATCTCAAGTATGGATTTCTGGTGGATATTGAAAAGAATTTCGTTCATGATTGGATCCAATATTCCTATGATGAAAATCCGAATGTTAATATTCTCGGAGATTTCCTCATTCCTTTACCTAGTGAAGGTTTACATTCTTTACAACTTTTCTCGCAAGATTGGTCTGGTGAACAAATCGAATCAGATATAGTCTTTTTCTCGAAAGATACAGCACCACCTGCATTAGAAATATATATGCCTGGTCAAGGGAATTTATTTGGTGTAATATCTCCTCAATTTAGTTTATCTGTCAATGAAACGAATTTAGATTCAGTATGGTATTCACTCGATAACGGTTTAACTAATATCTCTCCCATCGAATTTACAGGTCAAATAGATCAAACAGAATGGAATGATTTTAATAACGGAACTGTTAATATAGTATTTTATGCAAATAACACCTTAGGAGAGTTAGAACATGTAGAGATTATCATCAGAAAAGATGTTATTAACCCCGTAATCAATATTCATAAACCCTTACAAGATGAAGTTTTTGGTTCGACACCCCCATTATATAATATTAGTATTGATGAACCTAGTGGTCTTGACTTAGTTTGGTTTACTTTTGATGGCGGTTTAAATAATTTCACTATACTAGAATTAACAGGGACTATTAATAACACTATATGGGAACAGATTCCAGAAGGTCAAGTAACTCTCAGGATCTATGCTAAAGATAAAGCAGGTAATATAGGATATACTGACATTACAATTTCAAAAGAACCACCTAAGAGCTCAGATGCAATTCCGAGTTATAATACTATATTCTTAATTATAGCAATATCTCTTGGTACTTTGTTGATATGGAAGAAAATTTCTATAAACAAAATCAGATTAAAATAATCTTTTTTTTCTTATATTTATTTTTGACTACATTTGGTTCTTATATGTTGAATTTATTTTTTCTTGGTAGATGGAGAGAGATTATACGATTTTGACAGATTCAATGCCATTTAAGGCAATACTTACATCAATTGTAATTTTTTTGAAAATTTTGTATGTGGACTTTTTAAGTAAACAAAACATTTTTCTATCCTAAATATCAATTTTTTAGATATAGAGGAAATGCGAAACTATGAAATCTAATAAAAATAAAAGTTGTTTTATTTCTTTTTTGATATTTTTGTTTATCTTCTCATTTGTGAAGATTAATTTTTCGAATGAGTTAAATTTTGATAAAGATATCGATAACAAATCATTGAAAACAACAGCATCAGAGATTACCATACTCACACCTGAGAATAAAATATATAAAAAACCAATGTATGGTTATTATCCAGGAACAAATAGTTTTGATAATGATGATATCGGGAGTGAACCTTCCTGGTTTCAAGAAGTGAAAACTATTGGTGGAGATGTACAAGTTCTTGAAGAGTTAGATGGTCATTACAATATTGTGGAACTCTATGACACAAATAATTCAGATAATGCTCTTGTTGGTAAAGATCTTTTTGCATTACCCGTGAACGGTTCGATTGAGTATTGGATGAGAACTGATAATTCATCTAATGTTTGTGGATTTGTTTTAAATGGGGGTATTGTTACAGAAGTGCTTATTGGTATAAGAGCATATAATAACGAATTACAAAGATATAATGGTACAGACTGGCTCAATTTTGGGCATTCGAATGGAACAGATTGGCATATCCCTAGTATAAAAAACAATAAGTGGTATCACATACGGATTGATTTTGAGTGTTCTACTGGTAATTATTCAGGCTTAGACCAACATACTTGGAAATTGTATTTAGATGGTGGTATTAGTTTAGGTCCCTTTCCATTTGTTAATACTAAAGCTTTTGCTCATCGAATTAATTGGTATACCGATTGGCTATTTAATGTATCCAATTATAGCTATTTTCTTGATGCCATAGGATTTTCTTGGACAGATCTGTATAATGTTGCTGATAATCGGAACCAAGGGTTATTGTTGAATTTTCAAGCTCCTTCGAATTTAACTTGGATTGGATATTCACTAGACGGAAATGCAAATATTACTATTATGGGAAATACCACTATACCAAAACCTGGAAATGGGTTCCACAATATCCAAATTTCTGGAGAAGATTCCGGAACGAATGTTTATGAGTCAAATGTAATCAATTTTCAAGTAAATAATCCAACATTACTTCTATTTGCACCATGGGATGGTCGTGCACATGGAATGTATGCATTAGTACAAGCAAATTTGATAGATAATAATCAAAATGGTGTAAGTGATTTTAGAGATTACTATGGAATTACTAACATTAAAATGGTAAATTTTTATGATGCTCATACTAATCGAACGGAATTTGATGGATTAGATGAAAATTCTTCTACAAAAGAGTTAGCAAATGCTGTGAAAAATTATATACTAAATTTGTACTCTGAGGGTATGATAAAAGATAGATTAGACATATGGGCTTATTCTTTTGGAGGTTTAGTAGCCCGTTCAATGATTAAGGAATTTTATGGTGATTTATTGAATACGGGAATTATCATTAACCACGTGGCGATATCAGGAACCCCTAATCATGGTTTGTGGTTTATGGTTAAAGCAGTTATAAATAATGATTTCACAATCACAAAAGAAGAATGGCAACAAACGAATTTCCAGATGTACCCCTTAAGTGATTTTATGATGGATCTAAACTCTGGGGATGAAACTCCTTATGAAATTATATATTCTACTTACTCTGGAATAACTGTTCTTGATAATTTCACAATGAGTATAGATGATATTTATGAAATTATTATGCTTAACTATAGTGAATACATTGATGAAATAAAACAACTTATAGATAAAATTCGCGGTATAATTGGAATATACTATGACGGTTTCTCAACCACACATTCCACACCTTTAACTGGAGCAAAAAATCGATTCTATTTTCCCTCAACGCATAAATTATTGGGAGGTATACCATATCTTTTAACAGACATACTCACTGATCTTAAATTTTATCCAAAAGCAGAAATTAAGCTGATCAATCCTCAAAACCAAACATTTTATGGACCTATGAAGGGGTATTATCCCGCAACTTGTGGATTTGAAAATGATATAATAGGAATTAAACCAATTTGGTTTGAAGATATTGGTACAGAAGGAGGAACAGTTAAAGTAATTGAAGAGCTTGGGGATCATAATAAAGTTATGGAGATCTCAGATGCTTCCTCAGGAATTTTAAACTCCCACGTCCGAAAAAACCTTACCACAACACCCTCATATGGTTCTATTGAATATTGGATGAGGACTGATAATGCTGGAAAACTATGTGGCTTTAGAATTGATCAAGGGTCACAATTGAACGAGATGGTTAATTTACGTACCTTTTTTAACTTTTTGCAATATTATAACGGAACTGACTGGAAAAATATCAAAATTGTTTTGGATAATACCTGGTATCATATTAGAGTGGATTTTGAGTGTACAACGGGAGCTTATCAAGGGCTTTCACAGTATTCTTGGAGAACTTTTGTTGATGGTGTTCAGTATGGAGACTACTCTTTTATAAATAATCGAAACACGGCGAGCAGACTTGTCTGGTACAATGATCATTTGCATTTAATGTCAGGCTATAAATACTATATTGATGGAATTGGTCTCTCTTGGGATTCTGATTATAGTATTGGAGATAACTTGAACGAGGGACTATTATTAAGCTTTTATAAAAATATTCCCCACAAATGGATTAATTATACCATTAATGGTATAGATAGCAAAAATATTCTAGGAAATACAACAATTCCAATGTTGCCTGACGGGCATCATTTCATTCAGGTCAAATATCAAGATTTTTCGGGAGAAGTTATTCAATCTGAAAATACATACTTTTCTGTAGACACTATGCTTCCAGATATTCAAATTAGCACTCCTGTCAATTACAGTTTATTTGGAAAATCTGCGCCAACACTTAATATATCGATAATAGAGTCAAATTTATATAATATGTGGTATACACTAGACGATGGTATAACAAACGTTACGTTCACAAATCAATTTTTGCTTATTGATCAAGCAGAATGGAATAAAATTGGTAACGGAACAGCTGAAGTAAGGATTTATGCAATTGATTCAGGGGGTTACGAAAACTATGCTGAAATTATAATCAGAAAAGATATTATCGCTCCAATTCTTACAGTCTTTGATCCATCTCCAGATGAAACCTTCAAGATTCCTCCTAATTATAATATTTCAATTGAGGAATTTAGCGGTATCGAATCGATTTGGTTTACTTTTGATGGTGGGCTAAACAATAACACTCTAACTGAATTAGTCGGAACAATAGATAGTCTATTATGGGGGCAGATCCCCGATGGATGTGTATCCATCCGATTCTATGCAAAAGATAAAGCTGGTAATATCGGTTATACTGATATAACAATATCAAAAGAATCACCTAGGGGCTCAGGTGCAATTCCCGGATATGGTGTAGGTATTTTTTATGGAATAATATGTCTTTGCTCTGTGATTATAGCAAAAAAGATGGTAAGAAATAAAACCAAATTTCAAAATTCCTAAATTCTTTTTTTTTATATAATTCAATCTACAAATAAATACTTCTTAAGATTTACTCAAATCAATTCGTTTAGGCAAGAGATCTCAAAATATATTAATAACTTATTAAAATTTTTCTAATTTAACCTTTCTCAAATCTACTATTCTGAATTTATTTAAATAGAATATAGTAAAGACGTTTAAGAACTGTAGTTCAATTTTACCTTATAGTTAGTGAATAAAAGATAATTAAAGGTGAATATTAAATGAGCTTAGTATGTACAAATTGTGGCAAAAAAATAGAGACTGTACCACTACAATGTGGACAAAATATTTCAGTAAACAGTGAAACTAATAAATGGGAATGTGATATGGGTAGATGCGGAGTTGTATCGTTTGATAATTTTCTCTGTGAAAATTGTTGTATCAATAGTAGCATCCTAGAAGTTTTTCATGGATTTGAGCGCTTATCGGAAGAAAATCTAGAACTTCGTCAAGAATTAGATGAGTTGAAAACGAACGTTGTTCAGACTAGATTAGAAAATCCAGATTTTACTTATTGGGTAGAATTTGGGAACGGTAAATTTATAGTTGGAAAAGGTGAGAATAATAATGCAACTATTGACATTAAATGCTCTCAGGAAGTATGGAGTGATATCCTTGCTGGAAGAAGAGATAGTTATAGTGAATTCTTCAAGGGAAATCTAAAAGTCGAAGGAGATCTTCAATATTTTGTTGTATATATTGATTTACTTGAACTAATTTTAGAAATTAATCAAGAAGTTGAGGTGGTGTACAATGAATAAAACTTTTGTGTGGGGCCATAGAGGAGCGGGTTTTAGAGATATCGAAAATTCCATGTCCTCATTTAGAAAAGCAATTGATATGGGGGTTGATGGTATTAAAACCGAAGCACAATTGTCTAAAGATGGTGAAATATTTTTATGCTTTCAGCAAAAACTAAGAAAAAATGGAGGATATGTACCCATTAATGAGTTAGATAGTAGCGAGATCAGAACTCTAAGATTAGATAATAATGAATCAATTCTAACTCTTCCTGAATTATTCAGTGAATTTAAAAATCAGAATATTCGCTATAATTTTGATTTACGAGACCCTGAAATTGGCATAAAAATAATTGAAATTGCGAGAAAATTTAAAGTAATTGATAAAATTGAGCTAGCGAAAACGGCAATGGATGGTTCCCTCCTACCTGATATCTTCGGTAAAATTAGAGAATTCGATAAAAACGTAACCTTGATTAATACTATATTTCTAAAGTATGCAAATAATGAGGAGGAACATCTCGAATTGGAGAGTATGAGAGATCTAAATATCCAAGGGATTAATGTGAAGTATAATTTTGCTACTTTTGAATTATTTAAATTAGTAAAAGACAACGGCTTTAAATTCTGTGTGTGGGGATTACTCTTTAATAGATCGATAGAAAAATTTTTAAATATGAATTATAAAGGTCAATACGTAGATGCTGTGATGTCAAATTTTCCCGATCGCTTAGTCAAACTAAGAAACAAGATTCAAAACAACTAAAATTCTTTTTTTCTCATATTTTGTTAATTTAAACCCCGACAGGAACTAATAGAAGCAAATAATAAGTTTTAAATAGTCCTTATTATATATTAACAATAATTTAACTTCTGCTATATTCTATGATGGGTTTTTAATGGTTCAAGCAATAAATAAGGTTTTCATGAATGAATCATCATCTAGGGTTGAACGACTTAGAGAAGAATTTCTCCACCTTAAACCAACTGCTTCGATTGAAAGGGCACGTATTGAAACTAGAATAATGAAAGAAACCGAAGGAGAGCCAACAGTTACCCGCAGATTTTTATAGCTTATTAAGGAATCAAAAACTTAACATTTTTAAGAATATCTGCAAAAGTCTTCAAAAAAAATCATATGAATATCATGGATTTGGGGAGAAACTGGATAAAAGAATTTTTGAATTTTTTCAAGAAACGCTTCCTCCATTGGAGGCTAAAGCTTTACTTGATATGCAAAATATTATATCAGAACAATTGATAATTGACTTTGGATATCATGAAGAAATTTTTAATGCTTATAGAGTTCAACACAATCATTTAGAAAAAATATGGATTTCCGGAGTGAAATTACCCTACCTTCCTGAATCTATTGGAAATTTAAAACATTTAAGGACGTTAGATTTAAGTGGAGGTGGTATAGACTTTCTACCTACATCTTTCGGAAACTTAAAAAATCTAAAGGTATTAGACTTGAGTGGGTGTAATTTAACAACTCTTCCTAAATCCTTTGAAAATTTACAAAAACTACAAAAATTATATCTACGCGGGAATTGTTTTGATTCAACACCAAAATTAATTTTCAAACTTAAATCTTTAAAATATTTTGATGTTTATGATATAGATCAACTTGATTTTCCCGCATATAATAAAAAAAGGGAAAAATAACTAAACACCATTATTTGAAAATTCAATGGATAACTTATCTTAGAAAGTATAAAAAATGTAAAAAAATAATTGCTTTAAAGACAGATTCGCGGAGATCGCCCAAATAGATGGAATAGATTCAATCCTCATCCCAATCAACGTCTACGACTTTCTTCTTCTTTTCTTCGTCTTCTTTTTCTTTCTTGTAGGTAGCACCACCATCTCCTGTCGCTCCACCCATACCTCCTGGAGGAGGCGTCCCCATACCACCTGATGGAGCACCAGCCATACCCCCAGCGGCTCTCTGAGCCTGATCAGCGGCTTGTTGGTACACTTGGTCTTGAGATTGTGTCTGATAAATTCTTTCAGAAAAGCTATACATTGATTTCTGTAGATTTTCAATTCCCATTTTAATTCGACCGGTATCCTCAGATTTGACATCTTCTTCTAATGCTCCAATTGCGGTTTCAATTTCCTGCTTTTCGTTATCCTGAATTTTATCTTTATTATCTTCTATTAATTTGCGAGTTTGATAAATCATGGAGTCGGCTGTATTCTTTGCTTCAACTAGTTCTTTTACTTTCTGGTCTTCTTCTTCAAATTGTGAAGCTGTTTGAACTTTTTCTTGTATTTCTTCAGGGGTTAATCCTTGAGCTCCGGTTACTGTAATTCCTGTCTCTTTCCCTGTACCAAGATCTTTCGCATTGACATGAACTATTCCATCCGCATCAATAGAAAATTTTACCTCGATTTGTGGAATACCTCGAGGAGCAGGTGGAATTCCTGTCAAATGAAACATCCCTAACGGGATATTATCTTTAGCCATTGCTCGTTCTCCTTGCAAAACGTTTATTGTCACTGCAGGTTGATTATCTGCTGCTGTGCTAAAAACTTGGCTTTTTTCCGTTGGAATTGTAGCATTTCTTTCTATTAACTTAGTAAAAACTCCCCCTAGGGTCTCAACCCCTAATGATAATGGAGTAACATCTAATAATAGCAGGTCTTCTACATCTCCCGCAATAATACCTCCTTGAATGGCTGCTCCTATTGCCACACATTCCATCGGATCAACTGAGTGTTCTGGTTCTCTTCCAAAGAATTTCTTAAATCTTTCCTGGACAGAAGGCATTCGAGTAGGACCACCGACTAGAATTATTTTATCTACTTCATTTACAGAAATTTTTGCATCAGATACAGCTCTTCGCATTATTGGATCAAGTCTTTTAAGCGTAGGCTCAATTAAGGATTCTAATTTCGCTCTGCTAAGTTCCATGGTTAAATGTACTGGGTTACCTTCTTTTTGTGATAAGTAAGGTAGATTTAGTGTAGTTGTTAAAGTTGTTGATAACTCAATTTTTGCCTTTTCACCTGCGTCTTTAATTCGTATCCACGCTTTACTATCACCTTTTAAATCAATTCCCTCTTTATTTTTAAATTCTTCAGTGACCCAATCGATAATAGCATTATCCATGTCAGTACCTCCCAATTGAGTGTCCCCTGCTGTTGACATAACTTCCACGACCCCAGAACCGTATTCCATGATTGTGATATCGAATGTACCGCCTCCAAGGTCCAGAACACAAATCTTGAAGAGTTTATCCTTGGTATCTTTATCAAGACCATAAGCCAAGCACGCTGCGGTTGGTTCATTAATCATACGCACAACTTCTAATCCAGCGATTTCCCCGGCATTTTTAGTCGCAGTTCGTTGGGCATCATTAAAATAAGCAGGTACAGTGATGACTGCTTTCTTTACTTCCTCACCCAAATAGGCGGAAGCATCAGTCTTAATTTTCTTGAGAATCATTGCAGAAATTTCTTCAGGTGAAAATTCTTGAGTTTTATCCCCTACTTTTAATTTTGCTTTATAAGACGTTCCCATTTTTCGTTTTATAGCGGTTATAGTCCCATCGGGATTACTTACAGCCTGTCTTCGTGCGGGTTCACCTACAATCTTGCGGCCACTATCATCAAACGCAACATATGAAGGAAAAGCTTTACCTCCTAATGTACGACCTTCAGCGGCAGGAATTATTTCTGGTTGTCCTGTAGCACTTAAAACGGCACAAGCGCTATTAGATGTCCCTAAGTCTATTCCAACGATTTTTTCTTTGTGAGTAGTTTTTTTAGGTTCTTCTTTTTTTTCTTCTTCACTCATATTGCACTCATCTTTTATACTTCGAATTATGAGTATTACTAAATTTCAATGGTTTTCGAATATTTAATAATTTAATGTTTATAAATTTGTAAATCTACTATTGTTAATTAAATATTAATTAAATAAGAATTAAAAATTTTATTTATAAAGTCCCAATATCATAAAAAATAAAAAATAAAATCAATTTTTAATCATATAATACAGGTATAATTCTGAAGGAACTAGAATGACAGAAGAGAATAAAAATAGTTCAAGTGAAACGGCCGAGAATGGAAATAATCGCGCTTCTGAAAGTAAAGTAGTAAATCAATCTGAAAAACATGAAGATAAGAGTAATTTAAAAATTGAACAAAAACCAGAAGAAATTAAGCGATTGGAAGAAAAAGAGCATCATGAGTTAGAATATTTTTCTAAAGAAAAGTGTCTTGAAGATATTAAGAACTTAGAAAAAGAACTTATAGAAATTAAAGATAAAGCTCAAAATTTACAAAAGGAAAACGATGAGGCCAAGAGAAAATACATGCACTTACAAGCTGAATTTGAAAATGCTCAGAAGCGCTGGAATAAATCTCGACAAGACCTAAGAACTCAATATACTGCCTCAGTTCTAAAGAATTTCTTACCATTATATGACTCGTTTAAGAAAGCAATGGAGACTGCAAATGAAACAGAAAAAAGTATTCTCAGTGGGTTTTACACCCAATTTATGAGTATCTTCAAGTCTTATGGTGCTGAACCAATTGAAGTAAAAATCAATGATCCTTTCGATTATGGTCTCCATGAGGCGTTAACATCAGTCGAAAAAGAAGAAATACCAGAGAATAGCATAATAGAAATTGTTCAAGACGGTTTTAAATATGGTAAGGAGGTTATTCGCTATACTAAAGTAATAGTTTCACGAAAACCTAAACCCCCTGAACCAGAACCCAAGGAAGAAGTAGTTGAAGAAGTGGCTGAAGAAGTAGAATCTGAAGAATCTGATTTAAAAGATGTTGGACCTGAAGAAGAAACTCATGAAAAAGAAATTAAAGAAAAGAAATCAAAAAAGCATAAAAAAGACAAGGAACACGAAAAATCTTCTTAAGTCTTAATTCTCCTTAATAATTAGACTTTTTTTGTATTAAACCTAAAAGAATATTAATTTGGTTTTTCTATAATACATAGATCCCTATTTAATAATAAATTAGGGAAATTTATACTAAAAAAATTAAGAGATTTTACTAATTATAGGTGAAATATAATAGGATTAAAATTAGCTTCAGGATTGGCTATAACTGCCTTATTTGCACTTCTTTACGCAATTGTCTTCGCAATTGGTGTATGGTTTTTACCCTCTAACTTATTCGGCTTAATATTTATGATTGCACTCACATTAGTTATGATACTGGTTCAATACGGGATATCTCCTTTGTTTGTAGGGTGGATGTACAGAATTGATTGGATTCCTTATGAGGAAT
The DNA here is from genome assembly GCA_019894975.1 of Promethearchaeota archaeon. Classification (GTDB taxonomy): domain Archaea; phylum Asgardarchaeota; class Lokiarchaeia; order Sigyniarchaeales; family SOKP01; genus Loki-b32. The sequence goes on along the minus strand of JAGXNO010000019.1, from coordinate 11,161 downwards.
TTGCAGCCCGATACCCACATTTAGCTGATTCCCTTGATAAAGTAGTCGCTTATAATGGGATAAAGATACCTCGACTTGGGATTATCCATGATCGAGCCCCTAATGCGTTTACTTTTGGATGGTCTAAAAATTCAGCTAGAGTCGTAATGAGCGATGGAATATTAGAATTCCTAAATAAAAAAGAACAAAATGCGGTATTTGCACATGAATTAGGTCATGTGGTGCATTCAGACTTCATAATTATGACGATAGTTTTTGCTATCCCTATGGTATTTTTAGCAATTGCAAATTGGGCTCGTTATACTATGTGGTTCTCAGGAAGAAGACGTTCAAGTGATGATAAAGGCAACGCTTTAGCACTTTTGTTAGTTGTAGTCTTAGTATTGTCATACATTAGTTACTACGTGGGTTATTTGATATCGCTTATTGTAAGTAGAGTTCGTGAGTATTATGCAGATCAGCATAGTGCAGAAGTATTGGAAGATCCTAATGCGTTATCAACTGGTTTAGTCAAAATTGCATACGGTTTATTAGCTCAAGGTGATGTTAAAGAAAGGAACAAATCAAAAGCTCGAGCACTTAGGGGATTAGGAATATTTGATCCAAAAACCGCAAAGGGTTTAGGTATAATCGGTTTAAGTAGTACAACCTTAAGCACTACAACTGTGCAATCTATGGATGCAATTGAATTAGCTGCTGCATGGGATTTATATAACCCTTGGGCAAAATACTTTCAAATGTTTTCAACTCATCCATTACCCGCAAGAAGAATACAACGCTTAAATGAACAGTGTGAATTTTATGGTAAAAAGCCGGAAATTGATTTCTCAAGAGCGAAAGAACTAAAAGAGCAACAAGCTGGAAAAACACTATGGGACGAGTTCCTCTGGGATATATTTATGAAAACACTTCCTACTCTTATCTTTCTTATACTCCTTGGATTCACAACTGTCTGGATCTTAACTCTTTTTGAAATCATTACTGTATCCTTTTTGACACCCCAATTTATGCTACTAATGTGGGCAGCAGGATTCTATTTAATTGGTTTTGGTTCACTAATCAAAACGAAATACATGTATAGGAGTGGTTTTGAAGCAAAACGAGTTGTTGATCTTGTCACGAATGTAAAAGCAAGTCCAATGAGGTCAGTACCAGCTATCATAGAGGGAGAAATTATAGGAAAAGGAATTGCGGGGTATATTCTTAGTGACGATATGTATTTCAAAGACGATACAGGCTTGCTATATGTTGATTATAGGTTTGGTATTCGCATCGTAGATATGATATTCTCTCTTAGGACTGTAAGAAGAATAGTAGGGCAGAAAGTTAGAATCAAAGGATGGTTTAGAAGAGGACCTATCCCATATATTCAAGTTGATACCATCGAAACTGAACAAGGTCGCAGACACAGAAATTATGCCAAACATTTCAGATATTTCTGGGCAGCATTAGCATTTATTCTTGGAGCAGTTTGCTTTTACTACTGGTTTGTAATCTAAAATCACATTTTTTTTCTCTTACTTTTATTTTATATTTTTAGAATTAAAGCTAAAAGATTATTAGGATTGGTTTTTTTTATAACATAATTTTAATAAGAATACGCAAATAAAATAAAAATTTAATTCAGTAAACCAAAAAGGAATATTCTTTTAAATAAATAAATAGATTCTTGAAAAACTAAGTAAGGTTAACCTATTATGAGTGATGAGCCAATGCTTCCACCAATCCCGGCTATTGGTGATGTTTTAGACAGAAAGAAAAATCTTGTGGAAAAAAAGCACAGTGTTATAAAATGTGGTGACTGCAAAGCAGATTTTTCTAGAGAGTTTAAACCAGGAGATTTTGTATTTAAGAAATTAACAGATGAAGAATGCGAGAAATGTCAGCAAACTAATTCTTTAACAATTATAGAAATTTATTCTGAATGGGTTGATCCAAAGAAAAAGAGTTAAATTTCTTTCTCAATAAAGTTATTCTTTTCAGTTTTGTTTCTCAAGACCTAGCATTTTAATTATCAAATTCGCCATAGAATAGGGATCTAACGATTTTTGAACAGCCTGATTGATATATTTTCCCATTTCCTCATCATAATTTAGGAGATCTTCCAGTTTTTTAGTTAATTTGTGTTTTAAAATCTGAATTGTTTCACTGGTAATCCTATTTTTCAGATAACTTGAAATAACACCAGATTCTTCCAGAAAAAGCTTATGTTTGTTGATTAACTCAAGAAGGACTTCAAAATTTTCCCCTGTTTTAGAATTCACTTTAGTAATTTCCGGAGTCCATTGGTGAATTTTAGCATACTTATCCTTCAAATTTGACGAATTGTATTTATAGCTATTTCTGAATTCTAACATCTGTATAATATCAGATACTTTTTTGTCAGCTCCATGCAAATCCATTTTATTAACAACGAATACATCTGTAATTTCCATAATACCTGCTTTAATAGCTTGAATATCATCCCCTAATCCTGGAACAAGTAACACTACAACTGTCATTGCTGATTTGAATATGTCCACTTCTGATTGTCCGACACCCACAGTTTCTACAATTACAATATCACTACCATATGCATCTAATATTTTAATAGCATCTTCAGTAGCTCTTGCTAATCCTCCTAATTGTCCACGATTAGCCATGCTTCTTATGAAAACATTATCTAACGAAAAATGTTGCTTCATACGAATCCTGTCTCCTAATAATGCTCCCCCCGTTAAAGGAGATGTCGGATCAACACAAATAATTCCAACTTTCTTTCCTTTGTCAACGAAATTTTTAGTTAATGTTGATATAAACGTAGATTTTCCCGTTCCAGGAGCACCTGTAATACCTAGGATGTAGGCTTTACCCGTGTGTTTGTAAATTGAACTTACAATCTCCTCTGCAGCATTAATATCATTTTCTACGATAGTAATCAGTCTTGCTGCAGCACGAGTATTACCTTTTATTAAATTGTTTGTAAGGTCAGAGTAATCCATTATTTATTATCTTTTTAAATTGTTTCTCACGAATTCAACAATCGTGTTTAAATCAGTTCCTGGACCGTGAAAACCCTTCAAACCTTGTTTTTCTAGAAAAGGTTTGTCCTCATCTGGAATAATCCCGCCAACTGCAACAAGCACATCATTTATGCCATTTTTCTCCAATTTTTGCATGATGACTGGACAAAGAGCATTGTGAGCTCCTGATAATATACTCAACATTACAGCATCAGGGTCTTCCTGGATGACAGTGTTTACAATATCATCAGGTGTTTGATGGATGCCTGTATAAATAACTTCCATTCCCGCATCTCGTAAGGCTCTTGCGAGAACTTTAGCGCCTCTATCATGACCATCTAATCCAGGTTTGCATACAAGAACTTTAATTTTTCTATTGTCTGACATTGTTATTTAGATTAAATTATTAAATATTTTATTTATTGTGATTTAACTTAGGGTATTATTACTCTTTCATCTTGACCTTTTTTCAATTAATTCTTTTAATTCTTTAAGGACAGCTCCTCTCGCTTTTTCACTACCTCGTCGTGAAACTGATCTTGAAGTCTTACTTCTTGACGGTGGGGTTAAATTAGAGGGTGATGAATATTCCGGCAATGGCAATTGGGATTGAATTATATTGGAATTTAATTTTGTGTTCTCTATATTTATTAATCGTCTTTCTATTTCACTAAATTGGTGCATTACAGTCTCTGATAACCGAATGATCCCATCTAGAGTTGATTCTAAAACTGAAGACATTCCTTCTAGTTTATGATCTGACAAGGTGGCGGTTTTTTCCATAGTTTCTTTAAGGTATCTTGAAAATTTTGGTTCTCTTGCTAATATTGAATAAATTGAACTTAAATAGATCTCATACTCGAATTTTTTCCTGTCGATAAAAGCTTTTTTGATTAAACTTTTTACAAATTCAACGTTAAGTAATACGTCTGGATCGTCTTTTAGATCAGGATCATATTTGTGGAGAAATATTAAGATATGAGGATTTTCCTCTAATTTTTCAAGAATCTCAAGAATATTTTTGAAATATTCAATGCTCTCTGTATAATTTCCTGGAGTTTGAAGGTCTATAACATAAATTACTAAATCGATATTTAAAAAATACCTATGTGGTTCTTGGAGATACATATCTCTATATTCTTCTTGACCCCCAAAATCCCAAATTATTAAAATTAAATCGCTGGTTACAATCTCTTGACGTTCTGCACCCTTTGTTGGTTTTAATCTAGCTAAGTCTTTTATTCCAATTTGTCCACCAAACTTCTTTAATATTGTTGTTTTCCCCGCATTACCTAACCCAACAACAATAACTTTCTGTTCCTTTTTTAGATAGGAGATTGATTCCTCTTTAATTTTAGATATGATATTGCTAATAGTAACTGCTTTTATTAACTTATCTTTGATTTCCAAATCTGTTTGGAGTAAGTGTTCAATTTTTTTCTTATTTTTTTTGTCCTCATATAAAATTTCGAAAGGTTGGATAGGATCCAAAGAATTAAGCTGCCCTATACTATTAATTTGAAATAATTCAGAAATAAGAGTAGCATCAGCCTCGTTTAAAAAATTAAACGAAGAGATCGGTAGACTAATAATATCATCAATTGAATTTAATTTCTCAAAATTGGGTACTTGAGATTTATCTAGAAATTTAGAAATTAATTTTATTCTTTCATTCTGCTGTTTTGGCATCTATTATCAATCTTACATTTAATTATATAATCAGAAAATTGAGTCTTCGTGGTATTCTCCAAAAATTTCTTTTAAGGTATTTATTATTTCCCCTATAGATGCATAAGCTCTGATTGCATCCATAATATACGGCATGAGGTTTTCTGTTCCTTGGGCAGCTTCCTTTAAATTTTTTAATTTTTCAGTAACTTTTTCATTTTCACGGTCTTGTTTTAATTGATTTAATTCTTCTTCTTGTTGTTTAGCGATACCTTCGTCAATTTTTAATAAAGGTACTGTACAAGGTTCTTTCTGCTGAAATTGGTTTACAGCAACAATAGTCTTTTCTCGATTTTCAACTTCTTGCTGATATTTATAGGAAGCATTAGCTATTTCCTTTTGAAAGAAATTTGCTTTTATTGCTGGAATGACTCCTCCTAATTCATTTATTTGATTAAAATAATCCTCAGCTTCTTCCTCCATCTTATTTGTGAGCCATTCCACATAATAAGACCCTGCTAAGGGATCCACGGTATCTGTTACTCCAGATTCATGTGCAATTATTTGTTGAGTTCTAAGTGCAATTTTAACAGCGTTTTCAGTGGGTAGACATAAAGCTTCATCAAAAGAATTTGTATGTAATGATTGAGTACCACCTAGCACAGCAGCTAGACCTTGGAGTGCAGTTCGTACAATATTATTTTCTGGTTCTTGCGCAGTTAAGGAAACTCCTGCTGTTTGTGTATGAAAACGTAGTCTTAGTGATTCTGGTTTTTTAGCGCTATATTTATCTTTCATATGTTTTGCCCAAATTCGTCTTGCTGCTCGATACTTACACACTTCTTCAAAGAAATTGTTATGAGAATTAAAGAAGAATGAAAGACGAGGAGCAAAATCATCAACATCTAAACCTCTTTCAACTGCAGCCTCCACATAAGCGAATCCATCAGCTAAAGTGAATGCTAATTCTTGAACTGCTGTAGAGCCTGCTTCTCGTATATGATATCCGCTTATACTAATTGAGTACCATTGTGGAACATGTTTAGTACAGTATTCTATCGTATCTACAATTAATCTCATTGATTCTTCGGGGGGAAATATCCATGATTTTTGAGCAATATATTCTTTTAGAATGTCATTTTGGATGGTACCTCGCAGCTCTTCTGGAGTGTGTCCTTGTTTTTCAGCAGTAACTATATACATTGCTAATAATATAGATGCAGGGGCGTTAATAGTCATTGATGTACTAATCTTGGAGAGATCGATGCCATCAAATAAAGTTTCCATATCCTGTAGAGTATCAATTGCAACCCCTTCCTTACCAATTTCTCCTAAAGCCCTTTGGTCGGTTGCTTCAATACCGTAAATGGTATGTAAACTAAAGGCAACACTTAAACCTGTTTGACCGTGTTCAATTAAAAACTTATAACGGGTATTAGTTTGTTCAGCATTTCCAAAGCCTGCAAACTGTCTCATTGTCCATAATCGACCCCTATACATATTAGGATATGCACCTCTAGTAAAAGGGTATTGACCAGGAAAACCTAAATCTAAATCATAATTTAGGTTCTTTATATCGTTAGGTGTGTAAAGTCTTTTAATCTCGATGTCAGAAAGATTTTTGAAGTTTTTTTTTCTTTCTTCTTTATTGGATATAGAATTTTGCCATTCTTCCATATCTTCTTTAATTTTATCAAATTCAGTCATAAAAATCATTCTTAAGAATTATTATAAAATTTCAATAAAATGTTTTATCTCACAATAGATAAGCGTTTGTACTTATATTAATTTTTTATCATTAAAGAATTAAATTAGTAATTTAGACGTAGGTTTAATAGGAAAATAAAAAAATGAAATTACATAATAAAATTCTTTCTAAAAGCTTCATTGGGATCGAGTCCTCTTTCAATAAGGAGTCTCATAACCAGTTCTCCTCCATCTTTAGGGAAATTTTGTTTTCCTTCTCGATGTTCTAGATATATTGCTTTTTGTTTACATTTATTGACACAAACACCGCATCCCAAACATCGTTCCCGATCAAACACTAGCTTCTTATCCACAAGTTCAAGAGCCTTCATAGGACAAGTTTTAACACATACTCCACAGCTAATACAGTTTTCTTCATTAATTGCTCTAATATAATTCGAGGGCTGATGACCCCTTGGTATAATTCCTGGCATCTTTACAAGAGAATCCAAAAATACACAACAACATGAACAACAATTGCATATTGTATCTATTCCTTCTTCAGAATTGGAAACTCCATGAACTAATCCCTCATCATCAGCTCTTTTTAATATTTCCAAGGTTTCTTCTTTTGTTATTTCTCTACCTAACCCATATTCTACAGTGTATCTCCCAAGATCATCAAAGTGTAAACATCTTTCGAAATTGTGATTACATTCGTGAAATTCAGAATCTACATTATATTTAGCCGCACAAGGACACATAGATACGGCATAATATTCAAAATTTTCTATAATTTTCAGAATATCTTCATAAGGCATAACTTTTCGAGGGTCATCAATAGTTATATTAATGGGAATAGCACGTAAACCTTGAGTTTCATGACCATTAAATGTATTAGCATACGCATGTATCCAATATTTATTTTGAGGATTTGCCATCTTATAACTCCAGTCATCTAGTTCTTTTCTCCATCCTGTAGATCGATAAAAAACGAAATCTGAATCACAAAGGGAATAGAATTTTACACCATTCCTTTCGTTCTTGAATACTATCCCCTTTTCCGCGAAATATTCAAGTTTTTCAGTAAGTTCCTTTGAGGGGATTCCAATCTTTTGCGAGAGTTTCTCAACTGTATTCCCAATAAATGGTATTTGTGCAATTATTTGAGCTTCTTCTGGAGTGAATCTTGCCTTTAGCATAGGTATAAGGAATTCAGAATCAGGTAATCCAAAAATCCAATTTCTATAATGCTCGATTAATTCTTCATACTGGTTCGTATTAGACATAAATAGCATCACAAAATAATATAATATTTAATGAAAATCATTCATCATTAAATTATTTTAATATATTCTTATTAAAAGCATCTAAGGGATTGATCCCTCTTTCTTTTAGAAATCTCATTCCTTGTTCTCGAGGATCTTTTGGAATATCCTGCTCATCATCACGACATATTAGATAGGTCGCATCATGCTTGCATTTATGAGCGCAAACACCACATCCTATGCATCTTGTAGGATCAAATAATAATTTTTTATTATTTACTTTAAGTGCGCCCATAGGACATAACCTAGCACATAAACCACATACAATACATTTTTCCTCATCTATTTCTCGGATATAATTAGATGGTTGATGACCTCTTGGTAAAATACCAGGCATATTCACCACAGCCTCTAAAAATAAGCAACAGCATGAGCAACAATTACATATTGTATCCATCTTTTCTTGAGTATTAGGAACTCCATGAACGAGTCCTGCATCTGCTGCCATTCTTAGAATTTTCAAGGTTTCTTCCTTTGTAATCTCTTTACCTAGCCCATTATCTACACAATATCTCCCAAGATCATCAAAATGTAAGCATCTTTCGAGTGTATGTTTACATTCTTTAAAATCATGATCAAGATTATGTCTATGGCTACAAGGGCAATTAGATACGGAATAATATTCAAAATTGTCAATAACTTTCAGAATATCTTCATAGGGCATGACTTGCCGTGTATCTTATATAGTTTCATTTATAGGAAGTGCACGAAGACCTTGGGTATCATGGCCAACAAACTCCTCTGCATAAGTATCGATATAGTATTTATTTAAATAAGGTGAAATTTCACGATTAAATTTGTCATTTTTACCTTTCCATCCAATAGATCGATAAAAATTGAATAGACTGTCACTGAGTGAATATCTAACACTTGAGCCTCTTACACTCCGGAATATAATCCCTGATTTTGCATATTTATCTAGTTTTTTTATAAGCTTTTTAACAGGTATATTCAATTTTACCGAAAGTTGTTCTACGGTATGTCCTAAAAAAGGTATTTTAGCGAATAATTGAGCCTCTTCAGGTTTGAATCTTAATTTAAGCATTGGTAAAAGATGCTCAGATTCAGGTAAGCGTAATATCCAATTTCTATAATGGTTAATAAGATCTTGATAAGCAGTATCTTCAGACATTTGTATCATTTTTCCATTGATAGAGAGTAAAATAATAAATGTTTTATAAAAATCTTTATTGATTCATAAAAGGATTACATTTTAATTTTCTATCATAAATTTAAGCTTAATAAATATAGAAAACTATAATTAATTATGAGCAAACTTATCTATCTTGGTTGCTTAAGCGACAAACTCTATGAACCTACCTGTAAAAATGCTATAAAAATAATCCAGTTCTTAGACAGTGAATATAAAGTAATAGAAAATCCACCATGTTGTGGTTCTTTAGCCTTCAACATAACTTCTGATGATCTAATGAAAAACCATGTTGAATCTGTAAATGAATGGTTTAAAACAAATAATATTACAGAACTTGTTACGATTTGTGCAGGATGTTATTCTTATTTTACTCGATATTATAAGGAATTTTTAGGATCCGAATTTTCAGTCAAAATTCGGCATTTTCTTCAATTCTTAGCTGAACCCCACAATTTGGAAACGTTAAATTCAAAAATTGCAGGAAAAAGCTTAAAAGTCAATTATCATGATGCTTGCCACCTCAGAAATTCTTCAGTACCTATAATAGAAGAACCAAGAATAATTTTAAACTCAATTGATAACATTGAATTAGTTGAAATGGATTTTAATAAAACTAAGAGTATTTGTTGTGGAGCAGGCGGAGGAGTTTATTCAATTTTTAGGGAAAATAGTGATTATAATGGAAAACTAATTTTTGATAACATGAAAAAAGGCGAAGTGCTACTAACTGCATGTCCATTTTGTTATACTGCCCTGAGTCGAGTAAAGGAGGATAATAATATTAGGAAGCCTGTAATTAAATTTGAAGATTTTATTGTTAAATTAATGGAGGGAGTTGATCCAATAAGTTGAGTGATAAAGGTCAAGAGAGTTATGAGAATGTAAAAGATAAAATAAATAAGTTGAATACCGAAGGAACCTGGGAAAATAAATTTGGTTTTTTTTGGAAAATTGCCTCTTCTATAAAATCTAAACAGCATGATCTGCAATATCTCTATGAAGACTCTAGTCGTGAATTCGTGAACAGGTATAAAGAACAACTTATCGCAATGAGAGAGAAATTCGTAGAAAATATGGATTACTATGTGGAAAACTGCATGAAAATAATGCGAGATGTAAACAACATGGTAGTCTATTACGCAAAAACTAATGAAGAAGCTCAGGATATTTTTATGAAAGAAGTAGGAGATACCAAAGTAATCTATAAGTCAAAATCAAACGAAGCAAAAGATATTGGACTCTTAGAAGTATTAAAGGAAAACAACATTACAATTAAAGAAACTGATTTAGGAGATGTACTTGTTCAATTATTTGATTATAAACTTCCAAAATTTGGTGTTGGCCCTGGAGCTCATTTTTCAAGAGAAGAAATTGTAGCAAAAATAAAAGAAGTTCATGGTGTAGAACTTGAACCTACCGCAAGTGCAATTGTGGAATATTATAGAGAATCTTATCGTAAAGAATTACTTAATGATGTAAAAATATCACTTACATCTGCTAATGTTATCTCTGCAGAGGATGGAACAATTGTATTAGGAGAAAATGAAGGAAATATAAGTTTACTAACTAGGGCTACTGAAAAACATATAGTTGTATGTGGAATTACAAAAATTGTTCCAACAATTATAGATGCTATACTTGTGGCAAAAGTGCAAACAAGAATTAACAACGTATCTTTTAACTATATCAGTCTAATTTCAGGTCCTTCTGCTACTGCTGATGTTCAAGGGGAAAAAGTACTTGGAATGTATGGAGCTAAAGAGGTTGTTGTGATTCTTGTGGATGATTGGCGTACTAAGTCATTGAAACAAGACCTAATTTATAAAGAGCTTTTAAAATGTATTGGTTGTAGAACATGCAACTATGTTTGTACTGCTTCACGAGCGTTTGGGAATACATATGCATCAAAATATGGTTTAGGTGCAGATGGGATTATACGAGATTATATACATAATGGAATTGAAGCTGCTGTTAATGATGGATTGTTTCTTTGTACAGGATGTGAGAATTGTTACCACTGGTGTCCTGTGTCGGTAAATCTTGCGGAAATCATGAAATCTATAAAGAAGGAAGCAACAAAAGCGGGATTATGCCCTCCTGCTTTGAAAAAATATCAAGAAAAAATATTAAATGAGAAAAACCCCTTTAAATAATCAAAATTTCTTATCTTTTTATATGTAATAAAGAGTATTTATTCCTGTAATTTTGAAAGTAGTGTAAGTTCTGCTATTTTATGGAATATCATGGAAGCATTCTCACCCGTTTTTGCTGAGGTTTCAAAAAGTGGTGCATTTAATTTCTGAGACAAATGTTCTGCCATAGGT
>JAGXNO010000018.1 GCA_019894975.1 Promethearchaeota archaeon | reverse complement strand
ATGTAATTGATACGGATTATTCTTAGGTTTTTTTTTTAATTAATATTTATTTTTTTTTTATTTTATTAAAATTCTTAAATTCATAAAATCCTTAATCAAGATTCAAAGAAAGGGATGAAAATCATGGTAAAAGATTATTATCAAGTATTGGGTATTGATAAGACGGCTACTAAGGATGAAATTAAACGGGCTTTCAGGAAGCTCGCAAGGAAGTATCATCCAGATGTAAATCCTGATGAACCCAAATCAGGTGAAAAATTCAAAGAGATTAATGAAGCCTATGGTATTTTGAGTGATGATAAAAAAAGAGAGATGTATGATAAATTTGGCGTGGTAGAAGGAGATCCATCTTCCTATCAGCAACAGGGAGGATTTCCTGGAGGAGGACAAGCATATCAATCCCCAGATGGTACAACGTATTACTATAGCACTTCTGGAGGTCCAAGAGGATTTGATTTCAGTGAGATTTTTGGTAAAGGAGGAAAATCGAGAAGTAGTCGTGGTTCTGGAGGATTTGATTACTTTAATGATTTAGGAGATATTTTTGATGTATTTTCAAAACAAGGGACAAGTTCAAGAGTGAGAGATGGAGGTTTTGGAAATCGTCCTGTAGAAGGAGAAGATTTAAGGTATGATATGGAAATTGATTTTATGAATGCATATTATGGTGGAGAAAGTAAAATTTCCTATAGGGAATCCTCTACTGGCCAACAAACTACATTGACAGTGAAAATTCCAAGAGGAATAAAAGATCAACAGAAGTTAAGATTAAAAGGAAAAGGTTTGCCTGGTATGAATGGAGGGCCTCCAGGGGATTTATATATTAATGTGAATGTGAAACCACACCCAATTTTTAAATTAGAAGAAGACGATATTTACATAGAAAAAGAAATATCTTTTACCACAGCAGTTTTAGGTGGTAAGGTAGATGTTCCTGGAATTGAAAAAACTTTAAATATGACAGTTCCTCCGGGAACACGGGACGGTGCGACTTTAAGGTTAAAAAATCAAGGATTTTTTAAGACGGGAACAGAAGAAAGAGGCAGCTTATTAGTAAAAATTTCGATTAGAATCCCTAAAAAATTAGATGAAACACAAAAAGAATTAATAGAAAAATTACAAAAAACAGGTCTGTAGGCAAAATTATAATATGATGACATTTGATAAATTCACGATTAAAGTTCAAGAAGGTCTGAAAGCTGCTCAATCATTAGCCCAAAATAATGAAAATCAGCAAATAGAACCCCTTCATTTGCTAGTTCGTTGATCGAGCAACAAGATGGAATAGCTACACCACTTTTTCAAAAACTCGGAGTAAATCTTTACTCATTATTAAATGATTTGAAAGCGGAAATGGATAAGTTACCAAAAGTTACTGGACCTGGAGTTTCTGATGTCAGGATCTCACCAAGAACTAAAAAAATATTCGATGTTGCATGGAGGGAAGCAGGATTTTTAAGAGATCAATATCTAAGTACTGAACATTTACTAATTGCAATAGCAGCAGACGAGTCTCTGTCATTTTATCCTATATTAAGAAATTATGGAATAGATAAAGACAGGCTTCTTCAAGCCTTAGGTAACATTAGAGGTAATCGAACTATAACAGACCAAGATCCTGAGGGAAAATATCAAGCAATTCTAAAATATAGTCGCAATTTTACGGATTTAGCAAGAAGAGGAAAACTAGATCCCGTGATTGGAAGAGACGAAGAGATAAGAAGGGTTATGCATATCCTTTCAAGACGCACAAAAAACAATCCCGTATTAATTGGAGAAGCTGGTGTTGGGAAAACCGCTATTGTGGAAGGTCTTGCTCAACGGATTGCTAGTAATGATGTTCCAGATTCTTTAAGATTAGCTTTATTTGAAGGTATTATAATTGGAATTTACGGCAATTGGTTAGTCTCCCTTATTCAAATAATATCATTTGCTTCACCCTCCATAATAATACAGAGCATATTAACCCTCATTTCCTTAAGTTGTTTAATTGGTCTATTCGCAATAGGGATTTTTGGAAGCCGATTAGAATCTCGTATTGAAGTGGTCATCTTAAGCTTCGGTCATTTCTTACCAATTTGTATAGCTCTAATTTTAGAAAGATTATTGATTAAAGACGCTTTTTTTTTAATGATAGGAGGGATTTTATTCATTATGATTTATTATGCGGAATTTAAACGTGTCAAGAGTAGAAAGATAAAATAATCTTAAGTACTTATTTATAATAACGTATTCTTACGCTCTAAACATCATCTCAGCTATGTATTTCAATGTTATAACGATAAGATAGAATTTATTTTTACAACATCATATTCGAATTTATGTTCCTAACTGCTGTTTTAGTTTGGCTATAAAAATTAAAAGGTAAAAAAAAATTAAAAAAAATTATTCTAAAGCTTGAATTATTAATTCTGTTAAATCTACCATTTTGAGATTTGATCCTAACGCTTCAATGGCATCAGCTAAATTTCTATAGCAGAATGGACATATACTCACCAAATATTCAGCACCTGTTTCTTCTGCTTCTTGTATTCTACTCTTAGCAATATCTATAGATAATTCAGCAAAACCTTTTCTTACTCCTCCACCTGCACCGCAGCACTTTGCTGCTTGTTTAATTGTTTTCATTTCAGTTAAATTCGAAATTTTGCTCAAGATTTCTCTTGGTTCATCATAGAGCCCCATATGTCTTCCAGTATGGCAAGGATCATGGTATGTGGTTTTCAAACCTGAGTTTTTTAACTCTACATTGTTTTCTTTTATGTACTTGGCTAGGAACTCAATTGTGTGATAAACCGTAATTCCAAGTTCTTCCATATAATCAGCATAATCTTTCTTTAAAGTCCTGTAACAACCTGCGCAACTTGTTATGATTGATTTTACTCCACTTCTCTTAAACATTTCATAATTCTTTGTTGCAACTGAGTTGAAAGCTTTTAGGTCACCTGTTCGCATGCCTACACTTCCACAACACACTTCCTGCTCTCCAAATACGGAAAAGTCAATTCCTAATTTATTAAAAATCTTAGCTGAATTTATTGCTACGTTTTCAATATCAGGAGTTAGAGCTGCTGTACAACCTACAAAATAGAGATTTTCTGTTTGTTCGGTATTAGCATCTTTCACTTTAAAATCCAATTTTTCAAGCCATTTAGCTTTTAACCTGTTATCTCTTTCATAAGGATTTAAAAGCTCCACCATTGCTTTGTTCATTGGAATATGGGCTTCTAAACCACATCCTGCATCTACTAATTCCGCTCGTAGTGCTTCATACATCGCAACATTATCCATGTCATAAGCACAAGCCTCTGAGCAAGCATTACATGTTGGGCATTGATAAATAACCTCAGCCATTTCCTTACTCAAATCAAGCTTGCCTTGCCAAAGAGATCGAATAATTTGCATTTTTCCACGAGCAAAATATGGTTCAAACCCAGATGTGTGTTCCTTTGCAACACACACCCCCCATTTTGGTGGATCAGCAGTATAATCGGTTTGTTCTCTACAATCACCGCACGCAATACATTGCAATACATTCGGACCAATTTTCGCCAAATGCTTAAATTTTTCCTTTGGTTCAAATTCTGTCATATTTTTTTCACCTAATCTTCCTCTTCTACATAATAATCTTTAAATTTCGAATCATACGTGTGCAAATGGAACTTATTTGGAGATAGCAAGTAATTGGGATCTACTGTCTTCTTCATATCTCTGAAAAATTGTTCATATTCGGGAGTAAACGCTCCTGCTTCCGTAACTGATTGGGATATTGACTCTCCAAGCCAGTAATGTGCTCCACCGTATCGTACTTGATGTCGTATCTTCCTGTGCCAATTCTTCATATTCCTTTCTCGTTCTCCCTCTACATTCTTTCCCCCAACACCTCCTAACACTACAAAATTACCGTTTGGTAGAAAGTAGAGCATTGAAGCAAAAATTCCAGGATAGATAGCACCAGCACCCATCTCAGCAGCATGTTTTTTGCTAAAATCAACGACTTTATCATAAACTTGCCCCATATTAGAAATAGGAATTTTATGACAAGTTGCCATTGAAATTTGAGCAGGCGTAGGTGAAATAGATTGCTGGAAAAAATGGAAAGTACCTTCGAGATCATAACCAAATTTAGGTTCATCATCAAACTCAGGATTTACTAAGGAACCAGATACTCGCTCTGCTTCATTTTCCATGATCTTGGCAAGCTTGTCGAGTTTTAAATTTAGTGTGCTTTCTTCCATAGCTTCTATTGTAATATTCATTAAAGGACCTTTAGCAGTAAGTTTTTGACCTGTTTGCTTTGCATATCGTGGTGCTTGCATTTGAACTAAAATCGGTGGTAAAACAGAAATATCTCTTAAAGCTTCATTTATTTCAAACCGTATCTTATGTGATAACTCAAATACCTTGTTATAATCCGGTTTATTAACCACATACATGCGTGCTTGTTTATATGGAGGATCTGGGAATATTCTTAAGAATGCTTTGGTCTTAATTCCCATAGTTCCTACATCGCCCATAAACAAACCTGTAAAGTCAGGTGAAACACCATATCTACAGAAGGGCTTTGCATATTTGTTTGCTGCGGAACCAGTTCTAATGATTGTACCTTCTGGGTTTGGTAGTACAACCTCAACCCCCAGACAAATATCGGGAACAAGACCGTATTTAGTAGAACCTCCTCCAGCTGTACTATTCGATAAACCACCCCCGATTGTCGCGGCGAATCCACTTCCAGGACCAATAACACCTGTACTATAACCTGTAGGGTGAAGGTATGAGATTAATGCTCCCCACGTGATACCACAACCAACTACGATATAATAGTCATCTTTGTTGAATTCAATAACCTGATTCATTCTTGTTAAATCTATAAGAATACCCTCTTCGGTTACGCTTCCTCCTACTAAATCAGCGCCCCCTCCTCGTGGGACCATTCTTATTTTGTATTTATTGGCAATCTTCACAATCTCAGATACTTCTTCAGTAGTTTCAGGACGCACTATCACGTCAGCCCAACGGTCAGGAAACGCAGGATCGACATTTCTTGAATATGCCGCTTTCATGAAGTCTTTATCGGTTACATAATCTTCCCCAACAACACTTTCAATCTCATTATATGCTTCTTTCACTTTCGAAATTTTTAATCACTTTTTATTATAAATGATATCTGATTTTTGTTAAATGTTGAATTTAATTTAATAGTTATTCTTAATTCAATTTCTTTATTTCATGAATTATAGAATATCTAATAATTAAGGTACTTAATTGAATTACTTATACGACACTTAAAAAATAAAAGGAAAAGATAGAAGTTTGGAAGTATGTTTAATCTGGTTCTACATAGTGGTCTGCAAACTTAGAATCATAAGTATGCAGATGAAATTTATTGGGACTAAGCAGATAATTAGGATCAACTGTTTTCTTCATATCCCTGAAGAATTGTTCATATTCAGGTTCAAACGCGCCGGATTCAACTACTGATTGTGAAATGGATTCCCCTAACCAATAGTGTGCTCCACCATATCGTACCTGCGTTCGAATTTTTGAATGCCAGAGATTCATATTCCTCTCCCGCATTTCATCCTTATTTTCTCCTGCTACACCTCCTAACACAACCATATTTCCGTTAGGTAAGAAGTATTGTGTTGCCTCAAAAACTCCTGGCATAACTGATCCTGGTATATCTTTTGCATGCCTATTATTCCAATCAACGTTCTCATCATGTACATGACCTAAAGTTGAGATTGGGATTTTATGACATGTTGCCATAGCAATTCTCCCAGGGACTGGGGAAATTCCTGCTTGAAAGTAGTGAAAAGCCGCTTTCAAATTAGGTTTAGCGTTAGCGCCAGGAGCGGCAGGCATCATAACTGTGTCTTCTTTCATAATATCTTCAAGTTTTTTAATGTACATCTCAAGAATCTCCATTTCCGTAGCTTCTAGAGAAACCGATACTCCTGGACCTTTAACATTCGGAATTTTAAACTGGGCGAAGTAAAAAGGCGGAAATGCGCTTAAACCAAGTAACCCATCAGGGATTTCGTACCTAATTTTTCTAGCTAACAAATAGACTTTATTATAATCATACTCCTTAAGGAGGAAAACTCGATTGGCTTTATAGGGGTGTTCACGGTATATTCGTAAGGAGGCTTTGCATTTAATTCCCATGGTCCCCACATCACCCATGAACAGACCTGTGAAATCAGGTGAAACACCATACCTGCAGAATGGTTTGGCATATTTATTTGCAGCAGAACCAGTTTTAATAATTGTCCCTTCTGGATTTGGAAGAACGACTTCAACACCAAGGCAGTTATCCGGAACAAGACCATATTTAGTTGACCCTCCTCCAGCTGTACTATTTGATAGACCCCCACCAATAGTAGCAGAGAACCCACTCCCAGGACCCGTATTACCAGTAGTGTATCCCTCGGGAACTAATTGAGAAAGTAAATCTCCCCAAGTAATTCCGACTCCAACAACAATGTAGTAATCATCTTTGTTGAATTCTTCAAGCTTATTCATTCGAGTCATATCAATTAAGATTCCTTCCTCTGTAACACTTCCTCCAACGAGATCGGCACCCCCACCTCGTGGAACCATTCGCAATTTATATTTATTTGCGATTTTAACAATCTCAGATACTTCCTCAGTAGTCTCTGGTTTTACTATTATATCTGCCCATCTATCTGGAAACGCAGGATCCACATTTCTAGAGTATGCAGCTTTCATGAAATCTTTATCAGAAACAAAATCTTCCCCAACAACGCTTTCAATCTCACTATATGCTTCTTTCACTTTCGAAATTTTAATCACTTTTTTTGTTAATGTTAATTGATTTGTTTTAAATGTTGAATCTAATTTAATTGTTGCCCTTAAATAGTTAGCTCGTACTAGCTATACTGTCTTTAGAATAATTAATCTATCTTAATTTCAATAGAAGTTTTATTTTAAGAATACAATAAGAAAAGAAATAGGAAAAAAAAAATTATTCTTCATCAGATACAAGATGATCGGAGAATCGACTTTCATAGGTGTGAAGATGGAACTTATTAGGTGAAAGCAAGTAATTTGGATCAACTGTTTTCTTTATATCTCTGAAGAATTGCTCGAAGTCCTCTGTAAAAGCTCCTGCTTCCGTAATAGATTGTGAGATAGACTCACCAAGCCAGTAGTGAACACCTCCATATCGAACTTGATACCTTATCTTCTTGTGCCATAAATCCATTGAAAGCTGACGTTTTTCTTCTACATTATCAGCATTAAAACCTCCAACAAAGATACAATTACCGTTAGGCATAAAAGCTATTACACCAGCCCAAATAGCCATAGTTCCGGGAGGGTAGTTTTTATTATTTAAAATATCAAACTGTTGGGCTTTTTTAGATAACTCTGGTAAACCTGACATTGGTACTTTATGACATGTGGTACAGGTGACCTTAGGAGGTGCTACTGAAATCATATTATGAAAATAGTTGAAACTCGCTTCTAAGTTATACTGCCATGTGTCTGGTCTTTCCATATTTGGATCGATTTCCTGAAAATTAAAAGCTCGAGTATCCTCATCTTTTAACATAATTTCATCTACTTTTTCAATGTATACATCTAAAATTCGTTGATCAGTAGCTTCTAAATTTATTGCACACAATGGTCCTCTTATTCGTGGTCTCTTTGGGCCTGTGGCCATTCGAGCAGCCATCATCATGGTAATTTCAAGTGGTAGAACACTTAAGCCAAGCAATCCATCTCCAACTTCTTTTCGCAATTTATGAGCTTTTTCAAATACCTTATTATAATCGTTCTTAGCAAATACATACATTCGAGAAGCTTTATAAGGAGGATCTGGAAATAATCTCATAAATGCTTTGGTCTTTATGCCCATGGTCCCCACATCACCCATGAATAGTCCAGTGAAATCAGGGGCAACACCATACCTACAGAAAGGTGTAGCGTATTGATTTGCAGCTGATCCAGTTCTCACTATCGTTCCTTGAGGATTTGGGAGTACTGCCTCTACACCCAAACACACGTCAGGGACTAATCCATATTTTGTAGAACCTCCACCAGCTGTGCTATTTGAAAGGCCCCCTCCAATAGTTGCTGCAAATCCACTTCCTGGCCCTGTAACACCAGAAGTTAAACCTCTTGGATGTAATTCTGATAATAAAGCGCCCCACGTAACACCACACTCAACAATGTAATAGTAATCATCTTCATTAATTTCTATTATTTTATTCATTCTAGTAAGATCAATAAGGATACCCCCTTCTGACACTGAACCCCCAACTAGGTCAGCACCCCCTCCGCGTGGAACCATATGAATTTTGTATTTATTTGCAATCTTGACTATTTCAGAGACTTCTTCAGTTGTTTCAGGTCGTACAATCATATCAGCCCACCTATCTGGAAATGCTGGATCTACATTCCTTGAATAGGCTGCCTTCATGAAATCTTTATCAGTTATAAAATCGTCTCCAACGATATGCTCAATTTCCTTAAATGCACTTTTGACTTTTGACATATTCTATCACTCTATAATACCATTAATTAAGAAGAATTACATTTGAGAAATTAATAAAGTTTCTTATTCAAAAGAAACAATATCATCAATTTTATAATCAGAGGTTCCAGAATCAATTTATTTCGGTTTTTCATAACGGTCGGGATACTCTTTAGCCCAAGTCTCTAATACTTCTTGATGAGGCGCATCATTGTAAACTCCCCGATCTTTCACATAGTCTACAAATGGTTCACCATCTTTATTCGTACTGGCAAAAAGTCCATCTTTAACTCCGTCAAAATCAACCCAAGGATAATTTTTCCTTATACATAGCTCTTTATCGAATGCACAATTTGCTTCTACCCATTTTCCATTTAGAAATAGTTCGACAAATCCATGAAATATGAAAAGACTGCTACCCATATCTTTTTTGAGTCTATCACTTGTCATATGGTTTACAATATCATTATAATGAAGTCTTGAGGGTATGCCAACAGCTCGGGCTAACGAAGCTAACAAAATCGCTTTTGGGATGCAAAATGCATATCCTTTTTTTAAGGTTAAACTTGATTTCCACTCTTCCTTATCATAAGATTTGCGAGCATCTTTAACTGAATATCTTATACCGTCCCGGACAAAGTAAAATAAATTAATTGCCTTATCAATGTCATCTTCTATGCCTTCTGTTAGTTCCTTGGCTTTTTGTAAGATTGATGGATGTTCCCAATCCATAAAAAAAGTAGGTTTAAGATTTTCTTCAAATTCTACATTAAAATCAGTCATTACATTCAAAAAATTAGGAATTAATTTAAATTTGTAAGTTTTCATTAATAAGTTAATATTTAAATTATGGGATTGGGTCAATAACTTCAATATTGGATACTTTTGTGAAACTTTTATCATGTGTACATATTTTTTGAACTGACAATTTCTTCATTGAGGCTAATATGGTTGCATCTCTAGCCCCTATTCCAGTATGTGTAAAATTAGATAATTCATTAAAAACAAGGTCTAAATCTTGAAAAGTTAAATCGTCATATATGAAATTCATTGAAGAAAATAGATCCCATTTAGGTTTAGCAAGATTTGCTCCTAGCCTTTTTACAATGTAATGCATAACTTCGATCATTACAGGGATATTAATAGCAATTTGGCATTGATCATAGATTTTTTCAAAATGATTTTTAACATAAGTATGTTCTGCTGTAGTTTCGTCGAAAAGGTAAATCCAATAATTTGAATCAATAAAGATTATTGCTGCATTTTCCATATTTCTTTAATCGACTCCGGAGTTGCTTTTTCTTCAGAGGGTGTTTTGATACAGCCAACTAGATTTTCAAATATTTCTATTTTCGAAGGATTTTTCTGAAGAGTTATCTTATTGTCTTGATTTATTTTAATAGTCAGCTTATCTCCTGGCTTTATATTTAAAGAATCTCTTATTTTAGATGGTAATGTTAACCGACCTCTATCATCAATTTCAATCTTTCCCATTTCTTTTCCCATTCCCATAAATTTACCCATTATGATATATATGAAATTTTCATTTATATACTTATCTCAAAAAATCTCTTCTACAGAAACCATACAACTACTACTTAACCGTTTTCAAACTATATTCCATTAATTTAGTGATAAGTAAGAAACTTTTATTAGGTTATTAGGTCTATATTCTAATTATTATATTTTTTTGAAAATAGGGTGTTAATAATTAGCAAAGTTAAAAATGCGTATAAAGAAATAGAAGATGTTCTTGGATCAGACTTTATATCGGATAAAGATTTCATGAAAGCAGCTTATTCCAGAAATGTAGACCCTGCGTTCCCTGATCGATGGGCGGATATAATCGTAAAGCCAGAAACCACAGAGGAAGTATCTGAAATAGTAAAGATTGCAAACAAATACAAAATTCATATGGTGCCACGAGGCGGTGGAGCTGACTTAGTCGGGGGTTCAGTTACAGAAGGAGGGATTCTTATAGACCTTACACGAATGAATCAAATTCATGAAATTAATATAGACGATTACTACTGCGTTGTAGGATGTGGAATTACTTGGGGATCCATGCTTTCAGAACTACAGAAAAAGGGGATGACGACAGGAATTCTAGGCCCGGGTAGTGGGTATTCTGCAACTATTGGTGGAGGGCTTTCTAATGCTACTGTAGGATTTAGTTCTACAAAATATGGACTAACTCCAGATATCTGTCTTGGGGTTGAAGTGGTCCTCCCAAATCCAGAAGGAACGATTATAAGAACTGGATCAGCAGCAAACCAATATGCCACGCCTTTCTGCAGATACGGTGTTGCACCTGACTTCACAGGGCTCTTCATGGGAGATGTGGGGACCATGGGTATAAAATGCAAAGCTTTCTTACGCTTATTTCCAGATCCTCCCTATAAAGCGCGTAGGTATTATATGCTTTTAAAGGATGATTATAATAAAGTGTTTGAATTTGGTCATAAACTACGGAAAGAAGTAGGTGATGGGCTTAATGATTTGATGGTATTCCCATTCATCTTAACTCAATTGTTATATGGTCAGGTTGTTAATAAACCGAGTAAAAGACCAAAATTAACTGGTCCAGTCGTTTCAGTCACTCTTGATGCTACAGATGAAAGAATTCTGGATGTGTATCTCGAGAAGGTTGATGAAATAATGTTAAAGGATGAGGTTACTAGACCTTTTGAGTGGCAAGAAATTGATTTAGACATGGGATTATCAGAAGATTGGAAGTTTAACTTAAAAGAAGAATTCAATTTCTTTCAAAAATACATTTCCATGGCACCTCCTAAGAGTTCCTGTACTACTTGTCATAAAGTTGCTATTTCTCGACTAAATGAAAGTGTTCAAAAGGGTGTACAATTTAATATAAGCAATTCGAAGGAATTTCCACCAGGGAATCCTCCATACCCTGTGTTCGCTTCATTTTTGATGTTCCTACCTAATGGAAATTGTGTGATAGTAGGTGGACTCGGTGGAGATAATACAGATGAACATCGCGAAACTACAATGAATATCTGGCATAAAAAAATAAGACATCAGGTACGGTATGGAGGTGCTCACTACTGGCTTGGCGAATCAATTAGTCAGTCACTCGTCGAAGCAGGTGCTTACACTCCTGAATTCATGCAATTCTTTAAAGATATGAAGAAAACTGTCGATCCCAATTATCTTCTGAGCCCGAATAAGTTCCATCTTTATTCTTATGACCACGATTATACACAACATCTCGTAGAAGATTAGAACTATTCTAAAAGTCTATTCTATAATTTTTTATTTTTATAAAGTATTATAAAAAGAGTTTAATCCAGAAGTGGATTAAAATTTAATTTTTTAAAATTTGAAAATGCCCGTTTTCCAGTCTTTTTCTGCAACATAGAAAGTATTTCATTCAACACTTTAAAGAAGGGGAATTTTTGAAGATCAGAGCTCACTTTCATTTTGATGATATATGCTGAATCATTAGATTTGGGTAATTTAGCCCTCATATAGCCTCCTGGAGTGTATAGATTATCAGTTAATATCTCTAATTCTGCAGAGATTCCAAATTCTGACAAAATATCGAAGTATAATCTCCAATCTTCTTCATTAGAGGGAAGTGATATAGGTTTTCTATTGTCATAGAGGGTACCACTATCTATTCTTAATTCATTTCCATCAATTTCTCCGAATAATACCAAAATCCAAAGAAACCTCCATAATAACTCTTCTCTAATCTTATGCAATTCAAGACCCGCAACAGTATCAATGCCTTTAATTCTCAAATTAGAATTAGCAATTTCAAGTAGTTTTTCATAAACAAACTTGAAATTCTCATTCTTAAATTCGCTTGTTAACTTAGAGATTTCAGGTTGATGAACTACGGGTTTTGGATTTTTAATTTGAGAATCCTTTAATCCGCTCCGAATTTCATTAAGATTTTCTATTGCATCAAACATTTTAATATATCGTTCATACTCGTCATCGCTAACCACCTTACCTAATTTTTCTGAAATTTTTTCCCTATTTATATTATTCCTCGCTACTGTGTTTGCACACGGGAATCGCCTACAATAAGCACAATTTGGAATCTCATTCTGCTCTCCACATTTTCTTGTACGACATTTTTTCAAGAAATTAAAAAACGGATGACTTGGTAACTCATTATTTGGCGTAAAACAACCAACACAACCCTCCCACTCATATTTAACTGGTTTGAATCCAGTATAAATTTTAATCTGTTTAGAATACTCTTCCCAATCTTCTTTAGCGATTTTTTTCCGCATGAAAGTAGACCAGGGACATTCAGAACAGATGTTTCCACATCGAGAGATTATTTGTTCCATCACCATTTCACTAATGTTAATCTAGAAGATTTGTTTTTTAAAGATAGACTCATCATTTATTTTTGTATTTTCACAATTATAATATTTTTCATTGTACCGAAATTTACACAAAGAAACCCTGATCATCAGTAGATTTTAAAAATCCTTTTATTTCTTTGGAAGTTTTGTTAGCAGATCTTCTAAAACTTTTTTTAGTTTTATTATTGGTGGATTTAAAGTTAAAAAAGAGTGATTATTTTCACGATTTTCAACAGGAATCCAGTGATTTTTTCCTAATTCTGGTTCAAGGATTATCTGATAGCCTTTTTTCTCCTCAAGATATGGTTCAGATCCTTTTACGCCATAGAAAGCAGCTATAAGATCCCAACTGTAATTCCCTTTTCTAGACCTCTTTAGATAGGTTTCGTAAATTTTTCGAACTGGATTTGATTCTGGTGTTCTAATAGATAATTTATTCCCCGTTAAGAACTCAGTACCATTAGATTGTACTACAAGATCAGTAGGCCAGTGTTTAATGACGAATCGTGCGCTTTCCCAGTCCATTAACCAATTAAATTCTTCTTGAGCACTCGGAAATGTGCCAATGCCCATTGTAACGAGTTTCTTTACTTTTAGTTTCACAAGTTCCATCCCACTAAGCGTTGATAAATCATCTGGTGGTGAATCCAAAAGCGCTTTCAATGCTGTTAGCAATCCGACTGCTACAATAACAACTGATTGATCTTCTGAATTTGATAATATATGTCGATATAAGGTAGTGGAATTCCAAATCTTTTGGTTTTTTATATTGTCTGAAGTAAAACGTTCTACAATCTTATTTGGGTAATAATCTCTAGTTTTTCCAATTTGCTTTTTAACCGCTCTATACATTTGATATTTTTTTTCTTTATCGGATTCTGAAATTTCCAATATTCCGACTGGAATTTCAGGACGATTATAATAGTTATTAATTATGCTCACACACCCTGCTGAAGCCTCAGACGGCACATCAACTATAACTCCTAAGATTTCAGCTTCATCAAAATCCATTAAGGCATGAAGCACTGCAAGAGCACCCGCATCATCACAATCCAATTCCATATCGGTGTCATATATTATTGGAATCGGTTTAGTATTATCTCCTTTCATAATATTCACAGAATAAAAACTATCCCCATTCAAACTAATTACTGAGTCTAATCAACTCTATTATAGTTAAATTTTGTAATATAGACTAAAAAATAAAATTTAGGAATAAAAAAAGATATATTTAAAAAAACTAAATCGCTTCTAATATATGTACACACATAGCAGCTGGCCCAGAACCTATGGTTCCACCACCATTTTCAGCTAGAGCATATTGATGCTTATCAACTTGTCTTTTTCCAGCGTCTCCCCGTAATTGAGTTACAAGTTCATAGATTTGTGCTAAACCAGATGCCCCTAGAGGGTGTCCTCGAGATAATAATCCCCCACTTGGGTTCACAGCGATTTTACCTCCAATCTGGGTTTCCCCGCTCTCTGTTAAAACTCCTCCTTGTCCTAATCCACAAAAACCCATCTGTTCAATCTGTTCAAGTTCTCCATAAGCTGTAGCATCATGAACTTCAGCTACATTTATATCTTTTGGACTGAGTCCCGCCATTTTATAAGCAGCTGTAGAAGATCGTTGGGAAACGTTATCCTTTTTCCAGGAGCCAGATCGTAGAATAGAGGCTCTTACTAAGATTGCTTTGTCATTAGGGTGTTCTTTTAAGAATTTTTCAGAACAAAGTACCGCAGCAGCAGATCCATCTCCAACTGGGGCGCACATTGCCCTAGTTAATGGATAAGCAACTTCATAATCTTCCATAACCTGATCCACAGTCATAGGAAAAGTATATTGAGCAAGTGGATTCATTGTAGAATTATTATGGTTCTTTGCTGCGATTTCTGCAAGGTGTCGTTGTGTCGTTCCATATTCTTTCATATGACCACGTGCTCCTGCTGCATAGAAATCCATGAAGACCGAATGACCTCCTTTCTTTCCCTTCTTTTCACCACCGTTTTGACTTGCTGCTTTTTCTGCTCTTTCCTTAGCCGCTTTTTGCATTTGTGCCATTAGAGCCCTCGTTTGTTCGACATCTGTATAGGTTATAAAACCATCCATCATTTTAGCCCGATCTTCTTGATATACTTTTTCAGTACCTATAGCTAAAGCACAGTCAAATACTCCAGCTTTTATCGCAGTCCATGCCCCATTAAATGCAGTACTCCCACTAGCGCATGCATTTTCAACATTTGTTATAGGCACTTTATCAACACCATTCGGTGTAAGTGCTACTTGACCACGTATACTATGCTGAAAATCGGTCATTCCCCAACCTGTATTAGAAAACCAGGCAGCTTCGATATTATTTAAATCAAATTCATTATCCTCTTGGACTGATTTAAGCGCTTCCCTTGTTAAATCTTTAATGCCTTTATCAAGAAATTTGCCAAATTTAGTCATTCCAACACTATACACATAAACTTTATCGCTTATGATTATCACCTTATCTACTATTAAATAAAAGATAGTAATGCAATATTAATGATTTTAATTATCAGTTTCGTTTTTAAATAAAAAGATGTTAAAAAAAAGAATTATAGTCTTTGCATAGCTTCTATAGTTGCACGTGTAACTTCTCCATATCTGGTTGCTTCATCGATGTTTCCTTCAATAATCAGAGCTCCAGACATGTATTCTTCAACACCATCACTCTCCCCACTCAATATTCTTCCCAAAATTTCCCAAGTAGCTTTCATTACATAGCTAGGATCATCTGTTTCACCTTCCCCATAGTCAAAAGTACCGTCACCAGCACTGAACCATAAAGAAGAGTTTCTATCAGTAATGGTTACCTGTCCAACTATTTTCTCTATTTCTAATGCTTCCTTGAGATCCTCATCTTCCATCGAAATCTGTTTAGTGAGTTCCAACAATTTAAGAAAATTGTTTGGATCTTCTTTCAATTTACTTTTTTCCTGCATTTTTCTTACTTCCTTTGCTAATTTCATGTCAACCATTTTCCTTCAACTCATATATTTGAACCATTTTTGTTAAATATTGTAGATTAAAATGCAATATTATTGATAATCGTTATTAATTTAAAAAATAGCAAAAAAAAAGATATTAAAAATATTTTAAAGCCCGAATAATTGTCTGACTATTATTGACCAAGTTTCTGCATAGCTTCAACAGCTAATCGCATAACTTCTGTATATGTCATTACATCTTGGAGATTACCTTCGATGACCAAGTCACCAGACATGTATGCGGCAGTACCATCAACTTCACCTGACATCATACCCGCCATTGTTTCCCAATTAGCTTTCATGGTGAAAGAGGGATCATCATTTTCTCCTTCGGCATAATCGAAAGCTCCATCTCCAGCACTAAACCAATACTTGAAATCTTTATCAGTAACGACCATTTGACCAGTAATTGTATCCATATCCTCTAGCTCTTCTTTTAAATCTTCATCTTCACCGGAAACTTGTTTCATGAGCTCCATAAGTTTAAGGATATTCTTAGGATCATCTTTCATGGTACCTTTTTCTGTCATTTCTTTAACTTCTAAGGCTAAGTTTACATCAACCATTTTTACCACTCTTTTTGTATCTTTTATTTTTTAGGATTTAATTATAGTTGATTGAGATTATTTTTAAATTTTTATCTTTAATCTAAGCTTCCAAGACTATTTCCCTTTCGAGAAAATTTTTTATACTCAGTTTGCTTCATTTGATATTATTCAAGTTTTAAAATTAAGTATATAAAATTAGAAAATCAATTGATAAATCATGAATGAAATTCAAAATGCATACGAAGAAATAGAAAATATTGTTGGAACCAAATTTGTTTCTGATAAAGAACCAATTTGTTATTCATATTCTATGAATTGTGATTTTACTCTACAAGGTATTCCAGATATTGTTGTGAAACCAAGAACGCCTGAGGAAATATCTGGAATTTTGAAAGTGGCTAATAAATATGGTACTAAAGTTATACCCCGAGGAAATGGGGCAGATTTAACTGGAGGTGCAAAACCGATAGGAGATGGAGGAATTGTTCTTGATGTAACACGTATGAATAAGATCCTAGATGTTGATGAGAAAAATCGGATTGTTACTGTTGAGGTTGGAATTTCTTGGAGTGAAATATGCGAACAATTAAGTAATGTAGGAATTGGGTATTATACTGGAACAACTGGTCCTGCTTCTGGATTTTCTGCAACAATTGGTGGCGGCTTATCTAATAACACGGTTGGTGGAGGGGGTGCTGCTATGTACGGAGCGGCAACAGAACAATGTGTAGGATTAGAAGTCGTTTTACCTACAGGAGAGATTATTTATACTGGTTCGAAGGCTAATTCTTTTCGAGACAAACCCTTTACTAGATTTGGATTAGGGGCCGATTATTCAGGTATCTTTTTAGGTGATGTAGGAATTCATGGAGTAAAAACTAAAGCCTCATTAAATATATTTCCTCTTCCCGAATATAGGGGATATGCAACTTATGTAATTAAAAAAACCAAAGAACAAACTCCCGTAGAGCGTGTGACAGATTTAATGATGAAATGGCAACACCATAGATTACAATTGCACGATTTCTTTTATTATACTCCCGCTACTGTGAGTGGGTTAACCTCAAGAAATATCGCAAAGGGTTTAGTAAATAAGAAAGTGAGAGGGGGTGTTTTATATTATACTACTGTAGCCGATACTCAAAGACAATTAGATTATAATATAGAAAGAATCGAGAAATTTGCTGAAGAAGCTGAATTCGAAAGATTGGGGGATACCGTAGAGGAAGGGAACGTCGGGAAATGGTTCTATGAAGAGGATGGAAAATGGCAATGGTCTAATAATAGTTGGGGTGGCGGTTACATATTCACTATGAGTACGTGCTTAAAATCTCCTACCAATCTCTTACCAGCATATCATAAATTATATGATGACTGGACAAAAAGAAATTTTGCTAAAATGACTGAAATTGGCCCTGGTGGTAGCGCAGGTTATATCGCATTTGGCGTCTATCCATCTTACATTGATGTTGCAGGTGGGGGTGGTGTAATAAGTACTATAGAGCACAGAGAAACACAGGAAGAACTGTGGAAAGATCTCATAATAACTCAGATAAAAGAATTAGGTGGAGTACACTACTGGATGGGTGAAATTATTGGAAGAGCTTTAGTTGATTCTGGGGCTTTAACAGAAGAATATTACAATTTTATGATCACCATAAAGAAGGCTCTCGACCCTAATAGGATATTGAGTCCAGGAAAATTCTATTTAACTGAGAATTATTAAAAGGTGATAATCATGATAGAGATAAAAGAACCGTTAAAAAATCTAAAGAAATTAGAAGATGCTGCTTTAGCATGTGCTCAATGTGGGCAATGTAGAACTGCCAATTGGCCTTCAAAAGGAATATTTGACAGTTGCCCCGTATATAGAACAGAGTCGGTACCAAAATTTGAACCTTTTATTGCTCGAGGTAAAAATGTAATAATGAAGGGACTTCTCTGGGGACATTTACCATTAAGTCAAGATATCAGTGATGTCATTTTTCAGTGTACCCTCTGCGGTCTCTGTGAAGAAGTTTGTTTTAATTCTCAGAGTGAAAATTTTGATTTTCCTTTGCATAATATTATGGATCACGTTAATGTATATGAAGCTCTGAGAGCTGATTTAGTTGAAGCGGGATTTGCAATTGAATCTCACGTTCCTATGAATAAAGCGATGGTGGACTTATTAAATCCTTATGAGCGGGATAATAAAGAAAAAATTAATTGGACTGAAGAATTAGATTTTAAAATTAAAGATGCTAGCAAAGATGATGCTGAAACCCTTTATTTTGTCGGATGTACATCAGCATTAACACCTCAGATCCAACGTGTTGCGATTGCCACCGCAAAAATATTTAATAAATTAGGAATTGACTTTTCGGTTTTTGGAGAAAAAGAAGTATGTTGCGGTAGTGTTGCCATACGAACCGGAGATAGGAGATCTTTTGAAAAAATCTTAGAAGAAAACGTTAAGTTTTTTACAGACAGAGGAATAAAAAAGATTGTTACAAGTTGTGCAGGATGTTATAGAACTTTTAAGAAAGATTATGGAGACAAGTTAAATGAAATTGAAATACTCCATTCAATTGAATTTTTGAAGAACATAATTGCGGAAAGAGATGTAAATCTAAAGAAGTTAGATATTAAAACCACATACCATGATCCCTGCCATATCGGACGTCATATGGGTTTATATGAAGAACCGCGAGACGTATTAAAGAGAATTTCTAACTTAACTGAGATGAAAACTAATAGAGCTGGTGCAATGTGTTGTGGTGCTGGAGCTGGTGTAAGAAAGGGATTCCCAGAATTATCCATGGAGATGGCTGAAAACAGACTTAAAGAAGCGGAAGAAACAGGTGCTGAGTATTTGGTAAGTACTTGTCCATTCTGTTGGAGGAACCTAAAAGACGCGATAGATTCATCTGGTTCACGTATGAAAATGGTGGATCTAGTAGAATTGTTATTAGAATCTATGTCTTAGAAAATAAAAAAAAAGAAAATAATAATCTCACAGTAGTTTTAACTACTAGGAGTTTTCCCTCAATACTCTCAAAATATTGCGGCGATGACAAGTAAGATGTAATACATTAAAGCAAACATTTTTACGTCCACCTCTTTTTTTTAATTTTTATTTAATATGATTTTTATATAGAAAGTAATCCATCAAGTTGCTCAATTTGACTATCTAACTTATTTATAAATCGACTAGCATCATAATTCTCGAAAACTTGAATCATGGTATTTTTCTGAATAGATTGTGAATTTTGGGAAATTGTTTGAATGGTGTACAAAAATTCATAATATTTCATGTCCGACCTTGCTTTTTCTTCCATCTCATTTTTCACTTTTTTTGTTGTTTATTAATTTTAATGTAGGTCGTATTCCATATATAGTTTTATTCTATAAACTTTTAGGAGACTTCGAACTATTATAAAAGTTATAGGGCCACAAAAAAAGTAACATATTTAATACTGTTTTTATCCTAACAAAAGGGGATTTAATCAAAAAATAAGAAAAATGAATAAATATTTTATGCTTCTTGCTTCTCTGTCTGAGATACAGCTGTCTTTTCTGGAACTCCAGATTTGTCCTTATCTTCTCTAAACCATTTTACAGGCCTAAGTTCACGAGGTACCATTCCTTCCTGTTTAAACTTGGGGTAACCTAAGCACAAGGCGGTAACACAAATCCAGGGAGATTCAATTCCCAGTTTTTTCTTTAAAGTTGGGTGATAACTAGCTCCTAAACCAAAAAAACCTGACCAGCAAGCTTTTATACCTAAAGAATTCGCAACTAGATTCATATTTTGACCACATATTCCAATACTTATTTGAGGAGCACTAATTGCTCTTTCATCACCAAGTAACAATATTATCGCAGGCGCATTCAGACTTGGAGTCAATCCTCCTTCTTTACCTATTGCTCCCATCCCTCCAAGAATAATCCTCGGATCGGCACTCCCTACACTTCCTTTTATTACACTTTCTAGTGCTTTTACAGATTTATCATTAAGATAGGCGTTATGCATACCTTTCAGTACATTGATTGCTACTTTATCAATTTCATCTATTATTTCTTTATTGGTTATTACTACAAATTTCCAGGGTTGACAATTTCCCCCACTTGGAGCAAATCTACCTGCTTCTAAAATTCTTTGAATCAATGGTTCTGGGACAGGTTTATCTTTAAAATTTCTTACACTTCGTCGAGTAAGAACAGCTTTCTCAATTTCGTTCCAGTCTGTAGGATTTCCTTCGGCATCTTTTGGCTCAAGGGGCATTACAGGGGGTAAAGGATGCGGTTCAGTTTTAAAAAATCCCGCATCTACGTGGTACGAATCAACTATTGATATAGCATCATTAGGACATGCGATTTTACAGTTATAGCAACTAAAACATTCATATTTTTCTTTTAAAACAGGGAATCCTTCTTCATTCTTCTCCCAACAGCGGAATGGGCAGTTTTGCATACATAATTCACATTTGTTACACTTTTCCTCATCTACTTTCATAACACCCATATGAACATCATCCATATTTGGGCGTAAAATATCTTTTACATCTTCCCATGGCATAATTCATTTATTCTCCTTATAAAATTGCTCTTAGACATATTTCTTGTTATAAAATATTAAATCACCAATATTTTAAACTTTATACTATTCTTGAATATAACAGGAATGAAAAAAACAACTCAATTTCTGAAATAATAGTTAAAATATTGATTGCCTATGATTAAAGGAATACATCATGTGGGAGTTATATATAAAGATTTTTCAAAAATAGTAGAAAAACTTAAAGCATTGTATGGAATGCCAGAAATAAATACTGTAGATGCGAATGTAGAGGTTAACACTTTTATTAAAGAGCTCACAGAACCTTTAAGAATTAAAGTAGGATTTGCTAGATTTGGTGATACCATGATAGAACTATTTCAACCATTAGATGATAACTCAATTTATTCTGAGTTTTTAGAGACTAATCCTGAAGGAGGAATTCATCACATTGGAATTTTGGTTGAAGATATTGATGAAGAGCTTAAGAAGTGGGATTCAATGGGAATAAAACGACTCATTAGTGGAGCTCTTCCGACAAACAGTTTTGTGTATTATGATACAAGAGAACTGTTTGGGTATGTTACTGAACTCTTGGATAATGTACCACCTAAAAAATAATTACAGATCCCAATAGTTCTAATCACGAAGAAAAAGGGAATAAGTGTTTTCTATTATGGAGAAATAGGTACTGGTTAATTTGTCTATATGGATGTAGAATAGACAATTGAAATCAACAATTTATTATATTTTCTACCATTCTAAAACATTAAATTACAACTAAATTTTGAAAATTTTATGTCTAATTCATTTGAAACATTAAGAAAAAATATACAAGAAAAGAATAAAATTACTCCCACAACCACTTTTGCTGATTTAGTAAAAACTAAAGCAGAAGTAGTCGGTGATAAAGTTTACCTAACATTTGTTAGAGATTTTGACAAAGTCATCGATGAAACCTATACATATAGGGATATGCATCTACAATCCAACCGAGTCGCCAACGCTCTACTGAAGGCAGGTTTGAAACGAGGAGATGGAATCTCTCTTTATCAAATCAACAGTCCCGAATTTCTTTTTGCATTATTTGGTGCTTGGAAAATCGGAATTTATGTAGTACTTGTGAATACGGGATTGAAAGGTGATGGCCTACAGTATATTATTGATCACAGTGATAGTAAGGGAATAGTAACTCATTGGTCATTATTAGATAATTGTCTAAAGATTAAGGATGAACTTCCAAAAATTGAACATATAATCGTAGATATGAATGAAGCACCTGAAGATTTTTCATTACCCGATGGAATATTGTCTTTTCAAAAATTTATGGATGCTTCTGATGAAGATACTACAGTTAAAATAGTTCCAAACGATATGGCTACTCTAATCTATACATCAGGAACAACTGGACTCCCTAAAGCAACTACATTTTTTCACAGAGGTATGTATGGATTTGGTCTCATCGGTGTAATGTTATGGGCTAGTAGAATAGCACAACCTGGCTTCAAGCTATTTACATGCTTACCCTTATTTCATGGAAATGCGCTTCAATTATGCGCTATGCCTGGTTATTACGGTGAAGTTCCTGTCGTTCTATCTAAACGATTTTCAGCTTCACGACACTGGGATATAGTACGAAAATATGAGGTTACCACCTTTAACACTTTAGGGTCAATGCCACAATATCTTATGAAACAACCACCTCGTCCGAATGACAAAGACCATAAAGTAATGTTTGTAGGCTCCGCTGCTGCCCCAAAAGAGTTGGTAAGAGATTTTGAGGAGAGGTTTGGTCTAAAATTGTTTGAAGGATATGGTGCAGTGGATGGTGGTGGTTTTAGTTTAGGTGCTGGAGGTGACCCAAATGCTCCTGTAGGATCTATGGGAAAAACCCCAGAAGGTACCATTGCAGAAATAATGGATGACGATCTGAATATTTTAGGAACGGAAACCGTCGGAGAGCTCGTGTTCTTAGTAAAGGAAGAAGAAAAAGAACAGAGAAAAGTCAGTTATTATAAAAATCCAGAAGCATCAGCATCTAGAATCCAAACTGCCTCAGATGGGAGGATGTGGTTTCTCACAGGAGATTTAGCGACTAGAGATGAGAATGGATGGTATTTCTTCGTAGATCGAAAGAAAGATTCAATCCGTCGAAGAGGAGAAAACATAGCAGCATGGTCTATTGAACGAGCAATTAACCTACACGATAAAGTACTGGAGTCTGCTGCATATGGTATTAAAGGACATCAAGTAGGTGAAGATTATGCGGAAGATGAGGTTATGGTAGCAGTAGTATTACAACCGAATCAAACAATGGAACCTGAAGAATTATTGGATTATCTTCAAGACAAGCTCGCATACTTCCAAATACCTCGTTTTATAGATTTTGTAGAAGCACTTCCTAAAAGCAAAGTTCACAGGATAATGAAACGATTCCTCAAAGAACATGGGGTAACTGAAACGACTTATGACCGAGAAAAAGCCGGTTATGAGGTAAAAAGGTAATATATCTTCTTTTATTCTACTTTTTTTGTTTTAATTTTAATTTCAAATTGACTTACAAATATTAGTTATATCACAAATAGGTATAAATAGAAAGGAACTAAAATAACGTTATATCCAATATTTTCAAATTTGTTAAATTGATTTTTAATTTAAAAGGATGTGATTAAATGGGGGAAAAAATCGATGCACTATATAAATTTGTCCAAAGCGGCTTAAGTGATATAATACCGAAAAAGACAGCCTTGATTGTAGTTGATATGCAAAAATATCAGGTAGAGAAAGATTATGGTGCCTATAAATCATTGGATAATATTATTCCCGGATTTTTAGAATATTTCGTGAAAGAAGTAGAAGAAAAGGTTACTCCAAATCTACGAAAATTAATTGATTTTTGTCATGATGCTGAAATCACAGTGATTTACACAAAGTATTCAAGTTTTATGCCTGATGGAAGCGATTTTTCTAAGAGCATCAAATTTTTAAACAATATCGCAAAAACTCGATTAGGAGAAGTCGCTTTTCCTTACATAAAACACCCTAGCTCTGATATAATAGATGAATTAAAGCCAGAAGAAAGAGATTTCGTTATTCAAAAAAACACTAGTGGTACCTTTATATCAACTAGACTTGACAGTTTTTTGCGAAATATGGAAATAGAGACAGTTTTGGTATCAGGAGTAGTAACTAATTTTTGTGTACATTCTACTGCTCGAGAGGCTTCTGATTATGGGTTCCAAGTAGTAATTGTAGATGATTGTTGTGCAGCCTGGACTCCAGATATTCACCAATCTACTTTAAAATCATTTGGTTTAATTTATGGGTATATATCAACCTATGAAAAGCTTATAAAAAGAATCTCAAGAAACATAAAGAAGCGTAAAGAAGAAGTAACTTTACATTAAGGATTCAAGATACTTCCATTTTTTAATTAAAACCCAATATCTTAAATTTTTATTCTAATTTCACATCAAAATTAGAAATTCTCCTCTAGCAACAATTTATTAAATGTTATAAAATTCTAAGGAAATATCAATTATTGAGGTTGCATTATGGAAGAAAATCAAATGAATGCATTAACAAATATGCTCCAGAAGCAATTAAATATAAGCCCAACAGATACATTTACTGATATCGTTAGAAAAAAAGCAGAACGGGTTGGTGATAAGGTATATTTAACTTATGTTAGAGATTTTGATAAAGGAATAGATGAGAAATATACTTATCGAGACATGTATACCCAATCCAATAGATTAGCAAACGGGTTTACAAAGTTAGGATTAAATTCGGGTGATGGTATATCTGTATACCAAATAAATAGTCCTGAATTTCTTTTTACACTTTTCGCAGCTTGGAAGATGGGGTGTTATGTTGTATTAGTAAATACCGGTTTGAAGGGTGATGGATTACAATATATTGTTGATCATAGTGATAGTAATACTTTTTTAACACACTGGTCATTGCTGGATAATTATTTGAAAATTAGAGATGAGTTACCGAAAATAAAGAATGTACTAGTAGATATGAATGAAGCTCCAGCTGATTTCAATTTACCAGAAGGAATTTTATCTCTACAAAGTGTAATGGAAGCTCCTGATGACGATGTAGAAGTAGAAATTGATCCTAACAACATGTCCATATTAATTTATACCTCTGGAACAACGGGACTTCCAAAAGCAACGACGTTTTTCTATGGAAAAATGTTGAATGCTGGCTCATTAACTTTTTCTGCTCTCATTGCCTATGGCTTAGGAAAAGCGGGTGACGTTTTATACACTTGTTTACCCTTGTTTCATGGTAACGCACTTCAATTATGCTCCATGCCTGGCTACATGGCAGAATTTCCTGTTATACTTTCGAAAAGATTCTCTGCATCAAGGTTTTGGGATATTATTCGTAAATATGGTGTCACCAATTTTAATCTACTGGGATCAATGCCGCAATACCTCCTTAAACAACCAAAACACCCTAATGATAAAGATAACAAAGTATGGCGTGTTAATTCAGCAGCATGTCCTAAAGAACTTGTGAAAGATTTTGAAGAAAGATTCGGATTGAAAATTTATGAAGCATATGGTGCAGTTGACGGAGGAGGTTTCTCTTTAGGTACCGGTGGTGCTCCAGATGCTCCTGTAGGATCTATGGGAAAAACATCTGGTAATGTTGTTGGAGAAATAATGGATGATGAGGGTAATATTTTAGAACCCAATACTCCGGGAGAGCTCGTTTTTCTTGTTAAAGAAGAAGAAAAAGAGGAGAGAAAAGTGAGTTATTATAAAAACGAAGAAGCATCTGAATCTCGTATTCAAAAAGCACCTGATGGAAGGTTATGGTTTCATACAGGAGATGTTGCTACAAAAGATGAAAATGGGTGGTTCTTTTTTGTAGATCGCAAAAAAGATTCTATCAGACGTCGTGGAGAAAATATCGCTGCTTGGAGTGTAGAAAGGGTAATAAATAGACATGATAAAGTGTTGGAGTCAGCAGCATATGGTATTAAAGGACAGCAAGTAGGAGAAGACTATGCTGAAGATGAAGTAATGGTTGCAGTCGTTTTAAAGCCTGGTGAAACCATGGAACCTGAAGAACTACTTGACTTTGTTCAAGATAAGCTTGCTCATTTCCAAATTCCACGTTTTGTTGAATTCGTAGAATCTTTACCAAAAAGTGAAGTTCATAGAATAATGAAACGGTTTCTTAAAGACAAGGGAGTTACCGATACAACCTATGATCGTGAAAAAGCAGGCTACGAGCTAAAAAAGTAAAGATAATTGGCTTCTAAATTATTTTAATTCTTTTTATTTTTAATTACTTTTAATACCAAATAGAATTATTCTGGTAAATTCTGAGGAATGTTAAAAAATTTCTATTAATTACTTTTTTATTATTTCGTTCTTTAAGTAAGTGTAATAAATTTCAAAAAGAGAAGCTTAAATAATTAAGAGGATGAAATATTGTCTGATTTTAAAATAAGTGAAACGACAACTT
This sequence comes from Promethearchaeota archaeon, assembly GCA_019894975.1. Classification (GTDB taxonomy): domain Archaea; phylum Asgardarchaeota; class Lokiarchaeia; order Sigyniarchaeales; family SOKP01; genus Loki-b32. Next base: position 37,136 of record JAGXNO010000018.1, on the reverse strand, counting down.
TTAATGATGTTGTTAAAAATAAAGCTGAAACTGTAGGAGACAAGGTTTTCTTAACTTATGTAAGAGATTTTGATAAGGAAATTGATGAAAGATATACCTATCGAGATATCCATTTATATTCAAATAGAATGGCAAATGGATTAAAAAAATTTGGAATGAAACCAGGAGTTGGACTTTCATTAATGGAAATTAATTCTCCGGAATTTTTATTTACGTTATTTGGGACATGGAAACTTGGGGGTTATGCAGTGCTAATTAATACTGCTTTGAAGGGGGTGACATTACAATATATTATTGATCATAGTGATTCAGAGATCTTAGTAATTAATTGGAGCATGATTGATGCTTATTTGGACATTAAAGATGAATTACCGAAGATTAAGCATGTAATAGTCGAAATTAATGAAGCACCCCCAGATTTTAAACTTCCAGAGGGTATGATATCGCTTCAAGAACTAATGGAATCACCTGATGATGATATCGAAGCTGAAATTGATTTTGAAGAAAAATGTTACCTTATGTACACTTCAGGTACAACAGGACCGCCTAAGGCTACTACTTTTTATTATAAAAAAACCTATGCAGGGAACGCGTTACAGACAGCTTCAGGGCTAATAAGATTATTCTTAGGTGGGGGAGACGACGTTATGTTAACATGTTTACCTTTATTCCACGGAAACGCTCTGCAAATAACAACAATGCCAGGATATTTGACAGAAACACCTGTGGTTCTTTCTAAGAGGTTTAGTGCGAGTCGACATTGGGATATATGCAGAAAATATAATGTTACATCCTTTAATTTATTGGGCGCTATGCCACAATTTATGCTAAAACAACCAGAACGTCCCAATGATGGAGAAAATAAAGTTAAATTAATTATTTCCGCCGCATGTCCCAAAGAATTGGTAATCCCATTTGAGAAACGTTTCAATGTAGAAATAAAAGAATTTTATGGGGCTGTTGATGGAGGTGGGTATATACTTGGTCCTTTTTTCCAAAAGAATGTTCCTGTTGGTTCTATGGGAAAACCTCTAGGTGGCTCTAAAGCTGGTATTATGGATGATGAGGGAAATTTATTAGGGTCTGAAGAAGTGGGCGAACTCGTTTTCCTTGTAAATAGAGGGGAAGTAGAAATGAGAAAGGTAACATACTATAAGGATGAAAGCTCCACTAAAGATAAAATTCGAGAAGCCAACGATGGTAATCTGTGGCTCCATACCGGAGATCTAGCCACAATGGATGCTGGAGGCTGGTTTTACTTCGTAGATAGGAAAAAGGACTCTATTAGGCGTAGGGGTGAGAATATTTCACCATGGTCTGTTGAGAGAGTAATAAATCAGCATGAAAAGGTGCTAGAATCAGCTGCTTATGCAGTCCAACCTGCAGGAATAGTCGAAGACGAGGTTATGGTTTCCGTGGTATTAAAACCAGGTGAATCTATGACACCTAAAGAATTACTTGATTATTGCCAAGGTAAAATGGCGTATTTCCAAGTTCCCCGATTCATAGATTTTGTAGAAAAGCTCCCTAAAAGTGAAGTACATAGAACTTTAAAGCAAGTTCTTAAAGATAAAGGAGTAACAGAATCCACCTACGATAGAGAGCAGGCAGGCTATGAAGTGAAAAAATAAAAAAGATTTCTTTTTCTATACTCCTTATTTTTTTAATAAAAAACAAGAAAAATTTTACTCTCTGTTAGGTTTTGTTATCATGTACTACAGTTATGATTACATGTCCCTTTTTTTCTCCTGTTTCAACATACTTGTGGGCTTCGGCGGTTTGTTCCAAAGGATAGCATCTATCTATGACCGATTTTATCTTCCCCGCCTCAATAAGTCTTTTGAGGAAAAGTAAATCTTCAGTCTTAGGGTATGTTGCTCCGAAAAAAACTTTCTTGTTGCTTTTCTTTGAAATCTTTCGTCCTCGAATCCTCTGTGACAACCCAGGGTTAGCTATAAGATAGCATCCGTTTTCTTTTAGCGAATTTATACTCTCTGAAAACGAACTCTTGCTTACCACGTCAAGAATAAAATCATAATTCTCACCACTTTTGTTGAAATCTTCTTGAGTGTAATCAATGACCTGGTCTGCACCAATGGAGCGCAGCATGTCCAATTTATCTGTGCTCTCCACTCCAATCACTTCGGCCCCAAAGTACTTGGCAAGCTGTATGGCAAAAGTACCTATAGTTCCACCCGCACCATTAATCAGAACCTTCTGTCCGTTTTGGATATTTCCTTTTCTAAGAAAATTCAATGCTTCAAGGCCTCCAACAGGAACGGGGGCAGCTTCTTCATGGGTCATATTGACCGGTTTTATTGCCACCTGACTACTGTTCGTACTATCCCCTTCTTCAGGTTTTTCAGACAGACATATATACTCAGCACAAGCACCCATACCAACAAAACCAGTAGCTGCAAAAACTTGGTCACCCTCCTTAAATAGTGTTACATCTTTTCCTACTGATTCAATTTCCCCAGATAACTCCATCCCTAATATAGTTATTCTCTTTGGTTTTCTGAGACCAATATATAGTCGCATGAAGAGTCGATATAAGATTGATAATTTGAGACTTCGTTGTTCACAGTCTCCTGATGTTACTGTTGTCGCATGTATTTTTACCAGAATTTCATTATCCTTGGGAGTAGGTTTTTCTACTTCCTTGAGCTGAAGAACATCCGGTGGTCCGTACTTTGTCCATACAATCGCTTTCATCATAGGAATTATAATCTTTTTAATCATATAAAGATGAACAAATAAGAATTGGAGAGCTAAAGCAAGTTCTTTATGTATTTATTCCTTATTTTTTTTTGATTAAAATTAGTAAATTAAAAAATTACTCAAGGATTTTGATATTTATGACATTACCTTTAGAAAATATCACAATTTTAGATTTATCACGTATGCTTCCCGGACCTTACTGTACAATGATCTTATCTGATCTCGGAGCTAATGTTATTAGGGTAGAAAACCCGAATGATATGATGAGTAATCTACCTCCCTTTTTTCAGAAGGATAATTACCGAGAGAGTGCTTTTAATGCGGTACTTATGAGAAACAAGAAGTCAATTACCCTAAATTTGAAATCTGAAGAGGCTAGAAAGATATTTTATGAGCTGGTAAAAAAAGCCGATGTTGTAATGGATACTTTTAGGCCAAAAGTTATGGAACGGCTAAAAATTGATTATAAAACCTTATCTGCAATAAATCCATCAATAATCTGTTGTTCAATGACGGGTTATGGACAAGATGGACCTTACGAACAAATTGCAGGGCACGATATTAATTACATTGCAGTTGCGGGAGTATTAGATGCGACAAGAGAAAGATATGAATTAGGTAAGGATGATAAAGAACGAAGGCCAATACCCCCTGGAGTTTCAGTAGGTGATATCGGTGGAGCATTAGTATCTGTTATCGGGATATTAAGTGCTCTATTTGAGAGGGAAAATAATCCTGAAAAAAAAGGTCAATATGTTGACATTTCAATGACTGATTCTGTTTTCTTTTTCAATCCATTGGCTGCTGCAGCTAAGTTTGTAAGAGATTTAAGAGAGAAACCAGAACAACCAGAAAAAAGGGCGAAAACAGGAGGAGGTTCACCATATTATTGTGCTTACAAAACCAAAGATGATAGATATATCGCTGTTGGAGCTATGGAACCGAAATTTTGGCAAGGATTGTGTGACGGATTAAATCGTAACGACTTAAAATCTAAAATGTGGGTACAAGGAGAAGAAAAGGAAAAAGTCTTTAAGGAATTAGAAAATGAATTTCTTAAGAAAACGCAAGGGGAATGGCTTGAAGTCTTTAAAAATTTTGATACATGTATCTCCCCTGTCAAAAATTATTTTGAAGCATGTGATGATCCTCAAATTAAAGCCCGTAATATGATTGTGAAAATGAAGCATCCAGTATTTGGTGAAATTCAGAATTTAGCATCTCCCATCAAAATGTCGCGAACACCTCCTCAAATACGAAGCCTAGCTCCTAAAACTGGACAACAGACAGAGGAAATTTTAGAATCGCTTAATTATTCTGAGGAAGATATTGAAAATTTTAAAAAAAATAAGGTAATTTAATTAAATTCTAAATAATTTTATTTTTTGTTCGTTTCCTTACTCACTCCTCTTTTTCCTCGAATATTGCGAAGGGATTTTCTTCTTGTTCATCAAGCAGTGTATTAATGTTAGCTTCTAGTTCACGAGATTGTCCCTCAAGACTTAAAAACATCTTCATTCTCGCTTTCGAGGTGGGTAATGCAACAGCCTGACCAAACAAATATTGCTCTTCCAAAAGTGCTGTTTCAAGAGGTAAATCTACTCCTGCCAATACGGATTGTTTTGCTGTAGCTATCGATTCAGCAGGGAATCCCGCAATTCTATAAGCTAAATTTTCAACATAAAGGGTTAATTTATCTGGAGGAAGGGCACGATTTATTAAGCCATAAAGTTCTGCTGTCTCTGCAGGGAAATCATGTCCTCCAACTACAATTTCCATTGCTCTTCTTCGACCAACCTCGCGAGGAATTCTAATTGTTCCTCCTCCTCCCGGTATAATTCCTACCCCAATTTCTGGTTGAGCAAATATAGCTTTTCCCTTTTCTCCAAAAATCATATCGAAGCTTTGAATAAATTCAAATCCGCCACCGCGTACTACGCCTTCGACTTTTGCAATGGAAATCTTAGGCATGGTACGATATGCTTCATTGATCGAATGAACGGTACCTTCAATACTCGTCTTTTTTGGTGCTGCTTCATCAGGCATTACCACTAATCCTTGGACATCAAAGTGAGCTATAAAGAAGTCGGGATCAGCACTATCAAATACAATAACACGAACATTGTCATCATTCCTAACAGTAGTCGCAAGCATACCAAATTCCATTATCATTTGCATATTCAAAAGATTCATTGGTGGATTATCAATTGTTACAAATGCAACTCCCTTATCTACTCTCACTTTAAATAATTTAAAGCCATCATAACTCATTTCTTTTTTTCCTCTCAAATTCTATTGACTATTGATTGTTTAACTATTCATAAAGATTCTTATTTTATGAACTTAATTTTAGTAGTTAGAACACTTAATTAAAAAAACAGAAAGTAAAAAAAATTAGAATATATCGCCTAAAAGTTTCTTCATTTCCTCTAATCTTCGCTTTGGGCCTAATTCGGCTTCACGTGTTTGCAAACCAGATTCAAGAGCTTCATTCATTCTTCCTTTAGAATCTAATGCTGATGCTGCTATAGCAAAAAGATGACCTTCCTCAAGTAATCCTTTCTCTCTGGACATTTCTTCAGCCACGACCACAGATCTTTTAACAAGGGCAATTGTCTCAGCTGAAACATATGCTATACTGTTAGCTAGCATCTCTACGAACGGACCAATCTTATCCGCTGGGAGTGCTCTATTAATCCATCCATAACGTTCTGCCATTTTTGCTGAATAAGGTAAAAGACCTAACATGGCTTCTAATGCTCGAGACCTCCCCATTAATCGTGTAAGCCAATGTGTGCCACCACCTCCTGCGATGATTCCTACTGCCGCTTCAGTCTGTGAGAATACAGCTTTACCAATTGCACCAAATCTCATATCCATCGATAAAGCAAACTCATTTCCTCCCCCTCCAGTGATTCCCTCGATTTTTGCGATTGTAACCTTAGATAATGTCCGAAAATCCATAAAATACTTTTTCCAGCCTTGTAATTCTGTAGCTATAGGTCCAGGCTCTTCTGGAAAATCAGTTAAAGCAGTAACATCGAAATGTGAAATAAAAATATCAGGGTCTGCACTTTGAAAGACTATTACCTTTACATCATCATCTTTTTTAACTTCATTGAAAAACCGATCCATGTCTGCCAAGAAATCCATATTAATCAGGTTCACAGGGGGATTATCAATTGTAACCCATGCTACACTATTTTTCACTTCAATGTTCCATACTTTATAATCTTTATATTCCATTTTTTTGATCACGATTTTTTTGATTGTAATAATATTTTTGACTTATTATCAAATAAGAAGTTTTTTCTATAATCTCAGAATAAGGAAGAAAATATAGTAGATAAATCATTCAATGATAAGTTATTTTTTCTCAAGCTTTTCAGTAAGTTTTTTAACCCATTTTGAAACTTTAAGTTCTCCTTCCCGCGTTTGACCACCTAATTCAAGGAATAACTTCATTCTCTCTTTAGCAGCAGATGATGTACATGTCAAATTAAAGAGATGTTGTTCTTCTAACAAACCCTCCTCAACAGGTTTTTCTAAGGCAACTAGTACAGCTTTCTTTGCTGCTGCGATTGTTTCTGCGGGGTAAGATGCTATTCGATACGCAAGTTCCTCTACGAAGGGTGTAATTTCTTCAGGGGGAAGGGCACGATTTATATAACCATATTTCTCCGCTATGTCTGCAGAATAATCTCCCCCTCCTACTACTATTTCCATGGCTCGAGATCTCCCTACAAGACGAGGGAGCCTTTGAGTTCCTCCTCCTCCTGGGATAATACCCAATGGAATTTCTAACTGACTTAAAATTGCCTTTCCAATAGCTCCAAATCTCATATCGAGTGACAAGACAAATTCGCTTCCTCCACCTCTTACTCGACCTTCAATTTTTGCAATTGAAATCTTTGGCATAGTCCGATATATTTCCTGCATTTGATGACCAAAATGCAGCTCAGTAGGTTTTGGTGGGGCTTTGTCTGGATATAGTAAAAGGAGACTTACATCATAATGGCAAATAAAATAATCAGGATCAGCACTGTCAAAGACAATCACTTTTACATTGTCATCGTTGGAAACTTCCTCTGCTAGTTTTCCGAATTCCCCATAAAGTTCGTTAGTTAATAAATTAATCGGGGGATTATCAATAGTAGCGAAAAGAACTCCTCGGTTAACTCGAATCTTTAGAAGCTTATAATCCTTATATGACATTTCAAGTTTTCACTTTAACTTTTACTTTTTCAATCTATTATGGTTAGAGATACAATTAGATAGAATTCTATTTATAGATTTTGAATAATAGGGAATTCAAAAATAGAAAACAAAAGAAAATTAAATAAAAAATTATAAAATTTAGAGATCTCGTGAAAAGACATGCATTACGTTAGTGAAACCCAATCCAGGTTGTCCTAAAGTATGCTGAAGACCAAGCTCAAGATGTTTATCTGGTACTTGACGTTTTGCAACTTCCTTATCTTTTGTCATTTGCCAAAAGATTTCAGCTACTTGTCGTGTGCCTGTCGCTCCAAGGGGATGACCAACAGATAATAAACCACCACTAGGGTTAACTGGAAGATCCCCATCAATTTCTACCACCCCATCGTTTATCATGGCAGAACCTTCACCTTTTTTACAGAAGCCGAAATCTTCATAATGAACAAGCTCTGAAACTGAGAAGCAGTCATGACACTCAACAAATCCTCTATCATAGAAGTCTTTAGGTTCAACTTTGGCCATTTTATATACTTGCTGTGCCGTAAAATAATCAGTGACTATTCCTGGGCCATACCAACTACCAGTTTCTTGATAAAAGCGTCTCTCATTTGCTCCACCCATATTACTTCCCATGGCACTCCCCTTAACCCAAATAGGAGTTTCAATATTATGTTTTTTGACAAAATCCTCGCTCATCAACACCACAGCTGCAGCTCCATCTGTACGGGGGCAACATTGCGATCTGGTTAGTGGATCATTTATCATGACATCATCTAAGACCTCATCTAAGGTCATTTTATTTTGAAATTCTGCTTTAGAATTCTTTGCGCCATTTCTTCTACTCTTTACTACTATATTTGCAAAATCTTCTTTTGTTGAACCATATTCTTTCATATGAGCTCTTCCCATAAAGGCAAAACCTGCAGGCATTCCACCGCCGCCACCACCTGGCATTGGGGAACCATGGCTAAAAGCTTTTGCTTCAATTTGAAACCGGGTTCCACCTCCAACCATACCCATAGATACATCTTTCATCTTTTCGATTCCCATGGCCATTACACAGTCACTCATTCCTGAAGCTATGTCCATAAAAGCTAATCGGAAAGCATTAGAACCAGATGAGCAAGCGTTTACCACTCTCGTAATCGGAATTCCGATCATTCCTGCTTCACTCATAATTTCATGGCCAACACCAACTCCTCCACAACTACCATAATAACAACTTTCGACCAATTTACGATCAATTCCGGCATTTTCAATAGCATCATTAACAGCAGGTCTTCCAATTTCTTGATACAAGAGTGCATCGAGTCTTCCAAAGGGAGACATTCCCGCACCTACTACTGCGACTTTATTCATTTTTCTATTCCTCTATTTTTTTAAATATATTATATTGGTCATTTGGGACTAATTCGACTTTATCCCCAATTTTTAAATCATCGATACCTTCCACATCAAAAGTGCCACTTACTCCAATGGAATCTTTCCCATCTGCGGTATAGAGTCTCGCAGATCCAAAAACTCGTTGCTTATCCGTAGCCTTCTTCTTGTAAGTTGACGAAAATGTTATAACCTCGCCTTTAGGTTCAAATAATATAGGAGAAAAATCTGTACCTTGGCATCTATTGCAATAAGTTCTTTGCGGATATCTAATATTACCACATGTATTACACTTTAGAGCGTTAATCTTATTATCAACTCTAGCGGGTGCAATTACACGTGTAATCAGACTTTCTTGAATACTTTTCATAGTAATTTCCTTTAAATAAATTCTATATTAGTATATGTGTTGTTAATTCAAAAAATTTACTAAAATAATTTATTTGGTAAAATAAGTAGAACTTATAAAATTATCAAATTTCTTTTATATATTCTATTTGTTCTGATAATCAATTTATGGTTTTTATGACAAAGTTGAAAAGATAAAATGACAAACTAAAAATTGCTTAGTAAATTTACATTCAAAGATTAACTAAATGGATGGATTATCCTGTTTTCCTATAAGATAAACTCTGAAGTCAGTGAAATCGATGGGGTATACCGATTTCAGATTGATTTTCCCTCTTCATTTGGATTGCGATTTGTGTGCATGTATCTATTTAAAATTGATGATACCCATATCCTAGTCGATGCTGGTTTAAATTTCCCTGATTGGAAGAGAAAATTCTTTTCTGAGCTAAAAAAACTAAATCTATCAATCAATGACATTGATTACCTTATTATTACCCACGATCATCCAGACCACGTAGGCTTAATGGAAGAAATCAAACATAAGAATCCCGATATTCAAGTATTAATGCATGAAATCACTCATGATACAATAAAATGGATGACTGATCCTAAAAATGAAGATGAAATTAAAAATTCTGCTGATGAATTAAAGTCCCTTACAATGAAATACGGAATTACTGAAGAAATGGCAAAAACTATGTTTGGTTTTTCAACAAATATGCATAGAATGATACCTTATATTAAACCGGACAGAATTTTAAACGATAACGATGAAATTAAATTTGATTCAACTAACCTAAAATTTATCTGGACACCAGGCCATAGTTTAGGACATATCTGTGTGTTTGAGGAAAGTAATCGTCATCTATTTGCAGGAGATCATATCCTTTCAAGAATTACTCCTAATATAGGCACTTCTAGGATAAACCCTATAATTGAAAAAAAATTTGATTTCACAAATATTTTAGACCTATATTTGAAATCCTTAGATAAAATTGATAAACTGGATCCCAAAATAATATTTCCCGCACATCAAGAGATAATTTATAATCCTCATCAAAGAATCTTAGAAATGAAACAACATCATGATAATCGGTTATCTGAAGTTTCAAAAGTAATTGAAAATAATGCTTTAACTCCTTACAGAATTTCACAAATTCACTTCGGAGAAGATCTAGATGGATTAAACACACTGCTAGCTCTTAGTGAAGTACTAAGTCATCTAATTTATTTGGAAAACCAAGGGAAAATAAAAAGAATTGAAAAAAATAATAAACTCTACTTTCTAAAAGAAACTTAATCAAAAGCCTTTAGTATTGCATCATATCTTTCTTTCAGCATATCTTTTAGAATTGGCTGTTTATGAGTTAAAATATAAAGTTTTTCATCTTTTATTCCTTGGAATACGATATCTGCGACTTCTTCGGGCGTTTTACCAGGAGATTGTTCAAGAAACTCTTGGAGATTTTCCATAGTTTCCTCATCCATCTCCGATTGAAAGAACCCATCTCTAGCTTCTTCAGGAAGACGGTTTATTGAAGACATGAAGATATTTGTCATTACAAATCCCGGACAAACTACAGATACTTTTATTTTATGGTCATTTTCTTCTAATTCTTGTGTTAATCTCTCCGAAAGGAAAACAAGGGCGTGTTTGCATACACCATAGGTAGCACCACCTACACCGTTGTACAGTAATCCCTCAATAGATGATATATTCACAACATGACATTCAGTGTCTTGTTTGATCATTTGTGGGATAAAAGTTCGAATTCCATAGATTACACCCATCAAATTGATCCCTAGGACAAAGTCCCAATCATCCAATTCATATTCCCAGGTAAGTTTGGGCAATGCAACTCCAGCATTATTAAATAAAAGATGTACTGCTCCGAAAGCGTCTAGTGTTTTTTTTGCTAAATCTTCGATATCCCCGTGTTTAGAAACATCTGTTATTACCGATAAGACAACTGTTCCTTCTCTTTTTAATTTTCGTTCAGTTCTTCTAAGACGTTTCTCATCAATATCAGAAATGACTACTTTCATCCCTTCTTTGCCGCACTGATAAGCAAGTGCTTGTCCTATACCGCTAGCAGCCCCCGTTATTACCGCAACTTTATCTTTAAAATCTTTCATAGTATTTATTTAACGGTATAACATAAAAAGATTGTTTCTTGGTGTGATTTTGAAAATCCATAGTTATAAATAATTCTTGAGATAAATTAACAAATAATAGATAATTCTTTTTCAAATTGAATGTCAACTATGTGATAAAATATGAAAGCTGCAGTTTTTTATGGAATAAAAGACATCAGAACAGAAGAAGTGGAAAAGCCTAAGATCCAAGATAATGAGATTCTTATAAACGTTAAAGCTTGTGGGATTTGCGGCTCAGATTTACATATGTATAAATTAAATCTCTATTCTCCAATGCTTACTAGACCTTTAAAGAAGGGAGGAATCCCCGGTCATGAATATAGTGGTGAAATTGTAGAAGTAGGTAAGAATATTAAAAAATTTAAGGTTGGTGATCGGGTTGTGGCCCTTTCAAATGGCGGTATGGCTGAATATGTTCCTATCCCTATTACATATGGTTATAATGTGTATAAATTACCATCTAGTGTAGGGTATGAAGCAGCAGCAACGCTTGAACCGTTAGCAAATTCATACCATGCGCTGATGAAGGGTAAACCATTTAATGGTGCGAATATTGTTATTTATGGTGCAGGAACAATAGGTCTTGGTATAATCCAATGCTTGAAAGCGCTTGGTATTAAGCCGAATAAACTTGTTATCATAGATCTATCGGATTCTCGTTTAAAACTAGCAAAAGAGTTAGGTGCTAATGAAATCATCAATGCTAAAACTGAAAGTGTCCCTTCAAAAATTATGGAAATTGTAGGTTCTATGCCCACATTTGGTCCAGCAATATTTCCAATGCCAAAAGTTGATATTGTTTATGATTGTGTAGGATACATAAAAGATCAGAAAGCACCATTAGTCCTTCAACAAGCTATTAATATGGCTCGATCATATACTGGCACTGTCGTTGTTCACGGCATATTCGAGGAAAGCGTAAAATTGGATTTAACCTTTATGATTGCAAAACAAGTAAAAGTTATTGGATCGTTTGGGTTTACCCCTTTGGAAATGAAAAAAAGCATAAAATTAATTGAGAATAAACAGGTAGATCGATCAAAAATTCTATCACATGAATTCTCAGTAGACCAAGCTAAAGAGGCTTTTGAAACTCAGTGTAATATTGAAGAATCTGTAAAAGTATTGATAAAACCTTAATTAGGTTACAATTATATACCAAATATTCTACTAAATTTTGAATTCAAAAAAATTAGGATTCAAACTCCTCAAGAATTTCATCAAATCTTTCCTTTACAAGTCTCTTCATGAGGGCATCTTTATGGGTGAGAATGTAAAATTTATCCTCTTTAATCGCTTGAAAAATGATATCTGCTGCTTCTTCGGAGGGTATAATTCTTGTCTGCTTCAACAATTCTTCAGCTTCTGTTCCAAATCTGGCAAAAAAGTCTTCTCCCCTTGTATCTTCACTTTCTTCACTTGGAAGATTCTGATATTTTTCCGAACGATGAGTGTCACCAAACAAGATTCTTGTATTAACAAATCCCGGACATACAACTGAAACTTTAGTTTTGCTTCCTTTCATTTCTAAATCAGTTCGTAATGTTTCACTTAAAGAGATTACTCCATGCTTAGATACACCATAAATAGCACCTCCAGGACCAGAACCCGAAAATAATCCTTCCATCGATGCTACATTTACAATATGGCATTCTTCATCTTGTTTCAACATAATCGGTAAAAAAAGTCTAACACCATTAATCACTCCCCAAAGATTCACACCCAATTGATACTCCCAATCTTTTAATGTATAATTCCATGTGTATTTGGTATTACCAATTCCTGCATTATTTACCAAAAGATGAACTGCTCCATAAGTTTCAAGCGTCTTTTTTGCTAATTTTTCAATATCACTAACCTTTGAAACATCAATCAAAACGGTGATAGCATCCGCTTCAAGCCTTTTCATCTTCCTTTCTGCTTTTCTTAAGAATTTCTCATCAATATCTGCAAACACTACTTTCATCCCTTCCTTTGCACAACGCTCAGCCAGAGCAAAACCAATACCACTTCCGGCTCCGGTAATCACGGCCACTTTGTCTTTAAATTCTTTCATAATCTTAACTCCTTATTTAAATTTATCTATAATCATCAATATTAATACCCATCTTGCTGTACCTATCTCTCATATTTTTAGTACGTTCAGCATGAATCATTTTAAGGGCATTTTCAAATTCCTGTGGCTTACCCTTCAATGCCAGAATATTAAAATAGTCTTTATTATCACAGATGTATAACTTATTCTCTTTAATCTCTTTTACATAGATCTTTGCAACCTCATCAGGTGATATAGCAATATCAAGGAATCCTTGTCTCACTTCATTCATCATCTCTTCTATTTTTTCCTCCCCTACATCTTCTATAAGTTTTTGTGGAACTTTCAGTTCAGAAATATTCCAAATATTCGTCGCGATAACCCAAGGACAGATTACAGATACATTTATCCCCATACCATTTAGACTACCAAATAATGCTTCAGATAATCCCACCACCGCGAATTTTGTTGTTACATAAGGGAGAGGTTCTGGTGATCCAAATATCCCTGCCCCAGATGATACATTTACTATATGTCCCGAGCCTTTTGCTAACATTCTTGGCACGAACGTTTTTAGTGAATATATAATACTCCATAAATTTACACCAAGTACTTTTTCCCAATCTTCTAACTCAAGTTGCAAAATACTCCCACCTATAGCAATTCCCGCATTATTTACCAAAAGATCAATATCCCCTAGATTTTCCCTAAAAACTCCTTCACATTTCTCCCAATCTTCGAATTTTGAGACATCACACTTACTCGAGATTACTTTAACTCCAATCTCTTCTATTTCTTTTTTGACATTTGCCAATCCTTCTTCATTAATATCTGTTATATAAAGATTCATTCCTTCCCTTGCAAGCTCAAGTGCTACTGAGCGTCCGATTCCGCTAGCCGCACCCGTTATAAAACAATTTTTTCCTTTTAAATCTTTCATATTTTTCCCTTTTTTACATATACTTCTCAATATCAATTCCATGTTTATGGAAGTGTTCCCTAAAGGCTTTACCTCGGTTTGTAAATCCTTCTACGATATGATCCTCATATTGTTTGGGATCTTTCCCTTTCATCTCTAATGCTTCTAAATAATAAGGATTATCAAATATGTATAGTTGGTTCTTCTGAATTCCTTCAATATAGAATTCTACGGCATCATCTGGTGAGATAGCTCCTTCTGCTATTACATCCATCAATGTGCTATAAGCTTTATCCAATTTTTCTTTTCCAAAATCTTCTAGAAGTTTTGGGGGATACTGAATTTTATCTGTATCAACAACAATTATATTTGTCTTTATCCACATTGGCACAATAACAGACACATTTATACCGAGATTTTTTAATCGAGCAAAAAAAGTCTCTGAGAGTCCTACCACTCCAAATTTTGATGCAATATATGGAATTGGTTCTGCTATTCCCAAGATGCCTGCTCCTGAGGCTACATTTGCTATATAACCTGAACCTCTTTTTATCATGCGTGGTAAAAATGCTTTTATTGAATGGATTATACTTCCTAAATTTACATCCATTACTCTCTTCCAGACTTTTAAATCGATATTGAGTAAATCAAAACCCATAGAAATTCCTGCGTTATTGATCAGAAGATCCAACTCACCCAATTTCTCATAAAAATCTTTCGCCGCTTTTTCAAAATCTTTATATCTAGAAACATCACACTTACATACGAAAACTTTTACCCCTATCTTCTCAATTTCTAATTTAACCTTCTCTAAACTTTCCATATTGATATCTGTGATGTAAAGATTCATACCCCGTTTAGCTAAAGCTAGAGCAAAAGACCGCCCAATTCCGCTAGCGGCGCCAGTTATAAATCCATTCTTATCCTTAAAATCTTTCATTATATTGTACTTTCTATATTATAATTATTATTATAAAAATTAGATTAAATTAATAAGATTCGATATAGTCTTCTATATTTATCCCATGCTGAAGAAAATGCTTCTTTATTAGTTCTTCTCGATTTTTTTGATACATTACTAAAAAATCTTCGTATTGTTGAGGATTATTACCCTTCATAGCAAGTATCTGTGAGGTAGCAATTACATCAAAGATATACAGTTGATTCTTCTTAATTCCTCGAATATACTTTTTAATTGCTCGATCTGGGGACATAGCACTTTTCATTATCTCTTCAAAGATTTCCCTATAAATCTCATCAATCTTTTCTTTTTTATGATCATCTAAAAGTTTTGGAGAGTAGGCTATTTTCTCTGATTCAAGTTTAAAGATATCCGTTTTTATATATGTGGGGGCTATTACTGAAACATTTATTCCTCTCTTTTTAAGGCGAGCAAAGAGAGCTTCGGTAAGCCCCACCACCCCAAATTTTGAGGTAATATAGGGAAGAGGTTCTACTGAACCAAAAATTCCTGCTCCTGAAGCAATATTTACAATATGACCAGAACCTCTTTTTAGCATATTGGGTAAAAATGCTTTAATAGAATGAACAATACTCCATAAGTTTACATCTAATACCTTTTTCCAATCTTCTAAAATAATATTATCTATACTCCCAACAATGGCAATTCCTGCATTGTTTATGAGTAAGTCAATATCACCCAATTTTTCATGAAAATCTTTAGAGACTTCTTCAAATTCTTTATAATTGCATACATCGCATTTACTAGCATAAACAATTACATTTTTCTCTTCTAATTCTTTTTTAACATTCTCTAAATTTTCCATGTTTATATCTGTAATAAAAAGATTCATCTCAAGATCAGCTAAAGCAAGAGCAAAGGAACGACCAATCCCACTAGCAGCTCCAGTAATAAAAACGTTCTTATCTTTGAAAACATCCATTCTTATTCATTCCCTTAATAATTATAATATAAGAGTAATTTACTTAAGCATAAAAAGTTTGAATGGCATCTATAAAATTTTGCAAATCTATATGAAAAAACTTTTATACTTTAAGATTAAAATTCATATTACTAAATTGAATTAATGTTTCTTATAACGAAATCTCAAATAAGAAGCAAAATTAAAAGAAGTTAAGAGGAAGAAGTAGTGTATATATTATGAAAGATTATACAGATTGGGAAGCTACGTATGATTATGAAAACGAATCGTCGTATCTTCAAAGTAAAAATCGACCTTGGTTTAAATATAGACCGGATAACGTGCCAAAATCAATAAAATTTGAGCCAATTCCTGTACATGAATTTATAAGAAAAGGAGCGGAAGAATACCCTAATAATGTATGTGTTTATTATAAACCAACAGATAAAAAGTATACATATAGAGAATTATTATATACAGCAGATAAAATAACAAACGCACTAACTAGTGAAGGTATTAAAAAAGGTGACGCTGTTGGAGTAATGGCAAGTAATTGTCCAGAATTCTTATTTTGTCTTTTAGGTATCATGCAAACAGGTGCTGCTGTTGTCCCTATCAATGCTCTCCTTAAGGAAGGAGATGTAGCGCATATAATTAGAGACGCTGGAAATATCAATACTGTATTCATCCATAAAAATCAATATCGAACAATAAAACGGGTTAGAAAACTAGTAGAACTGAAAAACGTAATTTTAATTGGCACCGAAGAAGGAAAGGAAGGTACAATTACCTTGACAGAATTTATTGAGGGCAAACCACCCAAACGTCCAGATGTGGATTTTGATCCTATGAATGATATTGCTGCTTTACTGTATACAGGTGGCACAACGGGATTACCTAAAGGAGTAATGCTAACTCACAATAATCTAGTTTCAGATTGTCTTTGTGCAATGTTAATGAGAGGTGAACCAGAGGAAGATGAGCCCACTGTCTATGGTGTTGGGGTGAATTTATCTATTCTCCCCTTGTGTCATTCTTTTGGTTTTACTGTTGTTATTATTGCTATGCATTTAGCTACGATGTTAGTCATGTTCGCATCCTTTAATGCATCTGAGGTATTAGAAGCTATTGAATATTATAAAGTAAAAGGTTTTGTTGGTGTTCCTGTTATGTTCCAAATGATTGTTAATAATCCTGATTTCACCGAACGAGATTTATCTAGTCTTGAAACTGCTGGTGCTGGATCAGCAGCACTTCCCCCAGAAATTTCAAAAAAGTGGGAAGAGGTGACAGAAGTAAAACCAGGGCAAGGATTTGGACTTACAGAGGCATCACCAATAACACATACTGCTACCTCATGGATGCCAGAGATAAAATCTGAGAGTATAGGCGTTCCAATAATCGAAACTGATTCTATTATTGTAAATCCTGACACTTTAGAAGAGCTTCCAATAGGAGAAATAGGCGAATTACTTATTAGAGGACCTCAGATAATGAAAGGATACTGGAAAAATCCTGAGGCAACAGAAGAAGCAATTGTAAATGGATGGTTAAGAACTGGTGATCTTGCGAGAATGGATGAAGATGGGTATTTTTACATTGAAGGACGCACAAAAGACATGATAAAATATAAGGGATATAAAGTTATGCCCCGAGAAGTTGAAGAAAAACTTTATGAACACCCCGCTATTTTAGAGGTAGGAGTAGTACCCGCACCTGATCCAAATATTGGAGAAACGATTAAAGCTTATATTGTTTTGAAACCGGATTTTAAAGATAAAACCAACGAACGAGACATAATCGATTGGGCAAAAGAAAAAATGGCAGGCTATAAATATCCACGCCAGGTTGAATTTTTGAATGTATTACCCCGTACAGCCGTTGGAAAAGTATTTAGAAGAAAATTAAGAGAACAAGCTTATAATAAACAATAACCTATTTTTAAATCCTTATTTCTTTGAAGATGAAAATAAAAAAAAGAAGAAAATTGAATATTTATTGATTTCTGAATTTTAAATAGAATAATACTGTATTCAGCAAGCCTCCTACGATACCACCATAGAATCCAATCTCAGGCCACCATTCATATTCGCTGTATGCTGCCCCAAAGGAAGCAATCCCAATAATCGCAAAGAGCATTGTCAAGGCAGCTAAACCCATGCCATATTTAGCCAAATCCATGTTGATAAATCTATTAGGGACTAGATCGTTTAAAGCCACGATTGCTTGTATAATAAATAAAATTATCATAAAAATCTGTGCGATTAAATCCCCAGTAGTGGCGTATTCACAAGTTAAACAAGACCACCTATTCTCACCAACTCCAGTATGGTAAAAAGCAGCAAAGTCGAAAGGTGCGATTAGAATTATCCCAATAATACTTAATACTAATATCAATACCGCAAATGGATCAATCTTATTTTCTGATGACATCTTCAATCCTTCTCTAAATAGATTTTTTTATTAATAATATTTCTTGTTGAGCATTTATTTAAATGTTTATTTTATAATTTTAATAACGACAATTTTAAATATTGCATGCTTCAATGGAATCTTCGGGCATTATTTGTATGATAGATTCTACAATATTGTATTTAGCATTTAAATATTCATTGATTTTTACCGTAAACTCTTCCTGTTCTATTTTAACTAATTCATTATTCAATTTTATATGCGCTGAATAGATAAGCATGTCCGGAATGATTGTCCATAGATGTACATCATAAATTTGATTGATTTCTGGAAACTTTGCTTTCAAATCCTCCGTAATAGTGTCTATGTTCATTCCTTTTGGTGCCATTTCAAGTAAAATACGTGTAGAATCTTTTAATATTCCATAAGCCCAATATATAATAACCAAGGATATACCTAAACTTACGATAGGATCAAGAATCACAATTCCAGTAGATATTATGATAAAAGCAGCAATTACAATTCCTATCGAAGATGCAGCATCAGCAATCATATGGTAGAAGACACTTTTTACATTTAAACTAGTATTTTGGCTACCTTGAAGGATTAAAATACTAGTTATGTTAACCGATAACCCGATGAACGCTACAATCAGCATATATAATCCGCCTACATCTTGAGGATTTAAAAACCTGACGACTGATTCAAATACTATAATTCCTACTATTGGGAGAAGAAACAGACCGTTAATAAAGGCGGCAAGGACTTCTGCACGATATAAACCGAACGTCTTATGATGACAAGGGGGTTTTCTTACAATAAAATTTGCTAACAGACTTATTCCAATTGCGAAAGCATGTGTAAACATATGTCCTGCATCACTTAGGAGTGCTATACTATTTGTTATAAAACCCCCAATGATTTCTACAACCATAACTGTGAGTGTAATTGTAAGAGATATGATCAGTTTCTTCCGCTCTACTGATCGAAATTGAAAGAGATGGTCTGAGTAGGCACTTTTTTCCACGGGCAATCACCATTTAAAAATATTAATAATATTTATTTATATTATCTCTTTTTCATTCTTTCTTCTTGATATTCTGTTTAGTAACACAATAAATAGGTCCTTTTTCCATCGTAACAAAACAAGAATTACAACTAATACACTTTGCTGGAGTTAAATCGCCACTTTTCCAGCGATTAGGAAGATCTGGTTCATAGATTAAAGGTCTACAAAGCGAAATAAAATCAGCCTCTCCTTCTTGAAGAATTTTTTCAGCAACTAATGGATTACGAATTCCACCAACGAGCATTAATGCTGTATCTTTCATGAAGGCTTTTATCTTCTTAGCAAATGGTAGGAAGTAATTTTCATCTTCGACTTTTTTAATTAATTTACTGGGAGTGCTGTTTTTCGTAAAATAGAGGGCTTCTCTTGTACCTCCACTCGGTTCAATTGCATCAAAACCAATATCTGAAAGAAATTTAGCTATTTTAATTCCCTCACCTTCAGATATACCATCAGGTATGAAATCTTGAGACTGAAATTTTATCGTAATTGGAAACGTTTTTCCAACCCCATCTCTTATTTTATCATATATATCTTTGAGAATTTTAACTCTATTATGAGTATTTCCCCCGAATTCATCAGTTCTAATATTTGTATATGGTGAGATAAAATTATTAAGGAAATATCCGTGAGCACCATGCAATTGTACCATGTCATATCCACACTCATAGGCTCTTAATCCTGCACTCGCAAATTTGTCAATATATTGCTTAACTTCTTCAGTTGTTAATTCTTGGGGAGTTATTCCTGTTTCTTTATAAGGAATTGGTGAAGGACCGATCGTAGGATATTTTGGATGGGAGCCCAAGCGACCTGTATGTTGAATTTGTATGGCAACTTTAGTATCATCAATATTATGTATCAAGTTAGTCAATTTTTTGTGCCCTAACATATGGGAATCCTCATATAAACACACTTGATAAGGTCCACCTGCACCGCCTGGATCAACGGCAGTTGCTTCTGTTATAATTAAGCCCGTACCCCCTTGAGCTAATTCTTCATATAGTTTTAGATTTCTATCTCCAATGTAACCATATTTCTCTGCCATATGTGAGAACGTAGCTGATCTAACAATTCGATTTTTAATTTGAACGCTCCCAATTTTTCCAGAACTAAATAGTTTACTTAATTCCATCATAATTCCTCTTAAAGATTATAGTATATAACAATTATTTTTTAAAGTAAATTACTCTTTAAAAATATCGTTATAGGATTCTAAAAAGAAATTGATGGTTATGCGAAATATAAAAAAATGGAGTTCTAACGGAAATTGGGTTGAGGTTGATTTGGATCTCTGCGCTGGATCTGGTGAATGCGTAGAAGTATGCCCGGCACAAGTTTATGATATCATTGATGGAAAAGTAGATGCTGATGCTATTAAAGAATGTATAGAATGTGGGGCATGTGAGGGTGCTTGTCCTTATGAAGCTATCTTAAAACACTCTGCTTGGTAAGGAATATATTTAAAAGAAATTAATCTTTTTTGAACTTTTCAAGAATTTGCTTGAATGTGGCGTAGTTTATCACTCCAACCATTTTTCGTAAAACCTGTCCCCCTCTCAAAAATGTGGTTGATGGAATTGAGGATATACCAAAACGTTGCGCTATCATAGGATTTTCATCAACGTTAATTTTTGCAAAAATAACCTCATGAGAGTATTCTTGTTGAACTTTTTCGAAAATTGGGGCGTACATTTTACATGGAGAACACCAAACTGCCCAAAAATCTATAACAATAATTTTATCATTAAATTCATTCGATAATCGATTTAGTTCATCTTCATTGCCAATGTTTACAATTCCTTTAGGCATTGCTTGGAGTCTCATCAACATTTCTGTTTTTTTCTGCCTTATTTTTCCTAATTCATTATCAGACATTTTAATCTCAATATTTAATTTTAAAGAATAACAGTTTAGGGTTATTTTTCTTATAGTTCTTTATTAGAACAAATAAGAATTTTTATTTAAACATCTGGATTATTAACAAAAATTATCGATATTGAAACGTATTTTAAAAATAATTTGTTCTACCAAATTATTTATAATGATATAGATACTATAGAAGACTCTATTACCAATACTTAAATGACTATATTACCTTAATTTTACTTATAAAAGTATTATCTAATAACCTCATGAAAATTCATTCACTATTTATTCTGAAGAAAACAGGTGTGTGTATTTACAATCGAAATTTTACAAATGATTTTGAAAATATTGAAGTAAACCTTATAACACCCTTCTTCTCGGCTATATTTTCATTTTCAGAGAACGTTATTTCGAAGAAAACACCTGAAATTCTTGAAATGAGTGAACTGAGGTTTGTTTTCGCAGTTAGGGAAGATTTCATTTTTAGCATTTTATCTGATTCAAGTGCTAGCCTTATATTTGTGAATTCTCGGTTATCTAGAATAGCAGATGAATTTTTTGAATTATTTCCAGATACAAGTAAAGTAAAAGATTACCAACAGATTGAAGAACCAAAATATGATGAACTAGTTGACTCGATTATTACTGGTGAAGAAGAAATCTATATGAGTAAAACTTTTTATAAGAAAGTAATTGATGTGTTTAAAGAACTTGTTCATGAAAATGAGATTATTGGCGCAGCACTACTCTCAACAAAAGGAAATGTAATCTATACTTCACTTCCCAATGAGATATTGGTGAATTCATTAAAAGAATTGGAAATTAGATTTATGGTTGGTGCTGTGGTTCTGCCAGAAATGTACTCCCGTTTAGAAAATGGACAGAAATTGGTCTCCAAAATTATTGATATCCCATGGAAACTTGACCCTTTATTAATTGTAGTTTTATATGAGAGCACTGTTCCTTTAGGAATGGCAGAGGTAAATCTAGATAGAATCGCGAATAAGATTATCAATATTATTTAATTTAAACTAAAACCTATTTTGATTTTAATACCAATCTTGGAGCTTTAACATAAAGCATGAATTGGAGGAGCGCAAAAGTTATTAAAATCATTAATGTCCCAAAAAATAAATAGTAAACTGCTATTTTCTTATTATAAACATATCTAGATGCGCGGTAAACAAGTACAAACCCCGAAGAAAATAAAATCATGAGAATCGAAGCTACGATGCTTTCGTTTATATATGCTTCATGGATGCTTCTTTCCCATACAAAAACGGGATTTCCCCAATCATCTACACCAATAGAAGGAGGATCTCTGACTATCAAGTATACAATCCCTGTTTGAAGTAGAAATAATATTACATATATCGCCAAAATAATCAACGATCTTGATGGTTGTGGAAAGGAGATTTTCCGATTCCGGATTTTTGGAAACATAATTTTTGGCTTTCTGAGTTTTTTTCCAAAGATCCACGGAGTGCTTCTTTTAATTTTTTCTAAGGTGGTCTCAGAACCAATAATATTTTTTTTTTTTATTTTTTTGGTAGATTTATTTTGTTTATGCAAAGACTTAACCTGAAATTTTTATAAAGGGATTCAAGATTTTAAACTAGCAATTAATTCATTGCACAAGGTTAATTTAAATTCACCAATCTTAAATGTGAATCAAGAGAAAAGAGTTCACTTTATTTATTGATGCTTTTTTATTTAGGAAAAGTTGAATAGTTATATGAATATTGAATTTTTTGACAAAAAAATATGATGGTAAATAGATTTAAATTTGAAGTCAAACAATTAACATAAAAAATCCAATTTTAATAGTATAAAAAATTTGAACTATCAAGCATGAAAAGACGTCTAAGAAATTATCTTGTAATCTTATTGTTGATAAATATATCTTTTCTTTCCCTTGTTTATTATATCAGTTCTATTAAGTTCGAATATGAAAAAGATAATAGTGAAGAAATTAATACGGGAAAATATTGGTTTGGGGATCGATATTTCTTAGATACCTCATTTGAACTGCTTACCATAGATTCAGCAGATAGTTCTCAGTTTATTGAAATTAGTCGTTTCTTCGAAGATCTTTTGCAAGATAATGAGGAAATCTTTTATATACTAGGTCTAATAGGTACCGGTCTTTATTTTGAATTCCAGTTGTTCTCTAGATTTATTTTAACAGGTTATATCTCTGGGGATTGTACTTTATTTGAAATTGAAGGAGTAAATGTTACACTAGAAGAAAACAAAATACTTGACTTGATCCAAGAATATTTAGATTACAATAGAGTCTTTAATAAAGAAAAGGTAGCCTTATTCATTAAATCAAGAAATAGAGTAAATGGGAATTTAAACTATAATGGAATAACAACTGTTATTGATTCGCTGATAAAAAAGAATATTATCGTTGAAGGGTCAAAACTAACAAGAACAACAGTATTATTAAATACAAATAGAAAGCAAATATATCATCTAATCAAGGAAAATCCAGGAATCTATAAAAATTCCCTAGCTAAGAAGCTTAAAGTATGTCCTTTTGTAACTAAATGGCATTTATCAATGTTATTGACGTTTAAGTTAATCCGAGAAGTAAATATTAATGGGCACATTGGATATTTTGATACTTTCCTAAGTACTGAAAAGGATATAATATTTTATACAATTTCCAAAGAGAAATGTAGTAGGATCGTTGAATTTCTGAAACTAAGTTCAACTGGTTGTACAAAGAGTCAAATATCTAAGGCACTTCACATGCATTATAACACAGTAACAAAATACCTTGATGAAATTGATAAATTTAATCTTTTAGTTAAAAGGAATGTAAACAAAAAAGAATTTCTTCACCTTAATGAAGACAATCTTAATCAGTTAAAACATAAATTTACACAAAAATGAAAAATTTAAAAAAATTGAGAATTATTTTTTGATATTATTTCTCTTTCTTCTTTTTCTTTAAAGCCTCAATGAAGGAGCACGCTTGGTACCTTCGACAGGAAGAACGCAGTAAGCAGAATCTTTATCAGCGCCAAAAGACGCAACAATGCTTGTTTTTTGCATAAACATTAATGCCATATGCCTTTTTGAAAAAAGCCGCCCGCACTTAAAACAGTGATCGATGAGATTTTTAAAAATTTTCTAAGCAAAGATTAATTTTCTTAGCTTCCACTGCTTTCGCTTCCAGATGCTTTTGCTTTTTCTTCAGCTTTTTTTTGTTTCTCCTGTTTCTTAGCTAATTTAACATCCCCAAATGAAGGAGTAAATTTTGCACCTTTTACTGGTAATATGCATGTTCCATCTATTTTCTCAGATCCTCTAGATGCTACCATTGATGTTTTTTGTTTGAAGTGTAGTTCCAAGTGCCATTTATTATATATATCACCTTCTTTTCCCTTGCCCTTCTTTTTTTGCCATGTCGGCAATTTAATCTTAAAAGGATATTCCTTTTCTTCACCTGATTTTAGTTTCTCACCAGAGGTAATGTCCCATTGCTTTAATTCCTTCTTTTGATCTCTCCAAGCTTCAGTTTCTTCACCAGTTTCAAGGTTTTTAGTGGAGACTAATTCTATATACATATCAAATAATTCAATAAACAAGCTTTTTAACTTTTTATCCTTTTTTTCCCCGTTTGTTATTATGATCTTTCCTTCAATTTCATCATTGGGCTTAACAATTAGCGGTGGATCTTTAATCTCATATGCAACATGAACTTTTGTTCCAACCATAATTTTTGCACCAAAAAAGTAATATATTTAGAATTTATAAATGCATTTAGAATTAGAGTAGTAGGGTGCGAAAAAAAAAAATGGATTTATTAGTATTTAATTTTTTGAATTTTTCTTGAGTATTTCTGCTACTTTAGCTACATCTTTATCCATTTTAGGTCCTTTCTTGACAATCACGGTAATATCCATGTCAGAGACTTTTTCTTTCCCCTTTTTATCAGTAAAAGGAACATCTACTTTATACTTGATAACGCCTTTTTTAATCTTCTTCTCTTCTATGTCATAATTGTCTTTAAATGGAAATATGTGGCCATAATTCAGGATATTAGATGCCTCCATATCAGCTGCCACAGATTTAGCTATGGAATCAGACACTGACTTGTGAACGGCATACGACCCAAGTCTAATAAATTCTAAACCCCCTCCACTTAATCTCGCTTGTTTAATTTCCTTCTTTCCTGATGCAACAATCCTAAAATTCGATATGTAAAGCATCCCAGTGATTTCCGAATTGCCGTCTTGGAGCCATCCTTCTGCTATTACCTTAAATTCCTCACCTGGAAGCTTACAGAAGTTCTTAATGAAATGCTTTTCAAAATCAACCAGTTTTGGTCCATATCTCGCTGAAGCCATGAACATAAATCCTTTATATATCTTGTCATTGAACTGCTCCACATCTGCTTCGATTATAGCCTTGAAAATCTCACCCATCGCATCATATTCATCGGGTACAAGCTTTTTAAATCCTCCTAACAGCTTTTTCACAACGTTTCCGTGTTTTTTGCTGGCAATAAGTCCTAAAACCTCATCCTTAAGAGCCGAATAATCAGTTGGTGCCATAACATTTACCTCATTTAAATTAAATAACTAAAAATATGAAAATCAGTGGGGAAAATCTTCTATTATGAAATTACTTTCACATAAAGAGAATTATTCCTCTCTTAACCCTTTTCATATCTATTTTTTTTTATTACTAATAACATGATAAATTTAATGTTTAAATGTTTGCCATGTTAATATTACAGTATTAGAGAAATTTTAAAAAAGGACTTTGTTAAGTTTGATAGTTTAATAATTTTAATTTTACTAATGTCTGTTAGTTAGTTTTTCTCTGTGATATTTACTTATAGGATTTTTCTGTGAAAGTTGGATGGAAAGGTAAAAACTATAAGTCTGTTAATCCAAAAGATAGTCTTTTTAATTCTATTCTAAATTCCAAAGATACCTAATTAAAAATATTGATGTCAAGCAAAAATAAAAAAAAGAGTAAATTTAAAAACTATAAATTTCTTAATCCAAAAGATAATTTACTTGGATTTAAATAATAAAAACTATCGGATACCTTCCAATTTCTTTCCAGTCGATTAAAATTCCTGTCTAAATTACGTGTTTATTTTTTCTTCTTTGACTTTCGGATCGTAGGCATCCTCTCTACATTGGCCTCAAAAACGTGAATGAATTTAATTAACGATTTCTTTTTAACTTTAGGTTCAATTTTCTCCACGTTTTCTAAATTTAAATTGTCTATAGCTTTGTCTTTTGTTTCCATATGAGATCACATTAAGATATAAGAGAAAAATGAAGTGAACTTACATTTATTTCTGTAAATACTAAATAAATTGCATATATTTAAATTAATTTTTGATTGATATGTTCTGAACTACTAACACATACGAGTTTTGTTGTAAAAATATTGAATCCTAAAAATTAAAAACCATACAAATATTTTTAAAAGTAATTCTATTCATGAATCTGTTATGAGCGGCTATGTTTGATATAATTATCGTTGGAGCTGGAGTTTCAGGAGCAAATTTAGGATCTAAAACTTCAAAATATGCAAAAACTCTACTTATTGAAGCACAAGATTATCAAAAAGAAATTCCTATTAGGACAAATATATTTCCTGAGCATAATAAACCATTTATCCAAGAAGAAATTGATTGGGAAAATAGAGAAATCTTCCCAACAACTCATACCACCTCAAATTATATGAGTGATGAATTTAATGGTGTAATTGACTCTACAGAATTTGGAATTCCCCTCGGAAATGTCAGCTATACAGAAAATTTAATAGCGGAATTGATTAAGAATATTGAACAAAATGGTGGGACCTTTAAATCCAATGAGAAAATTTCAAAAATTAATAGACACAATGATCATTTGGAATTAATTAATGCCAAAGGAGAATCTTACAATACTAAACTATTGGTTTTAGCAACAGGTTCGCGAGGTTTTGAATTACAACGATCTCTAGGTTTTAAATCTCCTGATTCTTATACAGGTGTGTATCTCCACCTTTTTGGTAATGAAGATAAAATAAATGAGAATTTAGAATGGAATTACACTTTCCACATAAACCCTAAAATAAGCAGAGAAGGTCCATTCTTTCTTAATAAGGGTATCGAAAGAATCTCTGTGGGATATTTAGGAGAAAGAGGACTATCTAAAGAAGAAATCTTGTCAAAATTAGAAAGGATATTAAAAAATTATAAACCTATTCAGCCCTTCATTAAAGGATTATCCTATAATTTATCTGCTGCGGTAGTAGGTGAAATTTCAAAGCATCCGATTAAAAGATTCTCAAGTGATAGAGTAATGATTCTTGGTGAAGCTGCAGGATTAGTAACTGCTTGCTTTTATGAAGGATTATTGCCGGGTGTAGCCTGCGCTGATATAGCTTCTAAAACTGTACAACCCCTATTTGAAAAAGGAAGCAATTTTAGTAGTTCTGAACTACAGTTATATGATCAGGAGGTTAAACGCGTCTTACTGACTTACTTTAAGAATGGAAATGCTTTAGAATACTTGATTTATAACGATAGTTCTTATGTGAAGTCTCTATGGCGCTTATATTCGAAACTCTTGAAGGAAAACAAGACTTGTAGGAAATATATATATGAAGCATACATAAATCATGATCTTTCAACACATAATACTAGCAATGACCGTTATGTTGGAGAAAAACTTTTTGGAATGCTTCCAGCCCTTTCAAAAATTACTTTAAGTCCTCGATTCTTTAAAGCTCTTTTGATGTAACACTATATTTGTAGAATTGAAGATAGTGTGAGTAAATGTGGTTCTTGAGGAAGAAAATAAAATAAAATTATCAAAAAATTCTTTATTCGTAAGTTAGTAATGGGCACATTACTTTTCGATTTATTTGGATATTTTTAAGTTCTTTGGAAGTATCAATACTTTCCTTCATCTCACAATTGGTACAATTCCAATCGTACTTATTCCTGTCTTCGGTAAAAATTGCACCTGAAGAAAAATTATGTTTTACGCCACATGGGAATTTTTGCATTTTTTTGACATCACCTTTATATACAATTTTTAGTACTTTTATGCTTAAACTAAACCTTTTTCAGTCTAATATATATATATATCAACTTCGTCTATATAAACTTTCCCCCATGCTTTTCCCACGTGAATAAACCAAGGTACAATGGAAAGAATGAACAATATTCAGACTCTCAAAATAAATATGAAAATATTTCAAATAAAAAACTTTTACTAATAAGCTTTATGGTCAATTTGTGAACATTATTTAGAAATGTCAGGAAATTCCTCGATCTAAATTCAGAAGAAATTATATATTATATTGAAATCTATTAGTATTGATCCAATATGTCAGAACAAAAATTAATACCTGAATCAGAGGTAGAAATATACCGAGAGTTGCAACAACACCTGCATACCTTACCAGTTGGGTATCCTGCCACAAAATCGGGAGTAGAATTACGTTTATTAAAGCGCGTTTTTTCTCCTGAAGAAGCGAAAATTGCAACCTTCCTAAAGTTTTCTAAGGATAATTTGGAGTCATTAGATGATATCTATGATAGAATAAAAGATTTAGGGTACTCTAAAGAAGAATTGGAAAACCATCTAAATAATATGGTCAGAAAAGGAGCAATTGAAGCCATAAAAAAAGAAGGTAAAAGAATTTATAGCCTAGCAATGTTCATTATTGGAACATTTGAGTATCAAGTTAATAAGCTAACAAAAGAATATGTTGAAGATTTGCACCAATACATGATGGAAGGATTAATGATGGAAGCAGGGAGCACTCAAATTTCCCAGCTTCGTGTTGTTCCCGTTGAAGAAAGTGTTACTCCTTCACTAAATATTGCTAATTATGAGGATTTAAGCTTATTATTAGAAAATATTGAGGGTCCATTTGTATCCGTTAATTGTGTATGTAGACAAGGTATGGAACTACTAGGTAAACCTTGTAAGAACACTTTGCGAATGGATGTTTGTATGGGTATTGGTGATTTCGCACAGCTATACATTGATGAAGGATGGGGTAATGCAATATCTAAGGATGAAGCTTTAGAAATTCTGAAAAAGAATCAAGAGGAAGGAATGATTATTCAACCAGGAAATGCTCAGAAACCTGATTTTATCTGCTCCTGCTGCACATGCTGTTGCGAAGGTTTACAAGGAATTAAAATGCTACCTAACCCTGCAGACTTTGTGACAACGAATTATTTTGCGGTTGTAGATTCAGATCTATGTACTGCATGTGAAACTTGCATGGAAATATGCCAGATGGATGCAATCACTATGAATGGAACATCGGCAGTAACCAAACAGCGTTGTATTGGTTGTGGAAATTGCGTTGCGAAATGTCCGTCTGAAGCCTTGAGCCTTCAAAAGAAAGACCAGGTTATGATTCCCCCCGAAACTGAAGCAGATTTATACAATACAATTTGGGATAAGAAAAAAGTATTACTTGAACGGGAACGGAAAAGACAAGCAAGAAAAGAGAAACAGACGAATAAGTAAATTAACTTTTAACAATTTTTTTATTTACTATTTATTCTTTAGCTTATTGAAGTTTCATTTTAGCAAGCACTTCTGTGAGTAACGCCAGAACTACTTTAAGAGTTATTCCTGAAACATCTAAAGGAGGGGAGACTTCAACAATATCTAAAGCTCGAATGGAGGCGGGGATATCCCAAATATAGTTCATAAGTTGACTTGTAGTCATTCCACCCCCAACGGGAGTTCCTGTTCCTGGAGCATAGGCAGGATCTAAGCAATCAATATCAATTGAGACAAAAAAATGATCAACCCGAGGAATTATCTCCCCAATTTTATTTTTAACTAGTTTTCGAGGATTCTCAGCATCTTCTAGTTTTGCTTGAGTTAACTCATTTATGCCCTCTTTATCTACAAATTCTTGTTCCTCTGGTTCTATATATCTGGTGCCTACTAAAAGTACATTCCTTGGGTCGACTGCATCTAATTCAATGGATCTTCTTAAAGAGGAACCATGGGAAAATGGTGAGGAAAGCATTTCATTTAGGAGATCCCTATGGGCATCAAACCAAACGATTCCGATAGTCCCTGTTGGTGACAAACCTTTGATTTCTGGATATGTAATTGAATGGTCTCCTCCAATAGTTATGATTGGAGCTGATGTCTTAGAGCATAGAAACTT
Source organism: Promethearchaeota archaeon (assembly GCA_019894975.1). Lineage (GTDB taxonomy): Archaea > Asgardarchaeota > Lokiarchaeia > Sigyniarchaeales > SOKP01 > Loki-b32. Next base: position 6,948 of record JAGXNO010000018.1, on the reverse strand, counting down.
CATAGATTTTTCAATGCTATTTCTTGTAGCTTCAGAGTCTAATGGGAATACTGGGACATTTCCAATATCACAGATTTTCATATCTGTTATGGAAACGCCTCTTCTTGAAATAAGTTGAATATCTCCACATATTTGCCTTAATGAATCAATCGCAAACGAAGTTCCTTTTTTCCCGCTTGTACCACTCTCAAAGGGGACTCCTTGAATAATTGCATCAGCTTCTACTAAATTATCTGGACCTATTGAGAGTCCACCATAAGTACCATATCTATCTTGCTTGTATTGAAAAGACATGAATGAATTACCTTTGTTTCAAATATAATAAATTCTATTAAAGAATAAAGATGGATTTCCATATTTCATTATTCTATCTACTAATAAAAGACAAATCTAGAACTTCTTGGAGCTTATCAATAGTGTTTTTCATATCTTTGATGAGAGGATTTATGTCTTCAGCAAGATTTGGATCTAATTTAATAGCTTTTTCGATGTTTTGAATGGCGTTATGGTAGTCTTTTTTATCGAAATAGGTAGATCCCATAAAAAACCACGCTTTAGCATTATCTGGGGTTATTTCTATAGCTTTACTATAATTCTCAATAGCTTTATCAAACTCTTTTATTTGTTTGTATACATTTCCAATATTAAACCAGCCCGTAGAATAGCTAGGATCAATTTCTATTGCTTTTCTTAGGTTTTCTAAAGCAGTATCATAATCTTTTTTTGCCTCATATGCTAATCCAATCAGGTTCCACGATTCGATATGTTTTTTATCATAAGATAATGCTTTTTGAAGATTTTCTATAGTTGCGTCGTACTTCTTCTTATAGTTATAAGCTACACTTATATAATAATAACCTTCTACAAACTTCTCATCTAACTCAACAGACTTTTTTCCATTTTCAATTGCAACATCATATTGCTTACCTTCAATTTCCATTTTTGCTTTATTGATAAGCTCTCTTTTATAACTATCTTTGACTAAATCCTTATTTTTTATATCCGGTTCTTCCATCAATTCATTTACTTTTAAAGCCTTTTCATAGAAATTAAATGCTTCTTCATATGCCTTCTTACTTGCTAGTTGATTTCCCTGTTCAATCAATAATTTGATTTCCTCAGAATGAATTTCATCAATTGATTTTTTGATCTTGTTCATTTCTTCTACTCTTCGGTTCTCATCCCCTATAGATTGGGCATACTCTAGTCTTTTTATTAGTTTTTCGATTTCTTTTTCCTTTTCTTTCTGTTCTTCTGTTAAATATCCCTTTCCAATGAGAAGTCCCACTTCAGCATCATAGATAAGACTTTTAATCATATTTACTTGTTTCTCCATTTCTTGAGTTAGATACATTTTATTTGTTTGGTTTAAAGCTTCATTAAAAATTTCAATTGCTTTTTCGAAATCTTTGTTCTCTGCTAGCTCCTTTCCTTCATTTATAACCTTTTTTATCTCTACCGAATAGATTTTATTAACTAAATTTTTTAAATCTTCAAGTTCAGCATTTTCCTCTTCTGGAAATGTCATTCGTTTTGCAAGACTTAATGCATTATAAACCTCATTAATTGCTTCTTCGTATTTCTGCTGGCCAATTATTTGCATAGCTTTATCCTTAACATTATTTATTCCCGGTAAACAAGCTTGATTGATTAAATCACTTATTTTTTTTATCTCTAATTCCTTTCTTTCCGATTCAATCATAGTTTTCGCAATAGCTAAAGCTTTATCAAACACATCAACTGCTTGATTTATTAAAGAAATTATTTCCCCAAAATTTTCTTTTTTAGTTATTTCAATCCCTTGGGCTAAAATGGGATTAATCCTTTCTATGTAAATGGGGTTCAACATTTCTGCCATGAGACTTATCTCAAGCTTTTTCAATTCTGATTCATACATTTTATCTGCAATTACCAAAGCATTCTTTAATTCTGCAATCCCTTTTTCGGTTGATCCTTGTTCTAATAATTCATTAGCTTTTTCGACAATTGATTTAATCTGATTTAAATATATTTCATTTGCTAAATTTTTTATATTTACTATTTCAGTTTTCTTTGTATCCGAGGGGAAGAATTCTTCAATATAATCTTTAGCTTCTTCAAAAAGTCTTATAGCTTCTTCGAATCGTCCATTCTGTTTTAATACAGTTCCTTGTTGTAAAATATGTTTAAATTGAGATTCATAAGATTTCTTTATTTCCTCATTAATTTTAAATATATTTTCCTTTTTGCCATCTGAATCTTGAATTTTCTCAGCAATAGTCAATCCCTTATTAAAAATTGCAATTGATTCATCTAACTTCTTTTCTTCTTCTCTTAATCTAATACCTTTTATTAGTAATTCTTGTATATCAATTTCACTTATTAGTTCGTTTATTTCACTTTTTTCCGCTTCTTTTAGATCCTCATCATCTATTTTCTCACAAATTTTTAGAGCTGTCTGAAAATTTGTTCGGGCTTGGTTATATTCCTTTTGTGCTGTTAGTCGAATGGATTCTTGAATAAAATTGTTTATCTCAACTGAATACGTCTGGTTCATCGCATTTCTTATATTAGCAATCTCTATTTTTTTATCACTAAGCTCATCAACTTTAATATTAATGAAATTGAGTGCTTGTTCAAACTTGTCAATCGCTTTTTGAAATTTACTTCTGTTTTTTAAGGAATTTGCTTCTTCAATAATTAAATTTAATTTTTTCAAGACTGATGGCTTCATTTTGATATCTCCAATGGTTTAATCCTTAGAATTATTTCATCTTTATAATACTTTTCTTATAAACCTTTTATATATTAAAATCTAAGTATAAATATCTTAATCTAAACAGACAAGCTTGAGAAATGCAGAGAAGAAGTTTGGTGAAAACTTATCCTACAATTGCCTGCTGCGGCATAGATTGTGGATTATGCCCCACATATTATACGAAAGGTCCTTCTAAGTGTCCAGGTTGCTGTGGTCTTGATTTTTTCAAAAAACATCCTTCATGTTCAATAATAACTTGCTGTGTGAAAAATAATAAATTTGAGACTTGCGCGCAATGTAGTGAATTTCCATGTACAAAATTAAATCAATGGGATGTATATGACTCGTTTGTATGCCACCGCGTTTCTCTTTATAATTTGAATTTAATAAAAGAAAAAGGTATAGAAGAATTTATTAACCAGCAAAATAAAAGAACTAAATCTCTTAAGACTATGTTAGAAGACTTTAATGAAGGGAGATCAAAAAGTTTTTATTGCATTGCTTCAGCTCTACTCCCAATAGAGAATTTAGAGGAGTCTATAAGCAAAAGTAAAGCTCAAATTAAAGATGAGGGAATAGATTTAAAAGATTTAGAAGCTAAATCAAAAATTTTAAAATCTTTACTTAATCAATATGCTAATAAGCAAAATTTAGAATTAAAATTGAGAAAGAAATAGTAAATAGAATTGAAGGAAAATGTCCGTAAAAAAAATATTGTATAATGGGCTCATTATAACAATTGATAAAGATCATCCCACAGTCGAGGCTGTAGGGATTGAGGATGAGAAAATTATCGCTGTAGGGAAATTTGAAGATGTAAAAAAAACTCTTGAACCAGAGTATGATTTAATAGATTTAAAAGGAAAAACACTCCTTCCTGGTTTTATTGACAGTCACATGCATCCACTAAGTTTTATGTTCCTATTGCTAAATCTTGATCTTTCTGAAGTTAAAAGTTTAAAAGAATTACAAGAATTGTTGAGAGACGCATGTGCGAAAAGAATCAATGGTGAATTTATTTTAGCTTTAAAACTGAAAGAAGAGGAATTTGATGTTCCAAAATTACCAACACGATGGGAAATAGACGAGGTTTGCCCTAATAATCCTGTCTTCATTGTACGATATGACGGACATATCGGAATCGCAAACTCGAAAGCGTTAGAATTAGGTGAAATTGACTCAAATTCAATAGATCCTGAGGGTGGTGAAATTAGGAGAAATATTCAAGGGGAACTAACAGGGGTTCTCTCTGAAAATGCATTAGCTCTACTTTTTTCAAAAATTGAGAAATATCTGGTTCCAGAACCTGGCATTTTACGAGAATTTGCAAATAAAGCTTTCGGATTATTAGCTAAAAACGGAATTACTTCTATTCATGGGCAGCTTAATGAAGGTAGGATACCTATTTATAAAATGATTCAGGATAATATCCTTCAAAACTGGTATGCCTTTGTTTCAATAGATAAACCGAAAAAGCTTGTAAGGTTGAAAAATCCTCCACTTGATGGAGGTAAAGAGGATAGTAAATTCAAGATTGGCACATTAAAGTTATTTTTGGATGGAACTTTTGGGGCAAAAACCGCGTGCATGTGGGAACCGTTTACTGATGCTCCTAATTCATGTGGATTCTGCGTTGTTGATGAAGAAGAAATGTATGAAAAAATGAAAATTGCTCATAACGACGGATTTCAAATCGCTATTCATGTTATTGGGGATAAGGGTAATAGAATCTGTGTTGACCTATATAAGAGACTTCTAACAGAATTCCCAAGAGAAAATCATAGACATCGAATCGAACACGCATCAATGCTAACGGAAGATGTTCTCAACGATATGAAAGAATATGGAATAATTGCCTCATGTCAACCCCCTTTCATTAACTCAGAATACACGTGGCTAGAAAAGAGAATTGGGAAAGAGCGATGTAAATATACCTATCCCATGAAATCCATAATCGATGCGGGGATTATATTAATCTCTGGGTCTGACTGTCCTGTTGAGGAACCTAACGTGATCATGGGATTACATGCTTTAGTTGATCGAAATGGTTTTGTACCTGAACAATGCATCTCAATTGAAGAAGCTCTGAAAACTTATACCATAAATGCAGCATATGCAGCCTTTGAGGAAAATATTAAAGGATCTATTGAAGTTGGTAAGCTAGCTGACTTTGTAATATTGGATAAGAATCCACTTGAAACTCCAAAAGATATGATTAGAAAAATCAAGGTTTTAGAGACTATTATAAGAGGAGAATCTGTCTTCAAAAAAGTTTAATTATACATTTTTGATTAGGATGTTTTACCTACTTCCAATTTCTTGTCAACAACATAATTTAACAAGTAGAGAAATATTACCGAGATCGTAATGGCAATAATCACTATTATTATAGCCCCTATGAAATTATAATTGGGAGGTGGTTGATATGTATATGGGATTAAATAAACTTGGCTATCACCTCCTACAGCAATAAAATTTCCCTCGGATGAGATTACCAACGGTCCTATTCCGCTTCCTATTGGATATGTCCATAAAGGTTTACTATTCATGGTATTGAATAAATAGACCTTGCTATCATAACTTCCTGCTGCAATCAATGCTCCATCGGATGAGATTGAAATATCCCTAATTCCATCTCCTGTTTTATAGATCAAGATGGGGATAGGGCTTGATTTATTAAAAAGATATATTTTATTATCGAACCAACTACTTGCAGCAATAAACTGTCCATCAGATGAAATTGAAACATCATTGACAACTTTTCCTGTATTATAGAACCATAAGGGTGTATTACTTGTGTTTTCAAAGAAGTAAATGTTATGATCCTTACTTACTGCTGCTAAGTATTTTCCCTCTGCTGAAATTGCAACAGAGTAAATAACATCTCCTGTTTCATAGCTCCATAATGGAGTAGAACTGTTTTTTTCGAAGAAATAAACTGTTTTGTCCCAACTCCACCCTCCTACGACAAAATACTTTCCGTTAGATGAGATTGCTAGCGAATATGAAAGATCTCCTAATGTGTAGTTCCATAGAGGTATATTACTCGTGCTATTAAAATAATAAACATCATTGTTATAACCTCCCGTTGCCACAATCTTTTGTCCATCTGATGAGATCTCTGCAAACCTTGCCCCATAGTAATACCATAAAGGAGTAGAGTTGCTTCTATCAAAGAGATATATTCTTCCATTATCACTTCCTGCAGTAAAATACATTCCGCTAGGGGTGATTGAAACTGAACGTACTCTTTCTTGTGTATTAAAATTCCAGAGCGGGGTAATATTCGTTCTATTGAATAAAGAAATATTTTCTCCACTTCCCACCACGAAATACTGTCCATCGGACGAAATATCTATAGAATTAACCCAATCTCCTACTTCATATTTTAGTACAGAATTAGTTTCAGCCTTTCCATTAAAAATGAAAATATTCACTCCATTAATGCATAAAAACTCACAAATAAATGCCCAAACTATAAGATTTTTTAGAATTTTGGATTTTTGCATCATTTCTCAAATTATGAGTATACTATTAGTTATATAAGAAAAAGCATATTTAAATCTTCGATTAGATTTAAATTTGAGAATTATAATTTCTGGCAATAATTTTAATAGAATCGATATATTCAATTAATCTGTGAAATATAAATGCTCATCAAAACCTGTTTCAGCTATGAGATCTTGCCCTAATTTCTGAATGGCCTTTTTTTTAGGATTTTGAAGTATTCTCCTTGAAATATTAATAACTTTAGTTAATTTTCCATCAGGAAATTCTCGTACAATATTATCATACCGCGAAAAATCAATTCCTGCAGTATAAACTCCTGTAGTTCCATGACTCGCTGCGCTACTAGTTTGCCAATGTTCCACTTTTACTTCAATTTTAGACATGAGTGTTGAACAGAAGAACCATTCCATAAACAAATTCATTCTTTTTGATTTCCTTTTAGTGGATTGGAGCATTTTAAGTGCTTTGTTTAATCTATCTGGATGAATTTGTCTGAAAACTCTTTCGTATCTATCGTTCATATTCTCTCTTGTATGATCTTTTATCAGACGAATAATCTCTTCGACTTTCTTAGCTCTCTCTCCTGTTACTTCATGTTGAATTGATTGAATGTGTTGATCAATAGCATTTTCGGTCGCCTGACTCGTATCAACTGTTTGAGGTTGTTGATTAGCACTTTGACTAGGTTGACTTCTCGATGG
>JAGXNO010000017.1 GCA_019894975.1 Promethearchaeota archaeon | reverse complement strand
CTATAGAACGTGGGTTTGAAGCAGCTATTTCATGTCAACCCTTTGTAAAATCTGTCCGTATCATATTAGATCGAGATAAGATTGTTGGTACTAAATTCTCAGAATTTGATTATGATGAAATCACAGGAAAAATTATTCGTGCAGAAATAGTTCTTAAATATGAGAACATTGAAGTAAATGCAAAAATAGACTGGATTGAAGAAATGCAGTATCCTTTAATGTATATTGAGAAAATTAACGAAGTATAATAATAATTTTGTGAAATTCTATTGGAATTTATAGTCAGTTACGATTTAAATGAGTTTGAAAGATATTATAAAACAAGTTGGGAATCAATCCCAAATAGGGAACAAGCTAGTCTTGATGAGTTTGAACGAGATATTATCTTGGATAACCCATCTCATCTAATTGTGTGGAAAAAAAGAAACAGAATAATTGGTAATGCAATATGGCATGAAACATATACTGATAAACATAGTGAACAAGACCCACGAGATGATGACGATCGAAAGATTTTAGAAGAATTAATCGGAAAAAGTAGAGAGTGTGTAGAACTTCATGAACTCTGGCTAAAGGTGGAATATCGAAGAAAAGGATACGGAAAAAAATTCTTTTCTTTTTTTGAAAAATATCTTGCTGATTTTGGCTTTAAATATTTAATACACTATACTGATAATGAGAACGCTATGAATATATGTCGTAAGCGAGGGTATAAGGAAGGTTATGGTGTAAAAGCAGGAGATTATACTTGGTATGTATTTGCTCTGGAACTATAAATATCTTTCAAATTTTTAATTTGCTTACATAATCATTTATCAATTCAATTACTTTCAATGCATTTTTGTTTTTTCCAAATCTTTCGATATTTTCTATATAATCTAATATTTTACTATGTATTTTCATGAATTGAGTTTTATCTTTGTTTTGTTTGGCAATTTTTAACCGAGTTGCTAATATAACTGCTTCTAAAGCTAAATTTTCTGCTCTATTAAATAATTTATTAGATTCTCGGAATCTTTCTGAAAAAATGATATCTAATTTAAAAACGGGGATCATTACTTCTCCTAAATCATCTTTTTTTGTTTTTTGAAATTCATGTGAAACTTTTCCTACCATTATCCCCCATGATTTCGTTATAAACGGTACATCCATTGCGAGCGATTCTAAGTGCTTAAAACTGTAATATTTTGATGGAAAATTGGTTAACCCTATAGGAGAATTTTGCTCTTTTAAGGCTGCTAAGGCATATAAATAGACGTTATCGACGAAGTTTATCATGATAACACTAAAATTTTTAAGATTCTTATACGTAATGGTGCTATAGAATGGTGATATCTGAATTTGTCCTTCCTCTATCAGCCTAATACCCATACATGACGCATGAGGTCGAATTTCTTTACTTTCTTCTATATTAGAATAAGTAGTAACGATAACCTCGTATAAATTATCTCTTTTCAACCCAAAATCTTGATAATTACACATGTTATAACACAAATAATTTTTTAATTAGTAATATCATCTTCTGTACTCCTTGTTAATCCAGACCAATGAGGATTTTTCACGCCTGTTGATTGTGCAATTTTAAGAAAATGCTCCATTTCATCCTTTCCCATCAATGGTTCTTTTTTTAAAGACCAATCCATATCTAATCTGGAATATTTTTCAGAACACAACCTGTTAAAACTCAATAAATCGAATCTTTCTGGAAAGTTTTTTAATTCATTTACGATAAAATCCCCAATTCCTTTAATGTTTTCCTCAGTCGCTGTATAATTAGGGATTATCGGAGTCCTTACCCATAATTTTTTATTATTATCGTTCAAATAATCAGCAATCCATATAGCATTCTTTAAGATTAAATCATTGGGAATATTTGTGAATCGTTGATGTTTTTCTGGATCAATCTCTTTAATATCAAATAATACAAGATCTACATAAGGAAATAATTTCTTGTAAATATGTTCTGGGGCATATCCACAGGTATCAAGAGCAGTGTGAATACTATTTTCTTTACACAATTTAAGAAATTTTAATATAAATTCTGATTGAACCGTGGGTTCACCCCCAGAGACCGTAATCCCTCCCTTAGATTGAGTGTAATATACTTTATCTTTTTGAATTTCGGAATACAAATCATTTAAATCCCAATATTCTCCCCACATATGTAAAGCAGTACTAGGGCACTCATCCGAGCAATCACCACATCTTATACATATTTCTCTCTCAATTACTAATCCATTTTCATTAAAAGAAAGACATTTATATTTACATATGTCAATACAGGTATTACATCCAATACATTTATGTTTAAACCATTCAAGTTGTCTTTCCTTTAAAATTGACTCGGGATTATGACACCATAAACAATTTAATGGACATTGTTTGAAGAACACTGTGGTTCGAATTCCTGGACCATCTTCCGTTGAAAACCTTTGAATATTAAAGATAAATCCTCGTTCAGAAGAAACCATGTTTCAAATGATTAGAATGTAAAATATAATTTAAATAATTTAATTAAGTAAAGTTAAACTCATTTTCTTTTTTAATATTTGCAAACCATTGTAAAACATCATTATGATGAGCAATAATACTAGATGCTGTCAAAATCTCTGAATTTATGGTGCTGTGAGTATCTTGAATCAATGTTACCTCATATCCATGACTAAAAGCAGATCTAACAGTGGTATCGATACACATAGGAGTCATTAAACCTGCAATAACTAAATGGGAGGTATCACTTTTTTTTAATTCTTCATCCAAATTTGTCTCAAAAAAGGAATCTGATTGAAATTTTTGAATTTTAATATCCTCTTTTTTGGGTTGCAACTTTGGGTGTATTTCCCAATTTTTTGTGCCCGTTTCTAATAAGTCCCCTTTAGAACCATTATGTTGAATAAAAATTATTTTCACATTGGCCTTTTTAGCTTTAATAATTAGATTGAGTATATTCTGAATAAAAGATTCTTCTTGATATATTGGAAAATTTTCGATTGAAAACAATCCAACTTGCACATCAATAATTAATAAAACTGAATTTCTGACCAAAACCTTCTCACCCATAGCCGGAGTACTTGAAACTGTAGAAATTTAGTTTATATTGGTCCCTAAAGTCGTTCCTCAGAAAGGTGCAGATGATCTGTTTCAACCTCGAGAAAAGCTTTGAAAATTTCTTTTACACGCGGACTTTTGGCCTCTGCAGCAGCTTCTCCGTAGAATTTAATTGCTCTATCCTCTCTCGAATGAGATTCTTCTAAATTTGGTTTGTATTTACTCGCACATTTATCATATTTAGGAAAATCAATTTTATCTAACTTCAAAATCTTTTTCCAGACAGCAGCGTGTTCTCCCTCAACTTTAGCAAGTATCTTAAACAACTTCTGACCATCTAATTCAGGTACCTTTGTACTAGCACATTTGTAGAATATATTATTGGATATTTCCACTTCTAAAGCTTTTTCCACATTTGCTTTATCCTTATCATTTAATTCGACATCCCATGCACCTGTATCATCATATTTTGTTGATTCTACAAAATATTTTTCAAATGCTCCGCAAAATGGACAACGACTTGGTGCTTCCGTTCCAATATAAGCCTCTCCACATATTTTACACACATATACTTTTACAGTAATCTTCAATCACCCTTTTTTTATACTTATTCTTGAAATGTTTTTATATTATAATGAAATCTTAAATATAGATTAAATTAATAGAAATTTTTACAATTTTTATAGTTTTAACTTCATTTGTAAAAATGATTGCTCTCGGTATAGATCCTGGTAGTTTATCATGGGACTTCTTCGCGCAAAGAAACAATAAAACTATCCTAGATACTTCATTACCTACTAAAGATTTGATTAATGACCCTCAAAAAGCAATAGATATCATTAATTCTGTTAAAAATATAAATATGATGGTAGCTCCCTCTGGGTTTGGACTTCCCTTGAAAAATATAAATGATTTAACTGAACAAGATATTTTCTTTACTTTATTAAAATTCAAGCAAAAAGAAAAAAATCAGGTACTTGGTCTCGGAAACGTATTACGTTTAATTAAGGCTCAACAGATACCTGGCATTATTGTTCCAGGAGTAAAACATCTTCCCACAGTTCCTCGATATCGAAAAATCAATAAAATTGATATGGGTACTGCTGATAAAGTATGCACCACAGTCACGGGAATTAGAGATCAAATGGAAAGGTTAGACATCACTCCCGAGAAGACAAACTTTATTTTGGTTGAAATTGGTTATGGTTTTACAGCAGTATTGGCAATCGAAAATGGTCAAATTATTGATGGTATTGGAGGTTCCAATATACTTGGATTCAGAGCAAGTGGTTCTCTTGATGGAGAACTAGCATATCTTATTGGAACTATTCATAAAAGAAATATATACAAGGGAGGAGTCGCATACATCTCAGGTTATTCCGATTTGAGCTTAAAGGAAATAACACTTCTAGCTGAAAAAGATGAACAGACCAAAATGGCCCTTAAAGCGTATCTTTCAAGCGTTAAAAAAGCAGTTTTCGGAATATCTTCATCCTTTTCTCATAAAAATCAAATTACAGAAATATTATTAGCAGGAAGGGGAGCGAATTTAACATATTTAAAAGAAAAAATGATAAATGGTTTAAGTGATGTTGCGCCTGTAAAATTAATGAAATCTTACAGTCAAATCGCAAAACGAGCTGCTCAAGGTGCTGCCTTTATAGCCAATGGAATTCTTGGAGGTGAATTTGAACCAATTATTACGAATATGCAACTCAAAAATGCTTCTGGATCCATCTTAGATGATATATTTATTCCATTTGAAAAAGAAAAGATACTACGTGATTTAGATTAATATCCTAATTATAACTGGTCAAGCGAGTTATCAGATAATCGAAAAAATAATTAAATCTATTAAAGAACACAATTTTAAGATTATAAAAGCACCCATCACGATATCCGCGTTTTTAACAGAAAGAATAACGTCTCAAATTCTAGAAAAAACAATTATCTCTAATTATGATCTTATCTTACTCCCTGGGTTTGTACAATGGGATTCGTCCAAACTTGAAACACAGTTTTCTATAAAAATTAGGAAAGGTCCGGAATTTGCCTCTGATTTACCTGAAATTCTGAAACATATGAATAATATTGAATTATCAACTAAACTGCCAGCAAATAGGCTAATAGAAAAATCAGGAGAAAATGAGTATTATAATCTTTTAAAGAAACATATTGAAATAGCAAAAAATGAAATATGTAATCACACCTTTTATCTTCGAGAAGAAAAATCAGATCTAATTATTGGTAAAAATCTACCTCCCCCTATAATAGCTGAAATTGTTAACTGTACAGAAAAAGATAATTCCAAAATTCTACAAAAAACGAGGCATTATATTGAATCTGGAGCAGAAATAATTGATATAGGGTGTGTTTCTAATAAGTCCAATCCAGAGAGAATAAAAGAAATAATAAAATTAATTCGATCTGAATATCGTGTTTTAATAAGTATAGATTCAATGGATTCACAAGAAATTAATGCCGCAGTAGAAGAGGATATTGATCTCATTTTAAGTTTAGACTTAGGAAACTATAAAGATTTCTTAAATCTCCCTAAAAACATTCCCATCGTAATTCTTCCAACTAACTTAAAGAAGGCGTATTTTCCAAAAGAACCCGAAATTCGAATACAAAACTTGTTTAAATTAACTAAAGAATTACAGAAGAATGGATTTGAAAAATTAATTGCCGATCCCTTGTTAGAAACACCCATCAGCCCAGGAATGTGTAATTCCTTAGAAACATATTTTCTTTATAAAAAACAAATTGTTCTTGAAAGTTATAAAAAATTGGAACTCCCCCTATTCTTTGGGATTTCAAACGTTGTTGAACTTATGGATATAGATTCTGTAGGAATAAATGGTCTTTTAGCTAGCATCGCAACAGAAATAGATATTGGGATTTTATTCACTGTTGAGCATAGTCCTAAATTATTTGGTGGTGTGAGAGAATTGAAAGATAGTATAAAACTAAATTACTTAGCAAAATACAAAAAAACACCTCCAATAAATCAAGGAATATCCTTATTTAAAGCAAAAGGTAAGATCATTCAAAAAGTACCCCCATTTGGAGAATATAATGCAGATGTCGTGGACAAATTAAATACAAATTATATTTCCGATGAAAAAGGATATTTTAGAATTTACACAAATCTAATCGAGAAAAAGATTTATGTTCTTTTTTATTCAAACAAAGAAATCTTACTTCATACTTTTATTGGAGAAGACGCCGAAGCTCTAAGTAAAAACATTATTAAACAGGATTTAACAAGAGATATTTATCATTTAAATTATCTAGGGAGAGAGTTAAAGAAAGCGGAGATATCTGTACTTTATGGTAAACCATACATCCAAGATGAATAAAAAAAAAAAATTTATATTTCTTCAAGAAATTGTATAACGGGTCTTTCTGGAACACAACAAGGGCCAAATTCCCTCATATTCTTGCCCAAATTAGCGCCATGTGCCTTAAAGGCATCCTCATCAGCGTATTTTTCATAAAAAACAATTAAATTTTTCCCTTTTACTTCGTGAGGAATATATTCAAGGGTTCCGGGTTCTTCTGCTTTAATCTTAGGTACTATTTTCCTTAAAGCTGCTTTGGCTTCTTCCATCTTACCTTCTAAAATTTTAGTAGTTGCTATAATTGATAGTGTCATAATAACATCATTTTTAATTTTCGATTTAAATAAATTATTTATTAAAATGGTTATACATATAAAAAAAATTAGATTCTGATGATTATAAAAATATCAAAAGTAAAAATATAATTATTTATTAAATCTTAATGATATTGCTAAATTATATTCCTATTTAGGGTTGGAAATTATGATACCAAAGAAAATGGAAACCTTCATTAAAGAGCGATTACCTGAAGCTACTCTTAAAAATAGACTTAAAAAAGATAATGGGCATTGTTATTTAGAATTTAGTAATGCTGATGAACATCTGCTGTCTCGACTTCGGATAGTTGCTGATAAACTAGGCCCACATTTAGTAGCGTTAATCTGGGATGAAGAATCACCTTTAGAAATTGGTGGATATCTAGTTGTCGATAATTTGAGTATGGGAAAACCGAGTATGGGAGGTATTAGAATGCTTCCTGATATATTGCCTTCGGATATTCATAATTTAGCTCGTGGCATGACCCTAAAAAACGCAGCTGCTAATCTTCCATATGGTGGGGGGAAAGCAGGAATAGTTGCTGATCGAGATCTCTCACCAGAGGATCATAATGACGTAATCCGTGGTTTTGCACGCTTGATCAATAGATATAAAGATATATACGTGCCAGGGCCAGATGTTGGTACAAAAGATGCTGATATGAAGACGATAGCTATAGAAAATGGTTTGGATAGTGCTGTTTCTAAACCAGCTGACATGGGTGGAAATCGTATCGATGAACTTGGAGCTGCTGCTGGGGGTGTTGTAATTGCATTGCAAACTCTACTAGAAATTCTGCCTAGGTTAAGAGTACTCTCACAATTTGCTAATTTGGAAATTCCTGAAATAGATGACTTAAAAATTTTGATTCAAGGATTTGGAGCTGTTGGAGCTCATGTAGCACGTATTCTGAAAGAAAGAATTCCGGAAGCTAAAGTAATTGGGATCAGTGATCTAGAAGGCTATTTATATAATGAATCTGGTTTGCCAACAGATGATCTTTTTAGGTTATGGCAAGAAAATCGTCTTGTAACCAATAATTATTTCCTGAAAAATATCCTTTCAGAAGGATACAAACATCCTACTAAATTTTCAACTAATCGTAATAATTTACTTCTTGAGAATGCATTTTGTTTGATTCCTGCAGCCCCGATATTCAATTATTTAGGTGTACGCCTTTCCGAATCCCCGTCTACTACAGTTGACCGAATGGGAAAGTGGTCATTAATAGTGGAGGGAGCTAATACTTATAGTCCTGATCCTAATAGAAAAGCAGCCCGAACTAGAATGGAACAAATAGTTTACAGAGAAAGAGGAGTTATGATTGCTAATGATTACTTGGTTAATTCTGGGGGCGTTATATTTGCTGCTCAAGAACACATCATTAAATCTCCAGAGCACTTACAAATACCTAAAGAAAAGCTGGGAGATCGTAAAAAAGTAGATAAATGGTTGAAGGATCATTCTGAAGAGTTTACAGAACTCTCAAAACAAAGGTTAGTAGCTGGAGAAGAATATCGAGAGGATGTGATTCACCATAATATGATTGAATTGGTTAATATGCTGGCAGCAAATCCAGATATGCTTCCTAGCACAGCAGCCGAACGAATTAGTCTCCAACGTTTAACAGACAAGGAAAGCGAACGTACAGCAAAAGATATAATGATATCTATACCTACTATTGATGTAAATAGCAATATTCAAGAAGCTGCTGAATTAATGATAAAAGAAAACAGTGGAATAATCGCAGTACTATCTGAGGATAAACTTGTAGGTGTTGTCACAGATTGGGATATAACTGCTGCAGTTGCATCAAATAGTTATGATGCTATTCTTGAAAGAATTATGACTAAGAATGTTATCACGGCTTCACCTGATTTTTCTATCGTAGATATAGTTCGAGAACTAGAGCAATATCAGATTTCTGCAATGCCAGTAGTAGAAGAAGGAAAAGTATTAGGGATGGTTAACGCAGATTTGATTGCACAAAGCTATATTTTAGAATATTTACAAACACATTAATCGTTAATAATATTTCTTGATATTATACAAGGTATCTCTTTGTGCAGGATGTTTTCCTGCAGTTTGAATTATTTTAATTATCTCCTCTGGAGGAAGATATTCACCATATTCTGCTCCTGCACTCTTAGATATATTCTCTTCAATAAGAGTTCCACCAAAATCGTTTACACCATAATTTAAGGAGACTTGAGCAAATTTAGGTCCTAATTTGGGCCAGGAACATTGCAAATTATCAACATAATTATTTAAAAATAACCGAGAAACACAAAATAATTTTAAATCTGCCATCCCATAACTTGGATTTAAAGGATGTATTTCTAACTTTGATAAAATAGGATTTACTTTTACAAAAGGTAGAGGAACTAATTCAGTGAAGCCTTTTGTTTCTTTCTGAATTTCTCTTAAAACATTTAAATGTTCAATTCTTTCCTTTAGAGATTCAATGTGCCCATACATAATAGTTGAGGTTGTTGGGATTTTTAAATTATGTGCTGTCGAGATAATATCAATCCATTGTTGAGTAGAAACTTTATTGGGGCAAATAATCTTTCGAACATCATCGACTAAAATCTCTGCTGCTGTTCCTGGAATCGAATCTAATCCTGCCATTTTTAATTCCTTTAAAGTGTTCTCCACAGAAGTACTATATAGTTTTGACATGAAGAAGATTTCTTGAGGAGAAAACGCATGAGTATGCATATTTTTATCCACTTCTTTAACTACTTTAAGAATGTCTAAATAGAAATCAAATTTTAAATTGGGATTTATTCCTCCTTGAATGCATACCTCTGTACATTTTAATTTTTTCGCTTCAATAACCCGATCTTTAATCTCATCTAAGTTAAGGCAGAAAGCGTCTTCATGATTGGCAGGCAAGCTAAATGAACAGAATTTACATCCTTGAAAACATACGTTTGTAAAATTTATATTCCGATTGATTACAAATGTTATAATATCTTCTTTTTTTTCAAGGCAAATTTCATTTGCTGTATATTGTAAAGCAAAAAATTCTTTACCATGAACTTTTAATAATTTCAAAGCTTCTTCAGAAGAAATCTCAATATTCTGTAACGCTTTGTTAAGAATTATTTTTATCTCTGTTTCTATATTATTAAAAATCTCAGATTCCATTATTATTATTTATAAAATCTATCGTTTTTTTAATATTTTCTGGGCAGAAACCATTTCTTTGAATAAATATATCATAAATTGGTAGTCTTTCTTTGAGAATAAAACCCTTAGATTCACAAATATGTTTCAAATCGTCTATATGAGGCCATTGTTTCTCTGGATTTATATAATCTGAAGTGAGTGGTGAAATTCCTCCAAAATCATCTATTCCCATTTCAATAAATTCTTTTTCATATCCTGAAATTAGGTTTGGTGGAACTTGAATAGCAATTTCATTTTCAAAAATAATTCGTGCAATTCCAACAACTCTTAAAATATCTTCAATCATTATTGGTGTTTTAGGTCTATATGGAATACCTGGTTTATCTACGAAGTTCTGTATTATTACCTCTTGAATATGACCATAGGAATCATGGATTTTCTTAATTAAATACAAATCTTTTACTCTGTTATCAAAAGATTCCCCAATCCCTAAAAGCAAACCTGTTGTAAAGGGAATCTTTAATTTTCCAGCATTAATTATGTGTTTAATACGGTTTTCTGGGATTTTTCCTGGTGATTGTTCATGAACACCCCCTTTCTTTAGCAATTTCATACTCGTGCTCTCAAGCATAAGTCCCATGCTGGCATTATAATTCTTTAATTGTTTTAATTCGTTAAATGTTAGAGTTCCTATATTAGTATGAGGAAGTAAGTTTAAATCTAATAAATTGTGAGAAATATCTTTTACAAATTCAATAAAATTATCATTAACCCTTTTTTTTAATTCTTCTTTTACTTCTTTATAATAATCCGGTCTCTCTCCTGACATTATTAGAGCTTCTTTGCAGTTATAAAAAATACCCCTCTGAATTATATCTTGCATCTGCTCATGTTCGAGTAAAACTACATTTTCTTCTCCTTTAACCTTTGGTATTTTAAAGTTGTAAAAACAATAACCACAAAAATTTTGACAATAATTTGATAATGATAATGTGAAATTCTTTGAATAGGTAATAATAGATCGAGCATCTGTGGGTAAATGAGATTTGATTTCTTCAACTTTTTCTCTTAAATTTCTGAGAGAAATATTTTCTAAAATATTTATATCTTCTTGACTCATTACTTGTTCCTTTTATAATTTAAAATCACATAATTGTTTCTGTGTCTTAATTCAATTAAATCAAATCTTACTGCTTCACTCATAGTGTTAAATCCTATTCCCTCTACCAAGTTTGTTGCATCTTTCCCTCCAACAATCCAAGGGGCTATAGTTAACCTTATCTCGTCAATTAAATCATTTTTTATAAAACTCCAATTTAAAGTGCCTCCCCCTTCAAGTAATATATTGTTTATTCCATAATCTTTTAGAAGTGGCATTAGTTTTCTTAAATCTACTCGTTCTCCTTTTCCTGATTGTATGATTTTAACTTTACGTTCCTCAAAATTCTTTACTTTCTTAACCGAAACATTCTCTGTAGTACATATAATAGTTTGATAGATTTCTGGTTGAAATGAAATAACCTTGGATTCAATTGGAATAGTAAGATTACTATCTACAACAATTCTAAAATATCCCTTATGATCATAAAATTTGATGTGTAATTTAGGATCATCTTTTACAATTGTACCCTTCCCAACCATTATAGCATCTACTTGAGTTCGAAGTTTGTGAACCTCTTTCCAATCTTCATCATCAGAAAGCTCAGGATCTCCTGTTATCGAAGCGATCTTTCCATCAATTGTCATAGCAGCACTTAAAATAACGTAAGGTTTCTCAATTTCTCTCAAATACTAATTCTCCTTTTATATAGGTCCTTTTAATATTGTCTGATCTAATTCTTTGGACGATGATATCAAAAATATTATTTTTGTTTAAATTATAAGTATATAAATTTGGCTCGTTTAAGTCAATTAAAAAGAAATCAGCTGCTTTTCCTTTAGAAATTGAACCCATTTTTCCTTCTAATTTGAAGTTTCTAGCAGCGTTTATAGTAACCATTCTTAAAAGCTCTTTTGAGGTTAGTTGTATAGATTTATCATAACTTCCCAATACTCTCAAGATTCGATATAAATAACGCATTTCTTCAAATAAATCTGTATTATTCGCCATTATATTATCTGTACCTAATGATATAGGAATTTTAAGTTGTAATATTTCTGTAATAGGAGGAAAACCAACTCCAAAATATCCGTTACAACGAGGACATAATACTAATGACTTTTCTTCCTTTTGAATTCTAATCAGATCTTTTTTATTCAATTTAGTTCCATGAATGATTACGTCCACTATATTATCATTAAAAATATTGTCTAGTAAATTAGGATCATGATTATTTTCAGCACAATGACATGCTATCATTTTTTTTAAACTAAGTTTTGATTTAGTAACATATTTCTTATTATTCATTGAAATTTGATCATAACTTGCTAATCCAACACCATCAGCTAACTCAAAAATTGCCTCTATTTCACTCTCATCCATAAATCTACCATAGATTAAACAGTTTATAGGCTCTTGCTCTAAGGTTTTTCTCAAAAGATTTACACCTTCAACACCTCCTTCTCTAAAATCTACAAAGCAGGTAATCCCATTCGAAAGCATCTCTGATATTGCCTTTTTAATTCCAATTATTATAATTTCTTCCGAAGTTTGCCTTAATAATTTATGCTTGAGACCAAATGGAGGTGCTACAATTTCACTTAATCCCCGATTAAATCCCAATTCCTTTGCAAAGCTATCTCCAATGTGTACATGGGAATTTATCAAACCTGGGATCATTAATGTGGGTTGTTTTGCTTCTAAATGGAGAATGTTATCTTCAAGATCTTCATGTGAAATATCGATAATATTTCCTTTATCATCAATATCTACTGAAACATTCTTCTTCAATTCTAGAGTTTCCCCAATTAATCCATATGGACTGTGAATTGTTGTTTTATGCATTATAAAATTGATGATTGAATCTATTTTTAATATAATACTATAACAGTAAGTTATTTCAAATTATCTATTCTCTAATCAGATTTTCACAAATTTTCGTAATTTCCTTTTTTTATATTAACTATTAAAATCGATTCTTCTTTTTCTAAATTAGAGAAAAAAAATTATAGAAACTGGTGAATAAAATAAATAAATTTAAAATGGATTTACAAGATTCTGGTTCCGCTTTTGACATTGCAATTGATAAAGTCGGAATAGTTGAACTGGAAAAAAAAGTTGAAATAGTACAAGAGAACAAGAAATATTCATTTTATCCTAAAATATCAGCACTAATCGACCTTCCTGCTCAACAACGTGGAATTCATATGTCAAGAACATCTGAAACGATAGAAGAAGTTATTAACGAAGTAATATACAAACCTACTTCCACAATTGAGTTAGTAAGTGACAGAATAGTTCGAAAACTTTTAGAAAAACATCCATACACTTCAAAAGCGGAAGTTAAGCTTGAAGGAAGAATTATTGTTCAAGTTAGAGAAAATAATACTAGAAATATCCAAAAATCCTACGACATTAGTTCGCATGTTAAAGCCTACAGGAGATCATCTAAAGAAATTGAATATTTTTACTTCATTGGAGCAAGTGCTGTTGGGATGACAGTATGCCCATGTGCAAAAGAAATGTCAAAAGAATATGCCATCGAAATCATCAAAACTAGAAAAGATATTAACATATCAGAAGACGATCTTAAAAAACTAATTAATATTCTCCCATTTTCATCACACAATCAAAGATCGATCGGTACTATTATAGTACAAATTAAAGATATATCCAACCATAAAATTGATGTATTAGACATTATTGATGTAATAGAAGAATCGATGAGCGGTAAAATTCAATCTGTTTTAAAAAGACCTGAGGAAGCTGAATTAGTAAGAAGTGCCCATTTAAAACCCCTTTTTTCTGAAGATGTTATAAGGGAAATGGCAAAAAATTTCATTTTAAGAGATTTTCCTAATATTGAAGACAGTTTTAAGGTTAAATTTAAAATTTTATCACACGAAAGTATTCATCCGCATAATGTGTTTGCGGAATTAACAACTACAATAGGGGATTTAAAGGAAAAGTTAAAAATGAAAAATTAAACTATTTAAAACTATCCTAAATCCTATTTCCTATTATTTACAAAATGCTTGACTACAACTATATAATTTTTGACAGTCAGTATTTTAGGATTTTTTTTATAACTTGCTGGAATTGTTGCGTTGCATCGAGAACAGAGATTTGAACTTCGCAACCAATCCTTAAATTCATCTGCATGAGCAGGATATCGACAATTAGGACATAATATTATTCCTCTTCCTCTGTCTTCAGGAATTTTCGGTAATTTAAAACAAAAGATACATTTAAAATCCTCCGTTGACAAGCGTCCGGCTTTCGGTTTATATAGATTAAAGTTGGTAATTTTCCTAGTACTTTGTTTACTACTTACCTTTGTTCCTGTTGGACTTCTACTTGTAGTTCTTGTTGTTGTTTTAGACCTTGAAGTCGTAGATCGTCTTTGTGAGGTTGGTGTGGATCTTGATGAATGACTAACTGATCTTGATCTATTAGTTACGGATCTAGTTGAGGGTGTTGGAGATGAATTTGTTGTTGTTCGAACGCTTTTTCTATATCTTTGAGGTGTCGTATTGCTTCTAGGTGATGTTAATTGATTTAACCTATTTGTACGTTCTGTTATGTAGTTTCTTGTTAATTGTGGTAACCTTGATCGTGTTCCGAATAATCCTGGGATAAGTATTATTAAGATAGTACTTATTAGTAAAATAAAAAGATTAAGGTCATAGAATTCGATAAGGGAGTAAAAACTTATCCAATATATAATAATGAAAAGAAGAATGGAGATACTCAGCATATAACCAAATTTACGTGCATCAATAGATTTTGTTCCAAAATATATTACATTATATTTTTTAAAACAACGGTATAAAGAAATTGCACTATATAAAATGTACGGAGTTCCAAAGATAATACTCCACCAACTTAAAAATAAATCTGAACCTTCCAATAAATCTTCACCTAATAAAACCGTAAAATTCCCCCAAATTGAATAGAAAATTCCAATAAATACAGGAGAAATTGTAAAAAAGGCAGTATTATGAGGTGAGTTATATTCGCGATGTTGTTTAATATTTTTTAAAACTTTAAAAGAAAAAATTAGCCAGATTCCGATAAATATCCAACTTACAAATACATTAACAGAATTTAAGATTGCACCATGAATTATCCCAATAAATGTGAACACAAGTATTATTAGCGTTATTGCTTTAATTTTCACCACGATTATCTGATCACCTTCTATTTCACTATTTATTCTTCATCATATTCTAAATATGCAGGTTTCCCTTGAATTAAAGGATTCATAAATGCTAATATATCTGGTAACATACGTATATCTAATGACCCTTTAATCCCATATAACAAAGGATACCATGTTTTTGACTTCAAATTTGCACGATAAATTTCAAATCCCGTAGATGTTCCATCAATAAGGTAAGGATCTATAACAAGAGCAACAGCTTTATCCCAAAGTTTTTGGTATCTTTCTTGAGTCCCCATATCTTCCCTAGACATGAAACAACCGAAAGTTGGATGAGAATGATACCATCCACACATAAATAATTTTTGTTTTTTAATATCATTAAAAGCTCTCACATAATTCTTATAATCTTTGATTTCTGCATAAACTGCTGTTCCATGACCCATAGGGTAGGCATCTTCGATATGGAGTATTTCATTACTGTCTAATTTCCCTCCGAGAAGTCCAATGACTTCCACCCAATTGTTTTTTGGAATCTTAGAATTAGCATATTTAAGGGAATGACTTGCGATTTTAAGGATTGCTTTTATAGAAATATAAATTTCTTTTTTAATTTCCTGTTCTGTTTGAATTTCAACTTTTTTAACTCCCACCATTTTAGCTGTAGGTTCCTTTGAATGTTTTATAATTGGTTTAGTAGATGATTTCTGTGTAAGCATTGAAGCAATTTCTTCTGTTAATTCTTCTTCTTCTAATTTAAGTTCTTCACATATTTCATCTAATAATTCCTTTTTTATTTTTTCTTTAATCTTCTTTTTAATTACATCTTTAATTGAATCATTAGCTAACTCTCTTTCTTCCATTTAGGAAATCACCACTTTTTATTCGCATATTTTTTCACTAGGTTTTTAACCTTTTTCTCAAAAAACTTTGGGTTTTTCATCATTTCAATTGCAGCTTTTTTATTAAAAACGTCTGTGGGATTAACATATTTACCACGGGTATTTAACATTGCAATTATAGCCTGAACAACAGTTACAGCAGTTTTCGTTGGACTCCAACCTCCTTTATTACCAATCAAGGAAGGATCTACTAATGCTAAGCATATATTTCTCTGTCCTTTATATTCAGTAGGTTTTGGCCAAAAATTTGGATGCCATATAGGAGTATGCAATCTTACAAAGGGTGGTTTTTTAGGATACTGAGTAGGAAATTTCATTTCCAATTTAAAGACACCACCTGCATATGCTGTACTTCTAGGCCCTTTAATCGCTAAAGCTAAATGGTCAATACTCTTCTTTTTTGGATTAAATGGTTTTAATTGAACAAGAGTACCTTCTTTAAGCATTTTTTTCAATCCCGCAAAATCTTGCGAAATACGACTACTTCTTATACTCATTTTTTATACCTCTTCTTTATCTTCTGTTTATGATTTTTTTTAATTTTATTTTGTTTTATATCATTTAATATGATTTTTGGTTAAATAATTACATCAATTTTAAAGTTATGAAGATTTCTCCGGCTGTAAACCCCGCAGCTGTAATTAAATCATAATTTCTTAAATTATTTTCATCCGGGTTTTGTTCTAAATCTACAATTTTTATATCATTGAAATCTAATAAAGTAAGGATTGGTTCAGAATCTGGATCTAATTTGAATCCATTTTTCTCTAAGATCTCAATTATTTTACTACAGGGGGATTGAGATCTTAATTTAATTGAAACTCTTCGAACATGTTTACCACATTGAGAACATTCTGGATTTCTCTGTTTTTCAATATGATAGAATTTCATTGTTATTCCATTGAAAATTATATAACTTTGAATAGGTTCTCCTAATCCACTATGTTTTTTTCTCCAGTGAAGAATTTTTATAGCTTCATGGGACTGTAATGCGGAAATAACTGCATTGATGGTTATTATCCCAGGATCGTGTCTATCAATAATTTTTACAATATCATCTTCTGTGTATTCAGGTAAAAAATTATGTTTGGTAACTAAATCATTCGCAATCTTTTGAATAAATTTAATATCCTTTAAATTCTTTGGATTTGGATCTCTGTCAAATTTCTCTTTAAATGCCATATCCCCTTTGAAGACACAATGAATTCTTTTTCTGGGGATTCCTACAACGGTACAAGCAGCCATTTCATCATCTTCACCGACAGGTAATGGATTACATTCATAACAGGCATTTTGATAAGGAAAGATTGTGTATACATGACCATGATAACCAGATACCCCTCCATCTACAAGAGGTTTTTTAAACCTAATACATTGAGCATTTAAATTTAAACGTGCATTCATGGAATCAAGACCTCCTATGATAACGTCGGCAGCTTTATAAATTGCCGGATTCAACCGCTCTAAGGAAGTGTGATACCCTTTAACAATGATGTTAGGATTAATATCTCGTAATTTTCTAGCGGCAACAACTGCTTTAGCCTCACCAATTTTTGCCCCCGTGAAAAGAATTTGGCGATTTAAATTAGAGTGTTCAATTATATCTAAATCAACAAGATCAATATAACCAACTCCGAGCATAGCTAAGTTTTTAGCAATTTCACAACCTAATCCGCCTACTCCTGCTATTAAAACTCTCGAATTTTTTACCAATTTCTGAGACCACCCCTCTAGACGAAATTGACGATCATAAAGATTTCTCTCTTCAACTGATAATTCTTTACCGAAAAAATCTGAACCCCTATCCATTATTATCACCATTACTATTAATAAAAAAAATAAAAAAAGGTAAAGGGCTAAACGCCCTTATATTATATTTTATGAAGAAAGTTATATAAGGTTACCCCGCTGTACTCGCAGGGATCAAAAGAATATCATCCCCATCATTCACATGATATTCTTTTAGTGCACTATTTTCATCCATAGTTACTCCACCAGATGATAAGTGAAAGTCGTTAGGATCCAATCCATATAAATTTCCTAACGTTTGCTTTAAATCGTCAACACAATTTCCATCATTCACAGTTAATTTCTCCTTTTTTTCACCAGGACCAATAGTTGACATGAAATATAATGTTATTTTCTTTCCTGCTGAAGGGATTTTAGACATAGGAGTCTTAGATTTAACAGGTTCCTCCCCAACTAAATCCTCATCAAATTTATCTTCAAAACTCATTCATATCACTTCCATTTTTTTTATTTTTAATTTTATGATTTATTATTTTTTATATTTTAATTAAATCACAATAAAAAGATATAATAAAACCCATTGGAATGATTTTGAAGTTTTTTTAATAGAAATTTTGACTAAGAAAAAAGCTTATTCCCATCTTAAGAAATTATATTATAAATTATATGAATGTCTATAAATATATATCAAAGATAATTTATTGATTTAGAGAGAATTTTAAGCTAGAAAAGCAAGCAAATCAACCCTGATATGAATTTAAAACTATGAAATCTCTGGAAGATCTAGAATCTGTCGTATTTAGTATAGTAAAGGAATATTTAACAAAAAAGACCTTTTTTTCAATTAATGATATAATTGAATTTGTTTCTAATAGAGTAAGATTGAATCCTAATATAAATAGAAATAAAATCGAACTGATAATAAAATCACTAATAAAAAAACGAGTCATTATTCCTGGAACTCGATTAATGAAAAATAATATAATTGAAAATCCAACTAGGAATGAAATCTTTAATTATATTAATCGTAAACCCTCTAATATTAATGAAATAATGAGAGTTCTAAAAATTGGAAGTAATCAAGCATTATGGCATCTATCCTGCTTAGAAAAATTTCAATTTGTTAGATCAGAAAAACTCAATAATCATAGAATTTTCTTCAAATTTGATTCAAATCCAAAGTTTGATAAGTTTCACTATTATTTGAATAAAGATCTCGTCCAAACCATTATCACGTTTATGAAAGAAGAAAATAAGGCATTCAAAATTACTGAAATAGCAGATGGATTAAAAAAAAATCATAGTACTGTTAAAAAATATTTAGATATATTGAAAAACCTGAAATTGATAAAAATTGAAAAAGTAAATGGTAGAAATGGATTTAAATTAGACTTAGAACAATATTCTAAGGTGTTAAAATCAATCCAAGGTGAATGAATATTAAAACTCCAATTTTATTCCAAAGCAATTTATATTTTAATTTAGATATTAGAAATTTAGAAAATAATCTAATCAAAAAATCATGAGGAAGAAAAATAGGTTAATTGGTCTCATCGCTCTATATTTCAGTTTTATCCTTTTATATATGGCTTTTTTCCTATTTCGTATAGAAAACTCTTATTTATTTCTTGCTCTCAATATTGGAAGCGTAGCAGTATTATCCACAAGTACAATCTATACTGTAATCCAATCAACTGGTTCTCCGTTTGATAAAATAAGAGAAAAGAAAATTTTGCCAAAACCTAAATCTATTCAAAAAAATGCAGTAGATATTTTTGAAGATTATTTTAATGCTATGCCTTTAATAGAAAAATATGTGGAATCTGAAGAATCCTACAAAGATTCTCCATTAATTAATAAATTTATCTTTTCTATTTTTAGTCAAGAAGAATTAGATAAGATAAATCAATTAGATATATCCAAAATAGAAAAGATACAGTTTATTCAAGAAATGCTATATTTTGACACTGATGAGAGAAAAACTTTAATCGATAACATGTTAAATAATCAATATAAAACTGATGAGGAGATTATTTACAACCCTCCTATGAATACTTTTGAAATGAAAGACCAGCTGCGTGTATATGTAAGATCCTTAGTTGAACCTGGTGAGAAAACTAAGATAGTTATTGTTGATGTGAAAGACTCGATTACTACTGTTAAAAAAAGGATTGGAATATTATTTAATTATAAGCAAGACGATTTTCATTTATCTTCAGGTGGGATTTTATTACATTCCGAATCCCAAATAGATGATTATGAAATTGATGATGATGATGAAATTGCTTTAATTCCCTCAAGAAAACAGAAATCTTAAAAAAATAGGTTAAATTACTACAAAATCTGATTATTTTCTGTAAGTAATTATCCCCGCAATACTAGCAGGGATTAAAAGTATGTCATCCCCATCATCAACATAATACTCTTTCATGGGGTTCTGTTCATCCATTGTTACACCACCAGAACTTAAGTAGAAATCTGCGGGATCTAAACCAAATAAATTTGCAACTGTTTCTTTAATATCTCCCACAAGATTTTCTGAATTTATGAGTAGTTTTTGTTTTTTCTCACCCGGGCCGATCGTGCTCATGAAATAGACGGATATTTTTTTCCCTTCAGGTGCACCTTTATCTTCAGGAGTTTTTGAAGTCAAATCTTTCTCTTCAGTTTCATTAATTTCTTCTTCCAAATCTTCATCAAATTCTAGGTCTTCGTCAAATTCATCATCAAATTCCATTTAATAAACACCGTTTTGATAAATAGTTAAATTCTTAATTTCCTTTCATTAATTTTTTAAATGTTAACTACATGAGAATAATGTGAATTAAACTATATAAATAGAATTAACTGTAAACAGAAACGTAGATAGTAGTATTTCAAATTACAAACACTTTAGAGTCACTATTCATATGAAATTATTAACAAAATTAGATAATAGTTGAACATCTATGGATGAAAAACCTATTCCCAAACATCAGATTCGAGAAAAAACACCGGATGAAGAAGTAGATCTTTCCCCAGATAAAAAATTATTAAAAAAAATAAAAAAAGAGAGAATTGCGTTAGATAAAGAAAAGAACGAATGGGAAAAAGTGGTTAATCAAATTGAAAATTATAATGATAATATCAAGAACCTTGAATTGAAAAGGAAGAACTTAGAAAATGAAGTCAAAAATCTTGTTGAAAAACGGGATATGGTACGAAATGACTTAAAAAAAGCTAATAATGATATGGAGCAACAAAAAAATGATTTAGCATTGAAGGAAAGCCAATTAAGAGAAAAATTTAGGAGAAAAAATGAAGAACTAAATGAAAAAAATGCTCAACTAACAAAATTCCAGGAAAAATTAGATACCATGCGTGGAGATATAAGAAACGAAAAGAGCTCTTTAGAAAGAGAAAAAGAAAGCACAGAGAATCGGTTAAAGAATATTAAAACAAAACTTCCTGGTATGGAAAGAAGAGAAAGTGCTTTAGAGAGAACTATTAACGATTTAGAAGATAAATTAATGGATTCAAGGAATGAAGTGAAAAATTTATCTAAAGAAAGAGATAACCTAAAAAGGGAAATTACTGATGAAAAAAATAGAATATCTGACGAAAAGAGAAGATTAAAAGAAGAGAGAGAAAAGACAAGGTATAAAAAACAGGATTTAGATTTAAAAACGCGTGAAATTGATAAGAAAAAGGTAGAATTAAAAAAAATTAGAGATAAAATAGATAAAGACTCTAATGATTTAGATAGAAGAAATAGACAACAAGATGCAAGATATAAAGAATTAGAAAGAAAGATCCCACGAGCCGAAGATAAGTACTCTCTAACACATAAAATACCAAATTTAGAGGAAAAACTTAGAAAATTAAATGATGATTATAGACAAATCGCAAAAGAAAAATCTTCGCTGGAGAATGAAAAAAATAATATAAGGCGAGAAAGAGAAAAGTTAGAAAAAGATATACAAAGATTTTTAAGAGAAAAAAGGGATTTTGAAAAAGAATTAAGGAAGGTTAAAACTATCCCAAAACATAAAATCAAATCAAAAACACCTTCAAACTACTAATTATTAAATTTTGATTGTGAATTTTATGAATATAATTGAAGGTATTGAAGGAGACTATATAGAAACTAAGGAATCCAATCTAATTTTTGACGTAAAAGGTCTCTTGCATCCAAATGATAGAAAGATATGTTTCTTAAGATTTTATCCAGATCCCAATGGAGATAGAATAAAAGAGGGAATTAAATATAGCAAAATATACAATTTAGATGATCGCTATTCTTTACTCAGAACTAAATATCCTAAGTATCTTTTTTTTTCTAAAGAACTTGATCTCGAAGTACAAGGTGTTATGAATCAAGACATTAAAAAGATTTATACTCCTCGAGAATACTTACAGAACTTGAAAGAAAAGAAAAATCTTTCTAAGTTAGAACTCCGATCCAAAAGTTTATGTGAGTTTCTTATTGATAAGGGGGGAATACCTCAGGATTTAATAGGAATCACTGGTTCTACAATGGTTGATCTGGATAAAAAGGGCTCAGATATTGATATTATTCTTTATGGGACAGAAAATAGTCATGATTTCCAGGAAAAACTTCCTACTCTAGTGGGGGGGATGAGTGAACTCAGAAAATACAATATGACAGAATTCAAATCCCATTTCAGTTGGAGAGTTGGTGGATCTGACATAACATTTGAAAATTTTATGAAGAGTGAGCAAAGAAAACTCCATCAAGGTAAATTCCATGGTATAGGTTATTTTATTCGATATATAAAAAGTCCTAATGACTGGAAAGGTAATTATTATGATTACAACTACACAAACTTAGGGAGAATTAGAATAAAAGCTTTAATTATTGATTCCAAGGATTCAATATTTACTCCTTGTTCTTACAAAATTGAACCTCTGAAAGTCTTAGATAAAAAACTCAGTTCAAATAGGATTGAATTAAAAGATATTCTAGAAGTGAATTCTTACCGAGCACGATTTTGTGAACATGCTAGGGAAGGGGAGATGGTTTTAGTTGAAGGAAAATTAGAAAAAGTTAATTATAAAAATAGTTTAGAGTATTACCATATTTTGTTGACTGACCAAACTATAGACAAGATGCTAATTTTAAATTAAGGCAAAATAATTAACACGTTATTAAAATCTTTTTATTGAATTATGGTTTATAACAACTGATGGATATTTTTAGTGCTGATCTACACATACATAGCCCCCATTCAATTGCAGTATCAAAATCATTAAACTTAGACACAATGTTGGAGACTTGTAAAAAGAAAGGGCTCAAAATCCTTGGTACTGGTGATATTTTACAACCTGAATGGCTTAAATACATGGAAAGTAATTTGGTAAAGGAAAAAGATGGCTCACTCTCATATAAAGATGTGTTTTTCATTCTTCAGACGGAAATAGAAGATCTAGAAAGTATACATCATGTAGTATTATTTCCTGATTTTAATTCAGTTAAAGAAATTCAAAAAAAATTAAAACCATACTCAAAAAATATATTAGATGAATGGGGTGGAAGACCTCGAGTGAATTTGTCTCCTCCCGAATTGGTTGACACTATATCTGGTTCTGGGGGTATTATTGGTCCTGCTCATGCATTCACACCCTTTAAAGCTATTTTTCGTCAAGGAAAGTTCGAGACTTTAAAGGATTGCTATCAGGATACAGTTAAAAAAGTGTATTTTTTAGAATTAGGATTATCCGCAAATACCAATCTAGCAGATAAGCTCGAATCTTTAAAAAATATAACATTCTTGAGTAATAGTGATGCTCATTCACAAGATCCTCGGTCTTTAGGACGTGAATTCAATAATTTCGATATGGATAATCCTTCTTTTGAGGAACTATTATTAGCTCTAATGAGGAAAGATAATAGAAAAATTACTTTAAATGTAGGATTAAATCCAAAACTAGGGAAGTACTATAATATGTTCTGTAATAGATGTCGTAGAAGAATAATCTTTAAGAAAGCTAAAAAAACAGAGTCTTCTATTTTTAATCAATATTCAACATCAGGAACTTTTGTGATATACTATTCTAACGACCCTAACACAGCAAAGAAACAATATATTAATCAAGTTGCTAAAAACAAAATGGTCTGCCCAGCCTGTAAAGAAGAATTAAAAAAAAATTTCAAAGTTAAGTTGGGAGTAAGTGAAAGAATTGAAAATATTTCTACATTTGAAGAAACAAAACACCCAAACCATCGACCAAAATATGTAGATGCAATACCACTAATAGATATTATCCGTTCTGTAAAAGGAATAAAAAGTTCTACCAGTAAAACTGTTTTAAATACTTATAACAAAATAATTCAAGAACTTGGAAAAGAATTCGAAATTTTAATAGATATTCCAATAAATAAAATAGAAGAATTTGATCCAACAATTGCTTCAGTTATAAATGCGCTTAGAAATAACGAAATTGAATACATCCCCGGTGGTGGTGGTACATACGGGCAAATTAATCTAGCAATTTAAGATTGAAATAAAATCTTAAAAGTTAATTTCTTAACCAGAAATAAGTAATTATAAGAGGAGCAAACAGATCCTCTTGATATTTTAGATGTTAAACTCTAGATCTAACTTTAATAGTTCTCCACATTTATTACATGTAAGCCAATCGAAAACTTTAAAACTGACAATCATCATTTCTATCTCCTTCCTTGAAAATTGATTTCTGAACTTCTTCTTGTAATCATTATTTGGACAGGAAATGACCGCCCTGACCTTAATTAAATTGTCACCTTCTGAGCCATCTATCGACGCTCTGCTGCCATTTTTAGTGTTGCCAATTTCCATATTTGTACTCCTACTTGATATTCATGGAAATTTGGGCTTATAAATCTTTCCTAACGCAATATATCTTTTATTTCAGACGAAAAAATAGAATACATTTTTGAATTATGAAATGCTCTCGAGTTATCATCCTTTTATCTTCAATAAAAAGGTTTCTTCCTCAGAGAGTGTTCTAATTCTTATAAATAATAAACCTAATTAATGATTATATGAAAACCTGGAGTGATCTTTATTATTTAAAAATTCAGATATTATCTTCATATTACTTTCTTATATTATTCTGATATTTTTCTCGTATTATAACAATCACATTTCCCATGATGAATTTTATGAGTGTTGATGATATTTTAAACATTGCAAAATCTCGAACGTCAGTAAGAGAAAGATTTAATGAAATTGCTCAGCATAATCAAAATCCTAATACAAACCCAAATTGCGACGATGATAATTATTTAGCAGACTTATTGAAAGTACTCAAGATTAAATCACTGGTAGTAGGCGTTGGTGGTGCGGGAAATAATACAGTTTCACGTCTAGAGGATATCGGGATTACTAATGCAGATTCAATATGCATAAATACAGATGCCCATGATTTATATTATTCTAATGCAAGCCAGAAAGTTTTAATCGGTAAAGAAAAATGTCAGGGATTAGGTTCAGGGAATGATCCTTCAATTGGAGGAGAAGCTGCTGAAGAAGATCGAGACAGGTTGAGTAATATCCTTAATGCTGATATTGTATTCTTAACCTGTGGGTTAGGAGGGGGCACTGGTACTGGTGCAGCACCTATTGTAGCTCAAGAAGCAAAAAAGAATAAAGCACTTGTAGTTACTTTTTGTTCCCTACCATTTAATTCCGAAGGAGTTCAAAGAGGATTAAGAGCAAAACAAGGGCTAAAAGAGTTAGCAGATTATTCTGATTTTCTAATTACTATTCCAAACGATAACCTTTTGCGCATTGTTGGGAAAATTCCGATGATAACTGGTTTTAAAATTATGGATGAAGTTCTAATTAGAAATATTGGTGAAGTAGTTAATTTGATTAACAATTGTGGGTTAGTTAACATAGATTTTGCCGATGTAAGACGAATATTTGTAAAGAATGAAAAATATCCAACTGGTTTAGTAGGAATAGCCGAATCTGTTGGAGATGATGCGGATCTAATAGAAAAATCTAAATTAGCATTGAATAATCCTCTTCTGAATCCAGATACAAGCCAAGTCCAGAGAGCTATTGTATCAGTAACTGGTGATCATACACTTTCTTTATCAAAAGTTGATAGCGTGGTATCTACTATAACAAATGGAATTCCTCAGTCAGCTCAATTAAAATTTGGGGTTCAAAATAAACCAGAGATGGGATCCAAGGTAAAAATTATGGTTCTAGCATCAGGACCTGTTAGTCCATACGTTCGGGACGCAATGGATTCTGATAATGATTCCTCACCACTAAATATAGTAGGGTTCTAAAAAAATCAATTATTTCTTCTTAATTTTTCAAGATTTATCTTGTATGCTTCATGTAAAAATATGAATCAAGTTAAATTTTAGGTGATAATCAGTATGACATCCCAAAAAATGCCAGAAGATGAGTTAAAAAGAGAAATTCGAGAGTATTTAGATAAAAGAAAAGTGCTAGTTTTATGTACTTGTAGTAACAACATCCCACGCGCAACTCCTATGGATTTTTATACGGATCAAGATAGTTTTAATATTTATGTCGGACCTGCTCCAGGAAGAAAAGTTAAAAATATAGAGGAGAATCCTGAAATAAGCATCGGTATTTACACACCCATGTCTGAAGGTAAAATTCAAGGTATGCAAATTACTGCTTCGGGTAAAAAAAATTTGATTTTTTTGAAGGAAGGAGATGAAGAATTCGAGAAGGTTCAAAAAATTGTTCGAGGAAAGAGGAAATTGCTTTTGAAGATAATTCCTGAAAAAATTGAATTACTTGACTATGACTTTATTAAACTAGGTTATTCGAGACTTCAAATATTAGAATTTAATAAATAAATCTACGACATATTTTATTATAGAAAAAAATTAAGAACTTTCTATATTGTATCACAACCCTTCTTATCTTTTAATCAATTGAAGGATGCTCTAAAGAAATTAAATGGTGTAGGGGTGGTTTTGGACTATTTTCACCTTCATCCGAATCAATTTTTCGATTTCTTTTAATTGTCGGCGTTGATTTTTTTCGCAGAATGCAAAGGCAGTTCCTCCTGCACCTGCTCTTGCTGTCCGACCGATGCGATGCAAATAAGTTTCCGGATTATCTGGTAAGTCAAACTGGATGATGTGTGAGATGTTATCTACGTCAAGACCGCGTGAAGCAACATCAGTAGCTACCAACACTCGAACTTTTCCTTTACGAAAATCTTTAAGCGCATTTTGACGCGCAAACTGTGATTTATTTCCATGTATTGAATCAGCTCGTATTCTCCTCCTTTGCAGGTTCTTAACAACTCGATTCGCGCCGTGTTTGGTACGCGTAAAAACCAATGCTCGTGTAATAGTTGAATCGGCAAGTAAATATTCCAACAATTTTTGTTTTTTCTCTTTTAATGTAAAAAATGCAGCCTGTTTAATAATTTCCAAGGTGGGTTCGTCGGGAGATATATTTATATGGACGGGATCATGCAGAAGATTTTTCGCGAATTTAATTATTTCACGAGGTATTGTAGCAGAAAAAAGCAAGGTCTGTCGGTTCTTTTGTGTCACCATCTTAACGATAGAACGAATATCGTGGATGAAACCCATATCAAGCATTCTGTCGCCTTCGTCCAAAATCAATACCTCGACATGACTCAGATTTACGTGTCCTTGTCTCATCAAGTCGAGTAATCTACCAGGTGTGGCAACTACAATATCTATTCCTTGCTTTAACTTTGCAACCTGTGGATTTTGACTAACTCCTCCGTAGATGACCGTGTTATTTAGTCCAGTGTATTTTCCATACATACTGAAACTATCTGCAATCTGGATTGCCAGCTCTCTCGTGGGCGAAAGTACTAACACCCGTATTTTACGTATTATTTTGTACTTGTTGTTATTTATGATATTCAATCTGTCTTTGCTTGGTGTATTCATCAATCGCTGCAGGATCGGAAACGCAAATGCAGCAGTTTTACCTGTTCCAGTCTGGGCACACCCTAGCAAATCTTTCCCCTTCATAACTATCGGGATTGCCTGCACTTGAATTGGTGTCGGGTCTACATAGCCAGCATCTCTTATTGCGTGTAATATTTCTGGGTTTAGGTCGAGATCAGTAAATTTTATACCACTACCAGCTTGATTAGACTGTAATATCTCAATCTCTTCTGAGAACCGTTCTACTTCAAGAGCAGCGGGTCCTTTTTCTTGTTTTTGGATTGCAAAAGTAATGCGATCGCCAGTGACGATAGGTACATCCTCGTCTGGTTGCAGTGCAGTATGGTGTAAAAAAACATCTTCACTGTTCATATCGGATGTTATAAATCCAAATCCTTTCTTTTCATTATACCATTTGACCGTTCCGGTCATTCTATGTGTTTCTTTTAACATTTTTATTATCATTTTTCTTTCTGTTGTGGGTTTCTCCTTTACCTACGCTCGTATAAATCCTCTTGTTTTTATTTTGGAAAAATCTATGAGCGGGTCTCATCATTAAAATAATTACATACCCCATCTCAGAAGAAGAAATCATAATTGATGCAATCATATAGAAAGCATCTAAAATGTCTTATTATTCGACGAATAAATCTTCAATATTTAGAAGTAATAATTACTAAAAAAAACCCCATTATTTAGTAAAAAAGAGTTACATTGCCTAAATACTCTTGGTATTTATGAAATTATAAGTTTTAAAAAATTAAACATGGCATACTAGCTTATTATTTCTTTCACTCGTCCAATTTTACCGCTCCTCAATCGAACTTTAATCCCATGATGATGATTAGGAGAGTTTGTAAGCACATCTTTGACTATACCTTCAGTTAGCTTACCAGATCGCTGGTCTTTCTTTAATACGATTAAAACGTTCATACCGGCTTTAATATCTATTCGCTTTGTTGCCTTCAATTTAATTATTTAAGCCACTTGTGAGTCTTTTTTAATAAGATAATAGTTCCCCTCAATTTATCTTTTGCCTTTATCTCCTCATTATCACTAAATATTCAAGATTCTATTATAGAAGAAAATCAAACAGTAAGTTTTTTTGAATATAATTCATTACACTAAAAAACCAATTTATAAACGAGTTTAAATTCTATAATACCAAAAATGGGATTCGGGTTATGTTAAAAACGAAAATAACTGAAATGTTTGGAATAAAGCATCCCATAGCATCAGCAGCTATGG
The DNA here is from genome assembly GCA_019894975.1 of Promethearchaeota archaeon. Taxonomy (GTDB): domain Archaea; phylum Asgardarchaeota; class Lokiarchaeia; order Sigyniarchaeales; family SOKP01; genus Loki-b32. Next base: position 38,642 of record JAGXNO010000017.1, on the reverse strand, counting down.
GACCTTTCAGAACAAATGACTTATGCATTGCTACCTCTGAAGCTGGCGGGCTTGGAATGATATCTCATACACCCGCATCACCTTCTGGATTTGAATCTAATTATGTTGAGGCAATGATAAAAAATCTTGATTATGTCGTTGAGCACACTGACGGAATTTTTGGATTCAACATAAGAACATCACGGGTAGAACCTGGAATCGACAAATTAATCTCTGAAACTTCTCGGCATATATTAGAAAATGATAAGCTAAAAGAACAATGTCTTTATGCACTCACTAGTGCGGGTTCAGCAACACGAATGCCTAAGAACAAAGATTTTCAAAAATTGAGAAAAAACTCACAGATTAAACACTTCCATGTGGCTCCAGCACTTTGGTTAGCAGATAAATGTGTTGCAGCGGGATGTGATGGTCTTGTAGTAAACGGATTTGAGGCAGGTGGTCACCAAGCATATGAACGGGTGGGGGGGGTCACCTTATTACAACAAGTACAGCAAAAACATCCAGATATACCAAAGATAGCTGCTGGGGGATATGCAAATGGAGCGGGTTTAGCTTTAGCTCTTGCAGCTGGAGCTGATGGTATCAGCATGGGTTCAAGATTTATTGCTTCGAATGATAGTGAATTTCATCAAAATTATAAAGATATAATACCTGAAGCTAAAGCTTCGGATACTATAGTAAGGACGGGTAATCTTAGCATAATACGAATGTGGAAGAATGAGTACTCTACAGCAAAAGATTCAATAAAATCAAGGGAAGAAAAGATAGCTCAGGAACAAGCTATCCTCCAAAAACGTGCTAAAATGACCGAAGAACAATTGAAAGAAGAATACAGAAAGGATTTTGTAAAAAACTATGCCATTTATGAGGGAGATTTACAGTCTGGTATCGTCCCGTTAGGACAGAGCATCGGGGTTATCAGCAGTATTGAAAGTGTTTCGAATATCATCGAAAAATGTGTAAAGGATGCAGAAATTGCATTGAAAAGGGCATCAAATTATATTATATAAAAAAAAAGTTATTCATTTAATTTTTCTTTTTTTTGAAAATGACTAAAATGTAAGTTAACATTTACACAATAATATAAAAGGTTTATCCGTAGAGTAGTAGTAAGAAGGTTACTGCTTTATATTAAAAGGTTAATTTAGAAATTGTAGAAACGCGTTGTTAGATAATAATTATTTTAATGAAAGTTTTAAAGGAGATTCATAATACTTTTAACTATTCCATAAATAAGTATAGATTTTTATAAATTGATTAATTTGCTCTCAGAAGAAGATCAGAAGGAACTTGCTAAAGCTCAAACGGATAAACAACTAAAAAAAGTTTTCAAAAAAATTACTTCAAGAAATCCAGATGAATATTTTCCCACTAAGGAACTTAAACGTTTGGGTTATATGAGAAAACTTTGTGAATGTTGTGGTAATTACTTTTGGACAACACTCCAGAAAAGAGAAGTTTGCGGAGAACCTGTATGTTCTGGGGGATTTCAAGTGGTTATTGATAATCCATCTCAAGTGAAATTGTCTTTTATTGGTGTGTGGGAAAAATTTGTTGAGATTTTAGAACCAAGAGGTTATGTTCCCGTTAAGAGATACCCATGTGTCGCCCGATGGAACCCCACTTTAGAATTTACTATCGCATCAATTTCAGCATTTCAACCTTATGTTATAACTGGTGAAGTAGAACCTCCTGCTAAGAAGCTTATTATCCCACAATTTTGTTTAAGGTTTAATGATATTGAAAACGTGGGGATTACAGGTTCCCATAATACTGGTTTTGTAATGATAGGGCAACATCAATTTGTACCTCCTGAAGAATGGAACCAAGAAGAACTATTTATTGATATTCATGATTTTATCCATGAAGGAGTCGGGTTACCTAAAGAAGAAATAACTATTCATGAGGATTCTTGGGTCGGTGGGGGCTCATTTGGTTGTAGCCTTGAGTTTTTTAGTAGAGGAGTTGAATTATTTAACCAAGTTTATACTATGTTTGAACAAACTCCAGATGGTCCTCGAGAGTTAAAGTTAAAGGTGCTAGATATGGGTCTTGGACAGGAACGTGTAGCCTGGTTTTCCCAAGGAACCCCAAATATATATGAGGCAATTTTTCCTTATGTACTATCAAAATTGAGAGCTGCTACAGAAATAGAATTGGATTTAGAATTATATAATAAGTTTTCTCAGTATTCAGCTTACTTAAATAATGATGAAGTAGACGATATGGATGAAGCTTGGGAGCGAGTTGCGAAGGAACTGAATATAAAGGCGAAAGAACTAAAAAAAATAATATTACCGATGACAGCCCTTTATTCTATTGCTGACCATGCTCGTAGTTTATTATTTGCAATTAATGATGGGAAACTTCCTTCAAATGTTGGAGGAGGGTATAATCTTAGAGTAATTTTTAGACGTGCCTTCAGTTTTATTGATCTATTTAAATGGGATATTGACATGGCAGACGTTTGTGTTTGGCATGCAGAAGAATTAGAAGGTATTTTTCCTGAAGTGTCAGAACACTTAAAAGAAGTTAGAGAAATTCTTGACATTGAAAAGAAGAAATTTTACGCAACCAAGAAGAAAGCAGGTAAGATTTTGGAGAGAATTCTTAAAAAAGGGGATATCTCTGCCGAAACTTTGATTGAATTGTATGATTCAAATGGAATAAGTCCAGATATGGTGAAACAGGCTGCTAAGAAATTTAATGTAAAAATTAAAATCCCTGACGATTTTTATACCCAAGTAGTTGAAAAACATGAAAAAGTTGAACAAATTCATGCAACGAAAAAAGAAATAGAATTAGATTTGGAAGGGATTCCAGAAACTGATTCTCTATATTACTATGATTACACAGAGACTTCAAATAGTGCTAAAGTTTTAAAAATAATTGATAATATGGTGATTGTTGATAAAACAGTTACATATCCTACATCAGGAGGTCAACTTCATGATATTGGATTTATTAACAATCAAAAATTCTCAGATGCATTTAAACAAGGTAAATATACTATTCATGTTTTAGATGAAAAACCAAACTTTAAGGAAGGAGATTTTGTACAGATTGAAGTGGACAAAGAATGGCGGAAACAACTTTCTCAACATCATACTGCTACCCATATTGTAAATGCTGCTGCTCGAGATATTTTGGGCAGTCATATTAATCAAGCTGGAGCGAAAAAAACAATCAAAAATTCTCACCTGGATATTACTCATTATGAAATAATTCCTAGGGATAAACTTGCAGAGATTGAAAGGCGCTCTAATGAAATTGTAGAAAAAGGTTTAAATCTAAACCTTAGTTTCATTCCACGCTCAGAAGCAGAGAAAAATTACGGAATGAGTATATATCAAGGAGGGGCTGTACCTGGTAAAAAACTAAGAATTGTTGAGATACCTGGTATAGATGTTGAAGCATGCGGAGGTACTCACTTAAATAACACCTCAGAAACGGGTTATATACATATAACTAAAGCACAAAAAATTCAAGATGGAATTGTAAGACTCACTTTTGTAGCTGGAGAAGCCACAAATAAGTTAAAGCAAAAGCATAAAAGAATTCTCCAAGAAATTAAAAATATTTTAAAAGTCGAACGTAAATTTCTCTTGAGTCGTACAGAAGAATTATTTGAAAAGTGGAAAAATATAAATAAATCACTCAAATCTGGTAAAATAGATGAAACAGATGTACAATTAACCTCTTCTGAAATATTTGAGGGAGATGTATTAACAGAAATTAGTATTTTCCTAAACACTAAAAAAGAAGATGTTCCAACTAAGATCCAAAAATTATATTTAGAGTGGTCTGAAGGAATAGAAAAAATCCAACAATTAAAGAACTTTCTGAGTGATGATTATATTAGAGATTTGGTTAAGAAAGCTCAGAAATATGAAGATTATAAACTAATTATCGAAGTTTTCAACAATCTACCCCAGAATGATTTAAAAAACTTCTCAATGAGATTAATGAAGAACTATGAAGATCTTATCACTATTTTTCTAAATAAAACTGAGAATGGAATAATGATATTAGGAATGATTGGTTCTAAACCTGCCCAAGAATCTGAATTTAGTGTTGGCGCTTTCATAAAGGAATTAGTGACTCAATTCAATGGAAAAGGTGGTGGAAAAAAGGACTTTGGGCAAGGGGTTATTGAAAATATTAGCATAAATGAAGTTAAATCATATATCATTGATAATTTAAAAATCTCTTAGATAAAATGCCACTTAAAAAAACAAGTAATCTACCTCGTAGTGTAGCACTCCAGGTGACAGAAGCATGTAATCTTCGTTGTAAAATGTGTTATTATTGGGGTGAAACAGGGTGTTATTCTAATGCTGAAACAAGTAGAAAACCTGAAGTTTTAGATTTTGAATTATTGAATCCTGTTTTACATTTTTTGTCATCGGTTAAACCATTTTATAGTCTATTTGGCGGAGAACCCTTATTATACCCACAATTAGAGGAATTAATTCTCACAGTAAAAGGATTGGGATCAATAATTGATACTCCTACTAACGGTACAATGTTAGAGGAACATGCTTCCATGCTTGTACGAACAGGGTTTGATTCTGTTAGAGTATCAATTGATGGTCCTCGCGAAATTAATGATCTTCAACGTGGAAAAGGTAGTTTTGACAAAGCAATGGCAGGGATTGAGACCCTTTACCAAGAAAAATTAAAAAATGGAAAGCGTATACCAATTATTGATGTAATTTATACAATCACTCCAACAAATTTCCTATCAATTGAACAATTCTTCCTCGAAGAACTCAATCTTTCAGCGATTGATAGAGTATCAATTCAAATGGAAAACTTTCTGACGGCTCAGATGGGTGATTCTTATTCAAACTTCCTTAAATCTGAATTTAATATTACAAGCGAGAGGTACTGGCGGGGATTATTACGTTCTCCCGATGATTTCAATGGAATGAATACAAGGGAGTTGGCACTACAAGTAAATAAAGTCTATAAAACCTTGGGATCACTTGGAAAAAAAATTTTGTTATTACCACCAACTTTTTCTCGAGAAAATCTTTCTGCTTATTTAAAAGCAGATTGGGATAAAATGACGGATACATATCAAAGTTGCTTAGTTCCTTGGTATTCAGTAGATATCACTGCTTCTGGAGATTTAGCTCCGTGTCATGTATACTATGATCTTACAATGGGAAACTTACATGAGCAAAGTTTTGAAGAAATTTGGAATGGGGATAGATATCAGAAATTTCGAGAATACATGCTTCAAAACAAGTTTATGTCAATATGTCCAGGATGTTGTATTCTTTATCTGGCAGGTAGGAAACTAAATAAAGATATTAGTAGTAAATAGTAAACTCACATATATAGACTATATAGACATTATATAATATGACGAAAGTTCTTTTAATTCTAAGCTTCTTCTAATAATCTAAGTTGAGAGTAAAAAAATATTGAAATATAAATTTAGGAGGAAAAAAAAATGAAAACTATATATAAAGAGTTTATATGCCCCCAATGTGGGGGTTTACGTTATATTAATGTTATTGGTATCTGTTTTGAATGCAATAACAAGAATAATCTTGAATTATTAGCAAAGAAGCGTAAATTTGAGCATAACCTCAATACTTTTATACAATCTCTTAGTATAGAGGTTTAAGACTTAAATGTTATTCAGAATTTTGTTATAATTCCCATTTTTATTTTTTTTAGTTTTGGTACTTTTCTATCAAAAACATTTTAAATTTAGTGCTTACTATTAAATTTATATTTATTAGAAAATCTCTCCTAATATATGAGTATAATGTAAGAGGATGTTAAAAATATGGTTGAAATAATACAGATCAGTGATCTCCACTATGGTAGTGAATTTCGAGAAGATCTTTTTGAAAATATAATCAATTATGTTAAAGAAACTAAACCCGATGTAGTGATTTGTACTGGGGATATTGTACACAAAGGAAGGGTTATTCAATATAAGAATTTTCTACCTTATCTTAATCAGTTAAAAGAAATATCTAATTTTCTAGCAGTTCCAGGAAACCATGATGCGAAGAACTCAGGAATAATATTTTTTGAAAAAATTATAGGTCCTAGACGTTCTAGAATGCTTCTTGAAGATAAAAATAGTATTATTGTAGGAGTTTGCTCTGCAAGAGATGATATGGCCGAAGGAATGATTGGTGATGAACAATTAGATTGGTTAGGGCGCCAATTCGATAAAAATTTAGAAAATAGAATAATGGCATTGCATCATCATTTAATTCCAATTCCAATGTCAGGACAGAAATTTACTACTGTTCGAGACGCAGGAGAAATCTTAGAATTCACCCAGTTATTTGAAATTGATCTAGTACTAATGGGTCATAGGCACGTCCCTCACGCTTATACTATTTCCTGGCGAAACTCATCGAATACTACATTCTTGTACTGCGGTACCTCAACTTCAAACAAAGTTCGATCTGATGATTCACCTAGTTTTAATCATATATATCTAGATGAGGGAGATTTAGAAGTATACATAGTAAATTCAGATAATCTTGAAAAATCTTTATTAGTTGAGCGTAAGGCACATCATACTGAATTTATTCGACCTAGAAAAACCAGAATAGAACACTTGCTTGCATCTGAGGTATGGGATGAATGAAATAATGCCAAAACCTATAACACCACTTCTTACTGCTGATGCGGTTATTTTAATAAACAATAAAAAAGATATTGTTTTAATTCACCGTAAAAAATCACCCTTTAAGGGAGAATTAGCATTACCAGGAGGATATGTCGAAGTCGGTGAAACTGTAGAAGATGCTTGTATTCGTGAAGCAAAGGAAGAAACTAACCTTGACATAAAAATTATAAAGTTAATTGGGGTTTTTTCAAATCCAAAACGAGATCCTAGGGGTCATAACGTAACTATTGGCTTCTTATGCGAACCGTTAACAGATAAGGAAAAACCAAAAGCTATGGATGACGCGGAATTCTTGGAAATTGTTCCATTATCAAAAATATCATCTTTAAAATTAGCATTTGATCATAAAGAGATAGTAGAAGCCTCAGGAATTATATAAAATTCGAACTAGGTTTGATATTAACTATTCTTCTTTTATTTCATACAAATTTCGGAATGAATCTCTAATAAAAAGATAGTAACCATTACCATCTTTTCTTGGTACTTTTACTACATCATATCCCATTGAAGATGCTTTGGTTAACAACTCATCTCGATTTTCTACTAATAAACAAGAATGAGTAAAAATATCTTGCGCTCTACTTTTATCATTGGTTATAAAAACTTCAAATGTAGCTTGATTACTGCTATATATTATAAATTTATATTCATCTTTTACACCAAAGAAATCATTCATTAAATCTGCGGCAACTAATTTAGATCGAACTTTTTTCAAACCGAGTAAATTAATAAAAAACTTATCTGCTTCTTCCTCTGAGTTGTATCCTACCGCTATGTGTTCAACTTTCATTTTTCCTAATCTTTACCTACTTATTTAAATACAAATGAATAATATATTTTTATTTAACATCTTAGTTAATTTTTTACTTATCCAAGTAAAAAGAATAATATATGGTGAATTAAAATATGGAATTTCATGAAAAATTAAGAATTACAGCGGGAATTTTATGTTTTATCGTTGCAATATTGCGAATTGTGCTATTCTTTATTGAGTTAGGTAGTGCTACTATCTACTCCTTTCTCTTTATTAATCCTAATGAAACTGTGAATATTTTTGAAGGATTATTAATAGTTATTTTTGCGGTCATTTTAACAATTCTTGTGACGATATTTGCTGTTGTATCATACGTAGTTCTAGGTATACTTCAGATTACTTTAAGAACCAGCAAAACTCCAAGTATCTTTTGCAATATACTCACAGGAATAGGTATTTTGTTATCTATTCGAGTTTTCGTTCTACTCGCAAGTCTAAATGAGTTTAGCATATTACTAACAATATTGGCGATATTCTATATAACGATCTTCTCTCTTTGCATAGTTTCATATGTAAAATTAAGAAAAGAGGGATAATATTCAATAATTTCTCTAGTTTTTATATCTGAAGTACTTAATCAAAAAGGAATAATCTCATATGAACATGAAGATATTGAAATCACGATACTAAATCCAAGATTAATATAAATTAATATAATTCTTACTTTTTTTTAGTGATTCTTATGATTTTCAGTTAATGAAAGTTTCAAATGAATTGAAGAATTATTTCTAATGAACTCTTTCAATTAAGTAAAATATAAATTCAGAAAAAATTAAACATAATTTAGATTTCAATTTATAATAAAATCCATTAATTGAAAATTTAACAAAATAGTTGAAATAAATGAAAGAAACTAAAGATTATATTTGGATATTACCTTTTATCGGGAGTATTGTTGCAGCAATTGGACTTTTCACTCCTGCAGCAGCATTACCTGCAGGTGGTTTAACAGAACTGTTTTGGATGCATGGTTTTTATTTAGTTGTTGGTGGGGGATATCCTGATCCCGGATTTATTACTCATATACCAGGATTAATGGTCATTGGAATAAGCTGTATGGTAGTACTAGTAGTTTGTACAATTATATTGTTCATATCATCTCTCACCCACAGAGGTGTAGATGCACCTGGTTCATGGCTGGCTTTAAGTATACTGCTTATTGGGGGAACAATTTTTTTTATTGGGGGAGCAGAAGTAGCTTTCAGAATTTATGGATTTATAAATTTTGATATAGTAGACTTAAGTTTTTGGCAACATAGAAATCCTGGGTTTGCAGTTATTGCTCCATTCATTGCAGGTGGATTAACGCTCTTAGGCTATATTATAAGTAAAGCCACAAGAGAGGGTGAAGTAAAAATAACTCCAATTAGTACAAATGCAACTCCCGATAATAATGAAATACCAACAACAGAAGAAGAAACTCCTCCAGCAGTTTCAACTTCAAGTGAGGCTTTTAGCTTTTGTCCTGAATGTGGTCAAAAAATTCCATCGTCAGATGACAAATTCTGTCTTAGTTGTGGATTTGAATTAAAAAAAGATTAATAATTTCTTTTTTTTTATAGCTCATATAATAACTAGGGATATATTCAAGTTATTTTAATAGTAAATATATTGATAATAATTAGTATAAAATATTTTTCCAATTTATTGTAAGCAGAATTTTTATCTAAAATTTAAAAATAGTTGGAATCTAGTATTAATTAAATAAAAAAAATTCAAGTAAAAAGGGTAAGGTACTTAGTGGATGACTGAAGTCTCTGAAGAAGAATTCTTAACAAAGCTTTTGGATGTCGTTCATAAGTTATCAAATATAGCTAAAACACAATCCTATCGTTTGAAGACAAAATGGGATGAATATTTAAAACCATTAAACAAAGAACCTCATCTAATACGTCAAATTTCATTAGATAAAAAGAAATTCCTAAATGAAATTGACTATAGGATTGATGTACTAAAAAATGTTGAACAAGCTTTTGTTGATGGATTTCATTCTATAAAATCCATATTACAAATTCTATACGAATCCTATTTTGAGTCTGACCTATTTAAAGTGGACTTCCTCCCGGATGATCAACTTATTCTTAAATATTTGGTGGCAAAAAAGATATTGGGAGATTTGATTCAATATAATGCGATAGATCATGAAACTGTTCCTATTAAATATAACATTATAGCTAGAAATTATACAGTAATAAAACTTAAAGGACAAACCGATGAAGAAATACTTGGTACATTAAAGAAACTTAATATAAATGATGTGGGTTTAGCTGAGTTAACTAAATTGATGCAAGAAATAAGATCTGATGGCATAATCTACATTACAAAGAAGAATAATAGGAATGTCTATGAAATACAAAAGGAATTAGAATTGAGCAAAGAAGGAGAAATCAAGTACAGAAATTATCTTGCCCCTATTGTGGATTGGCCAACAGGATTCTGGCGGAGTTTCTACAATATAAGAGAACTTAATGTTTCACTAAATGAAGAATGTAAACATCGAGATTTTTTAACGAAAGTTTTAACTAAAACTGCCACCCAGGGATACTCTCCCGCACATTATGTAATTAAAAACCTTATCAAATATTTCGAGAAGATTCAAGAATTAAAAAAAAAAAAAAAACAGGATTGATCAGAAATCTTTTGTTTTTCTAATAGGAATTTCGAACTCTTCCAATATTGGAATTAAATGTTTCTTATCCTCTGAATTGGTCCCTTTCCAATCAATAATAAAATAATCAACAGGTTCAATGGTATTATTAACCATTTTATAAATTAATTCAACGTTTAACTCTTTAATATAGTACTTCGGGCAAATAAATGACATTGCAATATCATTATTCTCTATTAATCTGTGAAAGTTGGGTGCATAATGCGTTCCTCCAAAACCTAAACCTATTTCTTGATTTTTACTATTTCTATAATCTAAAAATTTAACAATTGTTGAAATGATTGCATTAGCTACTGATTCACCTGCTTCAGAAATTTCCCATTCTGTTTTACTACTTCCTAATTCAATGAATATCAAGGGTACTTTTAATACTGTTGGACCGTGGTGAGTTACCTCTATTTCTATTGTAAAGTCAGAAAGACTTAATGAAAAATCTTTTTCAAGTAAAGACATAAATCCTGCTTTAAGGAGTAAAGCACTTGCTACTGATAGATCTTGAGGATCCCCCCCAAAGTCCGCATTGTTAGTCCAGTTTCCTGTTGTATGTACTAAAAATGCGGGTTGGGCTGTTTTAGATGTATGTCGACTCGCAAAAATAAGAAAATCTGGATTTAATCTAGTCTCATTTAATTTTAAATCATTTAAAAAAATGAGGGGTTCATTTGTCAAACCAAGAAATACCTCAAGTTTTGAAAATTTGTTAAGTTTCTCAATATTTAGAGGGAAATTCATCAATTTATAGACAGAATTTCCATGCAATGATATTTGAGTTTCTTCAAAATTATAAATTTTCGAGCTTAAGAATCTATTACGAAGATTCATTGAAGCTTTATCTTCAGATGATGTGATAATTAAAAATTGAATAACATTTCACCATAATCCTTTTCATTTCTCAATTTATTAATCACAATTTACTTAAGATTTATAATTTTCTACTTTAAACCGATAATTTATAGATTCTACCTAAAACCTTTAAAACCTTTAAAAATAATAAAAATAATAATGGCTTATCACGTTGTAATAGCTGTTATTCTCGCTTTGGTATTTGGCAGTTTATTCTTTATAACGGATTATTTTGAAAATAGATTTATTAAATTGCATGCTTCTTTTATCGCTGGTATCTCTGTGGTATACTTCTTTCTTATTGTACTCCCCGAAATATCCGAAAGATTGCCAGAATTCCCTTTTGAATTAACTTTATTCGAATTTTTATTCGTTTTAATTGGTTTTACTTTTATACACTTAACCGAAAAATTCAACTTGCAAAAAGTTGAAGCGGGAACCCAAAAAAAAATGCGAAAACTCATAATAAAAGAAAAAACTCTGGAGGTTGTAGAACATAATATGGAAATGATACTTACCAGAGAACTAAACCATAAAGAAATCGATGAAGCTGCGTTAAGAGATATAGCCCGAACTCTGTCAGAACTAAATGTTCAAGAAGAGGAGATGAAAATTGCAATAAATAAATATAAAACTAAAATCCAGAACCATATGAATGAAAACTTAAAGAAATTTAGATTTATCACTGATTATATTTACCATTTTCTTGTAGGAATAATTCTAGTTGGTTTACTCATTATTGAATTAGTCCCAGGAATCCTTTTCTTCTTTTACGCCTTTTTTAGGACGCTTGTATCTAAAAGATCAGAACGGCACATCATCTTTACTGATTTAGAAATCTATGAAGAAATAAGGTATGAGAAAGGTTCCATCATGAAATATATCTTAGGAACTTCTGCCATTACAGGAATTTTGGTAGGAATTCTGATTAATGCCTTTCTACCTGAAAATTTAGAGATGTTATTCATTTTCTATTCTATCATATCAGGTGTAATCCTTTATGTAATTGTTCGCGAAGTCATTCCAGAAAAAGAAAAAGGAGATCCAATAAAATTTATAATTGGAATGATTGGATTTACCATTATAATCGTAATCATTAATATCTTCACCAATGTACTTTAGTAACACAATCACAAAAGAAAAAATGAAATTTTCATTAATTTTACTTATTACATTCTCTTAAAGATTGAACACCCTCTTATTTTCTAAGTTTATGACCAGATCTCCTCACTATTTTGAAAACTTGCAGTGAACATTCTCATAGGATCATCAGTTATCTCAAGATTTGGAACCTTTACCCCTGCTAGTGTACTAAATTCTGAGGGTACGTAAAGAACAAAGTCCAGGGGTTTAATCTCACCTTTCGTCACATCAGAAACATATTTATTAACCGCTTGAAGGTCCGGTTGAATAGGATCAGCATATTGTCCTCCATTCTGAGTTAAGTCAGCGTAAAACAGAGCATTACCATAAAGACTAGGGAAAGCGATTGAAAACGGGAATTCATAACCATAAATCAAGTTGCCAGTTGCAACATATTGTGTGATTTTAAAACTTGGCCATTTCCCTTTACCATAGATAACCCCCGGAGTGAGAGGATCTGGAATGTCTATAGCCAATCGAGAAATTCCTAACGCAATGCTTAAGGCAGTATTAAGTGATCTTTCCGCCATTATATCGTGATTACCAGGATTATTCTGTTTATCTCTGAATCTATACATCGAACTCATCATCTTAAAATATTCTTTTAAAATACTCAATCTATCTTTACCTGACGAAGAGACCATGTTCGCAGCTAAATGGAGAGTATAAGTTGTTGATCCTTTTTTTCCAAATTCCTCGTAAGTGACCACACCATCATTGTCTTCATCAAAAAACTGAAGAAATTCTTCCATTAAGTTTGTACCTTCCAATTCATCTACAACAGCCAAATAGCTAAAAGCAGTTCGCTGTAGATCCCAAGCTACCTTAAAAGTATCATAGAAAAGAGATTTGGTTACTATATCTGAAAAATTGTCATTTTTTACCGAACCTAAATGTCCTTTTAGAGATATTATAGGAGAATCGGTTAAAGTATCATGACCTCTAACATGATAACTTCTTTGTCCTAATCCTCTTTTTTCTGCGCGTTCAAATGTAAAATCTCGAGAAAGTGGGCAATCGTATTCCTGATCTGTTATAATACTATTTCCATCCCGTATGGCTATGGGAACTTTTTGAGGAAAACCATCAGCAGTCCCTCCTTCTAACTTAACTTCAAGAGACTCCTTGAGGGGAACATTAGAAAACATGTAACGAGCGTACAAGAGATCGGTTGCAACAGGATCTAAACCCGCAAATACCATACCTTCTGCAGTTCTTAAACCACCCCCTTGATGATCAACGTTAATAGCTTCAATGCCATCAACTATATGAAACATTAAGATGCCCTGATTGATCACTGCTTTAATGATATCAACCATTGTAGCTATAATTCCACCGGTTTTTTTTATGATATAATCACCTTCAGTGTCTTTCTTGGGTAGGGAATTTGTCCAGTCTATATCTGAAACCCAAACTTGGTGTGGAATATATGATTTCATACCGACGATAGTTGTATTGTGGGGTCCAGCGTAATCCCATTTATAATCCCCCTTACTTGCATATTGCATAGGATAAAGACCTATACCTAAATTTTTTATGATGTTCGTGAATAGAGCAATAGCATGAACTTTAAACTTGGGGACATTAATTATAATACTTCCGGGGTAAGCTTTCATATCCTTTGGATCATCTGAATTACCACCGATTATAACCTTATGAAGAGTAATTGATTTATAATTCACTCCATCTGGTATTTCACATTCCCTCCCCTTATCTGGATCGTCATAAATACGATTCAAATCATAAACCATTAATTTATCGGAAACATGGCCTGGAGGTAAATAAATGCCTTTAATGCTTTCTTCATGCCCATTAAGAGGATTTTCACTATCACCTTCGTTTATTGATTCTAAAAGATATTTACGAGCAAAATAGAAACCCCAACCACCATAAAAATCACCTGATTTTCCCTCGAGAACTGCTTCAGGAGTTATAACCTTCTCCTCTGGGTTATTCCTTGAAAATCCATTAGCTGCTGAAGTGAGAGCAGTAGCAGCCTCACCAAGCATCATCCTGTAATAACTTATTCCTGCTTTTTCATGAAACCATCTCATCAACGCAGCAATAAATGCCCAATCTGTACAAACATTGCTCCCGAAAGAAGGTCCATGTGTCTGTGAGTCAATACACGTAGGGCTTACAGTATTAGGTTTAAATAAAAGTTTCTGACCCTTTCCAACTTTTTCCTTTATCTGATGGATAAATGATGTCGATTGCTCCAAGAAATTTAGAGCATAGTCGAGATTATTGTAATTATAATCAATTTTGCTTTTTATCTTGTTCCAACTTTCTTGATCGGAATCGTTAATATATTTCTGAAGCAATTCACCAACACCGTTGTATGATTTGCTAACATCCATCCTTACAACCCCAATTGGAGAACCAGAAGAATCGCTCTCCTGTCTTCCTAAGGGAGAATTAAAGTTTAATATATTTTGATTTTTCATGTTAGAATTCTCCTTTTCTACGTGAATTTTCATAATATAAAATAACAATCATTCTTAATGATATTTAAATATTATTCAAATCAATCTTCTGTACTATTACCTTCTAAAGATTTAAAAATTTTTACTATGAACTTTAGATTATTGTAAAAAAGAATCCCTTAATTTAGTCAGTTTTAATCCTTGAAAGTTATAAGTTAAAAAAGTTTCACTAATTAAGTTTATCATTAATAAGAGTTTTAATTTTAGTGTTTTCGTTTATTAAAAATAAGTTTATATTATCATTATTTTTAGATAAATATGTGGAACGAAGTGTTTTTGCTAGTAATTATTTGAATGGAAAGTAAGGAAAAATGGATATGAAAAAGAAGAGTTTTAACGACTTGCTTGGAATAGACGAATCCGACAAAAAAATTATTGAAATGATCGAAAAAGATCCAGACATCACACATTCCGATATAGCGAAAGAAATTGAAAAATCTCAGCCTGCTGTAGGTGCTCGAATTATAAAGCTAGAAAGAAAAAATCTGCTTACAAAAATAGTTGGGTTCAATATAAAAAAGGTTGATATCAAGGTTGCCATCGTGTACATATCGACCAAAGACGTAGAGCAAATCGTCAAAAAGATTGAGGGTTGCCCATTTATTAATCACGCTTTCAAAATATCTGGCGAATTTAACGTTCTTGCCTTTATCGCGGCATCAGATTTGCAGACTATTGAAAAACTGATTGATTTATGCTTTAGACGGGATAAGAATGTCATTAATGTAAAGACTAATATTTTAATAGAAAGCATCCATGATTTTGTTGTCCCCATAGATTTTCAGATTGAGAATTTTGATGGAAGATATTGTGGACCTGGTTGTAATATGGTAGAAGATCTACCAAAATTCAAATTCAAACAAGAAGAAGAGGACGAATAAATATTAGTCTTATTTTTTTATTGTCTTAAGTATAACACTCAAATTATTTTTAGAGTTCTATTTTATATAAAAGAATAATTTTAAAAGGTACATTCTTTAAAGAAATAAGGTTTATAAGGGAAATATTTAAAGAAAAAGAAGATCTAATTATGCTTTTGGAACTATATCCTTTGCTTGGGCTATTCTGTACTTACACTTTTCACCACATCCATCCTCAAGCGTAGGGTCATGATCCTCTGAATCGAAATCAATCGGTAAAATAAAATCTTTTGCTATGTCAATTACAATTTCCATTGAGACGTTTGTAATGTCTGGATTATTTCGGAAGTGGTAGTTTATAATATTATCAAGCTTTTGAAGTTTAGAACTGGCAAGAAGGATGCAAAGATTATGCTCTCCGCTAAGTTTGAAAGCATTGAGCATAAATGGGCAGTGTTTAGCCATATCCATTATATGGTTAGGATTTTTAGTCTTCACCTCAACTGTTGCTAAATGTAAATCAACTTTCTTGAAATTTATACCGGGTTGGAATTGTAAAATACCATTTTTTTCCAGTTTTTTTATTCGCATACCGACCGTAGGTTGGGATCTATCTATTTTTGTAGCAATTTCGGTATGTGTGAGAGCTGGATTCTCTTGTACAAGGGAGATTATCTGCCTATCTATATCATCAAGTTTTAATTTTTCTGATATCATATTACATCTGTAAGAAATATTTTATTACTCTAATTATGTAAAAATAATGGCGACTTATATTTTAAGTGGTTTCATTTATAAAAAATTAGTCGCCTTTCTTTCAGAGTGTAGACACAATTCACTAAAGTTACTTCTTTCCTTGGGCAATTTTTTGAGAATCAGGATCTTTTCTTAGTTTTAGTAGAGAAATAATGCCGGCTAATGGTCCAAGCACTAAAAATGTAAATCCAAAAGTCCAACCAATTAAATCAACCATAACAGGTAAAAGCCAGATTGATATATTAGCAATAGCAAAACCTAGTGCGGTTTGCTTAGCTAATGCAGTTCCAATATATATAGGATCTGATAATTCTGAAATCATAGCAGAATATTGGGGAGAATCTGGAACCACTGTAAGCCCCCAAATAATTGCTATAACAAGGGCCAGAAGAGCATTATTTAGGAAGAAACCGATTATCAATGAACTTGAACCACTAATTATTAACATAATGATATTGAACTTTGATCTCCCTATTTTATCCGCGATCTTTCCCCCAATCATGTTCCCTGCTGCTCCACTGATAAATATCAGAAAAGTACCCAAGGAAAAATAGATATTAACATCTATTCCTGGACTAGTACGGGAGTGAACTTCCTGCAAAAACTTCGGAATCCAAACCTAAAATGCATATAGCTCCCACATATGTCCAAAATAAGAATAATTAGCAAGTCTCACCGATTTTTTACCGAAAATATCTTTTAAATTTGATAAATGAAATTATGCCCCTGGTACTAGATGAGGTCCTTCTTGAATGAAGAGATAAATTATAATAGCACCTAAGAATGCTAAGAGAGAAGATAAACTCAATAAAATGCGCCAATTTGGGATCCCAGTAATATTAAATATATAAGGTAATCCTGATCCTGCAGTTAAAGCCCCTAATAATATTCCTATTGCCAACCCGCGATTCCTTTTAAACCAAGAAGATATCAATTTCATTGATGTTGGATATACTCCTGCTAAAAAGAAACCCGTCAGAAAACGGAAGATAGTAAAAGTCAAGAAATTTGGCGAGAAAGCAGCCCGTAAATTCCCTAACGCTGATAAAAACGCATTAATACTAAAAAATATCGGGGTTTTACTAAATCGGGTAAATTTAGGACCGAATAAACAAATCCTCCTAATACAAATCCAATAATTAATATTATACTTAAAATGGCAAGATCTGCTTGATTAAGAGACCATAGAGTTACTAATTGAGGAGTTATGGCGTTCGCAGAGAACCAAACTGTCAGTGAAAATAGTAATGAAATTGAAATTAGAGTTAAAATTAGTGGTTTATAAGTCTTGGTGAGTTTAATTTTCATGATTTTATCATGGTTATAGTATTTAGCTTTAATTTAAGTTAGATAGTTTAGAATATAAAATAATGCTTAATAGAATGTAATAAAAAGGAGTAAAATTTGCCATCTTATTTTTATTAGTTTTTAATTTACCATCTATAGAATAATAGAATTAATATGTGACTTCTCGACTTTTTTTAAGGCTTGGGAATTAAGTGAAAAACGATGTTAAGTGAAAAAATGGGTATAGATGATATTGATTGCATGATAATGGATTTAATCCAAAGAAAACCTGCTCTCACACATGCTCAAATAGCTGAACTTGTTAATCGTAGTCAACCAACAGTAGGGATGAGGTTAAATAGGCTTCAAAAATTAGGTGTTTTGAAATTTCAGGCAGGAATTACCCTTAAAAATGACAATCTTTGTTTTGCCCGAGTTGATATTCAAACAAATAATCCATCAAATGCTTTTGAAATTGTTAAAAATTGCCCTTTTATGTTAAATGGTTTTAAACTTAGTGGAGAACATAATCTTAGCATCATTATAACAGGGGTAAGTTATAAAGATATTGATAAGGTAATTAATTACCATTTTAGAAATAATCTTGATATAACAAATGTCACTATGGAGATTATTGTTGATGTTGCAGATGATTTAGTTTTACCATTAAACTTAAACTCTGAACATCAGAAAATATGCCCTGTGTGTAATGAAGATATTAAATATTAGCTATCAATCAACTTACCTATTAAAAACTTGATAATGGAACTTTTCCCTCATAATAGATTGTTCTACCATCAAAGCTGATTTGAACTGGAATAATTCGAATCCCCTTTTTTCTTGCTTCGCTTAGGTTATTAGAAAATTTGGGATCCATCTCCCAATTTGGACCAAAACTTTTAGCTTGTCGAACGACCAAAAGCAGTATAATTCCATTATTTTCAATTATTTCTCTTACGTGTCTTGCACCACGTTCAGTAGGAGCGTCTGGAAAAAGAGCAATATTATCTCTAACTAATGAGACCCCCTTTACTTCCAAAGGAATGCCATCAAGAACAAAATCAATTCTACTATTTCCAATTTTTACTTCTTTTTTAATTTCCTTTACATCAGAAAATTCTGGTAAGAACTTAAAAACTTCTATAGCAATTTTAGAGTGAAGGGCGGTGTCTATTAGAACCCATTCGTCCTCAGTGTGAACTGCTTTTATATAATATTTTAATTTTCCCTTTGAATATGTAAATAAAACCTCAACACCCTTTGTAAGCAATTCCGTTAATCTGCCAGGATCATGAATATGGGCAGTTTCAGTCTTTCCTTCATATTCAATTTCTCCTACAAATCTATTAGGTCTTGATAAAAATATACCCTTCATCAATTCAGGCACTTTAAAAACGGGAAATTTTTCACGGGTCATTTAACATTCTTAAATTCCTTTTGTAAGAGAGATTTGTCTGTAAAAGTTAAAATATTTTGTTATAGTGTATAAACTAAATAGATAAAAGGATGAGTATATTTGAGTAATTATCATGAGTGAAGCAGATAATCAAAGTAATATAGAGAGTTATAAGTTTCATCACATAGATATAAGTAAGTGTAGTCAATGCAAAGAATTCTCATGTGAGGAAGCCTGCTTCAGAGGTATCTATAAAGTTATTAATAAAGAATCTACACCCAAATGTATAGTAGTTGAAGATAATGAAGATAACTGTGTAAAATGCCATATTTGTACTACAGCTTGTAAATTAAGAGCAATCACTATAGACTAAACTTGATTTAGAATAAAAATGTTAGAGAATTAACAATTACATTTACCACAGCAACAGCTATTTATCTGAAGTTGCCCATAATCGAGGTTTAAATCTATTGGTAATACCATATCATTTACGACATCAGCAATTATATCAATATGCACATTTGTTACATTTGGGTCATTTCGGAAATGACGATTAACAATATGATCAATATCCTTAAAACTTAAACCAACCATTAAAATACTTACATTTGAATTTCCAGAAAGCCGAAAACCTTGTAGCATGAAAGGACAATCCTTTACAATCTGTATGGCTGCTCTAGGATTTTTAGTTTGAACTTCTGCCCTTGCAAAACAAAGATCTGCTACTTTAATATTTATGCCTGCCTGATACTTTAAAACGCCTATATTCTCAAGCTTTTTAATTCGCATCCCTACTGTAGGCTGACTGCGATTTACATGAGTAGCAATTTCAGTATGTGTGAGGTTTGGGGCTTTTTGAATTAAGTCCATTATTCTACAATCGATCTGGTCAATTCCCATTTTTTCGCTTATCATTTTCTTTTCCTTACGTTTAAAATAAAAGATGGATTAGTATTCATTTATCGCGATACCACGATATAAGAATATTACGATAACATAATATTTAAACCTTTGTGGTTTTCGTATTAATAATGGAACATTAATAATCCATTAAAAGAAGCTTTAAAAAGCTATAAAAACACCTTCTTACAAAATATGATTTTGGGAATCGATGAGCTTAGAGGATAAGATTAAAAAACCCATTGTTGAGTTCTTAAAAGTTTTAGCGGATACCACCAGGTTAGAGATTCTGGATTATTTAGAAGATAATGAGATGCCCGCATCGGAGATTAAAAAAAAATTAGATAGATCTCAATCAACAACCTCTAAGCATTTAAACATTCTTGTAGATAATAATCTTATATATTTTGAGAAAAAAAATAATATTAAATACTATAAACAAAACAAGAATATTGATGTCAATAATCTTTTGCGCCAGATAAACTCAATTGCCACCACCATTAATAAAGAGAAATTAAAAGATATAAGGGATGCCGATATAATTGAAACCTTGTCTTAAATTCGAAAATTACGATACATCTTACATGAATTACTAACTATTATGAATAATCTAAATAACCTTGATTTAACGGAAGATTCAATAAAAATCCTATTAATTGGATTAGATAATGGAGGCAAAACTTCAATTTTAAAATGTTTGAAAGGAATAAAGGGTATATCTGCATATAATTCTTTATCCCCTACAAGAGGTCTAGAGATAGAACGATTTGAAGCTTTAGACTCGAAATATGCTATTTGGGACCTTGGAGGACAACAATCCTATCATGAAGAGTATTTTAATGATCTTGAAAATATTTTGAAAGGAACAAAAAAAATAATATATGTTTTTGACGTCCAAGATGTGAAACGGTACAATCTTGCTATTGATTACTTAAATAAAATGATAATAAGAATTAAGGATCTCAATAGCATTGATTTTTCTATTTTTCTCCATAAATATGATCCAGACCTAGAATTTAATCAAGAACTAAACGAAATTATCATTGATGGATTAATAGAAAAGATAAAAGAAGTAATTCCCCCAAATTTTATATATACATTACATAAAACATCGATTTATGCATTCTTTGAAAAATCTACAATCACTTAATCTGTAATTGAAAAATAATTAAAGCTATTTTTAAATTAAGTGTACATTTTAGATATTTAAAAATGTTGAATGAAAATAATCAAACGACCTCACGTAAGGTAAATCCAGAATATTTTGAAATATTGGTCTTTTCAGTAGCGCTTTTATTTACAATTATTTCAAGAATCTATAGCTATTTGTTATTTCATAGTATTGCTGAGGTATTTAGTATAGTTATAGCAGGTGGTGTGTTTTTTGTAGGTTGGAACTCACGTAGATATATGGAAAATTCCTTTTTTCTGGTTCTAGGGGTATCATCTCTTTTTATTGGTATTATTGACCTAATTCACACCCTTTCTTACTCCGGCATGGCTATCTTTACAGGTTTCAGCCCCAATCTGCCAACATCTTTATGGATCGCAGCAAGGTATCTTCAAGCGATTTCATGTTTATTAGCCTCACTCCTAATCAAGAGAATCGTAAAACCAATTATTCTTATTGTTTCTTACTTAGGTGCTACAATACTGCTAGTAGTGCTTATTTTTGTTAAATTATTTCCCCTCTGTTATATCGATGGGTTAACTCCTTTTAAAATTGTGAGTGAATATATTATTATTTTAATACTCCTAATTTGTCTTTTAATTATTTTCAAACAAAAGATTGAGTTTGATAAAAGAGTCTTAATTTTAATGTTTTTTTCAATTATCTCAACAATGATAGCTGAATTAGCCTTCACCTTCTATATTGACGTTTATGATGTTTCAAACCTCCTCGGACATATCTTTAAAATAATTGCATTTTATCTTTTGTACAAATCTATTATTCAGATTGGAATTAAAGAACCCTTTAACCTACTATTTAGAAAAATCAGGAGAAGTGAGTTGGAGTTAAAAAACATTATAAAACATTCTGGAGCAGGAATTACCATGCTGAATGAAAATGGAGATTATTTGCTGGTGAATGAAAAAGCAGCAAACGAATTAGGTGGAAAACCTGAAGATTTTGTCGGAAAAAGTCTATTTGATGTTCTTCCTAAAGAAGTAGCTGAAGAATATTTTAATTCTAACCGAGAATTAATTCAGAGTGGAAATAGTAGATCATACCAGCGTACATTCAATCAACCCTCGGGTAGAAAAACATATTGGATAGTTGAACAACCTTTAAAAGATATTGACGAGAAATTATCATCTCTCTTGAGTGTTGCTACGGATATTACCGAACGCAAAAAAGCTGAGGAAAGGTTATCACAATTAGTTTCTACAGTCTCACATGAATTAAGAACTCCAATCACCGTTTTAATGATGTCAATAGATTATCTTAGTAAACATAAAGAGGATTTTGATAAGGATTTAGAAGAAAAATTGATGGGTGGAATTATGAGAAATATCTATTTATTAAATGAATTAGCTGAAGATATCTTGCTAATTATGCGGATCGATGAGAATAGGTTAAAATTGGAATTGAAAGAGTATTCTCCTTTAGAAATTATTAACGATATTTTGTATCTTCTAGAACCTATTGGTAAAGAGAAAAATATTCAATTTGAAATCAATATTGATGATAGTCTATATTTAAAAGGTGATCCAAAAAGAATTGACCAAATTTTTCGAATTATTATTGATAACGCAATCAAATACTCTCTCGATAATTCAAAAATAGAAGTAGAAGCAATAATGAATTATCAAGGTAAATATAATTCAAATGAAAATCCAGGAGTTCTCTTTAAATTCAGGGATTATGGACGAGGTATCCCTAAGGAAGATTTACCTCACATTTTTGAACGATTTTTTCGCGCTAGCAATGTAAATGAAATAGCTGGAACCGGGTTAGGATTAGCTATCGCAAAGGATTTAATTGAAGCTCATAATGGGGAAGTTTACATCGATAGTGAATTAGAGAAGGGAACAACATTTATTGTATTTTTACCTAGAATATAAAAATTTGAGAAATTTTAAATATTAATGGGCTCAAATATCTTCTTATTACTCTAATAAGATATTCTGTTTAACCTTAAAATTTTGCATGAAAAGATCCTAGTCGTTGATGACAACAAAGATATTCTGTTTAACCTTAAAATTTTGCTTGAAAAGAGAGGTTATGAAGTTCTAACCTCAATGAGTGGAGATCAGGCACTGAAAACTCTTTCTACTCTTAAAGAACCTCCTGAAGTGATAATCAGTGATATAAAGATGCCGAATATGGATGGTTATGAATTTTTCAAAGCTGTTTCTACTCATTCTCAATGGAATCAGATACCTTTTTTATTTCTTACAGCTAAATCTACTACTGAAGATATTCGATTAGGTAAAATGTTAGGAGTCGATGATTACATCACTAAACCATTTAACGAGGAAGACTTGATCGCCTCTATTTCTGGAAAAATTACTCGAAAGCAAAAATCTGAACTTATTAATAATAAAGTTAAAGATTTGCTAAACTTCTATCAAATAGAAATGCAACCATCTATTACAGAAGAAGATCAGCTACCCTTTTGTCTATTAGTTGTATTTTGGGATGACATTGAAGGTCCTGTGTTAAAAAAGAGCCATCCCTCCGAAAAATCATGTCATATTTCGATTAATAGAATAAGCCAGCAGTTGTTTCATGCTGCAACCACCATTTATGGACATGATAAAATCACTAGAGCTGAGGGTGTCCTACTCAACATTGAAAATATTAAGAAGAGGGGATATCTGTTTTTTGATGCCTTTCCAGATAAAAAAGAAAGATTCGGGGAAAAGCAATTTATGCTTTCTGTAATCGCTCCTAGTATAACATATCTCGATTCACTTAAAATAAGAGAAATTTTTAAAGAAATTTCTGAAAAGATAAAAAATAAAAAAGTATGGGAAATAGAAAATTACTGGATGAGGATTTTAAGGATATTATCCACAGGATCACCCTTGCTAAAAACTCCTTAAAAATGCTTTACTCTTCGAATATCTTATTTATCTTATAATTTAAAAACGAAAGTAAGTTCTAAATTAAACTATAATTCTCAATTAATATTCAATATCAATACCTTTAACATAGTCGAATGCTGAATATGCCGCAACTACTCCTTCAGATACACCAGTTATAGCTTGCTTGAATGGGGCATCGGCAACATCTCCCGCAGCAAAAATACCTGGAATATTTGTTTCTGATTTTCTATTTATTCTGATTTCCCCTTTCTGATTTGTCTCTACTCCGATTCTTTTTGCTAGGTCAGAATTTGGTATAGAACCTATCTCTATAAAAACACCACCAACCTCAAAATCTTTTCCGTTATCAAAAACAACAGAGTTCACCGTATTATCTCCTTTAATTTCTTTAATGTTTGTTTTATAGATTATCTCAATTTTTTCATTTTTAGAAACTCTTTTCTTATTTATAGGTTCTGCTCGAATTTCTTCCCCACGATAAATAATATAAACCTTTTTCGTATTTTGAGCTAAAAATAATGCTTCTTTGGCAGCAGAGTCACTTCCACCAATAACAGCAACAATTTTATCTTTATAAAATGGTCCGTCGCACGTTGCACAATAAGAGACACCTCTTCCCGCAAAATCTTCTTCACCAGGAACTCCAAGTTTTTTCCTTTCTGAACCAGTTGCTATGCATATAGAGTAAGCTTTGAATTTTTGGAAGAAAGAATTCAGTTCAAAATGATCCTCTACTTTCTCAATACTCCTAATCTCGTCTGATATGTAGGGGATATTAAGTGAGTTCATATGTTCTCTGAACATTTCCATAAGACCTTGACCACTAATTGTAGTAATAGCAGGATAATTTTCAACAACGTGGGTTGTAGCAATTAAACCGCCGAAAACTTTTCCAATAACGAGTACATTCATCGCAAATCTTGCAGCATAAATGGCACAACCAATTGCAGTTGGACCTCCTCCTAAAACTATCAGATCATATGTTTTATTTAAGTCAAATGTATCCATATCAATATTACTCATTATTTTCTTTCCTGATTTTTATGTAATTTATTTATTAAAAAGATTGAAATTTGACTTATATTGTTTCCCCAATTAGTGCTTCTAATATTTCCTCAGGAGCACACATGCCATCTATTAATTTATTTTCATTTATTAATGTATAGGGAACACTACAAGCGTTATATTGTTGACCTATATCTGGATTTTCTTTAATATCAATTATTTCAGCTTTAATTTTTCCGCTTGATGCTAATGCAAACTTTGAGACGATATCCACCACCTGGGGACAAAATGCACAAGAATTTGTTATTAGTACCTTAATTGTTGAGGGTTTTATTCTTTCCAGATTTTTTTTAATAGCTTTCTCATAATAGTTCGGAGATCCCGCAAATATTAATATAGCTTGAATAAAAGGTTGGACCTCACTCCCCTGGGGGGCTGCTAAATAACGAATGATTTCATTACCGTTATTATCAATGAATAAAATAGTTGGAACTTGTTGAATATCATATTTATGTTCTAATTCTTTATTATGACCAATTTGTATTTCATTTATAGTTAGCATCCCGTTTGAATTTTCCTCATAAACTTTTAGGATAGACCTTGTGTAGTCATAATTTTGATGATCATTAATTTTGTCTATAAACACTAGTAATGAAACTGATTTTGAGAGTTTCTTCATCTCATCTCGTATCATTTTAGTAAAGACATAGGAAGCTGGCAAATTTCTCTCGAATTACGAATTTTTTTGATTTTAAATTAATATTGAACCCGTATATTCCCCCCTATCAAGGCTCTTAATATTTCAGGGGCTCCAACCATCCCCACTAATGTTTTTTGGTCATTTATAATGGTATACGGAACACCTGCGGCATCATAATACTGACCAATATCCGGATTTGCCACAATATCGATTATAATTGTCCTTATTTTGCCATCCGAAGCAATAGCAAACGCGTTGCAGATTGAAATAACCTGAGGGCAATATGGGCATGTCTCCGTCATCATTACTTTAATTACGGATGGCTCGATGCGACTAAGATTTTGTTTTATCGTTGCTTCATAGTAATTACGTACTCCCGCAAATGTAAATATTGATTGGATGAATGGTTGAATCTCGCCACCCTTAGGTGCTGCTAAATAGCGGATGACTTCCCGTCCTTTATCATCTATGAATAAAATTGTAGGTACACGACTTATGTCATATTTTTTGGCGAATTCAGGGTTGTCATCTATTGAAAGTTCTTCTATTGTGAGCATTCCATTTGAATTTTCCTCATAGATTCGCAATAATGCCATGAACTGCCCACAATCCATGCAGGCTCTAATTCTAGAACCATCTGGATGGACTTTTTGTGATGTAAACACTTTCAATGTAACCGGTTTATTAAGTTTTGCCATTTCTGTTTTGATTATTTCCTTATATCTATCGTCTTGAGACATTTTATATGATCACTTCGCTCATTTTAAGCATACATGCCCCCAAAATCTCTACCCTTAGACCCTACTAGTTTATCTAGCAGATCCTGAGGCGTAAACATTCCATGTATAACATCCTTTTCATTAATAACTGTCATTGGAACTCCTTGTACTTGATATTTCGCTCCAATGTCAGGGTTCAAATTAACATCAATTACTTCTGAAGAAATTTTCCCTTTTGATACTATAGAGAAAAGTGTAAGAACAGGTACTGTCATTGGACAATAAGGACATGTTGGAGTTATGAATATTTTCATATTTGACTTCTTTATTTTCTTGAGGTGAGTAATAATTTGATCCGCATAGTAAGGTCTTACTCCTGAGAAATACTGGATGCTGTTAAGAAAAGGAACAAATTCAGATCCAGTCGGATGTGCTAAATAGCGTATAATTTCCTTATCATTTTCATCAATAAATAGTATTGCAGGAATCCTAGAAACATTATATTTTTCTGCTTCTGCTTCATTTTCTTCAGTTGATACTTCTTCTACATCTAATTTCCCATCAGAATAATCTTTCAGTGTTTTTAGTAATTCATATGCCCCTTCACAAGCCATACATTTCCTAAGTTTGCTTCCGTCTTCTTGGGTCTTAAAATCTGTAAATAATTTTAGGACAACCTTATTTTTTAGCTTACTCATTTCTCTTTTAATATTATTAAGTTCGTTTTCAGAAAACATTAAACAATCACCATCTTAAATCCTTCTATTATGAATATCATAAAATCATAATTTAATAAAATAGCATTAATAATTCAAAAGACAAATTTCAATTTTTAGTTTTTAGAATAAAATATTATATCTCTAGACTTTATTTTTTAAAACCTACAACCTTAATATGCTCGTTTTATTTTAAAACATAAAAAAAACAGAGTATTTAACGTGGAAGAAAAAAAAGTAGGTCATGGACAACACCTAAAAGCAGTAAATCATCCAATTCGAAGGGAAATGTTGAGGATGGTTTTTGAGAATGAAAGCATTCAAGAAAAAGAATTACTTGACAAACTAATCGGAGAAAATATTATCGAAGATTCAAACCTTTTCAAATATCATATGGATTTTTTACTCCAAGCGTTGTGTGTTGAAAAAATCAACCAAGAAGGAACTACACTTTATAAAATCCTTCCTGGGGGGAGAGTCATAGAAAATTTTTAACAGTTTAGACTTTTTTTCTAATTTCAAATCTAATCCTTCAATTTAATCTTTTCACTTTTAATATGAAAAAAGCCAATAATTAATCAATTAAAGAAAAAAATTCATAAAGATATCTAATTATTTCAAAAATGTAAAATTCTACCTTTTTCTGTATGTTAAAATCAAATTTCATCTGACTCAATTAATTTTTTGAAGATGAAGTGCCTTTCAACTTAAATTAAATGTTACAAACTTTTATTTTAAAGAGAAAATTCCGATCAATTAAAAATGAAACCATTATCAGAAAAAGAAAAAATGTTAGCGGGTCAATTATATAATGCAGGAGATCCACAACTAGCTGAGGAGCGCAATCGAGCTCACATTTTATGTCAACAATATAATCAATTAAATTTTTTAGATTATAGTGGACGAAAGCGAATATTAAAAGAATTACTTGCATCATTTAAGGAGCCATTAACGATTGAACCACCATTTTATTGCGATTTTGGAAAAACTATACAATTAGGAAAAAATGTTTATATGAATACTAATTGTGTTATTTTAGATGTTAATAGAGTAAAAATTGGAGATTATACGAAATTCGGACCTTATGTTCAACTATACAGTGCAATTCATCCATTAGATCCAGAATTACGTAAAACTGGAGATGAATTAGGATTACCAATTACAATTGGTAATAATGTATGGATTGGAGGTGGAGTAATAATATCTCCAGATATTTCTATAGGAGATGATTCCGTGATTGGAGCTGGTTCTATTGTTACTAAAAATATACCTGCACGAGTATTTGCAGCTGGAAATCCATGCAAAATAATAAAAAATCTATAATGTCAATATATATTTATTCAAAAATGAAAAATAATCCCTTTTTAGGAATTTAAAACTGCTTCTTTTATTTCTCAATTTTCCTTTTAAAGATGAGAAATAATCCTAATCCTATGAAAAATCCTACTGTAATATTGAGAAAAAAACAACACAATCCCGAAATTAGTATAATCGGAAATCTTTTCATATTAGAATCCTTAAAAGCTATTCTTCCCAATAAAAACGCAGTATACATCAACATTGCCCCCAATATTGCAAGCGGAAATTCCGTGAAAATCAAAAACAGTGTTTCTGAAAAGAAAATACCTAGAAATATCTCCATTATTCCTTCCAAAATCATTGATCCTCCTGTTCTTGCCCCGAAAGCATATTGAGCCATTAATCCACCTGATCCATGGCACGTAGGCATTCCAACAAAAAATGGGCTGATTAAATTCATAATCCCCATATTAAGAGCTAAAGAGTTTGCATCTACTACCTCTTCTCTTTCCGGAAATAAGTCTTTAATTAACACTACAGTTGCTATCATAACGTTAGTAAGTGTCAAAAATAGTTGAGCAATTCCTGCATATATCATTCCAATTACAAAATTATCCCATGTTGGAAATTTAAAACTAAAAGATGGTAGACCAAACGTGATATCTGATAATAATATCGTTTTCGAAAGGAGTAATATGAAAATTCCTAACAAGGTTAGTATTATGGCAGAGGGAATTGGTTTATTTTTTATCAATATCAAGATTATTAGGATTGATATAAATCCCAGTATAAGACTTTCCTTAAATAGAATGATTCCTGCCCAACCTAGAATGAAAGCTAATCCTAATTGAATACCACGTACAGAAATAATAGGTACTTTCTGGACTATTTTATTTAGCTTTTTTGATAAACCTAATAGAAACCAAATGACCCCAGTTCCAAATCCTGTGGATATAACCATATCAGGTGCCCATCTTTCTGAAATAGCTACAGTCCCTATGGTCTTCTGAGGTTGAACTGGTAGAGGTAAATTGAACCGAACGCCTAAAATGATATTTGTTATCCCTAATGTTAGAAAAATCCCCGCAGGGCTTAATCCTACAATTGACACATATCCAATAATAAACGGGATTAAGGTCCCCCAATCTCCAAAAGCTCCTCCGAATTCCCTGAGGGAAAACTTTTTTCTGTAAAAAATTTTTTGCTGATTGTTCTTATCTGATTCTAAGTTCAATTCTGATCAATTAGAATAAATCAATGTTCTCTAAAGTAATTGTAAAGGTTACTCTTTTCATAAATTTTATATTTATTGAGTTTATTATTTTTTGAGAATGAGGATTATCAGATAAATCTTAAGTCTCATAAATCTTCTTGCTATTAGCTATAGATAAGATTAGTAATAATAAGTGGAAGGAAAAGTGTCATTAGAAAGCAGATTGAATTTTGAAAAGGTTATCTCATCAATTTCTTCTAGATTTGTCGGTAATATTAATCTGGATGATGCGATTAATTCATCCTTTCAAGATTTAGGGCTTTTATCTCAAGCAAATCGAGTATCACTTTTTCTTTTTAATGGGGATAAAGCAAACATAGAACATACTCATGAGTGGTGTGCTGAAGGGATTTCTTCTCAATTGATAAAATTAAAAAAAATAGATACTCAACAAATATCTTGGTGGAAGGAACAAATTGATAAAATTAGTTTTGTCAACATAAGAGATGTTTCTTCTTTACCTGATAATGCAAAATCTGTAAGAGTATTTATGCAACAGCAAGAAATCAAATCCCTTTTAGCTTTTCCTATTTATATTAAAAGAGATATTGCTGGATATGTATGTTTTATTAGAGTTCTAGAAAATACTCAATGGAAAGGTAAAGATTTTGCTATTTTGCGCATATTTTCCCAAATTCTGGGCGATGCTATTGAGCGTCTAAACGCTGAAAGTGCATTAAGAGAAAGTAAAGAATTATTAAGAGCAACTTTCGAAGCAACGGCTGATGGAATCCTAGCAATTAATGATGATGATTTTATTACGAATATAAATGCTCGATTTATCTATATGTGGCGTATACCCGAAGAGATAATTGAACAACTGGATTTTAAGAAACTGTTGGAGTACATAGTCAATCAGTTAAAAGAACCCTCTAATTTCTACTAAAAATGTATAACCTCAGAAAAACATCAGAAGACGCATATGATATGATATTTTTCAAGGATGGTAGGATTTTTGAGCAATATTCTTGCCCATTATTACATGATGGAAGAAATGTAGGGCGGGTATGGAGTTTTAAAGATATAACCGAACACCAACACGCTGAGCAGGAATTGAAAAAATCCGAGAAAAAATATAGGGATGCTTATGAACGTGCTGAATTTTATAAGGATATTTTTACTCATGACATGAACAATATTTTTCATAATATACAATCATCAGCGGAACTAATAACAATTTTGAAAGAAAAGTCAGAAGGTCCGGAGCAAATAGACGAAATTTTTCAAATTATTGACAACCAGATTAACCGGGGTGTCAAATTAATTGATAACGTGCGAAAACTTTCTAAACTTCAGGAAACCGAGATGACATTAAAGAAAGTAGATCTTTATAAATTTCTGGATGAAGCTATAATTTTTGCTAATAAAAGCACCCAAGGAAAAGAATTAGATATTAATTTAAATAAAAAAAAAGAAGAGATTGTTGTATTAGCAAATGAATTTCTGCTAGATGTATTCGAAAACATTCTACATAATGCAATTAAATACAATAGAAATGAGATCGTAGAAGTCCAAATTAGAGTTTTAAGAGAGAAATTTAATCAAAAGGAATATATAAAATTGGAGTTCATGGATAATGGTATAGGAATTTTTGATGAAAATAAAGAAGCTATTTTTCAAAAAGGCCATAAAAGAGATAAAAGAGTGAGAGGTATGGGTATTGGGTTATCTCTAGTGAAAAAAATCATTAAAAATTATGATGGAAAAATTTGGGTTGAAAACCGTGTTGAAAATGATTATGAACAAGGAAGCAATTTTATAATATTAATTCCTGAATTAAAATAAATTCGATATATTTATAGCAAAAGCTCAAATAAATCTTTTGCTTTCGGTTTGATTTTACACAATTTACTAAACCTGCGTAGGATCCACCAACATGAGGGACAATAAGTTGTTACATAATCAATATCCTCTCTATTAAAATCTGACATTCTTTTACGAGCTACACTTTCAATTATAGATGTTCTTCCCATCCAACCAGTTCCTCCTCCACAACACCAATGGGGTACATCAATAACCTCATAACCACTTCTTTTAAGAGAAGCATTGACTAATGTATCTACACCTTCCTTACCTCTATTCATCAATTGACATAAATGTTGAACCCCAACTCTACCTAAATGTTTTGATTCAGAGGGTTTAATGTAGTCTGAAATATATTTAATTTCTAAATCTGTATTCAGTTTTGGTAATAAGTATGTTTTAAATAGGTAAAAGCATGCTGGACATAAACAAATTACTCTCCTATATTTTTCGAACACTTTTGCGTTTTCATTGATACAAACTTCAAATTCAGATTTCAAACCACTCGCAAGTAAATGCCACCCGCAACAAATTTCTTCTTCTAGAATTGTAAAGTCAATATTTTGATTTAAGAGATATTGAAGCGCATGCTCAGTATATTTTGGGATTCTTATTGTAGAAAGGCATCCCATAAAGAAGAGTGTATCTGATTCGGATGGAATTCCTTCTGGGATCTTTATTCTCATTTTATTTGTGGGATAAGGAGTTCTATACTTTTGAAAGTATTCAAGCATTTCGTTTTTCTCATCAAAAGTATTACCATCTTCAATAAATTTTTGTTTTAATAAGAATCTTTCAGGTTCCGTTTCGCATTCCCCACAATGAACACAATTGAAAAGTTTATCAAAATCTTCTTGAGAAAATTTAATCTTTTTTTTCCGATTTATGAGTTTTCTTATCTCATTATCGCTAAGAAAATTGTCAGAATCTACTTCCTCAGTAGGAAAATTCTTCCTTCCTTTAATACGCTCTTTCATGATAATAACACTAATTATTAAATTGAGATCTTTTAATAAGTTTATATTGTTGTTTTAATTTGTCATTAATTTAGATTGAATACATAGGAAATAAATAGATTAAAAAAATAGGAATAAAAATTAAATTTATGAATATTTATTCATCATTTTTTAGTTTTACATTTGTCCTTTGAACGCCGACCTCTTGATTCGCGGGTATTGCTGTTCCACAGTTGTCTTTTTTAGGTTCGTTTTCTTTAAAAGCCTTATCTAGTTCTCTCTCTAAGTCATCATCAGACATTTCATTATCTGGCATATTTATTAAAGAGGATATGCAATATTTAAAAATTTAGATTATGAAATATTGATAATCTGATTACATAATATTAAAAAAAAGAGTTTTGGAAAGATTAATTGGTATAAAAAAATTATTTTTGCTGATTAATGTATTCCAATGTAGCATTTTCTTTTTCAATCGGTCTTCTTTCTGGAACAATTATATAGTTTATTCCTTTATCATAGAAATCGGGACTCAAAAAAAGATTACAATAACATGCAAAATATTCTTTTATATCTTGAGCAGCATAATTACACGGACATATGAGATCCCTGTCTAACTCCCTTTTACCACTTGCAAATCTACATGGGCAAGATTGATATCCTAGATTTCTTTTGTTATCAACTAATCCATCAATTAAATCCTCATAAGTTCTTTTTTCTTGATTATTAATCCAATTATTTGTTTCAGCTACTTGATTAATATATTCTTTCATTCCTTCTTTTGTTTCCATATCCATTTGAATCCCCTCACTTATTAAATAGCTCTTCATATTGATTAGGGTTGTATCCTACAACATGTCCGCTTTCACATACAAGGAACGGATAGGATATTCTTGCATCATATTTTTCTCTAAGATAATTTAAGATAGTTGATTTATCTTTTAGATCGATTTTATCCACTTCAACATATCGATATTTCAAATTACGATCGTTTAGAAAAGTCTTACATTTTTTACACCACATGCAGGTTGATAATGTGAAAATCAAGATATTTTCATCAGTACCATTTTCACCGTCAACTTCCTTTGCAAGATTATCAATTACATCTTCGATTGACATAATCATCACTCATGACATATAATTTCTTCTTTAAGCTTATTCAATTAAAGACCCTTAAATAATAATAATCTAATGCTAATAAATTATTAAAAATACCTAAAATCTTAATAATAGTCCTATTGAATTTAGATTTTATTTATTATTAACTTTTTAGCCGTTTTCACTGAATAGCATTTTACCTTTTTTAATTCTTATTACAATCTAAAGATGAAAATTTTATATATCAATGAAATATCTTAATAATATGGCTAAAGCAAATACTCCCATTGTGATTACAAAGGAAGATTGTCACCGCTGTCACGAGCTTAAGGATTGGCTTAAAGAGAATGATGTAAAATACGTTGAGAGAGATGTAAATGACGAGGAATTTGTTCATGAGTTATTACATGATAAAAATTTCTTATCAACTTTTTGTGACGCTGATGGATGTATAGTAAATACCCCCGCAGTACTTCATAAAGGAAAATATTGGTTTAAAGAACTTTGGGGTATAAATGGTCTCAGAATAAAGGAAGCAAAGAAATTATTTGGTGTCAAATAATTTTTTTTTACATTTTTTTTGAAATTAACCTTTGTTGAGAGTTACTAATCTAAATTTTAAGTTAAAATAAAAATAAGTTAGTTGAAACTTTATTTATAAAAAGAATAATTTCGTTTTATTTTCAAATATTTTTTAACTGCTGCAACCAAAAAAGCAATTAATCCAAATATTGAAACAACTAATATAACTGTTTCAGCTAAATAAGGGAATCTATCGGTTTTTGGAAACAAATTAAAAAGACCGTGAGTTGTAAAATAATATTCAAACCGGTCAACGTTGTTATCCCATGAGATATTATATGTACCTGGATCTAAATGTAATGTCTTAGCATCAAGTATCATTTTTTCATACATTAAATAGCCAACAATTGTATAATTAAAAAAATAGGTTTTCCCTGAAGCTTGGTGTATTAGAGTTACATTCCCAACCACATCCTCATTTAAAATGTGAGGGAAGTACCCTGCAATAGTAAATACATATCTGTCTGGTAATAGATAAGTTTGTGGGACATTAACGATTTCACTACCCGATAAAGGTCCTGGATTATATCTCCAAATAAGTTGTGACCGTGTTGAGATAACAAATATTAGTTGTCCAACCCCAAGAGAAAGGAATAAAACTACGATAAATAATCCCCTCTTATAATCAGTTAATGGTTCTCTCTTAATTTTATGTTTGAGTTCTTTTTTTTGATATCTCATGTACAATTTCTTGGTATTAATTATAAATCTATTTTCGTATGGAAATAATTTAGGATTCATTAATATTACTAATTATATTCAGAACTGACTTAATTTCTTGAAATTTAATCCATAAATTCCGCCATCCTTTTGATGACTTTTCTAATAGATCTTAGCCCATATCCATCTGATTCTACTCCTTTCAAACCCAAATCTTGACTCCATAAACTTGCACCTAAATTTGCTCCAAAAGCACCCCCAGATACGGATAAAATATGATTTTGTTGAAAAAAATCTAAAATACTTCTAATAGCAATTTCTTGACCACCATTTCTGTCACCCCCTACAGCTAGAGCGGCTCCAACTTTATTCTTAAACACTTCTGGATTTTTAGCTACTAATGCTCGTAGACGATCCAAAAGGGTTTTTAATTGTCCGGATAAAGTACCTTGAAAAACAGGAGTTCCAATAATTAAAAATTTTGCACTTTCAATTAAGGGATATAACTCTTGTAAATCATCTTTATTAATACAACCCTTTTTCTCCCTGATACAATGATCACAATGAGTACAGAACATTAAATTTTTTCCTTTAACAGACCAAAATTCTGTATCAAACCCAAATTTATCCTTGGCATACTGTAAAGCATAATTGATTGCATAATCTGTTCCTTGCTTTCTGGGGCTTCCACAAATGCCTAATAGCAGATTCTTGTTTTCCATCATATTATTACAATTCAATTTCTTTTATTAATTATTGTTCTCTGAAAAATAATTTAAATTGTAGAATACTAATATTAAAAGATGGAAACAAGTAAAACAAGTTTAGCACGAGTTAAAATTAAATTTCCTGAACAATTATGGATCTCCCACATATTTAAAGAGTTCCCTGATGTTAAAATGGAAATTTCACACTTTCTTCCTTATGATCTTGAGAAATCTATTGGAAATTCCGCAATTGAAATTATGCATTACGACATAGAAAAGATTATCGATGAAATAAGAAATCATCCTTCTGTATTTGAGCTCAGCATTTTAGAACAAGAAGAAAAGAGAGTAAAATTTAACATCAAGACAAAAGATCCTTATTTATTATATGCTATAATAAAGTGTGGTGTACTCATTGACTTTCCTGTTAGAGTTGAAGATGGTTTTGCCTTCTGGAGATTAGTTTCAAGTAGAGAGCGCATAGATCAATTATTAACTCTTTTTGAACAGAAAAAAATTAATTTTGAATTATTGAGAATTGGGATTTCACCATATAATATTGAAAATGATAAAAACAAATTAACATTGGATGAATTGAATATACTTGATAGAGCAATCTCTGCAGGTTTCTTCGAAATCCCCCGAAAAATATCATTAGAAGAGTTAGCTAATCAGATGGGTAAATCTAAATCAGCTTTATCTGTTATGCTAAGAAAAATCATTAAGAAAAAAGTGTTACTCAAAAAATAATAATAAAAAGATAAAAAAAATTATACCCATTCTTCTTTTATAATATTTCCTTGTATTCCTACAACTACGTATTTTATAGGTACTTTACGGCTTGCTTGTTTAGCACCTTCTTGAGCTAGAGCTAATAGGCCTGAACAGCATGGAACTTCCATAATTGCAACTGTAAGGGTGTTTATTTTAGCATCATCAATCAAGGTTTTTATTTTTTCAATGTATATTTCTTTTCCTTGATCTAGTTTTGGGCAGGCGATCGCAATTGATTTTTGTTTTAAGAAATCCCTATGAAAGTCACCATAAGAAAATCCAACACAATCAGCAGATAGCAATACATCAGCACCTTGATAATATGGAGCATTAGGATTTATTAAGTGCATTTGAACTGGCCATTGTCGTAAAGCTGAAGGAACTTTTCCCCCTACTTCTGTTTCTGTCTCAGCTTCATTAAACACCATAGTTTGGGCAGAAGGACAACCACATTGATGTGCATGTTCAGCAACTACTTGATTTACTTGTTCCGTTTCTGTGAGATTCTTCTTATTTAACACTTCTAAACGCTTTTCAACTTCTTCTTCATCAAATTCTACTGCTTCTCTTTCGATTATTTCGAGAGCACCTTCTGGACACTCTCCTATGCAAGCCCCTAAACCATCACAGAAAACATCATTAACTACTTTTGCTTTTCCATCAATAATTTCTAATGCCGCTTCAGCACATGCTACAGTACAGTTTCCACAGCCCGTACATAAGTCTTCATCGATTCTGATGATTTTTCTATTCACTTTTTTTAACTGTTCTACTTCAGTCATAGTTAATTCAAATAGAAAAGGCTTTATAATTTTGATTTCGAACATGTTCTTTTTCGGTAAACTCATACAAAACTTAGAAACCATAATAAAAACCTTAAAATAAGATGAATAAATCAAAAAAATGAATAAAATTGATGAAAAAAATTGTGATCATTGGAAATAATGTTTCTGGTACATTTACTGCTCAAAATATAAGATTTCTGAATGAAGAGGTAGAAATCGACGTTTATACTCAAGAAAAGTATCCATATTATACAAGAATAAATTTACCTGAACTTATCTCTGAAACTGTTAATCTTGATGATTTAATTGTATTCAAGGAAGATTGGTATGAAAAAAAGCACATTAACTTAAACCTTAATACTCAAATAAAAAAAATTAACCCAAAGATTAAGACATTAGAAATTGAAGGAAAAGATAATCCGATTTCTTATGATAAACTTGTCTTAGCTTTAGGAAGTATGCCTAATATTCCTCCCATTAAGAATGCTGTGAAATTGAAGGATGACAAGAAAGGAGTGTTCACCTTACGTAATATTGATGATGCTCTTGAAATAAAAAGTTTCATTAGCAATGAAAATGTTAAAAAAGCAATTATTATTGGTGGTGGATTGCTAGGTTTAGAACTAGCAAACCAAATAAAAAAGGCGGGGTTAGATACTACTGTAGTTGAATTTTTTCCACGCTTATTACCCCGACAATTGGATTTAGAATGTGGAGATATGCTAAAAAAAGAAATTGAAAGTAAAGGGATTAAGATAGTCTTGGACGCAGCCACAGAGGAAATTCTAGGTAATGGCTCAGTTAAAGGTATTAGACTTAAAGGAGGGGAAGTGTTAAAGACTGATATCGTAATAATTCAAGCAGGTATCAGACCAACAATTAAGATTGCACAAGATGCAAATCTTAAAACCAATAAAGGCATAATAGTAAATGAATATTTAGAAACCAGTGAAAATGATATTTTTGCAGTAGGAGACTGTATCGAATATAATAATCAGATTTGGGGGATCATTCCAGCATGTATGGAACAATCAAAGATTGTAGCAGCATCTGTTCTTGGATTAAAGAAAGTAGAATACCATGGCACAACTCCTAAAAATACTCTTAAAATTATTGGTTTAGAATTGACTTCTATAGGAATTATTGATCCTTCTAAAGAAGAATTATCTGGAGGATGGGAAATTCTAAAAAAGGCAGATAAAAAGGATTGCTGTTATCAAAAATTGGTGCTAAAAGACAATAAACTCAAAGGAGCAATATTATTTGGAGATACTAAAGCAATCTCCTACGTCTACAAAAAAATGGAGCAAGATGTAGATAAAAATGAACTCAGGGAATTGTTGGAATTATATATTTACTTATGCCAAAACTGCGGAAAAGAATATGATGAAGCCTTGATGGAAGTTCTATTTAAAGATCTTCAAAATGATTTTAAATGTCCAGGTTGTAATGGCCCTAAAGAGGGCTTTAAAAAAAAAGAATGAGAAAAAAAAGATTATAGAGATTTGATTATGAAAATTTACCAAGACTATTTCAAAACGGTGGAAAAAACTATCTAAAATATTTTATACCAAACACCGTTGATAGAAAAATTGCAGAAAAGCTTTTTGAAAAAGCAAAAAAAATCAAAAAAACCTATAATCTCAGTTTTAAAAGAATAAGAGGTAACAATAAAGCACATCTTCAATG
>JAGXNO010000175.1 GCA_019894975.1 Promethearchaeota archaeon | reverse complement strand
CCACAATATATTCTTGTAAATTTATAGTGGGCTCGAAAAGGGAAAATTTTAATATAAGATAAAGAGAATATGTCATAAATAAAGATCCAGCAATTAACACATGAAATTGTTCTAGTAATTTTAGAGAATATTGATCATAAACTTTCTTATGCTCAATTGCTTTATCCTTACCAAGATACAACAAATCTCCTTTTCTTTTTGCTATGCTAAGAAACATTGCAATTTCGAATATCGCTAAAAAGAGCCAAGCAGAGATAGTAGCATCAATAATTACTACTCCAGATAAAGCCCGCCATAAATAGCCAGTAGATAACACCAGAATATCTACGAAAGCATAATTTTTAAAGAAGTGATTGTATAACTGTCCTGTTAAAATTATAAAAATAATCATTACCATTAAACTAATATTTGGTATAAGGAAGACCAAAGAGAACGCAATGAACCCTACAATTGCTATAATTAATAACACTGCGACATACATTGGTAGTTCTCCTGATGCTAAAGGTTTCTTTTTTAATTTTTCTTGATGTTTTTTGTCATTCTCTACATCTATTATGTCATTTATGATATAATTAAAAGAGGAAGCACAACAAAGTAAGATAAAACCTAAAATGAGATCAAAATAAAGGTTATGATAGAATATTTTTCGGCTGAAAAAAACCGCTACAAATATTAAAAAATTCTTGTAATACTGTCTTATCCGTAAAAGCTGAAGAACGCTTCTGATTTTGCTCGTCATTATAATTTTAAACTGAAACATATAAATTAAACTTTGTTGAGGTAAAAAACCTTTTCAGGTTTAAATTTTTTCAAAAACATGTAACCAAGTTTACTAAAAAAACTCGTCTCTTTTTTTCTTTGAATATATGCGGAATCAGTTTCGAAAGATAAACCTTCTAATATTTTATACGGAATTTCAACATCCTTACCGAATATGTTTTTTACCTTAACATAGCTAAACTGGTTTGTTTTTTGTTCGTCTTGAGAGTTCTTTACGCCCTGG
>JAGXNO010000174.1 GCA_019894975.1 Promethearchaeota archaeon | reverse complement strand
GGTTTTAACGCTTTTTCTGTTAAAATTACCAATGTCTCCCGCTTATCCTCCTCAGATGGAATTTTTTTGACGAAACCAATACTTTCAAGATTATCTAAATGCGAACTAAGCGTGGATTTAGTTAATTGAGTCTTTTCAACGAGATCATGGATAGGAATATTATCTTTTTGTAGTAAAAGAAATATCACGCGTCCTTGGGATGGCTTGAATAAATCTAATTCATGTTCTCGTAAAATCTTTGAAAAAATTCTTTGAGAAAGTTGATGAATTTTGGAAATTAATAATCCTCCCCCCCGTAAATCCTTTGATTGTTCATTCATAATATAACCTCTACTGAAAGTAATAAACTAATCTATTCCTGGTTTAAATTGGATTTTTTGTAAACTGGAATAGAATTCTGCCATTTTTGGTTTTAATCGAAGTAGAGTATAATCAGGATCATCCACACCTTTTGGATAATATTGGGTCCACCAGTCTTCCCAAATTTCTTTCTTCAATTTCATATCATCAATAATTTCTACCTCACCTCCAAACATAACTCCCTTGAAATCATCCGCGTCGCAGTAATATACAGATATTTTAGGATTATTTTTGATATGCTCGGTTTTAGACGAGGAGGTATTTGTTGAGAAATATATTTCAAAAATATTATCCAAACCATTAAAAAAATTAGTGAATACGGCAAATTTCTCCTTATTCCTTAAATTAAACATTGCTCTTGTTATGGGGTATCCTTCAGAATTAATTGTTGTTAAATATGCTGCTTTTGAGGTTTCCATTAATTCCAAACAAAATTTTTTTACTTCTTCTAATTCCATATTTTTCACTTCTTCATTTAACTTAATCTATTTTATTACAAATTTTTTCGAATTTCGTCTAATCTTTCTTTAGCTGAAGCGTCCTTATCAAAAGTCATTTTTAGGTTATCACAGAAATAATCTTCACAATACGCACAATTTTGGAATCCTTTCTCCTGGCAACAACTTTTTATAGGACATTCACTGC
>JAGXNO010000173.1 GCA_019894975.1 Promethearchaeota archaeon | reverse complement strand
CATCACAGATATTACAGTTCCAAATAATTACATCTCCTTCGTTAACGCCTACTATAAAGTTGGCAGCCGCTACATTTGAAGACATTCCAAGTGTACATACAAACGCTATCAGTAATAATTTATATTTCAAATTTTTCTATTAATCTCCTTTAGATTTATTTGTTTGATTAAAACCATGTTTGAATATTCCGTAAAAAACTAATATAAGAAAAATTGTACTGGCAAAATTGTAAGGAAACCAAAAAGGTGTAATCAAAAACCAAATTCCCATGAACGCTAAATCAAAAAAACTAAAGAAAATAAAACTTTTTCTCATAAATTTAGTAGTGATCTCGGAATTTCGGGGTAAATTAAAAATAATGATGATTAATAATGGAATTAGAATTAAAAGATGATGATCCCAAGAATCAAAGTATCCAAGTAGCATAATCAACATCCCTAATGTGAGTCCATAAATAATAGCATTGTTTTGTTCAAATTTTCCTTTTACATAAATTATGAAGCCTAGAAATCCAATTATAATTAGTACGCCAATTAAAATAATTAATTGATTATATGGAATATTGTAGATATAACAGAAATTTACAATAAGTTTAGAGATGCTAAATGAAAAATTTAATGTTAAAGGATTGCCCCCTGTAAAATTGGTGGCAACAAATCCGTCCCATAACTTAGGATATAATATAAATAATATTAAGTTTAAAGATATTGGAAAAATTACCCCTATCAATCTTATAGCACTTTTTAGAAGATCAATTCTAATCTTTTTTCTTTGCTTTATGTCACGATTAATCACCAACAAAAAAGGAATCATAAAAAGTGCTGCCGGTTTAATTATGATACTTATTCCGAGAATAAAACTTCCGAAAAATTGACATTTTAGTTTCTCATATTTAATAAAAATATATAGAGATAGTAATACGAAATAAGCGACAAATGAATTAATTTGACCCAATATGTAATTAAAGATATGAGGTACAGCCATAAGATAAAGACATATAAATAAAA
>JAGXNO010000172.1:276-1009 GCA_019894975.1 Promethearchaeota archaeon | reverse complement strand
GCTAGCAACTGCCGAAAGACTCAAGCCGAAGTCTCAGATGTTGCCAAAGTGACAGAGGTAACCTTGAGAAGTCGTAGTAAACAAATTAAGAATAAGCTACGATGATCTGGCAGAGTAAATAAGCTGAAAGTTAGTTAAAATAACATCTTTTTTTTATCTTTTTTTAAATATTTATAATTGCTAAGAAAGTCTTAATTCTTCTATTCAATAATTTTAAAAACTTAGGATATAAGAAAGAAATTTCTCCTTATTTTACATATACTTGATTTATTCCTTTTTCAAATCAAGCGGTTGTTTTGCCAAGAATTCCATTATTTTCTTGCGATATTTCTTAGTATATTCATTTCCTGGCTTAGCTTTGCATGATCTACATTGAAAATCGTAGGCAGAATTTATAGTTCCACATTTATCACAAGAGTAATAATCTTTCATTTCATCCATCCATTTCTCGTATCCCTTAGTTTTGATTTGTTCTT
Source organism: Promethearchaeota archaeon (assembly GCA_019894975.1). Classification (GTDB taxonomy): domain Archaea; phylum Asgardarchaeota; class Lokiarchaeia; order Sigyniarchaeales; family SOKP01; genus Loki-b32. The sequence goes on along the minus strand of JAGXNO010000172.1, from coordinate 533 downwards.
GTGCTTCCCATAATTCAAATCGATGGGGTGCTAGCGATTGGAATTCTTTTAGTTCATCGCATGGATATTCATCACATTCACCACAGAAATCTATTCCTTTTTCCTCTGCACATGGATATAGTTTGCATGTATCACAAAATGGTATACGTTTGTCGGATCTGCAACCATTGCACTTCATTTCTTCTTCAGTAATGCCAAATTGTTTAGCAAGGAATTTAAGACGGACCGGATCCTCTTGTGTAGCAATAAATACTGAG
>JAGXNO010000172.1:0-266 GCA_019894975.1 Promethearchaeota archaeon | reverse complement strand
CGCATGAGTCTTGTCATATTTCATAATAAGAACAAATTTTTCTTGTAAATTTAATCTTATTCTTTAACTTAATAACTATAATATTCATAATTAAATTCAATTTATACTTAAAAAATAATATAAGTAAATCATTTCATTTCATGTTCACATGTCTTACATTGAGAAAAAGTATCTAGATAAAATTAGCGAGATTTTTATAAAGGAGTTACCTCAAAGGGAGGAATATTTACTTGAATTATTTAACAAGAAGTCTATTACTATTAGTG
>JAGXNO010000171.1 GCA_019894975.1 Promethearchaeota archaeon | reverse complement strand
TCGCTACATAGACATAATCCCCGCTTACATAAACGTCACGTGCATTGTCTGTTAAAGCCGCATAGACAGGCGTTCCCGGATTTGTGGGATCAGAAATGTCAATTATCGCCAATTCTTCATTCCAAGTTGCTACATAAGCATAATCTCCGCTTATGAAAACATCATATGCAGCACCAGTTGTGTCTACATAGATAGGTGCTCCCGGATTTGTTGGGTCAGAAATATCCATGATTGCTAAGCCAGGACTCATAGTAGCCACATAAGCGTAATCTCCACTTATATAAACACCTGCTGCATCTCCACTCGTGTCTTCATAAATTGGCATTCCGGGATTTGTTGGTTCGGAAATATCAATGACTGCTAAACCGTAGGCATAATCAGAGACATAGGCGTAATCTCCGCTCACATAAATACCTTGGGCGCTTACGCCTGTATCTTCGTAGATGGGTTCTCCTGGATTTGTCGGGTCGGAGATATCTATAACGGCTAAACCCGCGCTCGCACATGCCACATAAGCATAATCTCCACTCACAAACACATTAAATGCATCATCAGTTGTATCCTTATAGACGGGTATTCCGGGATTTGTCGGATTGGAAATGTCTATAACCGCCAAGCCAGAGGGTCGAGCAGCCACATAAGCGTAATCTCCACTTACATAAACATCTTCTGCAGCTCCAGTTGTAGCTTCGTAAAAGGGCGTTCCTGGGTTTATAGGGTCAGATATATGAATAACTGCTAAGCCCGATTTCCCATCCGCCGCATAGGCATAATTTCCACTAATATAAACGTCAAATATAACTCCATTTGTGACTTCGTAGAAATATGTTTCTAAGTTAGTTGGATTAGTAATATTAATACCTATTAAACCTAAAGCTGTATCTGCCACAAAGACATAATCTCCGCTCACGTAAACGCCATATGCACTTCCGCTCGTATTTTCATAGATGGCTGCTCCAGGGTTTGTTGGATCGGCGATATTTATGACTGCCAAACCCGAGCTCCCGGATGCCACAAAGG
>JAGXNO010000170.1 GCA_019894975.1 Promethearchaeota archaeon | reverse complement strand
TTATAGGAACGATTGGGTCAGCATTTGGCTACGAAAAGGATTTTATTGAGGGTGGATCGGAAGATTGGGTTCCTTGTTATCTTAATGAAATTAGAAATTATACAAATGTCAACATTAAACAGGTTGTCCCATATGCCCCAATAGGCGGACTTCCTGACATTAGGGAAATATGGAAAAAATGGATTATTAAAAAATCTGAAGCAATAGAGAAGGATAAATTAGCAAGGCTCGAAAAATATATAACAACGCCAATTATTACTTCCGGGGTAACAAATGGGATTTATTTAACATGCGCATTGTTTCTAAATCCTCGCGAATATATAATCTCTCCAAATAAGAGATGGGGCAATTATGATAATATAATTGAAAAACACATAGGAGCGGAAATTAAGTCGTTCGATTTTTTTAAGGATAACAAAATAAATCTCCAATCTCTAAAAGAAACAATAGAAGATGTTGCTAACCGGCAAGATAAAGTAATTATAATATTAAATTTTCCAAACAATCCAACAGGTTATAATCCAACATATCAAGAAGCCAGAGATTTAATTAAATTATTGAAAGATACATATTATCTAATTAGGAAACCAATGGTAATTATTGTAGACGACGCTTACGAATACTATGTCTATACAGATAAGCATATTAAAAATTCATTGTTCTTTGAGCTTCACCAACTCGATGAAGATATTATTCCAATTAAACTGGATGGTATAACAAAAGAACTTCTAATGTATGGTGGTAGGATTGGATTTGTAACAATTGGATTAAAGCCAAATTGGGTAAAAAACGACGAAGAAATGGATATATTGAAGAGAGAAGTGAACAATAAGCTAGAAGGAATGAATAGGAGCACAATATCAAATTGTAATCATTTTTATCAAGCAATCACACAAAAATTGTTTGATGAGATGGGGATGGATAAAATTATTGAAGCCCAGAATGTGGTTATAAACCTTCTTAAAGAGAGATACGAAAAAATTAATTCAGAATTAGCGAAAATTAATAATCCAGATGTTTCAGT
>JAGXNO010000016.1 GCA_019894975.1 Promethearchaeota archaeon | reverse complement strand
GGTAACAAGAATCCCCACAACCTTATCTTTCGCATCAAGCAGAGGAATTCTATTTATCTCAAACCAAGCTTGATTTCCCTCAGATGTAATTAAAGGCTCAATGACATTAAATTCTGGAGTATTTCTAGTCATAACTTTTCGTTCACAATCATCAATATAGGCATTTTTATCTCTAATCCAATCTAGCTCATTCCCCTTTCTCCCTATAATTGAGGTAGGTTTTTCAAATCCATTCACTTTTGCGAAATTTGAATTAGATCCCATAAAAACCAAAGCCTTGTCTTTCCAATAAATTAATTGTGGGATATTATTAATTACTAATTCTAACATTTCGCCTGCTTTTTGAACAGCAGCAATACCTTCTTTAGATTGAATTAGTTTCCAGTACTTAATTTCTGGTAAAGAATCTGCTAATTGAGAGTACCTAATTTGGCTCTGTTTGAATTCTTTTTCATAATATTTATATTTTGAAATATCGTGACAAATGAGAATTAGTTTTTTTTTATCTTCTTCAACAATTTGTTTACCAACTATTTCATACCATCTATAATCGTCAGAATCACTCTTGATTCTTGACTCAGTAGTATCTTTTCCTAAATTGAATGCATTTTTTATGAATTTAGTGAGAGTTTTAGAATCTTTTGGATGTATAAAATCATGGATATGAAAAACTCCTTTAATATCTTTAAAATTAACATATTCGCATACAAATTTTTCATTGAGAATAAATATTAAAGCATCAATGTTCTCAGAGATAACTGTATTGATTCTGTTAATTCTATTAATTGTACTTGTCATTTTGGGATTACCTCATGAAGAGGAGTAAATAATTCTTTTCTTTAATTAAAATTAGAAGAGATAAAAATATATTTTTTCCTATTGATTTAATTTTGTAAGAAATTATAAAAAACCAATATCTCTGTCCCGTTTATCCTAACTCGCCTGCAAATCCTCTAACATTTTTTCTCATTTCTTCTTGTTTTGAAACTACCTCGGAAATCTTTGATTCAGTTCGGTTTTTCAAATCAACTAATTCTGGAACAAAATTATATCTAATAAAAAGCTCTTTGGTTTCATTTGAAATTAAGCCGTTTGTTATATTCCTTGGATTATTCTGGAAAATTCCAAATTGGGATTCCCAATTAGATAAAAAATCTCCAATATCATTCTTATGATTAAAAATAGGCAACACCCCCAAACTATTTATAGTAGTCACCGCAACATTTGCTCGTTTTAGGCTAAATCTATTTCCATTGAATGACACAGCAATTCCCCCTTCATCGGTTAACCTTTGAAGCATATTAATATCTGTAATTGAATCCCCTAAAGCAATCATATCTGCTATTGACGTATTTGTCCTGCGAGATATATCTTCCACGGCAGATTCTTTTCTTTTTCCTCCTCTAACCTTAACTAAATTCATCGCTTTTACATAATCTGATTCTTTTCCTCTCCAGAAAAAATTGTCTAAATCTTCTATAATACTATTTAAATCTTTATCATTGTCAAGATATTGTTGAAAAATTACATTCAATAACGATTCAACATCATCTCCAATATTTAGTAATCCTTTATTCAAATTTTTAATATTAAAATCAGTGCAGTACACGTGATCTTTTGGAATACGTAAAGAAGCAGTTACATTATATGCAAAATGAGAATAACTAGTAGAAATTACGAAAATTTCCCAGTGTTTTTGTAATATTTTCATTAATTCACGGCTCCCAAGTATTAATCCATAATCTTTCTTTGCTAATCTTATCAATTCCTTGTCCGTGTAACATGCCATATATAAAGGAGCCATTATTCTAAGAGTGTCCCCAGGCTGATAATTCGATATGTTTAATCTTTCTTTTACTCCTGGTTCATCAATTATATAATCATCATAATTAGAGATCATTCTAAAGAAGGCTCCCATATCATATTGTTTTAAATTAAATTCAGATTTTTCACCCAATAGTCTTCCGATTTCTGCAGCGAAATCAATTACACTTATAGGTCCCTCCAAATCCCAGCAACATACGCTCTTTTTAGTCATAAAGATACCCTCATTATCCTTTTATTACCTTATTTAAATACAAAAATAATAAATAACTCTTTTATTAAGAGCTTATTATCATTGAAAAGCTTCTAAAAAGTAACTAAGAATTGTCCAAATTTAGAATTTTATCTTAAAGATTTCTTGAATTGATTTTTCCCTTCTTTCTTTTTTGACAATTTCTTTCCAGTCAGGTTCTATTGAGTCAAAAACTTCCTTAGTAACATTCTGTATATCCGTATCAGAAGAATCAAGGAAAGATCCAATATATACTAACGCTCTCTTATCCTTTAACTTTTTTAAAGCTTCTAAGATGTAGATAATCCTAAATTTATCTGGTTCAGAAGAGTTTAGTTCATCTTTAAGTTTTTCGATAATTCTAAGGGTCGCTCTTCCGTCACCGATTCTCCCTAAGGATTCTATAATTCTGTTTATTACAAGATGATCTTCTTCTGATCTTAAGGCACGACAAAGTAAATTTACTGATCTACCTTCTTTCATAATTCCAAGTTCTCTAGCAGCATCAGCTCTTTTTTGCCAATCACTATCATGAAAAAGCTGTTTTATTAATGAGTTGAATTTACCATTTTGTTCATGCCAGGTCATTATTCAATTAAAGCTTAATATAGAAATTATTAGAAGTTGATGATTATAAAATATAAAACTATCAAGACTGGAGGATAAATTGAATGATAAAAGGTTTTTCTTATTTTTTTTGAAGAGAATTCATATGATTTATTCGCTTCTGTAGTAATTTTCTAGTTCCTACATCCTTCCTGTGAAATAATTTCCCTTTTATGCATCTTACTCCTGCTTCCGCAATTTTTTCAGCATTCTCAAGAGTATCAGAGATTCCTAGTATACCAATAGCTCTCGAAGATGTTGTAAAAATATTATTTCCTTCTCTATAAACTGAGGCATAATAATGTTTTGCCCCAATTTTTTCTAGGCACTTCTCATCAATGAAAATAGGTTCATCTTTTTTAGGATTTACAGGATAGCCTTCTGGGGCAAGATATTTGCATACAGTCGCTTTTTTCTCAAATTCATAATTCTTGGATAAGTTTCCATTGATAATTGCCCAACAAATATCTACAAAGTTCTCATTTAGAAGAGGAAGGACATTCATCGCTTCCGGATCACCAAATCGTGAGTTAAATTCAATTAGCTTAATTCCAGATGCCGTTTTCATAAATTGTCCATACAAGAATCCCTTATATTCTACACCAGTTTCGGCCTTAACAGCAGCTACAGTTTTTTTCATATCATCAAGGGCTTGGTCGACATCAGCTTGAGTGAAAAAGGGCATAAGATGGTCTTCCATACTATATGATCCCATACCCCCAGTGTTTGGTCCCTTATCATCTTCATAAGCTCTTTTATGATCTTGCACGACGGGAGACCCAATTACATTTTTCCCATCAACAAACGCTTGAAGAGTAAATTCCTCTCCATTACATTTCTCTTCTAACAAGAATCGATTATTATTGTTTACTATTTCATTACAATAATCTAAAATGTCCTTTTTTGAAAATAGATGGTCACCGTAGACTTTTACCCCCTTACCCCCGGTAAGTCCTTCGGGTTTAACAACTATATTTTCTTTACCTATATCTTTTATATAACTTTCTACGTCTTCTAAAGAATCAAACATTTTACTCATTATGTTTGATTGGATTTTGTATTTTTCTAGAAGTTCTCTCATAAAGATTTTTGATCCCTCTAACTGAGCTGCTTCTATTTTAGGTCCAACGCATGGGATTCCCCTTTTTTCTAAAGCATCGACAATTCCAACGACTAGAGGTGCTTCTGGACCAATAACCGCAAAATCAATATTTTTTTGCTTACAAAATTCTAGCATTTCCTGGAAGTCGGTTTCGGAGTGAATTTTAATATCTTTACTCAAATCTTCTAATCCCGCATTCTTAAAACTCATGAAAGAAAATAAATTTGCTCCCCCTTTAACAAGAGTTTCACCGATAACATGTTCCCTTGCACCATGTCCTACAATCAAACAATTTACCATAATTTTTTAATATCAAAAGTGTATTTAAATTAATTAATTCTAATATCTAATTAGGCAAACAAGTAATTTTAACCTTAATTATTAACCAAATAATTACTGACCATAGATTGTTTAGAGAATTTTAATCATAAAATGAGTTATAAGAGGAATTTAGATGAAATTGTTTGATTTCAATTTAAATCAACAACTTTGACACCGCATTTCGCACAGAATTTAGCATTCAGAGGTAATTCTTGTCCGCAGTTTGGGCAGATTTTAGCCTTTTCCTCCTCTTTTTGTAGTTCTTCTAATCGGGATCCACAAATTGGGCAGAATTTTACATCACTATCAATTTTCTCTCCACAAAACGGGCAGTTAATCTTAGTAATCGGTTTTGGAGAAACAGGTGGTACTACTTGAGCAATTAGTTCCGATGGTTTTTGGAAATTTCCCACTCTAACTTCAATTGGTATTATTAGGAGAATGATATTTCTCGAGGAAAGAGTAGCCGTAAGATTGAACACACCTTCTGCTTTAGGTATTATTGAAAATAATCGACTCTTACTTTTTCCGTCCACTATTCCTCCATAACGTTCGGTTCTTATTAGAATTTTAATTTTTGGGGGCCCAGTAAGCATTACTTTTACTTGAGGAAGATGATAACCTTGATGATTTTGAACTACTAAATAAAATTCTCGTTTTCTACTTACCGCTCCAACAACTGCTTCTGCATTATTCTTCAATCCAAATTTAATTTGACTACTCAATATTCTAAATCCTTTTAAGATTCATAGAATTTCATAACGAATTCAATATATATATTTTTCCATGCTCAGTACAATAAAATTGAGATTTTATAAAAACAAATCCAATTATTTTTTATCTTATTATAGAATAATATTGAAATAAATAGAAATTAGTATTAAATTACTTATTCAAGTTAAATTTCTAGATCAACAAACTCATAACTTTATACACAATGATAAGAAATGACAGAACCTTATATTGAGTTCGACAGGATATCCAAGACTTACAAAGATCTTCTTGCTTTAGACAATATATCATTTAAAATTCAAAAAGGAGAAATCTTTGGATACATCGGTCCAAACGGGGCTGGAAAAACAACTACAATTAAAATTCTTGTTGGTTTAATCCAAGAATTTGAAGGAAATGTTACAATTTTCGGAAAAAATATATCACCAAAAAGAAAGGATCTTTATAACAAAATAGGTTATCATCCTCAGGATGCGGGTTTTCAAGAGTGGAGAACTATTGACCATGCATATAAAACATATGGTCGTCTTTCTGGGCTTACTTCAGATCACCTTGAAAACCGAATTCAAGAAGTTTTGGAATTAGTTGGCCTTTCTGACAAAAGATTTAAAAAAATTATTCACTTATCGGGAGGTATGTTTCAAAAATTAAGATTAGGACAAGCGCTTCTACATAATCCTGAAATTTTAGTCCTAGATGAACCCTTATCTGGATTAGATCCCGCAAGTAGATATCAATTTAAAAAAGTAATTAAAACTCTTGCTAAAAAAGGGATAACTATACTTTTTTCTTCTCATATACTAAACGATGTTCAAGATATTGCTGATAAAATAGGAATCTTAAATGAAGGAAAAATTATGCAATTAGGTACACCTGAAGAACTACAAGACAGTTTTCAAGTTGGAAATGTAATTGAAATTCTTGTAGCTAAAAATTCGGTCCTCTGTAAAAATTTAGAACAATTAGAAGATATTGATTATGTAGAAAATTCAAAAGAAAATAAACAGTTAATTTACTTGAAACCTGAATCAGATATAGACTTAATTATCCCTCAGATTTTAGGTAAATTAAATGAGCAGAAATGTAAGATTAGAAGCTTTCGTCTTGTAAAACCAAGTTTAGAAGACGTTTATTTAAATTATGTAAGAGGTAAAATAGAATGAGTTTAAAACTACTCTTTTTTGATGAATTAAGAGGATATGCAAAATCAAAGGTTATGGTTGTTTTATGGGTTGGATTACCCTTATTAGCTCTTCTTATTCAATTTATTAATCCTAGCGAGTATGAAGGAATGCCCGTTTCTTTTTTAGTTTCTCTTGTTGTTTCAAGTATAGGAGGAACGCTCTCTGCGATAATGTTAAGTACTTCAATAGTTAGTGAAAAAAATCGTCATGTGTATGAATTGTTTTTAATTAGACCTGTAAGGCGCAGTAGTTTAATTTTAGCAAAATATTTAGCAGTTTATTCATGCTTAGTTATTGCAGTTTCAATTTCACTCTCTGTTGGTCTAATAATCGATATAATTAGGGGAGATTTAGTAGAAAACTTTCTTAACATAACACTTGAATCTCTACTTGTTGGGATTTCTTCGATGTCAATTACATGTTCAATTGGGATCTTTTTTGGTGTACTAGTCTCCTCCGTCCCTGTAGCAGCAATTTTATCAGTTTATTTAGGGAGTCAGTTGTCCTCACTTATCCTTTTGCCAACATTTTACATTGATGCATTAAATCCAGTTATTTTTGCCTTATCTTTAGGAATATCATTAACAGGGATAATATTATTCGTGGACACTTTATTATTTAATCGCCAGCAATTTTAGAGTTCTTGCTTGAAAATTTACGGAAGGCATAAATTATTCTTTGAATTGCTGTGAGATTTGTTCCTATTGCTAAAACCACCATTGTCCACCAAATAGCTGAAGGAAACCAGATTTGGAAGATTGCCCCTATAAACAAAATAGGAACTCTGTCTGTTCGTTCTATCAGGCCAACCCCATAAAGATTGTCAATTCCTAGGGCTTCTATTTTAGCTCTGGTATATGATGTTAAAAATGCCCCTATTAGGACTAATAAACCAATTTCGATTATAGTATATCCTCCAAGAATAACTCCCGCAAAAATAAAAAAATCACCTATTCTATCAAGTGTTGAGTCTAAAAAAGACCCTAATGTTGTTGGGCCTTGGAGACGAGCTACAACACCATCTAGTTGGTCAAAAAATTCTGTTACGAATAATCCAATAATAATATAATATTTTAAATTAAAAATGAAAGCAAAGAAAGTTAAAATAGCGAAAATTAATCCAAATGTAGTAATAATATTTGCAGGAATTCTTTTTATTTTACGAGCTAATGGTGCTAATAATTTTCCTGAGAATTTTTTTACTTGTAATAACATAAGACTTGCATCTTCTAATATTATATACAATAAAAATGATATAAAAGAAAAAAAGAAAGAAATTATAATCTATAAATTGGTATGAATTTGTTCTCAATATATTTTAAGAAGTAGTTTGAATTCAAGTCTTCTCCTGTTACTCTATTAATTAATTCACTTGACCTATAGATGCTCCCATATTGATGAATGTTTTCTTTCAAATAAGATAATAATGTAGAAAATTCACCTTTTTTATAATCTTCAGGTAAAGATGGTAATTTCTGCAGAGCTTTATTGTATATTTGTGCAGCATAAAGATTTCCTAGAAAATAGCTAGGAAAGTATCCAATACTCCCCATACTCCAGTGAACATCTTGTAATACGCCCTTTGCATCATCAGGTGGAACAATACCTAACAATTTTTCAAACTTCGAATTCCAAATCTCCGGAAGCTCTTTAACTTGAATTTTACCCTCAATGAGATCTTTTTCAATTTCAAATCTTAATATGATATGTAACCCATATGTAACCTCATCAGCATTTACCCGTATGAAAGATGGTTTGACAATATTCATAGCTCTGTGAAATTCATCTAAAGGAACGTCTTTCAAATTTTCTGGGAAATGTTTTTGAAACGCAGGATACCAATACATCCAAAATTCCTTACTACGTCCTACTATATTTTCCCACATCCGTGATTGACTTTCATGGATCCCCATTGATGTGCCATTGCATAAAATCGTATCATGAAGTTCTTTACTGATACCCATTTCATAAATAGCATGACCATGCTCATGAATTGTGCTAGTAATGCAATCAGGAAAAGGTTCTGTGGTTCTCGTAGTAATTCTAACATCCAAAGCTGCAAGAGATGTTGAAAATGGATGTGTGACCTTATCTTGACGCCCATATCCAAAATCAAAACCTAGTTTTTCAATAACTTTCCGACTGAGTTCAAATTGGGTATCTTCATCATAACTTTTCTCAAATATAGAACCATCAGGTTGATCTGGAGAAGAATTTAACTTTTTAACTAAATCTATCAGTTTTGGTCTAATTGGATTAAAAATATTAGCAATCCAATCATAGGTTGCTCCAGGTTCATACAAGTCTATTAAAGTTGAATATAAATCAGGGTGGGTTCCAAGTTTTTCTGCTTTCTCTCTTTGTAATTCAACGGTTTTAACTAGTAATTTTTCAAAAATAGAAAAATCACTTTTTGCTCGTGCTTCTCTCCACTCCTTTGCAGCTAAAATACTTGTTTCAGCAATTTCCATAACTAATTTTTCAGGTAATTTAGTAGCAAGAGTGTATTCTCTTTCAATTTCACGTAACATCGCACCTTCGATTTCACTGAGATTTTCTTTTTTCGCCTGGTTTATTAACTTACCAACTTCTTCAGAAGTTTCTCTTTGATGAATTAATTTCTGCATTAATGCTACCTGCTTAGATCTACCTTCTAAAGACTTATAATTCATCATGTTTACTTCTTGATCCCAGCCTAATAATGCCGAGATGTAATGTAATCTCATTATTTCAGCAAAACGCTCTTGTAGTTCTTTTATTGCACTCATTTATAAAACCTTTAGGTTATTTTAAGTAAGACTAAAGAATTTAGTTTTACTTTTTCAATAAAATTTTACTAATAATTTAGAGAATGCTTAATTCTTTTAAAAGAAGTAAGATATGAACTATAGTTGAACTAAATTTTGAGTAGCTCAGGCAGATTGCTCTTGTTTTACAAAAAAGTCAGCCGCTAATTTAACGTCGTGAGCAGTTAAGGGTCTTCCTAAAGATTGTTCTAAATCAGTAACAAGTAGTTCACATAATTTCAAGCTAAGATTACTTCCTTTTTCAGAGATTATTTTTTGCACATCTTTAGCAAAATCAGAGATTTTTGGTTTTTTAACATCTTTAGCTATGTCTTCATGAGGGGGAAATAACTCCATAGGCATCTTCAGTCCAGATTTTTCGGATTCCTTATCAATGGGTTTATCAAAAAAAACAGGTTTAGCGGGTTTAGCCTGCCTAGAGGGTAATTCTGAGGGTTTTATAAGTTTTAAACCTCCTGGTTTAGTCTCTAGTTTTTGAAATGAAACCAATTTGCTAGGTTTTTCTTCAGTTGGAGGTACAGATTCTTCTTCAGTCTTTTCTTGAGTGATGAGCCCATTTGGGGATTCTGATGTAGGAAGGGGTTGAACTTTTATCTTCTTTTTAAATTTTAGTTCTTTAGGAATTTCAAATTTCATCTCTTTGGTGAATTCTTTTCTTAGTTCTTTCTGCTCTCTTAATTTATCATTTAATTCTTGAACCTTTTCTTGAAATAGTTTTATATGTTCAAAATCTTGGTAAGACGTTGAAATTTGAACAAGTTCTCTGTATTTTGCTAATGCTTGGATTTTATTCCCCATATTGACCAGAAGATCTGCTTCCTTTATCAATTCTTCGAAATTTTCAGGTAATTCCTCTTTTAGACCTAACCTTTGTTTTATAAATGTCTGAATTTCTGATTTAGCATCAGGAGAATTTAATGAAATTTCCGTAAAATCAGTATTATTCAAATCATTCCTAATTCGTTTAAGATCCTCATCTTTTACTAAATCTCTTTTGTTCCCAATTGTTAAAACCTTAGAATTTTTACACTCTAATTTTTGAATATTTAAAAAATGATTCAGGATTTTCAAATGGTAATTTCCTAAATTAAAAACCAAAATAACTAAATCAGAACCGCTTACAAATTTAGACCATAATAGGGAAAAGCTGTCCCGTAATTGGAAATCCCAAATTTCAAAATTTATACCATCAATGTTTAATGTGGATATTTTTGCAAAATCCATCATTGTTTTTTCTTCATCATTTCTCAGTAAATCATACAGAGTAGTCTTCCCTACATTTGTTGGGCCTATAATTGATATTTTCGAGTGCATGTCTCTCTGAACTTTGTTTAAGAAATCTGAAAATTCCTCAAGTAGTTCTTCTGAATCTTTAAATTTTATTGGATCTGGAAATAAGTTCTGGAATTTTTTAATAATTCCATCCATTATTTTTTCAATGTACTGAAGGGAATCAATAAGATCAGTTACTAAAAGGAAATAGAGCCCCCCAATCCCTTTATGAAAAATTTGAAAATTAGAAATTTTTCTGTTAAGTGTTTTTCCAGGAATAGGCATTTCCATATATTTATTGATTGTTTCAAGAACATTTTGTAATTCTTCATTTCCAAAAGCTATTGCATAATCCTTCACAAAAACATGTTCTTTTTCGTTAAAAATATGAAGCTGGCGTAACATAGCTATTTTTACATAATCTAATAATTTCGATATTAAGAAAAAAGAAATACTAATTAATAATTCTTTATAATTCCATTACAAATAGTTTAGGCAAAAATGATAAAAAATATTAGATCTCAATAATTTTTACCTAATAGAATAAGTATAATTTTAAAATTCCTAAGATGCCATTAACTCCTGAAGATATTATCAAATTTTTGGATAACGAATCAGAGACAAAATTTAAATCCGAATTATTAGAACTATTAAGGAAAAGAATAGATAATTTATGTTTTGATGAATGTGAACGAGATAGAATACAATGCACTTTGACTCCGCTATGTAGCCGGAGATTTTTACTTAAACTACGAATTAAAAATCATCTCAAATATGAGGATTTGCCCAAATTTTGTTATAGTGTTCATAAAGGAGTTGTTGAAAGATTTTTCAGAAATAAAACTGTAGTATATAGACCGTATGACGCTTTTTTATATTTAATTGATTTTCTGGATGTATTTTTCCATGGAGATTACCGAAAATTAAATAAATTTATATCTTTTAAAAATTGGGATGATACTTTTAAAATTTTCGATGATCGAATAAACAACAGAAATGAGAAATTTGATTATCTTTTAACGGAAAAATATTTATTATTTAAATTTGAAGATAGGATTCACGTAATTTTTCTCGACGAACTGTATGTCTTATGTAATGCTAATAGAGAAAATATTCCGGATCTTGAGTTGTTGCAAGGAGTTTGTAAACTTTATTCAGGAATTTATTTTCCAGAAGTCAAATTAAAACAACGGCAATCTGAACATGTTGAAATTACTGTAAAAGTTCCCTATGATGTTTTAAATGAAGTATCACCTGAGCATCCAATAGAGAACGATTCTAAAGTTGATCATTATTTTTGGAATACATTTTGGGAGGATCTTAATTCTTTAACTCAATATTGTGATGAAATTCATTTACAAATGGATAAAAGTCAAAATCTTGAGATAAGTTTAGTTCTGAGTAATGAAACGAAAAACTATGATGAAGAAGAAAATCCTGTACCTCTAAGATTTAGAGATTTAAGATTAATATTAAATTTTATAAATCGTATTTATCACGATTATTATATATTATGGGTGGATTAAGAAAATAAAATTGGTGGTTATTATGGTTGAAAATGAAACAGAAATTGCTGAAATCAAAACAATTAAAGATTTTGTAAAAGATGGGAGAATTGATGATGCCGTAAACATAATTGCCCTATATCTCAATGATTCTACCGAAGACGATTATATCGATAGGTTAGAAAATATTATTGAAACTCTTCTATCTCTTCATGGAGGTAGAACCGTTCTAAGGTTCCTACTTGAAAATTTAATTATAGATATTCCCTCCCTATTAGAAAATCTTTCTAAAAAGGATTCTGTGCTGAGATATACCTTCCTCTTATTACTTAAAACAATCTGTGAGAATGAATGTGATTTATTCCTTCCTTACAGCGAAGATTTGTTAAAATCTGTTGATCCAAATGTTCGAGAAGCAGATTTACAATTAATCATTTATATGGCAGGTGGTAATGCAACTATAGATGATCCATCATTGATTAAAACTATTATCACAAAACTAAGTGACGAGAAGGATTTTGTTGTTGAAAAAGCCATACAAGCTCTTACTACTATAGGAACAAGATCACCATCAGTGGTAACAAAAATTTTAACTGATTATGTGAAGGAATTTGCAGATTTTTCTGAAAACGATAAATTAAAAGGCTCTATAGATACCATAATGAAATCAATCATCACTGTCGAAAAAATAGAAGAAATTGTAGAAGAAGAAAAGAGTAAATTGGAAAAACCTTCTGCAGATATTGTTTCAGAAGATATAACCTCCACAAATCTAGAGAAGGAAGAAATTGAAATATTAGATAAAGAATATAAGTTGAAAAAGAAAGAGCTAGAAATAAAGAAGAAAAAATTAGAGTTAGAGGAAAAAGAAAAAGAAATGGAAGAAAAAGTAATACAAACTAAACAAGAAGTTTTAAAGTTAAAAGAAGAAATTTTGATAAAAGAAACAGCAATCAGCGAAGAATCTGAAGTAAAAGAAAAAGCTCCGAAGGTTAAAATTCCGAAAAAATTGAAGAAAGAAGAGTCAGATATCATTGATAAAGAACTTGAGTTAAAAAAGAAAGATATAGAAATCAAAAAGAAAAAACTTGAAATTGAGGAAAAAGAGAAAAAATTAGAAGAAAAGGAGATCTTGGAAAGAGAGAAAGTGTTAAAAATAAAAGAAGAATTAATTGAAAAAGAAAAAGAGCTATCTAAGGTTGAATTAGAGTTAAAACAAAAATCTCTTGAGAAGAAAGAACAAAAAATTAAAGATGAGGAAATGAAACGAGTAGACGAAGAAATTCAACGACAACTTGAAGAGAATGAAGATGAACCCTAAATATTATTCTTCTTTACTATCTTCATCTAGATCATAATCCAGACTTGATTGAGGCTTATTCTCAGATACTGGAGTGTGATGTAATCTTCTTACTAATTTTCTCACATCTTCCATCCTGACACTATCAGGAGGTAAACTCACTTGTATTTTCTTTGCTAGATCATAAGCTAGTTCTATATATTTAAGGTCCTCAAGGAACTCGATAATCTGAATCTTGTAAGAAACATCCTCAAGTAGCTCATTACCATATTCCATGAGCTTTTCTTTAAGTAAAATATCTATTTTATCAGTTCGCTCGAGGTGTTTTATTTTATTAACTAGTTGCTTAAAGCTATTCATAACATTATACATTTCCGTTTTTGCATAAGCGTCAATATTTTTTAATACATAGAAAATGTACAATTCAGATTTTTCCCATCTTCTAAATTGTAAACTTGTTTCAACTAATTCAAGTAACCCTTGCTCATAGAGGAATTTACTCTCAATATTGGGTATAATCTTTTCGAAAATCCAATCAAGTAAATTTGGTTGATCAAATTTCTCTACTATATCAATTAGAAATTTCTCAACAGAATAATACAACTTAGCATTTTCTGTTTTGGTTGAAGAAAGAAATGATACCAATGCATACTTAACTCTCCCCATCGCATCTTCTAAATTAAGAGGAGTTTCAGCGAACTTATAAAAAGCTGACTCTAAAATTGGTTGAATTTTGTCCCTAGAATCAAATTCATAAACAAAATATTCCCCCCATGCAGGACTTAATTGAGCAGGTTTGCGAGCTTTAACAACCTTTTTTTCACCTTCAGCTTTAATGGGTTTTGGTTTATGAGTTTTAATTTTTTCAGAAATTTCTTTTGCTTGTTCTTCATTAATAATTTCTAATATAATCTTATCTTTTTCTTGAGGTACAATTAACTTAAAAAACGTTTCTGAGTCATCTTCAAATAAAAGATCTCTTAGATCCTTTGGAAAAGTTATTCCTGTTTTAGTTTTTTTGACAATATCTTCAAAGAACGGTTTTTCATCGGAATTCTGATCTTCTTCCATAGTAATAAAAAAGGTTAAAAGTTTTATAACTGTTTCTCTGAGTTATTTCCTTTAAAAAATAATTACTAGATCCCATAGATTAAATAATACATAAGCCAACTTAATAGAAACGTTACTGAAATTATCGCAAAAAATAAGAAAATAGCAAGACGTTTATTTTCCCTCAGAAAAACCAGCATTTTAATATCTATTTTGTAATCCGTTCTAGTATTACCTAGCATCATCTCTATCAATTTCATAAAGGACTTTTCTATATTCTCTCCCGTTTTCAAAGATATCTCCATCAAAAAGGCAATATTATGATCTTGTTTAAAGTGATCTATTTGTTCTTCTGATATTTCTCGATTATCTCCTAAATCTAAGTTAGTACCGAGTATTAAAATTGAAGGAACGTGATCCAAATTCTCTTTAATTACCTGGATCTTATCAGACACCCAACTTAAGGTCTCAACATTAGTAATATCATAAATAAGAATTATTCCCTTTGATCCTTTAATCTTTTTTGACACAAATTCCTCCCAGTTTTCTACTTTGGCAAGTCGATTATAGGGAAATAACCAAAATTGCAGTCTCACTTTTTGTTGTAGAGTTTTTATGGGAAGATCAATACCTAAAGTTATCTTGTATTCTTCTTTTAATATTTGGTTTACAAAATTGCCAACGAGGTTTTCTTTACTTACTCCTTCACAAGCAATTATACAAACATCATAGGTTAACACATAAGGGATAGTTTATTCTCCTTCTTATTAATATTGAAATCATCTTTAGATCAAATTTTGTCTAACCCGTTTTTTGATATTACTGTTTATCCCGTAATATTCACGAGTTCTACACCACGATGGTGAAAATTTTGATCTATAAAACACAATATAGCATGTCCTTCATGAACATACACGATCGGTACCGGATAGGAGTCAGCATTTTCAATCATGCTCTTTTTAACAAACAAGGGAAGGACTTTATTACAAACTCGGCATTCTACTTGAATTCTCTCAACTAGACCTAAATCAGCAAAATTTTTTATTATATCTTCAATAATTTCTTTAAATCCCTGAAACATGGCAGGATTAAAATCCCCATAAGACATGATAACGTTTACGTCATACATTTCATGAAATTTAAAACTTACGTGCTCAAGGAGTGCCTCTAAAAGCTGGAATTGTACAGTAATATTGGCGCCTACAGTATAGATGAACCCGTTATTTCGAATATAAGCTAATTTCATATTCCCCTTGTCTCTATGGAAAAAGATATCACTTACGGGGTTTTCCTTAACAATATTTAGGTCTAAATCAAACCTTCTATAAGATTTTTCAGGTTTCCACTCAAATAATGTGGATTCTTCTTTACTAATATTGATAAATTCAAGAAATTCCCCAATATTTCTGTAAACGGGCATCAATCAATTTCAATCCAATTTAATTTAACCACTTAATGAGAGTGAACCTATTTATATCTTTCAATTACATAAGAGCTATTTAAAATCCTATTCAGATAAAATTTTAAATAGTTTGGAAATTAAATTAGAATAATAAAAATAGATGTAAATATCAAATATGATTTATTTAGAAGAGACTCTTAATATTACTCCTGCTAGTCAAGATATTCGGGATGGATATATTAAAGTCGCTCAAGAATTGTTGGTTCCTGCTTGTGAACGGTTGGGAGCACGTCTCGTTTGTGCTTGGAACGGACATTATGAATGGGTTATGCAAACAACTCAGATTTTTGAGTTTGATGATATAGAAGCGTTGAAAAATTTTCGTATTAATTCAAGTCAGGATAAAGAATGGGGAAAATACCTATCTCAACTAGAGGTTTTTGCTCCAGAACGTCGTACTCGATTACTAGAACCAATAGGTGCTGTCCCGCCAGAAGTACTGCATAAAGCAATAGAAGATAGTCAGAAAACACCACTTAAAGTATACAGTATGGCGATTCTCGAAGCAAACCTTGGTAAAATGAAGGATATGATTGGTTTTATATCAGCAGGACATAAAGTAATGCCGATTATCGCTAGTTGGCGCCCAATTGCTGGGAGTCCAAATCAAATTATTGATTTGTGGAAGGGAGATGTTTTATTCAGCACTGAGGCTATGGGTTATCATCCTTTTACTAAAGAACAACAGTGGGTTCGAGATCTACGTGCAATGGCTCCAAAAGAACGTATAGTACCACTATACACGTTGCCCTATTCACCGTTAAAATAGTATTTTGAAAGTATGCTAAATCTATAATTATTCCCCTTTTTATTTTTTATTTTGTGTCTGGTTAGATTTAATGAAAATATTTTTATCATATTCTTCGTAGAAGTAAGTATTATCAACAACTACATTTAACATGCGAATATAAAAAATCAAACTGAGGGAAGAATATTATAATGATATATTTAGAAGAAACTCTTAATCTTTTACCAGCCCATCCCGAAAATCTTGATAAATTCGTTGGTTTAGCACAGGAAAAATTAGTTCCTGTATGTGAACGCTTAGGAACAAGAGTAGTAGCTGCCTGGACTTCTACAGTTGAATGGTTCAGTCAGGTGACTCAAATTATGGAATTCAATGATATGGATGCTTTGAAAAAATTCCGAATAGGTGCCAGTAAAGACGTAGGATGGGGAGAATATGCGGCACAATTGGAAGAAATTGCCCCAGAACGACGATCCCGTTTATTAGAACCATTGGGGCCGATTCCACCAGAAACCTTACATAATGCAATTGAAGCAAGTAAAAAAACACCTGTAAACGTTTATGGGGTGGCAACTCTTGAGGTAAATCCGAATATGATGCCTCAATTTATTCAAGGATTTGAAGAAGGTATTAAAAATAAATCACCAATATCTGCGCTTATTATAGCTAGCTGGCGTCCAATAGGGGGAAGCCCAAATGAAGTAATTGATTTATGGAAGACGTATTCCCCTCCTCAAGCTTATCTCCCTGCTGATGACTTTTCTAAACAATTTTTTGGACCTCTTCGAATGGTTGCACCTAAAGAACATTATAGAGGCGTTAGTATGTTACCTTATTCCGAATTACTCTAATTTTTATATCCATACAAAATTTCCTAACAACTTTTTATCTTTTTTTTGCATGTAGTTTTGAAAATATTTTTATCATAGATTATATTTGCTTGTACTGAAATTTATAGAATAAATCGAGTTGCATTTAAATTGAACAAAAAAAAACATAATAGAGAATTGAGTTCGTATCAAGAAATTCAAATTGCTGAAGAATATAGGAATTTATCTTTTACTGTAGTATTGGTACGCCCAGAACATTCAGGGAATGTTGGTTCAATTGCTCGAGTCATGAAAAATTTTAATTTTAAAAACCTTATAATCTTTAATCCTATTGAGAGTAAAGAGAATATTTTTAGCCATGAATCTCAAGGATTTGCCATGCACGGAAAAGAGATTCTTATGAGTGCTGACCTTAAAGAAGTAGAAGATCAAAAAAATCATATGACTGAATATGAAAAGTTATTGAAGCAATTTGATTTAGTCATTGCGACTACAGCTAAAGGTAAGAAGAATTCTAATATTAGGAGATTAGCAATATTCCCTATGGACATATCACTGCCAAATTCTGTGCAACCCTTAAACATAGCAATTTTATTTGGAAGGGAATCTAGAGGATTAACTAATGATGAGATTAGTCTTGCTGATATCTTACTAAGAATCCCTACAGGTCTAGATTATCCTGCTTTAAATATTTCACATGCATGCGGAGTAATATTATACGAAATATTTAAAAAATTATATAAAATAAATATTGGAAGAGGAACTCATCCTGTTTTACTAGCAGATAGAGAAGACCGTCAACTACTTCAACGTCTTATTCTAAACATCATAAATAAGTTAAAAACAAGGACTCATAAAAAAGAAAATGTAAAATTAGCTTTTAGAAACGTATTTGAAAGAGCAATTATGTCAAAAAGAGAATTAAGTCTTATAACCGGAGTTTTTTCTAAAGTCAATAATATACTGGAAGAATTAAATCTATATGAACAAAAATCGGTCTCTAGTTAGATTAATATTTAATAATTATTTAATTAATTGGTGTATAAAATGAGTAATCATAAGACATTAATAGCGTATGTTACTAAATCAGGTGTAACTGAAGAAAATGCTACTATCATCTCAAATGTACTGCAAGAGAATTATGGGTTTGAAGTTGATTTAGTTAACCTAAAAACTTCTCCTAAACCTGATCTAACTCAATATGAAAATATTATTATTGGTAGTGGAGTTAGAATGGGGATGTGGTATGGAAAAGCCAAGAAATTTCTAAAAAATAAATTTAAAAATAAAAATATAGCAATATTTTTATCTTCTGGTACCGCAGGAGACCCTGAAACTTATGGGGAGGCAATAACGAAATATATAAATAATAAATTGGCTAAATTTCCACATCTAAAACCTATTGCTTCTGAAGCTTTTGGAGGGAGATATTCGGGGAGATTTGGTGATGCAGATTATACTGATCCAGAGAAAGTTAAAGAATGGGCAATAAACTTAGGGAAAAAACTTTGTTAGTAACATTGGGGAGGGGACCATCAATTTTAAACCGATTTTTGAGAAGCTTAAAGAAATAAATTATTCTGGGAATATTACTATTGA
The DNA here is from genome assembly GCA_019894975.1 of Promethearchaeota archaeon. GTDB lineage: Archaea > Asgardarchaeota > Lokiarchaeia > Sigyniarchaeales > SOKP01 > Loki-b32. Next base: position 50,685 of record JAGXNO010000016.1, on the reverse strand, counting down.
ATTATACAATCATGCTTTTGAATCTAGAAATAAAACGATCTCCTAGGCAAAGAAGAGGGAATTTTGCAAGCTACAAGTCAGACAGGAAGAATAAAACTAATTAGTTTTTGAAAAAGTAGGAAATAAGAATAAAAAGTTATAGGTTTACATACTTCTCTGCTAACTCCCGATAATGCGGAGGGCACCCTGCAACATGTACAGCATCTGGATACAATCGAGATACTTTCTCTGTACAATTTCCGCAAAATAGAAGGACACCGTGCTCATCAGGAATATCCTCTTCTTCAGTCCTCCCAATAAAAAAATCAATTCTATCGTACTTCTTTTCTCTCTCCTTCAACTTCTCTCTTAATTCTGGGGTGTAAGCTATTTTTCTATTCATTCTAGTTAGAGTCATTTGGCATCCAGTGCACATCCACATAGATGAATGATGATACATATTTCCATAGGGTTCAGTACGTTTGACAGGTCTTTTAAATGGTTCTTCACATTCTAATGGTAGACTACCCGGTGCTATAGAACCATCAACTTCGGGTATGTGTTCTACAAGATCCATGGGAATACCCATAATTTGACAACAGGCATTATCTACCTCTATCATATCAGTTCCTCCAATACAAATATCTAATTTTCTTACCCACGTTGTACCAGGATTTGTTGTAGGACCGTTTCCTTCCAACGCTGTAGTAGCGTCGCAAATTGTAAGTTCTGGTTTCACTAAGTTTCCCAATTCAGAAATACACCCGTGTAAGTTACTATAATATTTTCCATCATCATCTCTAAACCCTAGATGGAAATTTCTCTTATCTCTCAGAAGAAGAAGACCTATCTGATTTTTTACTCCTAAAGTAACCATACATAAACCATGAGTTTTCATCTTAGGGATATTTATATAGCTGTGTGTTTTTAAAATAGAAGGTAGCTTTAATTTAAATGGTTTGAATTTCCATTTATACTCATCCATTTCTACATATTCCAAATTTATGAGACTTAAAGGAATATTATAATTTTCTTTTAGATTCTCAACCATTTCCTTATAACCCGATGTTTCAATAAGACGCTGATAAGTCTCAGGTTTCTCAGAAAAATATCCTGAATTTTCCCCGATAACAAACTCTTCGATATCAAACTTCTCATTAAGCGCCAAAATCAGTCCCGCAGTTACTATAGGATTGACATCTACCGCATGACTTGGCGGTAATGCGTCAACCATGTTTGGTTTCAAAAAGACTCGAGGCTTGGATGGCTTATAACCAAGCTGATCGATTAATCTCCCCATAGCTTGTTTAACATCATCTAAAGATTCTGTGTCTACTTGAATAATAGTTATCATTCTATATTCACAACTTCAAAAATATTCGTAAAAATTAAAAGATTTTCACTATATGGATTAAGCCAAAATCCTAGTTTTAGTATATATAGCAAATATTTGGGTTAAAATAATGTAAAATTCAAGGAAAAGGTTAAATAAAGTATTTTTTCTGCATTTTTATATATTGATTATAATCTAGAAATTCCCTTTCTACATACTCGAAAACTATTTCATACAATTGTCTGAATAATTCTTCAGGAAATGCTTTTTGTTCGAAAACAACCTCATGAACTAATTCTTCAGAAAGAATCTGCGAGTTAATAGATTGATGACAGAGTAAAAAATTCATCATTGCTTTATCAACCTTAGATTTAATTAGCTTTTTAATGACATTCAAAGCAATATCTCTTTTTGGATCAACAAAGTAAGGAAAGTTCATGTCATCCAAAATTTTAATATAATTTAGGGAATCAGTTATCTTCTCCACGCAATATTCCAAGGAGCTTACTTGAAGCCCAAATTTCTCACAATATTCCTTCTTCGTCTCATGGGCAGGAAACGTAAAAGGGTGCCTTGAAATGATATAATATGCAGCTATAAAAAATTTAAACAAGTTATGAGGGATTTTTCCATTATTTCTTAAATACTTGTAGACTAAAGAAGCAGTATCTAATAAAAGTTCTGTATTGATGTCAAACTTCTCCAAAAAATCTTGACCATCTTTGAGTAAATCAATCGTTATACGCTCTTTGGTATTGATGATTTCATATTCAGGGGTATAAAGTTCTAACATTTCATACACACGACAGTATAATATTTGTATGACATAGAGGTGTCATATGAATACTATATGATCCTCTTCATTTATAAACCTATGCATCTTCAGTGATGCATTAAATGATCATTTATGCAAATATTTAAATATTCGAAAAGAAATGATCATAATAATTAGAAAATTTTGTCGGGAAGTTAAGAAAATGCCATCAGACACACAAAAATCATCGGACTTATCTAGAATTACGTTTAGTCTGGATGCGTTTGATGAGCGAGTAATTAATCTGATGGCACAAAAAAGAAAACAATCACGTTCAGAAACAGTCAGAAGTCTTATACATAATTGGATTGAAAACAACACAAACATCCTTAAAAGCAATTATGATATAGATTTGACTGATATTACTCGAGATATAGAAATTACTGATTACAATGAAGTCATACAGAAGACTATTCAAAAATTAATAAGATACTCTGAACTGTTCAATGAGATTGAGTTTGACATTTTAGCTGAACAATTGGAAGTTAGTCGTAAGATTTTGAGAGATATAATTTTTGAACATAAAAACAAATTAGAAAAGCTTGGTGTTAAGCTTAGGATAAGAGGAAAACTAATTGTTAAAGAATAGAAAAGTGATATAATATGGGTTTAGCAAAACTAGAGCAAATTTATCAAGAGATTATGAAGGATTCATATGATATACCTTATGAAAATGTTCCAGATACAGATATTGATTACTCAGAAATAGTTATCCCCTTTTCTCAAATGTTTAATTCTTATAAACCTAGAGATATTTATTCCGGGAACGAACGAATTCCTTTCAAGGAGAGAAAACATGAATTTAAGACGATTTTGAGAAGAGAATTTTCTAAATTTTAGATTTCTTATTCTCGATTGGTCTTCTCTAGAAAGTTCTGTAGGGTATCAAATCCACTCATCATCCATTTATACCGTGCATCAATTCCGTTTTTCATGCCCATTTCTGTAAAAATGTAAAAGACATCTTTTTCAATAGCATTGAATGTCATATCTGCTACAAGATCCGGAGACATCGAACCACGGTACCTATCTCTTACTTCTTCTAATCTTTTATTCATTTCATCCCAATTTCTTGAACCTTTACTTGGGTTTTTTAGCTCTTGAGGACGATTTCTGTTGCTATCAACTATTCCGGTGTCTACAATTCCAGGAACGAGTAAAGAAACACTTACGTGAGATTCGATCTTTTTAAGTTCTATTCTCATGCATTCTGACATTGCTGTTACTCCATATTTTGTGATATCGTAAGCTCCGTTTCCAGGATAAAGAGAACTTCCAGAAGCCACATTTATAATATGAGATTCTTCAGTTTGCTCAAACATTATTGGTAGAAAGGTGTTGACCCCATAGATTACTCCCCAAAGGTTAACACCTATTACCCATTCAAAATCTTTAATAGTATTTCTAAGGATATTTGTTCCAGGAATTACCCCCGCGTTGTTAAAGAGTAAGTTTGCTTTTCCATATTTTTTTAAAGTCTGGTCAGCAAGCTTTTTTACTTCTTCTAGTGAAGATACATCACACACAACTGCAAGTACATCCCCACCATTATCTTTCAATTCATCAGTGACCTTGAAAAGTAAATCTTTTTCGATATCAGTTAAAACTGTTTTTATTCCCTCTTTTACACAACGTTTAGCAATGCCTAAACCAATCCCACTTGCTGCACCAGTTATTACTGCTACTTTATTTTTAAATTCTCTCATTTCTAATTATTAAAATAATTTTCAATTTTTATAGGAATTTAAAAATTTAAATTAACTATTTCTTTTATTCTTGTTTCTTATTTAGAGCTTATTCTCGCTTTTATTTGGATTATAAATTTAATATTTCCATGAAGTGATTTATTCCTCTATTTGGATCATAATATGTATAAGGGGTAGCAGGTATCGGTAGAATGGAATTATTTTCAGGATATCTTCCTGTGAAATTTACAACAATATTTTTAGATTTAATCGATTTTGCTGAAATTATTGCTCCAATCACTGCAATTAATCCACTTTTTTCAATTTCAACAAATTTTAAACCTATATCAAAGGAAGGATACACATTAGCACTGACTAAATCTTTAAGGATAGGATCTTTGTAATTTATGATATCTTTCTCTGAAACTTGGGATGGATGAATTTTCATACCATCTTCTCTCCAACGAATGAATTTTTCTATCGCAAAATTTGGTTTAGTACTTCCTAATGTAGGTTCAATTTCAGAAGTTTCATAAGTTCTTTGCTTAAATAGATCTAAAGGATTTTTACCTAGACTGTGCTCATCCAAGGCATCAACAATGGGCATTGATCTGTTACTAAAAGGTTGAACCACTAAAATCTCAGGATTTAACTTTGCAAATAAGGAATATTCAATTAGTCCTATGGGCCCTACACCTCCAGATACAGTTTGTACATAACAAGTGTCACTATTTATTAGGTTCATTTGATCTAATACAAATCCAATTTGGGTATATGCAGCAGTTTTTAATTTTTCATCAGCTGAAACAACTTTATATGATTCTGATAATTTTCTTTTTAGTTTTACAGAAAAAATCCTTATGCTATCTAGTGATGAATTCTTTAAAACAATGTATTTTACATAAGGATTATTTTCAATTGCACTTTTAGATACTTTGAAAGAAGAGATTTCAGGAACCAATAAAATTACGTTGATTTCTTTTTTTGATTCAATATTATACTTCTTTATTGTTCTCGCCATAGATTCGACTGTGTTTCCAGATGATGTTGAAATGATATAGTCAATTTTTTTCTGATCATAAACATGAAGTAAATATTGACAATCCGTGTCTTTAAAAGTCGGAGTGCCCCAAAATAGACAAAATAAATTTTTATTTGATATAAGCTCAGGGAGTACCCTAACAGTTACAGGTATAGATGGGAAATAATTAGATTGGATCTTCTTCCCCGTTAATTTATGATAAATAATATCACTACATTCCCAATTATCTCCCCCAATATAACTTTGTATAATTGTCATAAATTAATCCTTGATAACAGTTGATTAAAATAATTCTAAGGATTATTACACCATAATGGTTCTTTTGGTGGAACTAGTCTTTTACATTTATCTTTAATATAACAATGTCGACAGGAATTCGAAATACTTTTAAAATTTCCATAACATGCAGGTAAGCTTATCAGAATAGAAGTAGGATTGATGCTTTCACCCTCAAATTTACTCATCTTGGTTTTTTCCTTTTTTTTTAATAATGCCATACTTATTGAGAATAGTGACATTAATATTTAAATATTATGATATATTATGACATAATAAGTGACATAAATAATTATTCAAATGAAAAGGTGAAATGATTATATCCCATGAAAGAAAAGGTCAAAAAAATTCAGTTCATGCTACTATTTCCGATGAATCTTATGAAATTTTGCAACAATTTAAAGAAGAATTTGGTTCAAAATCTGCTGTTGTAGATGCTGGACTCAAATCATTAAAGAAACTTAAAGAACCATTATTAGAAGATCAAAGAAAAATATGGTGTAGAGCTAGAGACGAGTTAAATATGCTTTTGGTAGGGAAAACAACATTTCTTAGTTATATTAAAGGTAATGTTGAGGAGGCTTACACAAAAAATATTGCACTCGAAGCAATTGAATGGTATTTGGGAAAAAGGATAGAAAATATGACACTAGAAAATTTTTTAGAAGGTCTTAAAGGAATGTGGTTGGCTGCTAATTATTTTTATAATATAGAATTGGAGAAAAACGAAAAAGGAACATTTCAAATTAGATTCAATCATGAATTAACAAAAGATTATAGTATTTTTTGGGCACAATACTTCGAAAAGTTATTGATCGATAATTGGGGGTGTTTTGTTGAGGCCTTTATCCGCAATGAATCCTTTTATTTAATTATCAGAGAAGAATGAATTTTGTAGGAAGTATGAATATAATTAATAGTTAACTATTAGTCTTCGAAAATGGCAACTGGTCTTACCCAGGCTGCACTAGCTTTTAAAATTTTAATAGGAAAACAGCTCACTTTAAATCCAAAAGGAGGTAGTTTATCTAGGTTAGCCAATTTTTCCATCTGATAATATTCCCTTTCAATCCCTGCAAAATGTCCTTCCCAAATAAGCTTTTTATCACCAGTTTCGCGAAATTCCTTAGCTTGGAAGTGAAAAGGACGATCCCAGCCCGCTGCGTCAGTTCCTACCACTTTTATTCCCTGATCGACTAACCAAATTGTTCCTTCTCTTCCTACTCCAGAATAGTCTGCCCAGTATCGCATTGTGTCCCATAATTTATCTGCATCTGTCCGTATCAAGACAATATCTAATGGCTTCAAAGTATATCTTATTTCTTGAAGAGCTTCTTGAATATCTTTTGAGTTTATCAGATCTCCTGGTTCTTTATGAGTCATGTCGAGTACAACTCCATCACTAAAACAATATTCGATTGGGATTTCATCAATGGTTTTTGCCTTTTTTCCTTCACTTGTAGGATGAAAATGCCACGGGGCATCCATATGTGTACCCATATGAACACCTAATGATAGATAATCGTCAGCCCAAGCTAGGCCATCCGGGAGATCATCGGCAGTAATACCCGGAAAAGATCCAATCATTATAGGTATATTCTCTTTATGATCTGAATGTCTAATTTTAGCAGATAAGCCTTTTTCAAGGTACTTAAATTCATCTGGAATATCACCTAAACCTTCCTTAATTTCTAAACTCAAATCAACAAATTTCATACAAAACTTTCCTATCTTTTTTTAAGAATAAGATTCTGTTTTCATCTCTTTCTATATAAAAATACAATATTACATAAAATTTATATGAAAATGGAAGATAACCCATTATTCATTATTAATTTAAATCTAAAATAAATGATTCATATGTCGTCTGAAATATTAGGAAATGAAGAGATAGAATTCGAAACCACGACTTCAAGACGTAACGTATTCTTTTGGGCCATGTACGACCTAGCAAACACCATTTACTCCATGGTAATTGTGAGTTTAATCATTGGTAAATATATACTGGTTATTGGGCAATTAGAACATGGTATGTCCTATGGTGAAGCTAGTTTTCTTTTTGGTATAGTTAGTACCATAATGCAAGTCGGAGTAGCTATTTGTGTTCCTATTTTAGGAGCATTGAGTGATAATGTAGGAAAACGAAAACCTTTTATAATAAGTTTGACAGGTATTATCCTTCTTTTTGCCAGTCTACTTGGATTCTTTCATGATATAACTACTGTTTTAGTTCTATATGTAATTGCAAATGTTGCTTATCAGTTTAGTCTTACTTTCTATGACGCAATGCTCCCATTTATTGCAAAAAGAGAAGATATCGGAAGAGTTGCTGGATTTGGGGTTGCTTGGGGCTATTTAGGTACTATCCTTGCTTTAATTGTAATATATCCTTTAATTATATTATTAAATGATATAGTCTCTACTCCACCTGATCCACTTGCCATTCCACCAGATCCAGATATAGCATATGGGTTTACAGGATACTGGATTACTTTTTTGATTCCTATGATCTTATTTCTGTTATGCACAATCCCATTTCTTTATGTTCGTGAAAAACAGAAAAAGAGTAGAAGACCTCCACTAGGAAAACTAATATCTAATACTTTCACACAATTAAGAAGTACATTTAGAGATATTAGAAAACATAGATCAATGTTTATATTTATTATTGGTTATTTCTTTATTGCTGACATTGCTAATGTTATAGTTCTCTATATGACATTAATAGTTACTGATGGGTTAATTATTGCAGGTGGAACAACTTTATTTGCTATCCTCTTTATATTACTTGCTACAGTATCAGCAGTTGCTTTTACATATTTTATGGGTATATTTGGTGAAAAGTACGGAGCTAAAAATCTATTTTATCTTGTCGGAGCTTTATGGGGTATTGCATTAATTATTGGTGTTATGTTAGTATTTATAACACCATACATCGATGCTGGGTTAAATCTCCCTTTCATGCTTAGCCTTCTTATGGGCGTGGTAGCAGGCCCAGCTCTTGGAGGAACATGGACAGCACAACGCATCATGGTAGTGGAACTTGCTCCTAAAGAGAAATTCGGAGAGTTCTTTGGATTTTCCAAGCTAAGTGGAAAATTCTCCAGCGCGCTTGGTCCCTTTGTTTGGGGGGCTATTATGTTATCTTATGATGTCATAGGTAAAGCAGCATACGGTTGGGCTATGATATCTGTTGGGATAATAATGGCAATTGGGGTCTTAATCATCTCATTCGTAAAGAGTAATCCCTCTTAAAATAATTCAAAATTTTTTTTCTTTTTTTTTATTCAATTTTGTTAGGATTTCTACATACTTGCTTGATTTTTATAAAAATTTTTAATTTAATTTAGATTAAGAATCAAAAGAAAAATAGGACAGAGATTACTAATGGAAATTCGAAAATTAAAGGAAAACGATCGAGAAGCATGCCAGAAGCTTAGTCGTTATGCTTTTCAGACATCAGAAAATAGTTATGACGATCTTAAGTATCCCGATGCTAAAACACCTATAGATTTTTATTACGGAGCATTTGAAGAGGGTTTTTTATTTGCTTGTGCAGGAGCTATCCCGTTTGATATCAAATTGCGTTCTCGAGATTTTAAAATGCATGGAGTAATGGGGATTGCCTCAAAGCCAGAATACCGTAATCGTGGCACCATAAGAGAAATTATGATTAGAATGTTTAAGAATATGTATGATTCTAATATTCCTGTGTCAGTTCTCTATCCATTTAAGTTTTCATTTTATGAGATGTTGGGATATAAATTAGTTGATGAGCATATCTTTTATCAATTTAGAATTTCAGATATTATCTACAGAAAAACAGACTATCATATAAAGGAAGTTGTAAAGATAGGAGATGATATTAGAAATGTGTATGATAAGGTGGTGTCAAAATTTGATTACATCGCAAAAAGACCTACAATTGATTATTGGAGAGGTCATTTTAAAGGAAATTATAAATTCATTTGTTATAAAGGTGACCAACCAGTAGGTTATATAATAATGAGATTTTCTAAACCAGATGAGCCATGGCTAAAAAGTCCCGAGAAAACAATACAAATTCGAGAAGTCTTCTGGCTTGATCAAGAAGCTAAGCAAACGATTTTCAATTTACTATCGAGTCATCGTGATCAACGTAAATACATAGCAGGAACCTTCCCCGCCAATGAAAACATAATGGATTTATTAAAAACACCAAGAATCCTTAGACGTATAATTGTAGATAACTCAATGTTAAGAGTAATTGATGTAAAAACTATTCTTGAAAATCTTGAATATCCTCTTTCCGATTTTACTCTCACCTTACATGTAAATGATGAGTTTTGCCCTTGGAATAATGGATATTTCACATTAAATTCAATGGATAATACAATCAATGTAGTATTTAAGAAATCTTCAGAAAATATCATTGATATTCAAATAGATATTAGTTATTTTGCACAACTAGTCGCGGGATTCAGAACGGTAAATGATTTATTGGAATTTGGCTTCATTACAGTTAATAATGAAAAACTTGAGGTAATACAAAAGTTATTTCCAAAAACTAATAATTATCTACATGATTTCTTCTAAGGTCAAATTTATCTCTTTTTTCAAAAGGTAATCTTAGAATACTCGCAATTTTATTGGTAATCCTCTTGAAATCAATGTTTTTGTTTAAATACTTTTGTTTTTATTCATCATTAAATATAGCCATTTCATTAATAGGATAACAATAAAAATATGCTACTCTCACTGAGTCTAAAAGATTTATATTATGATGACTGAAGAAGTAATTAAAATATACCAACAAAGTATTGAACGTCTGGATGAAATGTTAGTTCCAGATATTTCAGGTGCTGTTATGCCATTTGAAGAATCCAATAAATTTGAAGAAACTCAATATATTTACAACGGGGATGAAAAAATTCCTTTTAATGAAAGAGATCGTGAATATCAACAGATATTTAAAGAGGAGTTTCTTAAGGATTAGTTAATCTTCTAAAAACTCAGTTAATATTCATAAAAGGGAGTTTCACCAAAAAGCTGTTTCTTTATATACTTAGAGCTAGAAAAATCGTAAATGAGTACAATTTTACGATGGATTATAATACCAACACTATTGAGAAGAAGGTTGAGGATTTTTTAGAAAATTCGTTTTGTACCGAAGAATACATAATAGATGATGAAATTCAGAAAAGGAGATTTTCATTACTCTCAAAACTCGTAGCTGACTTGTTTAATTGCAAAAATTCAACAATATGCTTCCATAATATCTCGAACTTGATAATCTTAATTCTAAATATATACAATGAGAATTTTCCAATTGATGTTTACTCAAATGATAAAAGAAGTTTAGTAAGAAAACCAAATTCCAAGGTAAAACATATATTGAAAGAAAATCTATTGTAAAAACAATTCTACTGATGAAAATTTCACTAAATTTGTCGGGTGTTTTCTCTTAAATAGGTCCAATCTTATAATGAAATTAAATAAAATGAGTAAAGGGTATAAAATGAGTATAAAAATATTAGATAAAAAATATGAAGATTTAGAACCTGAAATCGAAATCGCTGAAAATTTTCCAGATATTTCAAAGTTAATCATCCCTTTCTCTGTTGCTTTCAAAAGTTTTAATGCTCCAGATATATATAATGGTGAAGAGCTAATCCCTTTTGAGGAGAAAGAATCAGATTATAAAGAAATATTGATCCATGAATTTTTAACAGAATAATAAAATTCTATACCTTTAGAATTAAGGCTTTAACAACCACTTTTTCTCTTTTCTTCTTTCATTTCAATAGTTATAAATATATTTTGAAACCAATATATAAGTTATTTTGCAAATTTAACTTGGTTTATAGAAAATGGTATATTCATTTTAAAGAAATTATTAATTACCTTTTCCATTTTTTTTTATTAATATCGATTCTCTATTGAATTTAGCTTTGGCGTAAGAAACACATTTAAACACAAGGGACAAGTTTTATATTTTAATAACCAAGATGTGATACAATTTCGATGATACTGACTTCCACAGTAAGAACATTTAATTTTCTCTTTTACTTTCAAACCAACGGGTTCATGACATATAGTACAACTTACCTTCTTGATAGAAGAATTATTAATCCTTTTTAAATTCTTACCGCAGTAGGTACAGAAGTTACTATTATGTTTTTCAATTCTTTTCCCACAATAAGGACAAAATTTCAATTTAGTTGAGACCATCGAGAATATAAGGAAATTCTTTATTCTTTTAATTGAATTTAAAAATTAAGAATTATAAAATGATTCTTAGTCCAGTTTCTAATTATTTCTTAAAAAGAATAATGAAATAAAAGTTCGGTTACCTAAATTTCTGAATAAATACTGTTAATGGAGTTAAATATTCATCTTCATAAGAAAAAATATCATTATGACCAGCACCTTCAATTAATACTAATTTTTTTTCAATTCCTTCAAAAATATTTTCATATATTAGTTTTCCCTGAGTGGATGGGATAATCCAATCAACAGTACCATGAATTACTAGTATTGGTTTTAAAATTTTCCTGATTCTGGTATCGTTGGAATATTCACTCAAAGATTCAGGATTTATTTCTTGACCACTAACTCTAAATAATCTTGTCATCATATCATAGAGACTTGCAAACCCACTTTCAAATATTATTCCCTTTAAACTCTCAGGGTTATGTGACCCAATTTCAGAAGCACAAACGCTTCCTAAAGAACGACCAAGTATAAATATTGAATCATTTAAACTATTTTCGACCAACCATTTATGAAATTTGTTATAAATGGGAAGGGCATCAATTATTAGGCTTGTATAGAAGGGACTACCAGTACTAAACCCGTAGCCACGAAAATCCACCACCGTCAAATTTATCCCACACCGAAAGAAGAAATCTAAAAAATATTGATAGTCTGAGGCAATTTCTCCATTACCATGAAATAATAAAATTGTTGGAAACTCAGGATTATTCAAATAAAAAAATCCCCCAATAAGGACATTTTTTTCAATCTGAAACTTCAGTACTTTAATGTTTGGATCAGTTTCTTTTGGGATAGGAGTTTTTCGAGGATAAAAAACGATATTGGAAACTGTTGGATTATCTATTAACAATTTTTTTGTCATAATATAAATTTTTTTTAATCAGACTTAAATAACTTTCCTTTACAACATCTTTTTAGAGGAATTATTTGTGAAAAAAATGTAAAATTTTAAATTGAATGTAAAAAAGGGTTTACCTTAGAATCTAATAAAAATTTTAGAGGTGTAAATCAACATGGGAATTTTAATGATAACAGTTTGGGTTCCTAACAATAAAGGCACGGATATGGCGAAATTGTATTTGAAACAACCAAGAGAATTACCTTATATAACCAAATGGCGTGTTTTCAATACGCCAGGCGGCATAGATGGTGCTAAACAATACCATTTAATTTATACAGAAAGAGAAAAAGTAGAAGCTGCTGGAAAGGAGCTTTCCAAATATTTCGTGCCATTTCTTACGGGAATTGAAGGTTTTCGTTGGCAAATTGAAACTTTAACAGGAGTATCTGATACATATGAAATGCTTGGGATGAAATGGTAATTTAATTAAATTCTTAATACTTTTTTTTTTGTAATAATTGATTCTTTCAATTCTTTTTTACTTTCAAGATAATTTTATTTTTTTTAATCGAATTGTATCGATTTTTCAAACTTATATACGTGAAAGTATCATCAAATATTCGTCTTCAATTGCTGTTCTCACCCCATTTCTTTTAGGCATTTGATAACTGATCCTACCAGAGATCCTTTTGAAGAATAGGGTTCATATTCATAACGTTTAAATAATTGATATACATATTTGTGAAATATACAATTTTTTTAAATCAGTATTAGTAGTGAAAAAAAATTTCTAAGAAAATTGGTATCGGCTTATTTATTCTCTTCATAATCGGAATTATTATTTTGATACCCGGATATATATTTGTCGGGATACCCCCCCACAATATCGGGGGGATTCTCTTTATTCTTGGGGGAATAATTATAATCCTCACCATTGTTGGTGGTATTATTTATGGACTTTATGTTGCACAGAAAAAATACAAAATTTTTAGAAAGCTTGAAAGTAATTAAGAATCGAAACTAACAATTTTTAATAAATATCTGAGTTTTTATTTTGAATTCCCTGTCTGTAATAATAAATTAAGGTAATACCGAGTGTCGCAAATAATATTATTATAAATACGTTAAATGAAAAGTTGATAGTCGGTTGTTCTTGTCCGTTATCAGGTGACCAAATAGGATAGCCTGCGGTAATCCAGTCAGTAATCCCCCCGAGCATGTTGAAAATTTTAGTAAAGCCGTGATTATCCGCAAGATTTAGGCTTGCTGACGCGCTTCTGGCTCCTGATCTGCAATATACAAGTATTTCAGTTTCATTATAAGGTTCGAGTTCATCAATCCTCCCATTAATTTCACCAAGTGGTATCAAAGTTGCGTTAATTAAATGACTTTCATCATATTCATTCTGTTCTCTAACATCAAGTATTACCAAATTAGGATATTGAGTGTGATTATTTGTCATTTCATATGCTGTGGGTATAGAAAAATCTGTGTATGATGCAGCATTAACAGGATGAATAGGTATTACAGCAAGAATAATGAATAAAAACGAAACCAAAAAAAAGGCAGTAATCTTTATACTATAATTTATCTTCATTTTTATTGAATCCTATTAAATAAGTTAGTTAAGTAGGAAATCAAAAGAATTGTATTTCAATTTTATTCTTAATTTTTATAAACTTTTTTATAAACCATTATATTGTAATCATTGTGCTTTTCCTTGATCAGCAACGGCTTTAATTGCTTCTTCTAACTTTTCGGTGTCTCCAAGATAATAATGGTCAGTTGGTTTTAATTTTTCATCTAACTCATATACTAATGGTATGCCTGTGGGGATATTTAATTTTACAATTTCTCCTTCTGGAACATTATCAAGATATTTGACAAGTGCTCGTAAGCTATTTCCATGAGCGGAAACTAAAATCTTTTTTCCAGATTTAATAGAGGGGACAATTGTCTCATGCCAGTAAGGTAAAACTCGCTCTACAGTATCTTTGAGACATTCCGCTAAAGGGAGTTCTTCTGCTTTCAATTCACTATAACGTTTATCATTTCCTGGATATCTTGGATCACTTGTTTTGAGAGCAGGAGGGGGAATATCATAACTTCTCCTCCAAATGAGGACTTGTTCTTCCCCTACTTCCGCAGCCATCTTAGCTTTATAGAAACCTTGAAGTGCACCATAGTGTCGTTCATTAAGTCTCCATGAACGGTGGACAGGAATCCACATTAAATCCATTTTATCCAGTACAATCCATAATGTTCTTATCCCTCTTTTTAAAACAGAAGTATAAGCAATATCAAATGTATATCCTTCTCCAACTAACAATCTGGCAGCTTCTTTGGCTTCTTCAATTCCTTTTTCTGAAAGATCCACATCGGTCCATCCTGTAAATCTGTTTTCTTTATTCCAAGTGCTTTCCCCATGCCGTAATAAGACGATTTTATACAAATTTTTCACATCTGGTTGCGATAATTCATTATTTTAGATTATAATTCTCGCATTAATTGAATATTTTAAAACTTCATTTATATCTCTTTACTTTTTAATTAATGTTAACAGTTAAATAGGTGAAAATAGAAATATAATTTAACTTAAATTTATCTTGAATCCAAAAAAAAGTTTTAATTAGAATGTGATAAGTATGAAACATTTAAAGAAAATTATACTTGTATTACTCTGTACCACTTTATTCGTCCTCCCCTTTATTTCTAGTGCCACCTGTGTTACTACGCAAGGAGATACTACGTTTGGCGTAGATGAAGGCGAAAGTTTAATTTGGACTACTACTGGTGGAGCACCTGAATATAGCGGTCATAGATTTAACTTGACAATCCAGGATATTTATAATGGTTCCCACATGACTGTTGATTCTTATATGATAAATGCTACTTTACGTTATTATAATAAAACAGCAGATTCATGGCTTATTTATATTAATAATGCATTTTATGTTGCTGCGAATGAAACTCAGAATTTTATTGATTATGAGAGTACCGTATCAATGGGCGGATTGTATTTAATTATCCCTACTCCAATAAATTTAACAATGATTGGTGAATATGCAGTGTCTACGGGATTTTTTGTAAGTTATCTAGTCGAGGGAGATAAACTTACCCTTGAAGGCGCAATTCTTGGAACGTATATTTTAACTTATAACTCTGATGGGATTGTAACTAAATTAGTGGCGCAAATATTTGGAGTAACTATGGTTGTAATGACACTTGGGTTGGGAGGAGGAGATGACATTCCTTTTGGTTTTTCCTTCTTGATTTTTGCACTAATAACAATAGCAGGATTAGTATACCTCAAAAAGAGAAATATTAAATAATTTTTTTAATTTTTTTTTATTTCAATTTGTTATTCCATTTTAAAATCTTTAATTAAACTTACATTTTCATTAAGATCAATAGTAATCGCAATGATCTTAGGCTCATCCTCTTCTTCATAATCAGGATCGAACATTACGAAATAGAATCGCTTCTCTTCACTCTCAAATCCAACTTCCATCTCACCACAACCATCAGGTAATATTTTTTTAATATCATCTGATGCATTAGTTTTTAGGATTTCGTATATAGAATCTTCAAGCTGTCCTTGTTTAGCCCTAATTTCTTTTATTTTTGCAAAATCAAAATCTCCAAGAGATTTTTGGGTGCTTATATTTAACTCGTTCCAGTCTTGAAACAATTTTTCTAAATTTGGTTTTAAAGTCATAAGAAATCATTGAATTCCAATAAAATAAAACTTCTTATTATTAAGGAAATAAATATTAATTGAATATGAAAATTCTACCTGGTACTTTCATAGAAACATTCATAGAAGCGACATTTCTATGAAATTTTAGTATAAATGCTGCCCAACGTATTCATCTTTCGTAAGAGTTAACAGCATTGCTTTTGGAATGAAATCTTTGTGTTGGACATGACCCATATATTTCATTCCTATTCTTTCTGCTACTTTACAACCATGAGTATTGTCGGGGTGGATATAGACAATGATTTTGGGAATCTTTAACATAATAAAAACATATTCTATTAGTTTTAGCATTGCCTCGATTGCAAATCCATTACCTCTAAATTTTGGTAAGAGTGCATAAATTAGCCCTACACTATTACCGTCTCTTATTGGATATAAGCCACAAGTTCCTAAATAGGAGTTATATTCTTTATTAGAGATTACCAAACTAAATCCTGGGTCTGCATTTTTATATGAATCCAAAAATTGATTAATATCTTCCTCTGAATAAGGTCTAAGAATGAGCCGTTTTGTTTCTAATCTCTCAGGAACTTTCATGTTATTTAGAATAATCCCTAAACCAATAACAAAATATTATTAAGATTTTAATTTAAAAGGAATTTAATAGTATCTCTAATACACTTTAATGATGGAATTTTTCAATTAATTTGTATTTATGGAATACAACAAGTAAGTTCCATACAGATGTTAAATTATAATAATAGCATTAGATCTAAAATTAATAATCTTATTTTTAGCAATATCATAATTCTATTGTTCTTTCTATTTTGGTTTGTATATTCGACTTTTAATGCGTATGTTAGTATAATTTTTATTTCCTCATTCTTTTTACTAGTTACTGCTTTAATATTAAGTTTTAAATACTTAATTCAAAAAGATATAAACTCAATAGCTTTTACATCTTATATTCTGATCTATTTAATCCCAATAATCTTTTTACTAGATTTATTATTCTCTTTTATTCCTAATACCAACCCTTTTCTCTTTTCCTTTTATGACCTAATTGGTATAAAGCATTCTTTTAAAATTTATGTATTTCTCCCTCTATTAACGCTAATCTTCGTGAAAATATTTATCATCTTCATATATTTCTTAAAAAATCCTGGAAATTTTGAAATGGGAAAAGGGGATGAGATTTTTCATTATTTTACAAATAATATGAATAATGAAAAACTATTTTCTTTAACATTATTATTCCCGTTAAGTGCATTTGTGGAAGAATTAATTTATCGAAGTTTAGTATTAAGTGCACTCATATATTACTTTGATTTCAATATGGGGATGGGGATTCTTATAGGTTCTTTGCTCTTTAGTTTCGTTCACACTGTTGCGCTAAAAAATACAGGGCAAATAATTTCACTGTTGATTTCATCTTTAATATATTTCATTGCCTTAATACAACTGGGGTTACTATATGCTTGGTTCTTTCATTTAATTACAAACTTTTTTGTTTTGTTATTTTATTACCAGAGAAGAAGGAGGGATCTATAACATGAAAATTGACTTTCGAAAGGCTAAAAGTATTATTACGAAAAGTAATATTCCTTCAATAGATTACGTAATTAATCCTTATACCGGTTGTCAGCACGGTTGTATCTATTGCTATGCTGAATTTATGATACGATTTACTAATCATAAGGGGGATAAATGGGGTCAGTTTCTAGATATTAAAACTTTTGATATTAATAAGATAAAACCTGAAAAATATAATGGAAAGAATATATTGCTCAGTTCAGTGACGGATCCTTACCTACCCCTAGAAAAGAAATATCAGAATACTCGAAGGATATTAGAGAAATTAGTTGATACCAAAGCTACTGTTTCTGTGCTCACGAAATCCAAATTAGTAGTAAGAGACATTGATTTATTTAAGAAGTTTGAAAATATACGAGTCGGTATTTCAATCAGTACTTTAGATGAAGATTTTGCCAGAATTATAGAACGAGCTGCGTCTAAACCTTTAGAACGTTTGGAAGCAATTAAACTGATATCTAAAGCAGGTATTGAAACTTACACTTTTATTTCCCCCTATTTTCCAGAAATTACGAATTATAAAGATATTATTGAAAAGGCTGAAGGATACTCAAATCGATTCAGTTTTGAGAATCTAAACTTTAGACCTCATAATGTTCCCCGAATAATGAACACCATCAAGGAACATTTTCCACATCTACTTAATACTTATAAGGAAATCCAAAAAGATCGTGGTTATTGGGATATTCTTGAAGATGAGATTACAAATTATTGTGAAGATAAGAAACTTAATTACAAGATTCAATTCCATCATGGGGGATTTTCAAAAAGTTAATACTTATACGAAAATTTTAAAATTCAAAAGAAAAACTGTAGTTAAATGCCGAGTAGTCTATTTTCTCATCAAGCACCAGGATTAATATTAAAACTAAAATATCCAAAAAAGTTGGATGGAACAGCTCTTTGCATTGGTACCATAATCCCTGATATAAATGTAATGGTTAATCCTTTCTTACCATTTGAATTCAGAAATTTTACTCATAGCTTATTAGGTTTATTAATACTAGTAATACCTCTAACCATTTTTCTAACCATATTGTTTAGCAAGTGTTTTGGTCCTTTTTTGGCAAAAATGGCAAAAAAATTTAGACCTATGAGGTATCTTGGTATTGATAAATTCGAAAATCTAAAGAAAAAAAAATTCAATAAGAAGTTCTTTATTGTTGGTATTTATTCTGCATTAATTGGGGGATTGACACATCTCTTACTTGATCTCCCTGCCCATGAGAATATTGAACTCTTTTTTCCTCTTATTTTACAATCTCCTGAAATATTACTATATTCAATTATTGATTATGGCACTTTTTCTATTGGACAAATAGAACTAGATGGTAATATAAGGGTATATGATCTTATTTGGCTAATTGAAACAGTAGTATTCTTAATTATAACTATATATCTTCTTAGATATATCAAAAAACAAGATTTGATTAATAAATGGTATGAGGAAATATGAGTGAAGGAAAAAAACCTCCATTAAGTAGTAAAAGAAAACAAGATATCATTGCTTATCTATTATTACTCTTAACGATGGTTATTTGGGGCGGTACTTGGCCATTAGGAAGATGGCTAGTATCTGAAAAAGTTGGGGGGGCAACAATTCCACCACTTATGATTGCTGTGATCCGTTATTTTCTTGCCTTGATTTGTTTTTTTCTCATTTTAAAATATAAGGAGGGGACATTAAATTGGAGTTTTGCTAAGGAAAACTGGAAGATTTTGGCATTAATGGGTTTGTTATCTGTAACAATCTATCAAGTAGGATATCTTTTAGGTGAGATTTTTACCGCTGCTAGTGATGCCAGTATCATGGTAGCAACAAACGCAGTTTGGGTGGTAATACTTTCCAGTGTATTTTTAAAAACAGAATTCTTCACTTGGAAAAAGTTGATTGGAACCATATTAGCGTTTATAGCTGTTGTTTTCGTTGTTGGTTTTTCCCCAAATGAACAGGTATTAAATAGGATTCTTGGGGATATTCTAATACTCGCAGCTGCACTTGCTTATGCGGTTTATACAGTTACTTCTCGTTTTTTCTTGAATAAAACTCAGATGAATCTCGAATCTCATCAGCCATCCTCTCTTTGGATAATTACTTGGGTATCCTTTTTTGGATTTCTAATTATTACTCCTATAGCTATAGTAATTAGTCCACAATATCTTAATCCTCTTGAATATTTCAATGTTCCCCCTCGAATCTGGATTGGAATTTCATATTTGGCATTTATTTCTACGATAGGTGCGTACACGTTCTATTTAGAAGGTGTTAAGCGCTTAGGTGCAAGCAGAGCGGCAATCTTTCAGACATTAGTACCTTTATTTGGTGTGATTTTCTCTGCTCTATTTTTGCCAGAAGAATTTGATGTTTTCATATATCCTTTTGCCCTATTTTTGGTGATTTTAGGAATATATTTAGTAAATCATAATTCTAATAAAACAGATAAAAAGAATGATTAAAATTTTAGGTAAAACAGTCACAGATTAATTTATTACATTAATAATCATTCTAGGCCAACTGTTTGACCCATCCTTTTTGAAGGGATCATTGAATGGCTGTGTGTTATTGTAAATATCGGTTGCTTTTGTATAAAACGAATACGTTCCAGTTTCATTAAAAGTGACTAAAACTTTCCAGAAGACCCATACATGATCCACGTCAATTGATGTGTTAATGTATGCTTGATTCCAATTTGAACCATCATTAATAGTATACTCAACGATAAAAATTCGAGTTCCTCCAAATGCAGCTCCTCCAATTTCTAGTGGTAGCCCAACATGTACTTCCACACTACCTTGGGGGAAAAATATTGTAGAATCAACATCCATCGGAGGAGATGTGTCCCAACCCCTATCATCCCAGTAATCGTTAATAGGCATATCAATAATTTTTATTTCTGTTACCCATGCGGGTTGTTTAGCTCCAAATGATCCGGGATTGACGATTCGGAGGGGAAATCCTTGAACTGGAGGTAAAATCCCTCCATTCATATAGAGTGCTCCTATGGTTCCATTTAATATTAGTTGTTCAAGGGTGTGATAGACATAGTATCCATCAGCGGCGATATATTTCACCCCTGTAGCATTAGATCTCAGCCCATGTGATTCTATAAGGTCATATACTAAAAACCCTTTCCATGCTGCTGTGGATAAAAGTGGCCCATTAGTAGGGTTACCAATACATTCCGTTGTTAAGATCCGTTCAGTTTGATTTAAAGAGTATAGTTCATTAATTGTGAAATCACGTGGATTATCTATTTGTCCCCACACAGTAAGTGTATATGATTCTGGATCAATATTAGGGATATCTCCAATCCTTGTTACAAAATAATCATCATTTGCAGTTATGAAATCGGGAAATCCCTCGCTACCTGTTTTTCTCAATTTGTAAAGGTTTGATGAGGTAATATTTATAAGAATACCTGTTCCTATTAAAAGAAGAATTATGAAGAATGGAAGTCTAAGAGTTCTTCTTATTCCTGACCTTTCATTTTTATTTAGGTTCACTCTAAGTAAATATCAGTTTAATTCAGTTTTAAAATTCTTCCTTAAGAAAGAAAACTATGAGTGTTAAATAGGTTTTAAATTAAAAGGAAAAGAAAAATTTGAGCCAATAATACCCATTTTTTTAGCTTTCTGTTCATAATTTACAGCCATTTTTATCAATCAGTAAGCAAAAGTCATTGCTATTATAATTTTTTTTAGCCACATAAAGAATATTCTTTATTTAATTAATTGACTTTTAGATATTATTGCATATAAGAGAGTAAAAATCATGGAATTAAAAACACTTTTTAGTCCCTGTAAAATAGGAAATGTTGAAATAAAAAATCGGATAGTCCGTTCAGCAACATTTACAAACGCTGCAAACGCAGATGGAACGGTCGCAGATGGAACGGTAACAGATGAGTTCATTAAAATTTACACAGATCTAGCTAAGGGGGGAACGGGATTAATTATTACAGGTTTAGCAGCTATAGATGAAGAAGGAAAATTGAACAATAATCAAGCTGGACTGTATGATGATTCTCATCTCGAGGGTCAAAAAAAATTTGTAAAGGCGGTTCATGAATACTCTGAGGTTAAAATAGCACCTCAACTTTGTCATTGTGGTCGGCAAGGTATGAATTCAATATCCCCTTCAGCTGTGTTATACCAGGTTACGAAAAAAATGCCCCGTGAGTTAACAAACGAAGAAATTAAAACTATTATTAAAAATTTCGTTAGTGCTGGACGTAGAGCTTATGAATGTGGTTATGATTTAGTCCAACTAAATGGAGCTCACTGCTGGTTGCTGTCAAATTTTCTTAGTCCCTACTCTAACCAGAGAACTGATGAATATGGAGGAAATACCGAAAATCGAACCAGAATTTTGGTTGAGATATATAATCAACTCACTGATGAAGTTGGTAAAAACTTTCCAATAACAGTAAAATTACAAACGCAAGATTTTGTAGAAAATAGTCTAACTTTAGAGGAAGGTAAAAAGATCACCAAAATCCTTGTGGATACTGGTTATGACGCTATTGAACCAAGTGCTGGAGGATTGGAAACAATTTTCATGTCAGGAAAAACATTTCCTGCTCCTGTAGTAAAAACGGAGGAACAAGAAAATTATTTCTTGCCTACGGTAAATGAATATTCTTCAGTTCTTAAGAATACTAAAATTATTCTGATGGGAGGTATTAGAAATCCCTTGAAAGCAGAAAAATTACTTCATGAAGGTACTACTGATTTTGTAGCGTTAAGCAGGCCATTAGTCATTGAACCGTCTCTCCCAAATCGATGGAAAAATGGTGATTTATCACCCCCATTATGTACTAGTTGTAATGCTTGCTTTCGTGCCCAACCTCTAGGATGCGTTATAAAGGAAAAGCTCCTTAAACAAAGGGAAAGCAATTAAGATGATTATAAAAATAATTATTAAAGATAGCTTTTAATTTTTTTTTAGATTATTGATTGTAAACCAAATAAGGAGTAAAGAAGTATGAATAATGATGAAAATATTAAAATTTTAAAATTAAAATTATTTCTATTATTTTTATTAAACCATTTAAATTGACCATTGATAAAGGCTAATATCTAATTTTTCTATGAAGCAATTTTTTTGAATTTAGAATTCTTTTCCTCCTAGGTATAAATTATATTCAGTAGTACTTTTTAATCTGAATTATAAGCTCATAAGGATTCGATTTCATTAAGAAAAAGATCTGTTATAGTGAGTCAATTCTGCTTGGTTTCAGAGTCAGATGTACTTTCCTTTGTTAATTCTTTACCATTTTTAAGATTTATAAGTGCTAAATCATAATCTTCAAGTGCTTTATAATATATCCCTGGTTTTAGGTACGTTTGGTAAATATACCAATGCCTATATAAGGTATCTTCATAATCTACTTAGGAGTTAAGAAAGAATAAGAATATTAATATTAAATTAATTCTATTTTAATTCATCTTATGTCTGATTTATCAAAATCTGAATTAGCTAATAAAATAAAATCTGAATATAACAAAAAATTGAAAGAGTTAGAGGCTAAATTAGCAATAAAGCATAAAGAATTGATTCAAATTGAAAGAGCGATTAATCATGATACTAAAATTATTGATCATTCTAAGATTTCTAAAATAAAGTCAAAAAAAGGAGAAATTAACGCAACTATAATATTCTTAAAAAAAGAAATTAAAAAAGTTAAAAAAGAAAAGATCAAAAAACTAAAAAAATTATAAAGAACGTTTTTTTGATGAATTAGAATAAGCAGTTTATTTGTTATAATTATTCTTTCTCCTTCTTTTAATTACGAAATACTTATATTTGAGCTAAGTGATGAACGCTAAAGTGTGATCCAGACGTCAAGAGGATTTACAATCTTAGTTCTTAAAGCCTCAAATGATTTATGTTTAAAATGTTCTTTTTACCCTCCTTATGATCGTGTGATTGCTATTACTGCTAAACCTTCCACTACTGAAACAACAATAATAACCGTAATGACTCCAAGATCGATAGGATCCCGTGGTGTTTCCTCTTCTGCTTGATATTGCTAATAAAGTTGACTTGGTTGATGAAAACGGTATAGATGAAATAAAAATTCAAGACCTTGTTAATGAACATAATTTGCTTGGATATTATGTTACTTCTGCAAAAACAGGTCAGGGGGTATTAGAAGCATTTAATGCAATTATCGAAAAATTATATTACAAGTATAAAGAATTGTCTTTACGATAACAAACACTTCTGACATTCAAAGAGTAATGTGTCAAGTACGTAAAAATTTATAAAACCTTAAATTAATTTTAAATCTTTTTTCTTGAGAGGTAAAAAAAAGAATTTGATTAAAAATAATTAATCATATTAGTTATTTCTATACTTTACTTTCTCTTAAATGAAAATTCTTTAATCTTTTCTAATGAGATTTTTCCTTTCTTCACAAGTATTACCAAAGCGGCTAAAATTATACCTCCAATAACGGAAACAATAATCGCAGCAACGATACCAGGATCTAATTTATCTGCAGAAACACCCTTGATTATTGTAACTTCTTCAAACGCTACATTCCCTAAAACGTCTCTAGCGTAAAACCTAATCGTAACACTTCCATTAGATAAAGCATCCCACGCAGCTTGATTAATAGTTCCATTTATTCTAAACGTATAATTATTCAATCCTCCGTCGAGAGTATACCACATCTCGTATAATGCCACATCAATGATCTCTACATTGAATGAAGGAGCAGTACTAAATCTTCTTCCTGTTAGAGGTGAATTAATTGTTATCCTTGGAGCATCATCTTCTGCTATAGGTAGAAAATCAATACTCCCCGCAGGACCATCTATAAACATATATGGATTGTCGACAATCCCGTCTTGTGGGCTTAGGTCTGGACCGGTATGATTGTCCCAATAATTACCAATAATAGATGTGTTCCATTTATTATCTATTCCGCCATCTAACGCATGTAATCCATTCTTTCCGAAGGCATTTTTATAAAAAGTGTTATTATCACCGTTATCAATATATACTCCGATAGTATTATTATACAAAACATTTTTTGTAAGAATATTATTATCAGAGAAATCATATATTCCTATTCCGTTTATTCCATTGTAGCTTACGATGTTGTTTGAAACCGTGGTATTTTCACAGTAGTCATATATTTCTATTCCTATTTCTTCATTGTAGTTCGCAATGTTGTTAATAATGGTATTATTCAGACTGTACCAATGTAAAGAGATTCCAAAATCCTGGGTACCCATACCATTTATAATGTTATTCGAAATTGTGTTATAATTACAATCATCATAGATATAAATCCCATTATAAGTGTTGTTGTTCACAGTATTCCCCGAGATGATATTATTATCGCAATTGTCCTCTATATCTAGCCCCGAATCTCCATTATTATTTATCGCGTTTCCAGTAATATTATTGTAGTCACAGAAGTATGAATATATTCCGTTCTGAGAGTTTCCATTTGCAGTGTTTCCCGTTACAGTATTATCATTGCTTTCTTCTAAATATAGCCCATCAACGTTATAGTTTGCGGTGTTTCCCGAAACCGTGTTGTTATCACAAAAATATAAATAAATCCCAAGGGAGTTATTGTTTACAGAGTTTCCCGAAATATTGTTATAATAGCAATCGTCTAAATATATACCATAAGAGTTGTTATAGGCGTGATTATCAATGATATTCGCATTAGTAACATTGTTTAATTTAATTCCTGAAAAGGTACCAACGGGGATATCTTTAGAAGTACAATTACTTACAATAAAATATTTTCTTGAATGATAAATCGATAAGCAATCACTCGGTCCTGCAGGTATAAACGTTGAGTCCTTTATTATATAGGGATTTTCCTTTGTTCCATCCCCATCAGTACACCATGGCTGAGATCTTGCCCACGTCCAATTACCCCAACTAGTACCATTAGTGGTTAGAGTATCATCAATCCATATACCTACATATGTACCTGAGGTTTTAGGGTTGATAATATTAGTTTTATGTTCATGGTTGGAATTAATTTCATAAGTAAGAATTAATGGGAAAATGAATAACATTAATAATAAAACTCCTAACTGTTTTGTTTTCGTTTTCAAATTCTTATTCCTCAATTTATTTTAGATATGAATTGATAGGATAAGATTCAATATAATAGTATAGTTCTTTTAAATTCCTCTTACACTTTCGGAAAACACTTAAAATTAGATGATTTAACGAGTTTTTAATAAGACTGGACTGATATCAGGCTTAGATTTAATATTCAGAGTCTATAAAAAAAGAAAAAGTATAATATAAGAAGATTATTTTGTTGTTCTTCGCTTAATAAGAAACATATAAACAGCACCTATTAATCCTAGTCCTCCCGCTACGGAAACAACTATGATTACGGCAATAACCCCTGGAGGTAATGGATTTCCAGAAACACCTTCGGCTATTGGGAGATAATCTATACTTCCAGCACTACCACCGATGTAGTTATAAGGATTATCGACAATTCCATCCTTATTAGAATCTGGCCCAGTATGGTTATCCCAATAATTCCCAATAGTGGAGATATTCCATTTGTTATCAATCCCATTATCAATAGCATGAATCCCATTTTCCAGAAAGATATTATTGTAGATTGAGTTGTTACTACACCCAGTATCTTCTATAGAGATTCCGATATTATTACTCTTTATAATGTTTCCCGAGATTTTATTAAAATGGAAATCACCTTCTCCAAATCGTATTCCGTAATTGTTGTTGTTTACTGTGTTTTCTGAAATGGTATTATTATAGCTACTGAGATCTCCTCCAGCTAAAACTATCCCTGCTTCATCATTGTAAGATGCAATATTATATGAAATTGTATTATTATCGCAATAATCACCAATAAATATCCCATGATTAGAATTATCATTTGCTACATTCCCTATGATTTCATTGAAATCGCATTTGTCATATAGATTTATCCCTTGATAATTGTTAGAACAGTTATTCTCAATCAATTGACTATTAGTGACATTATTAAAATAGATGCCTCCTGTAGTACAATGATATATCTCACAATCTTGAATGATAAAATAGACATCTGAATTTCTTATCTCAATACCTTTCATAACGCCGAAACCACTTATCTTAAGATTTTCGATGACATATGGGAGTTCCTTTGTTCCTGAACCCGTACATAAACCTTGATTAATTGCCCAAGTCCAATTGTGCGCACCAACACCAGTGGCAATGCCATCAATAAAGATTGGTTCTTGCACAGTGGTGGACGTACAATCGTTATTTATTATGATATTTCCTGTAGAAGCAATTTCTAAAATGCACCTACTATTATCATGCAAAATATTATCTGTGACATTATTGTTATCACTCTGATCAAGCAATATCCCTAAATCATTTCTATTTATAGTATTATTTTCAATTAAATTGTTATCACTAGTGGTTTGTAAATAAATCCCTATCAATGTGTTATCATTTACAGTATTTCTCGTAATATTATTCCATATGGAGCTAGATTTTATCTCTATTCCATACTTTTCATTTGTATCTAAGTTGTTTTCAGTAATATTATTATTTTCCGAACCGCTTAAATATATCCCACTCTGTGAGTTTTCGTATACTTCATTTTTTGTAAAATAGTTGTTGTCCGAGGTTGTAATATCTATCCCATAATTGTTATCGTTAACAATATTACCTGAGAAAGTGTTAGAATTACATGTAGTATGCAATTGTATTCCCCTATTACCATTATCGCGTGCAGTATTTCCGGTGATGTTGTTATTATTACAGTTATTATATAGAGATATTCCGGAATTGGAATTATTATTTACATCATTGCCAATAATATCGTTATTATTACATGTACTTACCAGATATAACCCCACATACTGACTGTTAGTAACAACATTTCCAGAAATTATATTATCATCACAATAAAAATAAAGAACGATTCCATATTTCCCATTATTGAAACATGTATTATTATATATCTGTCCATTGCTTGCAGTATTTAATCTGATTCCCGCATCCAAAACACCGCCCCCCGCATTATATATTGTGCAGTTCCTAATAATAAAAAAAACAGCAGAACTTTCAATAAAGATACCACTTCCCGTAGGCGAGCTACTGGCATCAATAGTGACGTTTTCAATTATATAATACCCGTTATCAAAATAGCACCAAGGTTTGGAACTAGCTGTACTTGACCAATTACCCCCGGTAATATGGATATAGGATTCTGTGTAACCTCCCGATACTTCTGGTTTAATTATCTTAGAATTAGATTCACTACTGAAATTGAAATTAGACGTAAGAATTAATGGAAAGACAAGCCCTACCATTAATATAATAACTAATTTTGTTGTTTTATTTTTCATATTCTTATCCCCAAAATTTGTTTAGATATGCTTTGATAGGATAAGATTCAATATAATAGTATAGATCTTTTGTATTCCTCTTACACTTTTGGATAAAACGTAAAATTCGACGATTTAATGCGTTTTTAAAAGAAATAGACTGATATCGGGCATAAATTTAATAATTACTATTTTAAAGCTTTTTCTTCTTTTTAGTGTTAATGATTAATAATGGTAATCCAATCAACAAAAGTAATCCCCCTATACAGCCCATTATAATACCCACATAAAATCTAATCATAGTTCCATTGTAAATAAGAACACCATGATCATAAGCAATATAATTTGGTAAGAGAGAATATAGCAATATTAATTTTACAATAAAAACAAAAATTCCAGCCACGGTTAAACACAATCCCGAGACATATTTTCTCTTTATACCATACCAACCTAATAATTGGTCAATTTCTCTTTCTAAGTCATTCAACTTCAATATTAAGAAAAATCTAATTTAAATCTATTTCAACTTAACCGATAATTGAATAGACAGTATTGTATATAAGGATATCTGCTAATTAGATTTTATTCTACCGAAACTAGTCCGGAATAATAATTGAATGGTCCTCTTTTATTCGATCCATCACGATTTCAGTTTTCACTTCCTCTACTCCAGGAAGATTACGAAGAGTTTCAATTAAGCCCATAGAATCTTGATGATTAAGACACTTTGCCATTATAAATAAAGGATATTCTCCTGTAACCTGATAAGCATATTTTATCTTTTCCATCCTCTCAATCTCTTTCTTGACTAAATCTAATGGCTTAGTAGTGTTCAATCTAAGAGATGCCATCACCATTTCTCGATACCCTAACTGACGACAGTCAATTAAAGCAACGTATTTTTTAATTAATACTTTCTCTAATCTTTGAATCCGAGATCTTATCGCTGTATGGCTTTTCTTTTCATCCAAATTTTCTTCAATTTTTTCTGAAATTTGTTTAATTGTAATTTTTGCATCTTCTTGTAACAGTTCGAGAATTTGCTTATCGATTTCATCAACTATCTTATTTGCTGAATTAGTAACTACCATTTTTTAATCCCTTATTTATTTCTTTCAATATTTAATAATTACTTAATTATTTATTTAAGTTTCAAGTAATCATAAGAAATCTAGACTTATAATTTTTTATACTATTTTCTTTGATTTATATAGTGATATTTGCTAAATAAATGGATCGTTTATAGCGCAAAAAACTATGGTTTAAATACTATATCACATTTTTATTCTACAATGAATGTCATTTTTAGAAAACGATGACATAAATAGAACAAAAAAAACTAAAAAAAACTAAAAAGGTTGAAAAAAATGGTTGATAAAACAGTTGATTATACTGGACTAAAATGTCCAATGCCGGTATTGAAGACAAAGAAGGAATTGAAAACCATGAGTTCTGGTCAAGTCATTGAGGTAATTGTTGACGATGTCGGAGCAAAAAAAGATATTCCCGCCTTATTGAATAAAATTGGCGATGAATTAGTTGAGCTTAAAGAAGATAATGGCAATTTAATTTTCATAATTAAGAAAGCTTAGAATCTTTAGTGCGGAGTAAATAGATTATGTCTAAATATGTTTTCTTTATTAGCACAGAACCTTACAAATATCAAGCAGTCGATACGCTAATCGAAATAGGGAAAGCCGCGATTAGAAAGGGACATGAAATAACAGGGATATTTTTCTTTGGTACAGGAGTATACAATCTTAAAAAAGAAATAAGTTGCGGATCCTCAATTCGAAACATTCCAGAGAAAATAGAACAATTTAGCAGGGAAAACAGCATTCCAGTTGCGGGTTGTAGCACATGGGTTAGTATTACAGGATTAAAAGAACCGGAATTCATTGAAGGTGCGACTGAAGAAGGATTAGGAGACTTTTCAAATTGGGCAATAGAAGCAGATAAATTATTAGTATTTGGTACGGGAGGATAGAAAAATGATAGAATCAGTAGTAGTTATAAGCGATCAATCCCCTATAGGGAGAAATTCGGCAATTGAAGCAATTAGGATTGGTTCAGGATTCACTGCTCTTGGAGAAATAATTGATTGTAAGGTTGTATTAACAGGTGATGCTGTGTATCTATTCAATAAGCATTGCAATCCAGAAGCTGTTGGGATGGATCCTTTGACAGAGGTATTAGAAATGGCAGACTTGTCTGATTTAGAAGTGTATCTTATTGAATCTGCCTTAGCTGAAGCAGGAATGACAAAGGATGACTTAACCGAATATGAAAACCTGAAAGTCATAAACTACGATGAATTAACGGAGTTAATTGCCAATGCTGATACAAGCTTTAGATTTTAATGGAGGATAAAAGATAATGACAAACAATCTTGATATGATATATTTATTTGGATTTAGTGGATTGGCAGGAAATCAATTGAGGAGATTACTACCCATATTAAAAAGTCAGATTAAAAAGAACACTAAACTTGGATTAGCATTAATTCAAGACGGAGTAATAGGTATTTCAACAAAGGGAAAAATTCCCAAACAAATGGAAGAACTACTTGATTTAGATGTTGCTGTATTTGCAATGAAATCTGATACAATAGCTCGTGGAATAGATCCAGAATTTATTCATAGTAAAATTAAATCTATAGAATACGACGATCTTATAGATGTTATAGACGCTACTCCTAAGGTCATTTCTTGGATGTAGCTTAAACATTAAAAAAATTAATCTTAAAAGATTTTTAGTAAAACCTGGTAATACCAGAAATAAATTACTACTAAACAAAAAAAATAATAAAAAAAAAAAAAGAGGTGTCATATATGGCAGAATCAGAAACAATAAATTTTATTGTCAAGGATAAGTCATTCGAGAAATTTGCAATGATGGCTATCCTTGGTTCAACAGGTGATGCTATGGATATTAAAATGAATTTTTTCTTTACCTTTTGGGGATTGAACTTATTAACTAAAAAGTTTAAACCTAAGGTTGCTGGAATGCCTACCCCTATGAAGGGTATGGGGGCAAAGATATTTGGTAAAAGGATGAAGAAATTTGGAATTGAAGATCCATGGCAATTGATTAAAGATGGTGTCGAGAGTGGTAATTTAAAATTATATCCATGTCAGATGACTATGGATTTAATGAAAATTAAGGCAGAACAAATAATTGATATTGCTGAAGAACCTGTTGGAGCCGCCACATTTTTAGAAATGAGTAATGGTGGACGAATAGTTAGTTTATAAATTAATTAAAACAATTTTTTTTTTATTTTATATTTAAATAAAGGTGATGATAAACGTCTGATGTAAAAGAAGAATCAAGGGAATATAAGACAGACGATGATTTTGATAAGGAATTTTTTAAAAATATTGAGAGAAAATCTAACATTTGGCAGTGTATCCAATGTGGAACGTGTACCGCAAGTTGCGAGAGTGGAAGATGGACTGCCTTAAAGACCCGTTCAATTATTAGAAAAGTGGTCTTGGGAGATTTATCAGTATTAGAAGATCCAGATATTTGGCTCTGTACTACATGTTATCAATGTTATGAACGATGTCCGCGTGATGTAAGACCTACAGATGTAATTATGGAGTTGCGAAATTATGCGACTAAAAAAGGAAATATCTCGCCTAACCATAGGGCTGTTGTAGGTTATTTGAAGAATTTTGGACATGCTGTACCTATAAATGATGAGGTACGAAAACGAAGAGTCGAATTAGGATTAGAAGAACTTCCACCTACTGCTTTTAGATTCAAACAGGAGGGGGATGATAAAGATTTAAAAAATATTGAAGATAAAATGTTTGATTTACCTCCCGTGAAGGAGGAAAAAAAGGAAGAGGATGAGTAAAATATGGTAAAAGAAAAGACATTTGCTTTCTTTTTAGGATGTTTGATGCCAAATCGATATCCTGCTATAGAAAAATCAACAAAATTTGTAATGGATAAATTAGGATATGAACTCTTAGATATGGAGAGAGCAACATGCTGCCCGGCTCCAGGAGTTTTTCGATCGTTTAACAAGGTTGATTGGATGGTTGCTGCGGCAAGAAATCTATGTATAGCAGAACAGTTGGATGCGGATATTTTGACTGTATGTAATGGTTGTTTTGGTACACTTCAAGAAGTTAATAAGCATTTGAAAGAAAATGAAGAACATAGAAATATGGTTAACGAACGATTAAAAGAAATCGGAGATTACGAATTTAAAGGTACTATTGATGTACGTCATGTAGCAGAAGTTTTAGGGTATGAAGTTGGGCCATGGGGTATAGAAGATGTTATCGTAAGAAAAGTAAATATTCGAGCCGCAATCCATTATGGTTGCCATTTTTTAAAACCAACTAGAATTAGAGAGATCGAAAGTTCTGAGAGCCCTACAATTGTAGAAGAATTTGTGGAAGCCCTAGGGGTCGAATCAGTTAGGTTCAAAGAGCAACTAACTTGCTGTGGTGCTGGTGGTGGAGTAAAAGCTTATGACGGAAATGCAAGTATGACGATTTTCGGAGAAAAAATGAAAAATATCGATGAGGTCAAACCTGATATTATACTTGATATTTGTCCATTTTGTCATTTACAATATGAGACAGGTCAAGATTATCTAAACAAAAATAAAAGTTGTAATTATGATTATCCAGTTATTCATCTTTCCCAACTAACTGCTTATTGTATGGGTATGGATCAAAAATTCATTGGTCTTCAATACCAATTAATGGGTAGAGAGTATATTTTTGGGGGAGAAGAATTAGAAAAAGAAGAGGAGGCAATTTAACTTGACTGTAAAAGAAGGAAAAGTTAAAGAAACCGAAAATTTAGGGGAAATGGTTGAGACTGAAGAAAGCGAGGAACCACGAATCGGAGTATTCGTGTGTCACTGTGGGCACAACATTGCTGGAACTGTGGACGTTTCTAAAGTTGCGGAATATGCTTCGACATTACCAAATGTAGTGAAAGCTGAGCATTATATGTTTATGTGCTCTAAGCCGGGAGTACAGATGGTCAAAGATTCTATAGAAGAACTCGGAGTGAATAGAACTGTAGTTGCTTCATGCTCTAAAAACCAGCATGGAAGAACTTTTGCTAAAGCAATTGAAGAAGTTGGATTGAACAAACATCGTCATCAACAGGTTAATGTAAGAGAGTACGATAGTTGGGTTCACCAAAAAGAAAAAGAAAAAGCGACTCAAAAAGCTATGAGACTTGTTGAAGCAGGAGTGAATCGATCAAGGAAATTGGAAGATGTCGAAACAAGGAGGGTAGAAACTACTAAAGCGGCATTAGTTATCGGTGCAGGTATAGCTGGGTTACGATCTGCCTTTGATATGGCAGAATTAGGTATTCCAGTAGTTTTAGTGGAAAGAGATTCTACTATAGGCGGTCATATGACACGATTGAATAAAACATTCCCAACATTAGAATGTCCACAGTGTTCCATATCTCCACTTACTAACGGAGTTGCGAATCACCCCTTAATAGAACTCTATACAAATGCTCAAGTTAAAAGCGTAGAAGGCTCATTAGGAAATTTTGAGATTGAGATTGAAATAAAACCGCGATATGTTAAAGATAATTGTACTTCATGTGGTGATTGCGCAGCAAACTGTCCTGTAGAAGTACCCAGTGAATGGGATAAGGGGATGTCTATGAGAAATGCTATCTATAAAGCGTATCCTCAAGCAATACCAGCCACATTTGTCAGGGATAAGAAAAATTGTATTGAGTGCAATACATGTATTAATATTTGCCCAGTTCAAGCAGTTGATTTCTCTATGGAATCAGAAACCAAAACCGTAAAAGTTGGCTCAATAATTGTTGCTGCGGGGTATCAAGAATATGATCCTACTGAAATCGAACCTTATCATTATGGACAAGAAGGATATGAAGATGTAATTACTCAATTAAAGCTAGAGAGAATGTTATCTCCAACGTCACTTACTAATAGTCAAGTTCTAAGACCCACTGATGGAAAAATTCCTGAAAGTGTTGTTATGATCCAATGTGTTGGAAGTCGAAATGACCAAGTTGGAAATAAATATTGTACTGGAGTATGTTGTAAGTTCGCTATTAAAAATGCGAGAATCATAAAAGAAATGTATCCTGATATGGATGTATCGATATGTTATATTGATATAAGAACCCCAGGATTAAACTTTGAAGAATTATACAAATCTGCTCAAGAAATTGGAGTTAGGTTTATACGTGGAAGGCCATCTGAAATTATTAGAGATCCAATATCAGGAGAGTTAAAAGTAATTGTTGAGGATACGTTAAGTCAAACACCTTTACAATTAAATGCAGATCTAGTGGTACTTTCTGCTGCTATGGTTCCTCCTGAGGGAATTGGTCCACTTGGTTCGAAGCTTCATGTTCTGAGATCACAAGAAGGATTTTTAAAAGAATTTCATATAAAGATGAATCCTACTCTTAGTAGTAAGGGGGGTATTTTCTTAGCAGGTACAATACAGGGACCTAAAGATATCTCTGAGACTGTGGCTCATGCTGGAAGTGCTGCCGCATTAGCTGCTGCTCCTTTAGTTAGAGGATATATTGAAAAAGAGATGCTGGTTCCTTCAGTAGATTATGATTTATGTGTAAAATGTGGACTTTGTAAAACTGTATGTGCTCCAGCAGCGATTGATATTGATGAAAGTGGAATACCTACCGTAAACGAGGTTGCTTGTAAATCTTGTGGAATGTGTATGCCAGTGTGCCCTACAGCAGCAATTCAGTTAATAAATTTTAGTGATGATCAATTATTAGATGAAATAATCGCCGTATCTGGCGGAGGTATTGTTTGCGAATGAGCGACTGTGAAACACCTGATGGATTAATTCAAGAAAAAATTCAAAATATAGTAGTTTTTATGTGTAATGAATGCGGTCAGGGTTCTGCTAACACTGCTGGAGTTGCTCGAATGGGTTATAACCCTGCTATAAGAATCATACGAGTACAATGTACAGGTCAAATTGGTCCTATCCAAATTATGGACGCTTTAAATAACGGTGCTGATGCTGTTGCGTGTGTTGGATGTTGTTTAGGGGCTTGTCATTTTTTCAATGGAAATATTTTGTCAATGCATAGAATAAAGCTGATGAAAAAATTGTTTAAGGAATTAGGTTATAGTGATCAGTTCATTAATCAATATACTTCTAGAGCTGCTGAAGGTGAAACGGCGGTTGGAGATTTTGAAGATATAGTAGACAGGCTAACAACCGCAATTAAAGAAGAGGGGACGATAAAAGATGGATGTTAAAGTTTTTCAATTTAATGGTTGTAATAAATGTTTTAACGAATCATTGCTATTGAAATTAAATTCAGATTTAAACGTTGAATATATCAAAGATCCTAAAACATGGAAAGAAGAAAAAATAGAAACAGCTGTGATAACAGGATATTTACTCCCTGATGACAAAGAATTACTCAGTAAGATAAGATCTAATGCAAATAAGGTTATAGCTTATGGTAGTTGCACTGTTACAGGTGGCGTTTTTGCATTAGCAAACCAGCGTGGACATGATATAACTCCATTGAAAGGTTTAATTGACAATATTATTGAAATCGAAGGTTGTTTAGGGGAAGTTGAAGAGTTATTATCTATGATTAATGGGGAAGAGTTAACAAAACCAAAAAATTTATGTGAACTGTGCACCAGAAGAGCTACGTGTGATTACTTAGATGATGTACATCGTCAAATTGAACTAGAAGATGAGGAGCCTTGTTTTAATGATTTAGGATTTCTTTGCAATGGTTTTGTTTCTAGAGAATGTAAAGAACGATGTATTGATTACAATACACCATGCAGAGGTTGTAAAAAATTAGTTGAAAGACCTGGAATCCGTATGCTTGGCATGTTTGGAACACTCATGGGAAATATTGAAGTTGCTACTGAACATTCTGTAAAAGGAGCAACAGACAAATTAGCTGATGAAGATGATGATGTAACCGGAAGCTTACCAGATATCCTTGGAAATTTCTTTAGATTTACATTAACCACCTCTGGTTTGCCAAAAGGAAGAATTCCATCCTCAGGTACCCTATTAGAAGATTTATTTACGGGAAGATTAATTGAAGAATTACCTTTAATTGCAGGACTCCTAGGAGGAGATAAATCAATTTCATTCACACTTAAGATAATTGAAACTTATGAACAAGCTAATGATATTGAGGTTAGTGAACAGGCAAAAAAATATAGAAAAGATCTCTTAACCTTAGAAGAAAAACTACATGATACTATAAAAAATGAAAACGCAGAACAATATAAAGAAATAACAGAAGAAATTCGAAAAATTGCGGGAAATATGAATTTATCAAACGTATTTTTTGGAGGATTTAAATCAAAAATCAATGCAGAAGATAATCTTGAAGATTACAAAACCCATGTGTTTGAAGTGGTTGAAGGAACCTATAAAAATGGTTCTGTAGAATATAGCATAGATTCAGAAGGGATTATAAAAGAAATTAAAATTAGAGAGGGATAAAGATGAGTTTTGAATTATTAAGAAAAGAAATTATTGATGCAGGATTATGTCAAGGATGTGGACTATGTGCTGGTTCGTGTAAACATATTGAGATGAGTATTCTACGCCCAGCATTAAAAGACTATTGTATTCTTGAGAGAAATGGACAAGATTGTGGTAAATGTTACCAAAGCTGTCCTCAAGTTATCCAGAAAAAATTTGAAGAAAAGCAACCGAAAGTTGTGTATTCATTGAGAAGCAAAAATCCTGAAATTTTATCAAAAGCGGCAAGTGGTGGCGTGGTAACTACATTAGTAAAGAATCTATTAGAGAACGAATCACTTGCTGAAATTGTGATGGTTCAAAACGTAGATGAAAGACCTCAAGCAGATATAGTGTCCGACCCAGATGAAGCCGTACAGAAAGCAGGTGTCGTTTATGGCCGTTCAGGAGTTCTAGAAAAATTAGTAGATTTAGTCGGAGAGACATTCGAACCAGTAGGAATTGTAGGTGTTCCATGTGAAATGAGAGGTGCTGCTGAGCTAGAAGAAGATATGAACAGGGAAATATTAAAGATTGGTTTGTTTTGTAATTCTCATATGCGAACTGAGCAATCCGATAAAGGATTGGTATACTCACCATGCAGTAGTGGTTGCCCATCAGGTGTGAATGCACAGGGATATATATCTTTGATAAGACAAGGACAATACCAAGAAGCTGTAGATTTAATTCGTGAAAATAATCCACTTCCCTCGATTTGTGGAAGAATTTGTACTAATGAATGCGAACATGGTTGTACGTTAATTGGTGATGATCATCCTGTAGCAATACGGGAGTTAAAGAAATTTGTAACAGAATGGGAAATTGAACAATCGAAAAAGATTGATTCAAAATCTACAAATAAACCTAAGAAGAATGCAAAAAAAGTTGCGATAATAGGATCTGGTCCAGCTGGATTGACAGCAGGATATTTTCTGAAAGGAATGGGGTATGCACCAACGATTTTTGAAAAGTCTGATCAAACAGGCGGAATGTTGAGATTCGGAGTACCGCAATTTCGATTACCAAATTATGTATTAGATTACGATGTAAGTATGATAAAAAACTCTGGAGTCGATATTGTACTTAACAAACCATTAGGTCCCGAAATGACGATTGATGACTTAAAAAATGATGGATTTGAAGCAATTTTTATAGCTACAGGTCAATATAAGCCAAGAACATTACACTTAGAAGGTGAAAATTTACCCAATGTTCATGTAGCAATAACATTTCTTATGGATAGAAAATACCGCTACTGGGAAAACAAGGAAGAATTCGAGGGAAAAACAGTAGGCATAATCGGTGGAGGTCCTGTTGCTGTCGATGTTGCTCAAACAGCGCTCAGATTAGGTGCTGAAAAAATTCATCTTGTCGATATCATGTCTGAAGAACAACTTGAATTAACTCTGAAAGAGATCCCTGAGAATGAACGTGAATTTATGGAATATCATTTTACCACATCTACGTCTAAAATTACTAAGAATGATGACAGATTAGTGTTGAATTGTTACAAAGTTGAATGGACTGCTCCTGATAAAGAAGGAAAAAGATCATTAGAACAAGTCAAGGATTCAGAGTATGAAATTCCTATTGATTCTATTGTTATTGCTGTTGGTCAAGCTGTAGATTTTGATCAAATCGACGTTGCTACTGATAATAAACTAGAAAAAGAACGAAATAAGATAAAAGTAAACGAAGTGACGTTTGAAACTAATATGCCCGGTGTATTTGCAGGAGGAGACATTATCAACAATACTAAAGCAGTAGCTATTGCGGCAATAGCACACGGAAAAGAAGCTGCAATTTCAATTGATAGATATCTAAAAGGCGAGAGTTTAATAGAAGGAAGGTATAAGCAAGATAAAATGTTTTTCAGAGGTCCAAAGAAACCACCTAAAGATTATTCACTAAAACCCGAGACTTTAGCTGATGCGACTGAAGAAATTGCATGGAGTTTTGAAGAAATCGACCAAAAGTTTGACGAAGAAATGGCTCTACAGGAAACGCGTAGGTGTCTGAGTTGTAATCATTTCTGTTCACATTGTCAAGATTTTCCTGCGATTTATTCTGATTTAACTGCAGGTGAAGTTGGATCTCAAAAGGGTTACACAACTGTAGTAGTTTGGACTGATAAAGGAAAAGAAATAATTGATAACGCCATTAAAAGTGGTTTATTTGAAAAAGGAGAAGTAAATGAAGAAGAATTGAATAAAGCAATAAATCTTAAATCGAAGCGAGAACTCTTAACATTCGAAAAAACTCCAAGACAGCAAGTTTTAGATTACATTACCCTTCAAGGACCAACTACAATCAGTGATATGGCAAAAAAATTAAATCTAGAACCTATAAAAGTACGATATGAAGCCCTTCGATTAGCCCAATTAATGCAAGTTGAGATGAAGGTTGATACTGGAATGCAAGAACCAATATTTACTTTAATATGTGATTAAAAAAATAAAATAAAAATTACCAAGAGGTATAAAATTATGAATTTTGATATGGAATTGAATGTCTGTGGCTCTGTATGCCCTGTACCTGCTTTAAAAACTAAAAAGCAGCTTATGAAAATGAGACCTGGTACAGTATTAAAAGTAATAACAGACTACAAACCCGCAAGCGAATCTGTTCCGCGAGATTTAGCTAAAACTAAGCATAAACATTTAGGAACAGAATTCATTGAAGATGACGAGCAGTGGTATATCTATTTTGAAGCAGTAAAGTAAGTTTTAAATTATTTATTTTTCTTTCTTTTTTATTAAATTCTGATCTCTACATTTCACCTCTAACAATATATTTAAAATTTTAAGTAGCTTAAACATTCATAAGTATATAATCCAAATTAGATATATTTATTGATAGAACAATTTCATTAACTGAATAAAAGTTAGAAAGATTAGCTTTACCAAATAAATAGAATAGTTTAGGGATATGGTCTTTACAAAACAAAAATTCGATGAAATAAAGAACTCCAAAAATCCAGAAACAATAAATGATTTTTTACTTGAGTTAAGTGATAATCCGAATGCAAAACATTTAGAATACTTAGATTATTTTATTAAAAATTTAGATCCTCAGATCTTTGCTAAAATAAAACTTAGTTTAATCTTCATATTAGGTGAAATGGGTAAATTAACACAATTATCCGACCATTATTTACGATTTATAGAAGATGTATATTATAAATCTGATAGATGGGTAAGAAACGAAATCATTCAAGCTATTTCTAAAATATCTAAGAAGTCAGAATTAAATGAAAAAACTGTTGAATTACTAAGCAACGCATTAAATGACGAATACATCCCAATTAAAATTAACACATTGAACTTACTTTTAAATTTCAAGAATCTTCCAGATACTATTTTAAAAAACCTTATTCTTCTTATGAACTCTAGAGATCAAGAGATATTAGAAGGATGTAGAAGAGTTTTGGAAAGATTTCCTCAACAACCAGACAGAATATTTCATATATTGGATAGCATTGACAATTATAGAATTTTAAAACCTAGAGGTATACGAGCTCTTTTGCTTATACAATTCAAATCTATAATCAACGCTGAATCATTTAGAGAAATGATAATAAACGCTAACTGGGAAGAAAGATATAAAGAGAATTATTTGAAAGAGTTAAACACTTTTGAAAGGATTCTTTTACAAAATATGTGAACTTTAACGCTTATTGATATTTTGTGAGAATATCTTCTAATTTTTCACTTGATCTGATTATTTCATTGAATATTTTAATGAAATATTTTAACACTTCTCTTGGATTACCTTTGGTTTCATGAAAAATATATTTTAGGACAGTTTCAGTTAAAGGGAAAAAAGAATTCGAAAAATGTTTAGAATAATCATAATAATTAATTCTCGCAAAAAAGAAATCTAGGTGATTTTTATAAGATCTAATGACATCTTCTTCTTCGAAATTTGCCATGATTAGAGGTTTCTTCACCATAAGTAAAAGTTTTCGATCTTTGTTCTCAATCTTTCTTTTAATTTCCTCTAAATATTCCTTTGATTTGAGGGTTATAATTATTCTTAATCCTCTAATTTTATGCAACTCAAGGATTTTGTCTAGAACTTTATCCGAACTGTAATTTTCAGGAGTCTGCTTAACCCCAAACCATCGTGGGTCAAAAACTTCTTCAATTTCTTCAAGGTCATCACTTGTTTCGTAGGCGGGTTTCTTGATTGAGATGATTCGTTCAAAGTCGTCTATAAATAAGACGCTTTCTTTTTTTAAATTCTCAATTAAGACTTTTAACATAGTAAATGAGATATTTCTTTTTCTTAAATCATGTTTCAGATTTAATCGTGAAAGGTCTCTAACATCCATAAGATCGCCAATTAACCATCTCTCCGCTTCAACCTTCTTATAAGGATCACATTGATGAGCTGTTATTGCGGTTATTACCTCCATTAAAGCCTCCTTATCTTCAAATTTTTTCGACCAGTTTTTATAAGCTTGTTTTCTAACTTCCTCGGTATCTGCTATTTGGAAAAATCCAAATCTTCTCTCCCCTATATCCCATTCATTACATAATCGTTTTGTCATATTCCTTAAAGGTTCTACCCGATCTTCAGATTTCTCTCCTAAATTTTCAATGAATTCGGCATATGTGTTATAATAAAATCTTTTATAAACAGTTTCAAGGGAGATATATACGATATTATAATTGTATAATTCATGTTTTAATGCCCAATATAGGTGAGTCTTACCTTGCCCTACATCTCCTATTATAGGTAAAATAAAATTTTCATTTCGTTCTATAATACTAACAATTTCCTGTAAAAAATCTTGTCTAGATTGTACTAATCCAATATCTTCTTCTATCTCCCCTGTAGAAACGAATTTTTTGAAGGGAGACCCAATAAACTTTAAAATATTAATTAGCTTTTGTTCTTTATTCTCGAATAGAAGCATCTTTATAGCTTAAACCACTCATTCTTTCAATTCTTCAATTCCTAATATAATGATGTATAAAACGTTTTTGTCATCTACATTGACAAATGTTTCATAACTCACTTTAATCTCATCTTTATCGTCTCTTCCTACAATAATACTATCATAGAATACAGGATCTCCCATCTCATTGATTACTACACGGTCTGCCATAATAATTCCATTTTCAATTAAAGAAACAGGATTTTTAAGAATTTCATTCTTAAAGAAATCAAGATGGTTAATTTCAACATCAGCATGATTTAGATACAAACCGGCTGTATGTAATAAATTTATTGTAAACGGAAAGTCATCTGTAAATTGCTCTCGATTATAATGATCTACAATATTATCTGATATTAGAACAGAATATTCTAATGATGATTCCCCTAAATTCTTCCATGTAAAGTTTGATTTTCTTGAAAAAGCATTAGTTTTATTGTTAACTTCATCAAATCCGATAACCAAACCATGAGAAATCGAGATTTCATCTGAATTTGAGATTGTCATATTGTCAGAAAAGATAATTTTATCCTCACATTTGGAAATAATTGACCCTGTATATGTTCCATAGGATATTTTCTTGTTTAATGAATCATAGAGGACAAAATCAGTTAGATTATTCATTTTATGAGTTCAATCTTTAGTTTATTTAAGACTTATTTTATGAACTGTTCCATGTACTATCATTAATCTTATATAAAAATATTTCCTATATATGTTTTGATAAGAATATCTCTAACGAACTAAAAATTCTCATTAAAATGACTTCATCAGCTTTATACCAAACAGTATCAGAGTTAACAAAATCAGAGTTATTGGAAAGAGCAAATGAATTTATTTTTTCTACTGGTCTGAATGATGGGGCATCAAAACTATGTAAAGCTAATATGAAATATGGTCTAAGCCAGATGCATCTTATACAAGAGAAATATGGTTTCGAACCAAAGGCAACCTTTATTTCTTCACCTGATGAAACTATTTCAAGAAATGAATTTAGATGGAATTCAGGCTTGGGTTATGGAGGTCGTCTAAATTGGGGAAATGGAAAAGAAAAAATCATATTTTTAAATGTTAAACCTAATTGCTGTGGAATTCTGGTAGGGGGTTTAGAAGAACTACCCGATCCATATAATTTAATCAAAAAAGTTGATGAAATAAAATCGAATGAACTTTATCATAACAATATGTTAATTAACTGGGATTTTGGAATATCTAATCATTTTGTCAATTGCTTTGAAACAAAAAATTTATCCGATATAAAACTTCCTCCTTACATCTTTTTAATTCATGGTTCAGCACCAGAATTTAGAGCCCCTAAAGATAGTCTTGGTCTTTATATCGATAAATCTCAACCTCTAAAAGATCTAGCCATAGAGGAACAGACAAAATTTGGGCCCCAATATATTTTGCTGGATTCAGATGCTAAAGATTATTTAAAACTCCATGAAAAAGCGTTAAAATTCTCAAATGCTAAGAGAGTGGTAATTGCTGATCGTCTTTTTGATTATGGGTATAAGGTTATATGTAATCAACCACACCAATTTCTTAAAGACTATAATAATATGTATCTGGGGAGTAATTGTACAGATTCAATTTCTGATATTTATCCAACTACATTAAGAGCTGATATTGCTGCTTATTTGTTTAAAGGTAAAAAAAATCTATCTATTACAGCTTTGAACAATTTAAACTTCACGAATAGAGCTGAAGATCTTGAACTTCTGGAATTATTAAAAAATGCGTGTATACTTCCACATGGGGGAGGATATAGTTTGTCAGATATTGAAGATGTTCTTGATATTTTAGAGTACAAACATCAAAGATATTTTGTAACATCTCTAAAAACAAATATAAGTAGGTTAAAAATAGTAAGAGATGTCGGGAATTTGCAATTTGAGTATAGGGGACGCGACGTAGTTTTGAAAACTATGCAACTTGACCTTGGAGATATTATCGCTCGATTAAATCCTTTATTTTCCCTTAAATTGTAACTTACCTGATATTAGCACCCAAAGGAATATCTTTATCGGGAATTAGTATTGAGACATTATCTTCAAAATCTGCGGCTAAGAGCATCCCCTCACTTGTAATTCCTCGCAATTTCCTTGGTTCCAAATTAGTTAGAACAATAATTTTCTTACCTTCTAATTCATCAGCCTTATAAAATTCAGCTAAACCTGCTACAATTGTTCTTTTCTCCGTTCCTAGGTCAATTGATAGTTTATACAGTTTATCTGCTTTAGGAACTTTTTCTACTTTTTCCACTAAAGCCACTCGAATATCCAATTTTTGAAACTCATCATAGGTTATCAGTTCTTTACCACCTTTTTCTGGTTTTTCTTCTTTTAATTTTTTATATTCATTTTTAATTTCTTCAATCTCTAATTTCTGAAAGAGTGGTGTAGGCTTCTTAATAGTCCGTCCTACTTTAACAGAATTTTCAGAAATACTGTCCCATTCTACATCACCTAATTTTGGAGCGTTTAAATAAGAAAGGATCTTTTCAGAAGTATCTGGTATGAATGGGCCTAATAAAATTCCTAAAGCGTTTACTGCTTGAGCACAGATATTAAACACATGCCCTGCAGCTTTTTTATCTTTCTTGATTAAATGCCAAGGTGATTTTTCATTTAAATATATGTTACATTCTTTTCCAAAATTTACAATATCTCTTATAGCTTTTCTTATTTTAAAATTAAGCAGACTTTCTCCTACATCTAGACTAATGGCATTTAATTTTTCTATGAGTTTCTTATCAGTCGCATCATATTCTATTTTTTCGGGCACTCTACTATTAAATTGTTTTTCTATAAAGGTTAATGTCCGATGGACAAAATTTCCGATGTTATCATTAAGGGTTTTCATATTATTCTCAAATTCAGACCAAAGGAAAGAGGTATCGCTTGTTTCTGGACGATTAAACAGCAAATAAAATCTCCAGTAATCTAAAGGAGCTAATTCTAAAGCTTCATCAATTCCCATTCCAACCCCTCTTGATTTAGATAACTTTTCACTTCCCATCATCAGGAATTCTGTAGAGGAGACATTATATGGCAAGACAAATTTGTCAGTATCATTCTTGTCTTCATTATAAGCCATTAGTAATCCCGGAAATATAATTAAATGAAAGATTATGTTATCTTTCCCTATAAAAAAGACGGTTTTTGTGTTAGGATCTTTCCAAAAGTAATCAAACTTGCCAGGATCATTAATCAACTTATCAGCCCATTCTTTCACAGCAGTAATATATCCTAACACAGCTTCTAGCCATACATATATAACCTTATTTTCAGCCCCTTTGAAAGGAGCACTAATTCCCCATTCAAGATCCCTGGTAATTCCTCGTTGAGGTAGTCCTTCTGTAATACTATTTATACACATCTTCCGAGCATTAGGGGGTATGATCTCGTTTTCTTCAATTAATTTTTTTAATCTATCTTGCAATTTAGGTAAATCTAAATACCAATGTCTTGACTTTCTAATCACAGGAGTTGATCCGCAAATCGCACATAATGGTTTAATCAATTCTATGGGTGTGAGTAGTTTCTGGCACTTATCACACTGATCACCTCTTGCACCATCCTCTTTA
Source organism: Promethearchaeota archaeon (assembly GCA_019894975.1). Taxonomy (GTDB): domain Archaea; phylum Asgardarchaeota; class Lokiarchaeia; order Sigyniarchaeales; family SOKP01; genus Loki-b32. The sequence continues at coordinate 5,788 of JAGXNO010000016.1, read as the reverse complement.
CAATTAGGACATGTTCCCTCAACGTATCTATCAGGTAAAAAAATATTATCATTTTCACAATAAAGGGATTCTATCTCCTTCTGTACCACATATCCATTTTTTTCTACATCTAAATATATTTTCTTTACTAAGTCAATGTGGGTAGGGTTATGAGTTATTGTATAGTTATCAAAAGAGATCATCCATTTTTCATGTAGATCTTTAATCTTCTTATGATATTTAAAAGCAAGATCCTCGGCAGGAACATTCAGTCTCTTTGCTTCTACAGAAACGGGTGTTCCATGAGAATCTGATCCAGAAACAAACACCACTTCTTCACCTTTCATTCTCAAGAATCGTGCGAAAACATCAGCTGATAATGTGCTTCCTATTAAATTACCCAAATGGGGGGTAGCGTTTACGTATGGCCATGCGGAAGTTACAACCCATTTACCTTTAGGATTATTCGCTAAATTAATCACCTTATTACTCTTGTTTATATATAGAACGAATAGTAGCTTAAATATTTTAAACTACACTATATTTTTTTTATCGCAATTAAAAAGTCTAATCTACAACAATTTGAGCACCGCAATACCTACAAGCCTTAATTTCATTTATCATCTTATTTAGACATGGTTGATGGTAATATGAACTACATTTATCACATTGGTAGACTTTATAATCCCCTAAAAAAATATTATGGCAATATGAACATGAGGCATCAATTTGAGCTATATCTGAATCAGGAATCAGATGCATATTTGCTATTCTGCCCTTATCTTCCTCTAATATCTTTACTTCTTGAGATTCTTCATTTTTATCTTCGGCAAATTTTAAAGCTGCTCTTGGCAACTCCAAAAGAAAGAAACAAAATGGACATCGAAATATATTATCCTTATATTCTGTCTTTTTTGCCCACATTGCTGCACATGATAAATGCATAGCTCTATCACATGATGGACAAAATCTTCCTTCACTATAGAAGTCAGATCCCGTAGCAGGGGCTTTAACTGAGTGGCAGATTTGACATTTTTCTTGATTACTCCTTCCACTCAGTACAAGTTTTATTTCTAAAACTGTTGGTCTTCTTAATGGTAATGCAATTTCACTTATTAACGGTGCTAAATCTTCTTTTTTTTGGGGATCAAAATAATCAGAAGTCTTTTTTACCTCCTTTTGTGAAGCAAATAACTTAATCCCTTCTAGCAATTCTTTAGAATTATTGAAATAACTATACTGACCTCTAGTCAATTGTGCAATTCTTTTCAGTGATAATTTTCCATGCTCTTGTTCTCCACCCAATTGACAAATATCAATATAAACACCTAAGCCTTTAGCTATATTGATTACTTTTTCTAATCGAGTTAAATCAAATTCTAATTTATTATCAGTTATTAAAAGAATTCGAGGGGTTTTACCCCCAAGTTTACGCATTTCTTGAACCAAAACCTGCAAAGCGAAAGAAATTGCCTCATGCAGAATACCATTACCAGAAATTTGAATTTTTTTCATTGACGCATTTAATTTATCAATATCAAATGTAAAATCGATTAATCTTTTCTCAGTTTCTCCAAAGGAAATTATTGAAATCCTATCTTTCATGTCAAATGATAATTTTGATTTGATAAAATTTCTTGCTGCTTGAAGTTCTACAGTTATTCGACTAGGTTTAAAATCCTTTCTGAGCATGGATCTAGATGAGTCAAGTAATATAACTGTGTCTTCGATTTTTATTTCAGGCAAAATTGAATGTGAATTACTCTAAATTTTAGAAATTAAATATATAATAATAGTAAATTCTTATAAATTTCTTTTATGAAAACTTGAGTCTATCTAATAATAAAGTTCCAGTTTCAGAAGATATCTACTTTAAGAATTCAACGGCAAACAACGAAAAGACTTTTATTGAGTCTATAAAGTCTTGAATTACTATATATTCATCAGTAGCATGAGCCGTTCCAGGTGATCCAGGTCCGAATAATATTGTTGGTTGACAATAATCTGTATTACGATAATGTTCAGCATCTGAGCTGGCAGGCAAGATGAAATAAATAGGTTTTTTTTTATAAATTTCACCTACGATTGAATGGAAAGTTTCTAGATCTTTTGAATCTCTCCAATCTTGCCAATAAGAAGCTTCACCTTTTTTCAATACTTCTAAATAGACAAAAACATCTTCAGGTGATCCAGTTGGTTCATTTTTTACATCATATCCTAAATCCTTTATCAATTTTTTCATTGATTCTAGAACATGTTCAGTAGTTTGACCAGGTAATAACCTGAAATCCATAATAGCTTCGCAGGAGTCAGGAATTACGTTAGATTTTATGCCACCTTTAATCATGGTTAAATTTTTGGCAAATTGTGCATTTGCAGATATAATATCTTGTAGAATAGCTTGTTCTTGTAAAATATTTTCAAAAGTTTCATTATTGGGAAATACAACACTCATCTGTTCCTTTAATTCATCTACAGACATAGGAGGATCTACTTTTGGCATATTTTCTTCCAGTTTGTCTAAATTTTGTATAATTTCACTCATCATATAGATTGCATTTTTCCCCATAAATGGAACAGACGCATGGCATGAAATACCATTTGTAACGATTTTAAGTTCTACACGACCTTTTTCTCCTAGAATTATGCCTTTGGGTAATGGACTTAATCCTGTAGGTTCCCCAATAATCACAAAATCGCTCTTTATCGAATTTAATTTATTTTCAAGACACCATCCTGTTCCATATGTTCCACCTGTTTCTTCATCTGCAACGGCATTTAAGAGTAAATTTCCCGAGAGTTTTAAATCCAATTTTTTTAGAATTTTTAAAGAAATAATCATTGCCGCTAAACCTCCTTTCATATCAGTTGCACCTCGACCAAAAATTTTTTTCCTTTTAATTGAAGCTGAGAGAGGAGGATATTTCCACTCTTCCTCATTTCCGGGGGGAACTACGTCCATATGTCCATTATACAAAAGATTTTTTCTATCAAACCTATTATTTAAAGCGGAAAAGAGGTTAGCACGATTTTCCCCAAAAGGAAAGATTTCACATTCTATATTTGCATCTTCTAGATACTTTTTAATAACCAATGCTACGTTTTTCTCATTGCCGGGAGGATTATATGATTCGGTTTGAATTAAATCCCTTAGAAATTCAATATACTCTTCTCTATTTTTTTCAATTTCGTCTAGTATTAAGTCTTTTTCCATTTACTTTCCCTCTTGAATAAATAAATATTTTGTCATATTGTTAAACTTACTGATAAAATTAAAATATTTAGGAAATTTTAATTTTTTAACTTTTAAATTATTTTATAAACTAAAATTAAGTTTCACGGTTATATTCTTGGCTCATAAAAATAAAGGAATTAAAGGAGTTATTCTTGTTGTTTTTTTCATATCAATAGTATTGGTAAGTAATATTCACTTTTTGAGTAGTTCTAATCTATCTAGAGGAGTTAGTTTTGAGGATGAGGGATTAGAGAACTTGCCAATCAGCTCTGATCTCAATGTGGATGATTATATTACAGGTTTTGGAAACGATCAAGATGTTAGAATTTATGTATTTAACGAATCTGAAAACTTCAATAATAACGAGGATTTCTTCGAGATCCCTTCGGTAACCTCTGATGACATGTATCTCACTTATGGAGATTTTAATTTCACATTTCAAAATAACTTTACTACAGATTATGTTCTCGAGGACGATGATGCTTTATATGCCGCAGATTTTATATCATTCGATTATGATACGGGGCTCTCTGGAATTTCTTACCACCCAGATACTGATATAATCGATGGATTTTTCAGCGAATTGATAGATGGTTCTAATTCAACTTATATCCACTTAAACGCTACCCTTGGAGTCTTAAATTTTACAATCAGAGCCAATTTTACTGATACAGATTACACTACAGGCGGGATAAATGGTAATATTGAATTTAATCGAACCAAAATTTTAGCTTTGATATATTCCTTAGTACTAAGGCTTAGTTCAGATGCTAATCTAACTGTGAGATTAAGAGATTATTCACAATCCACTTGGAACGAAGTAGTATCTTCTCTTTTATTCAATAGTTCTCTGGGCATTCAAAGATTAAAAGAAAATTTAATTAATGAAAATTTAAACTATGTTGATTTAACGGATACAACATATATACAATTTATTTTTGAAAGAGCCGATCTAGATCCATTTGAAGCTAGATTGTATGAATTTGACATTGAATCTACTTATGCTTTTGACCTCCCCATTACTGATCAGAATTATGTTGCATTAGAATTTGATTTAAAGGGAGAAGAATCAGCCGTTAATGGATTTTATGCATGGATACGAACCCTAGACCCAACTGAAGCATTAACTTCACAGTTAAACATCTCATTATACCGTGCAAACAATACTATTGTCCGTTCGGATGATAATTTAAGAAGTATCGAAATAAATCCTGATTATAATGAGTTGATTGATTCTCAATTGATTGGTTATACAAATGATCAATTAACGTATTTTGATTTTAATACTGTTAATACTGGAGCTTTAAACCTTTCAAATTATTTTATTGTTATAAAATCAACAAATTCAACAGATGTATATAGCTTAGTTACATTACCTTATTTTGATTATGGGGACGATGGGAGAACTGAGCATCAATTACTTACAACGGTTGATTACGGTATAAATTGGGATTTTGCAGAAAGGATAATTGAGACAGATAATTTACCTTATACTTATACTTCAAGTCAATTAGATGCTAGTTCTTTTGCATTAAATGTTACTCGTGGTTATATGCCCTCAGATTTTAGTTTTAATGATAACAATACGTTAAGAATTCAAAACGCTACGGTTAGCAATTTAGTAATAGATGCATATCCATATAATGAAAGCTCTTATTTAACATGGGGCTTAGGACGATGGAATAATACGTTTTCTACGGCAATTGAAGATACTCCATCTAATCAATTTCAAGTATACCTAAATTGGAATAGAAGTATTATATCAGATTTCAGCTTTAATGTTTATAATTATTCTGTAAATGCATATTGGATTGAAGGTGCAACAACATATTATAATGCGTCATATAGTGAAAATCCTGAATGGGCTTTTAATTTTGATTTTGATAAGACTAATCCAAACTTCAATGATTGGAATTTCCTTGAATTTTGGTATGTATATCCAAATTTCATGTCTGCTCACAATTTAACAAATCCAAATGATGAAGAATTTCTTTGGTTATTAGATGATGAATCTGTTGTTTCTGATAGTCCTCAAAATTTAAAACTAGTAATTAATGAGACTTTTTCGAACCTTAATGGAATATACACACTAAACTTGACAAGTTTCAATTTTATTAATAAAATGCACACTTATATCAATTACTATGGGACATTATGGGAAACGAATGGTTTTATGTATGGAGATAATGTTTCCGTTAGTGTAGATATTCAAGATCATAATTCTAACGCACCGTTAAGTGGTGATGTAAATACTACTCTCTTTTATCCTAACGGGACAAGATATCCGGGCGCAGAAATGATATCTTCATCGGGTATCATTGGTGAATCCTTCTTATCCTATGACTTTAATAATGTGACAATATTGGATGTCACAAAAGACATCCCCGTATTTGGAGAATATGAATTAGGATTCTTCTGGTTTAATGGTTCTGCTATAGGTTGTAAAAAGATAATTTTGTATATTGATATTTATGACCTTGAATTATATAACTGTACATATTTACCGAGTCTGGGAACTAATGCATTAATAGGAGAATTGAGAAACGAAGTTTTTAAAAATTACACAATATTAAT
>JAGXNO010000169.1 GCA_019894975.1 Promethearchaeota archaeon | reverse complement strand
GCCAATGAGCAGAGCCGCATACAAATATTCCGTCTGTAGCAAAATCTACAGGTCTTAATTTTACATGAGCTTCCAAGAAAAAATGGTTTTCTTCTAAAGGAACTTTAAGCATTTTAGCAAGGATAGCAGAATCCTCATTTGCAATAAGAGGGGTGGATAATACGATAAGGTCATAGGGTAATCCTATATTTTGATTCATAAACTCATTATACACTTCTATATAATCATCCTTAATAAGAGGTAGCTTATCAGGAACATACTTCACAAATATAATACCCAACTCTCTTGCCCTCCTATAATAATTTTCATATCTGGTTCCAAGAGTTTGAATATCCCTGAATATTATAGTAAGGTTACAATTGGGATCTTTTTCTTTAATTAGCGTAGCATTTTTTAATGCACTCATACAACAAATATTTGAACAATATTTTCTTTCCTCATTTCGACATCCGACACACTGAATCATTGCAATATTTTTTGCTGCAACCTTATCTTCTTTCAAAATTTGTTCTAATTCTAATTGGCTAATGATATTCTTACCATTATAATTATAATACCCTTCAGGTGTTAGTGGAACTGCTCCTGTTGCGACAATTATTATTCCAGCATTTATTTCAGTTAATTTATTATTCTGATTTATAACTAATTTAAAATTTCCAATAAACCCATCTACTTTTTCAAGAGTAGCGGATTTGAATATTTTCAAATTTTTATGATTTTCAACTATATCTATAATACTTAATAATTGTGAGGTGTCTTCGTTAGTAGGATATATTTTATTGAGTTTGTTAACTAAACCTCCTAACTCGGATTCTTTTTCAATTATAGTTGTCTCAAAACCTTGATTCGCTAAATTCAATGCAGCAGTCATTCCCGCAATTCCACCACCTATGATAACAGCAGAAGGAGTTACCTCTACTTTGCTCTTTTCTAAAGGTTCCAATAATGTTGCTTTTTCTACACCCATTCTAATAAGATCTTTTGCTTTTTCAGTAGCTTTTTCATTCTCTTTCATATGAACCCA
>JAGXNO010000168.1 GCA_019894975.1 Promethearchaeota archaeon | reverse complement strand
GATTTGTACTTGGAAAGATTGGAATCAGAAGGAACACCTGCAAGCGTGATGTCCTTAAACTTAATTTTTGTTGTATTTATTGTGGTGGGAGTTGGATTAATAATTCACGGCGCTATTCTGATAAAAAAGAGAGATATTGAAAAGGATCGCAATCATCCCACGGACGAGTAGTATCAATCAAATTATTTGGTGAATCTTTAGAGACTGAAATACTTTAAAAGGATTTATCTCCCTCCCGCGTGGTGCCCCCTCCTAAAAATTTCGATATAAATATTGTTATAAATGTGATACCTATTATTTTTTTAAATTTTAAAATATTTAAGAATAATATCTTTCATCCAATTAAAATTCAAAGTTAATAAAGCGTTTGAAACGTATTTCTTATTATCAAAATTGAGTTATTAACTTTTATAATTCACGAGTGAATTGATTTATATTTAATATTTTTACTTTCAATTCGTTAGCTAATAGTCAATTATATCATCCTCCCCCATAGTGCCTCCTCCTAAAATAGAAGAATTTATAGAAGACCTCTGCGAGAGAGTCAATATCGCCTATAACACTATGGTGGAAGAAGATGACAAAATGAGTCAGCTCGCATTTATCACCACTTTTCTAATCGCTTTCAAAGGAAGGCTCAATCGAGTATGCGAAAAAATATAGATTCTACCGCTTTACTTGATCGAAAACTAAAAAGATTTTTATGACTTTTAAAGTACAATTTCTGACGGAATGGTAAATTCAGCGTCTGATTTCAATGAAAATTCCTTTGAAAAACTATCTAAAATCAATAGAGGAGGTAAATTGTATTAGAATTATAAGTTTTTTAATAACAGAGATTATTGATTAAAAATCTAAATCTATTAGGGATATATGAAAAGACATTAAAAATAAATATTAAACGAGATATTATGCGAATTTTAGAACCTGTATTAGAAGAAATTTTAGGAGTTTATTTGCTTGGAAAAGAAAATGGAAAATCAGAAATTTTAGCTGTATCAACAAAGATTAGAAAAGAGTTAGAAA
>JAGXNO010000167.1 GCA_019894975.1 Promethearchaeota archaeon | reverse complement strand
GTATGCGTATCATCTTGTCCAGCAAGAGCCATTGATTTGAAGTACTATAGACATAGGCAACTTATTGAAGAAATCAAGGGAATTTGTAGCGATAAATTAGAACCTATTGAAGAAATGCGCTATACCGATTCTTTAGAAGTGACAAAACCCTTTGTTGAAAAATATCATCAGGCCTAAGTTTTCTTGGAAGAAGTAGTAAGTAATGACTTTCAATTAACTGCTTAGACAATAAAGGAAAAAGAAATATAGTTATATATTTGCTCACACACAACTATTAAAGTTAAGATTATCTTCTTTTTCCTAATTAAAGTATAGATCTGAGGGTTATTTTAACATTATGATCTCAATTAGAAAAACTCTAAAGATTAAATTATTTACTCTCTCTTGAAATTAATCCGAATAAGAATGATCCTTTCAAAAAAATTATAGTTGAGAGGAAACGGACCTATTGTGTAGGTATTCGGAAATTTTTAAAAAAGAACTTTTAAAACATTAGAATATTTTTAGGAAAAAAAGATTATTTTAAGAATATTTATCAGTTTCTATAACCTTTTTTTTTAAACATTATGAATAATCTTAATCCTACAATAAAAAAAAAAATTAAGATTAATGATTTGTTTCATACACCTATTATAATATGTCTTCTATGAGATCATCGTATTGAATATCATTGAGGTTATTTTGTAGGAAAATAACTTCTAATTCCTTTAATGCTTCTGATTTAATTTTATTTATAATATTTTCGAAAAGTTTTTTGAACTCATGTATTTCATTCTTAAGCACTTGAATTGGATGATCTGAACTATAACGATCATTTGGACTTATTATTCATTCTCTTTTCTTTAACATACATACGATTTCATAAACTTCTTTCTCATCTATATAATATATAGATCTTTATTATTTGCCTTTTAATGAAATTATTTTCTTTTTTAAGCTGAAATTTTGAAGCATCTTTATTAATTGATTCAAAAATGATATATCTTTTTTTAATTTTAGAATCTGATTCAGCTCTCATTCTGCTAATTAT
>JAGXNO010000166.1 GCA_019894975.1 Promethearchaeota archaeon | reverse complement strand
CACCAATTCAAGCTCAGGCAATCCCTATTATATTGAAGGGAAAAGACGTGTTAGGTTGTGCTCAGACAGGCACGGGTAAGACTGCTGCTTATGCACTTCCTATCTTGCAACGATTAATTAGTGTTAAGAACAACACTAACATGAAAAACAAACGCAAAATTAGTGTTTTAGTGGTTGCTCCTACAAGAGAGCTTGCAATCCAAATTAAGGACAGTTTTAGTATTTATGGAAAATATACTAGTCTAAGAAATACTGTTGTTTATGGGGGGGTTGGACAAAATCCACAAGTGAAAAAGTTACAACAGGGAGTTGATATATTGATTGCGACACCTGGTAGATTACTCGATTTGATGAGACAAGGTCACATAAACCTAGGATATGTTGAGGTTTTAATTCTAGATGAAGGTGATAGAATGCTTGATATGGGTTTTATCAAAGATATTCGTACTATCATTAAATTTATGCCTAAAATGAATCGACAGACACTACTTTTTTCTGCTACGATACCACAGGAAGTTCAAAAACTGGCTAATAGTATTCTAAATAAACCCATAAGAATAGATATCACACCAGAACAACCAACCTTAGAAATTCTTAAACAAACTGTATTTATAATCTCCAAAAAGAAAAAGCAAGCATTATTGGAAAAGTTGCTAAACGATAAATCGATTAAACGAGCATTAGTTTTTATGCGCACAAAACACAGCGCCAATCGAGTTGTAAAGACTTTAAAAAGGAAAGGGATGCGTACAGATGCTATACACGGGGATAAATCACAAAACGCACGTCAAGATGCGCTTCAGAAATTTCGTACGGGAAATATTCGTGTTCTAGTAGCTACAGATGTCGCTTCTCGCGGAATTGATGTGGATGGAATCTCACATGTCATACAATTTGATTTACCAGATGGAACGGAAACTTATTTACATCGTATTGGGAGAACGGCAAGAGCAGGTGCTGGAGGGATAGCCTATGCTTTCTGCCAGGAGGATGAACTGCACAAGTTAAAAGAAATTGAGAAGCTAATTCGAATGCGATTAAAAAT
>JAGXNO010000165.1 GCA_019894975.1 Promethearchaeota archaeon | reverse complement strand
ATTCAGGGGGAATCAGTGTTTTATCGTATAATGTATCAATGATTTCATTAAAAGCTTCAATCACCCCTTCTCCTGTTTTAGCAGAGGTGATGCAATAGTTAAGAAATTGGTGTTCCTCAACTAAGTTTTTGATCCGGTCCTTATCTAATTTATTTTCATCAATTAAATCGACTTTATTAGCGAATAAGAAAATGGAAATATCTCCACAATACATCTTAACATCATCGTGCCAATTTAGTACATGTTCAAAACTAGCTTTACCAAGATCATTTTCTTCTAAACTAAATACAATGATTGCAGCTTTACTATTATTGAAAAAAGAGGGTCGCAAGAAATTTAGGTCATTTTGACCGGCAATATCCCAGAACAAGAGTTTTACAGAATCATCATTAATTTTTTTATCATAATCAGAGAATTGAGCTCCAATTGTCTTTATATAATCTTCTTTAAATGAACTTTCTGTAAATTTTCTTATCAACGAGGTCTTCCCGACCGCACCGTCTCCAATTACTGATATCTTAAAATGGAATCTATTTTTAGGCAATAAGTTATTCCTGGAATCAAATTAAAATTAAATTAACTCTAATTTAAGATTGGTAAAATCTAATATATAAAAATTTAGTTTTTCCATTTAGTAAGGATAAAAAAAATATAATTTAGGCATCATAAATCTGAAAACTTAAAATAGAAATCTTCAGGATGCAGAGAATAGTAGGAAAGCGTTTTTTTCCATTTTTTTAACTCCCTTACTTTATCTATATCATCAAGATGCACTTTTTTTAATTCTTTGATTTCTTTGGATTCATTTTCATTAAAATCAATCTCATTAGCCCTTTCTTTAAGTGTTATTTCTAAAGGATTTTCTAGAATAGGTAACTCAAAAATCTTGCTTGAAGCCATTTTATTCACCTCTTAATTAAATTCTTTCTATTAATATTTTGAACATTAAGTGTTTGCATGCTGTCTTTTTCTCTTACAATAAAATTCAAATTTTGATATTGTGTTCCTCTGGTTTTTAATAATAATGTTCCTTGTGGAGCATCAC
>JAGXNO010000164.1 GCA_019894975.1 Promethearchaeota archaeon | reverse complement strand
TGATAGCTTTAGGAGATACTATAAGCATTTTAATTAAAATTGATGAAGAAGGTTTAGAAAAATTTTCTGAAGGAAAGCACACTTTCAAGTTTAAATCGGAAATTATACCTACTCTTGAATTTAACTTCGAATTAGGAGCGGAAAACTTAAATCAGAAATTTGATCCAAAATAATTGTAACAGCCTCTTTTTCTAGACTTGAGTATGTTTCTGTGTTTATCTTATAGTAATTAAAAAATTATTATAGGAGTTTTTATGCTTAGTTTTTAACAAAGATGCGGGTGTTGTAACTATGGCTATTTTAGAACAAAACCTTAATACTCAAATTGGCGAGCTCAACGAATATTCTGACGTGAAAATTGAATGTCCCGTATGTAAAACAAGTAAAGTAATGAAATTCCCTAAATCGGTGATTAACAAAGCTCGACACTTAACCACAATTTCTTTGCCAAAAGGATTAATCTGCAACCATCACTTTCAAGCTTTTCTTGATAAAAACTTTGCGGTTCGCGGATATCAAAAAGTCGATTTTGAATTTGAAAACAAGGATGATCAAAAGGAACAAACAGATATACAACTATTTATTGGAAGTGAGAACGAGTTATTTGATCACTTAATTATGGAAGGTAATTATGTTGGATATCGACCTAATGTGAAGGATAATAAAGATTTAAGGCAAAAATCAAACGAAAGTAAGAAACATGAGGGTGAAAGAAGTCTAAAAGAAATATATGATGAGTTTTGGGAATTCATTGACGATAATAATTCTGAATTTAAGGAATTTATAAGTAAAGATAAGAGAAGACTAAAACTTAGATTAAGGACTTAGAAAAGATATTCAAGTGAAATCTAAAATGCCAAGAGAGGGATTTGAACTTTCAGATCCGATGCGAATCGACATCGAATTCCCCGATACCTAGATCTTCAGTCTAGTGCGTTCCCGGGTTTCGCAGAACCGTGATATACGAGCTCTACTACGCCACCTTGGCAAATTAATTATACTCCTAACTTGGAATTAAAAATACTCTTTTAATCCTAATTAAGATA
>JAGXNO010000163.1 GCA_019894975.1 Promethearchaeota archaeon | reverse complement strand
CTTTAACATTAATGGATTTCAACAATATTAATGTAATAGATCTAGATCTAACGTCTGTTGAGAACGACTTAAGAAATTTGGAATTGATTACTGCTGTCGGTTTTGTTGGGGGAGAAATTTTTATAAATTTAAATATTGTTTAAATTATTTTTAAACTTCTCGTTTCACTTTAATTTATAATTATTAATTTATTATTATATTCATAAGAAAATTAAACAATATCAAAGGTAAGAGATAATAAAATGAGTTTAAGAAGTAGTCGAATTTCACAAGATTTCGCATCCTTGAAAAAATTACTCAAAAATGGAACAATAGCTCAATTGAAACCTTTTGATCCTAATCAAAAGAGCATTGACCATTTAGCCGTCCTACTTAAAGGCCCTAAGGGAACAGCTTACCAAGGTGGTTTGTTTAGACTGGAAATTAAATACCCTCCAACCTATCCCAGACATCCACCCTTTGTACGTCTACATACACCTATATGGCATCCAAATTTTTGGCCAAAACCTCATGAATATCCTGGTCAGAGAAATATTTGTTTAGCGCTTGTAGATCCAAATTTTGTAGGAAAAAAGGGAGGCTGGAGTCCGTCAAAAACTATTGTTACTGTGGTACAAGCAATTACTGCAATGTTCAATACCCGAGGTTTATTTATTAACCCCAAAGATGTCTTTAATAAGAAAGCAGCTCTCGAAATGATGAATGATCAAAAGAACTTTGAGAAAAAAGTAAAAACCCTGGCTAAAAAATATGCTAATAAGGAATGGTGAAAATAATAAATGAATAATGAAAATGACAAATCTGAAGAAGACACCATTAAAGAAGCAATAAAAAAGAGAATCAAGGAGAAAATTAAAAAAGAGTTATTGGAAGAAATATATAGTGAATTGAAGTTAGAGGAAGATGAGTTGACAGAGGAAGTTACTTCGTTACTGAGTAAAAGAGCAAAAGAATCCCATAACAACCCATCAAATTCAATAGAGTCGGAACCAAAAGAGAAAGTTAAAACAAATCAGGGGATATCTAAAAAAATGGAAGATGATAAAACCGTATCT
>JAGXNO010000162.1 GCA_019894975.1 Promethearchaeota archaeon | reverse complement strand
TAGGTTAGAGAATAGAAAGGATGTAGTCCCCTCTGCCAGCATATCATTTTGCCATTTTCCTCTGCCAAAATTTTGATCTAGCGACATCTCGGTTTCCAGCTGACGTATCTTCATAGGTCTTTGACCTTAGTACGCGATTTTATCTACAGCCGAGCACTCTACCGGTCTGAGTTAAGAGGGGTTTTTAAACTTAGTAATAATGTAATTAATATATTTTTTTCTGTTTTTTCATAATAATCAAAACTAAATGTGATAAAATTTTTTTACGATTAAGAATTTAAATTTTTCTTGTTACAAAACTTTTTAATTAATTAATTTATTAAAGATTAAAAAGAAAAATTAAACAATTTGAGAGTTTGGTTAAAGTGCGTGAAGAAACTGATTATACTGAGGCAATTGAAGCGTTCAAAGATAATGATCACATAATTTTAGAGCCTTGGGGAAGAAGTATAGACCACTTGCGTTTGACAATTATAGGAAAACAGGGAACACCATATGGAAAAGGAAGATTTGTATTTGAAATTAAATTTCCAGAGAACTATCCTTTCCAACCTCCTTATGTGTATGCCGTGACGTTGATGTGGCATCCAAATATCGACTCCAGCATTCCACCTGGCAAATTAAATATTTGTTTAGATTTAATTAATCCCGATTTAGTAGGTAAAGTGGATGCTAGTACTGGAGCTTCTGGATGGACTCCAAGCAAGACTCTTACTAATATTATGGAAGCTCTACAGGGGATGATGCACTACGAAGCTCCTTTCTTTAATCCGGGGGACCCCCTAAATCATGAAGCTGGTGAACAATACTTTAGAAGTCTAAAGAAGTTTGAATCCAAAGCTCGCGATTGGACGGCCAAGTATGCTATGGATTAAATATTAAAAGGTTCTATTATCTCTTTTTTTATTTTAATAGATAAATAAGAATAAAAAATTAATTAATCTCATTTTAGAAATTCCTTTCGTAGTGTAATGTTTGGTTCTCATCAAAGAGAATGTGTTGTAACCTAAAGAGAAAGAATATTCCAGCAACAAGGAGAGCAATCCCGGCATTGGAT
>JAGXNO010000161.1 GCA_019894975.1 Promethearchaeota archaeon | reverse complement strand
CACAATATATAAGCATACTCTCAAATAGAAAGCTTTAGTCATAGAAAAGTTTGAAGTTTTTCTTAATCAAATTTGATTTTATTAAATATTGATTAAACAATTAAATAGTAAACTAGATTAAATTAAATGGAAATCATTTTCAGATAAAACAAGAGGTAGTTTAGTTAAATATGTCAAATAGCAAACCTTATGCAATAGATATGGAAAATATATCAAAAACATATATCTCTGGTGAAGTTAAAGTTAAAGCTCTTAAAAATATAAACTTAAATGTAAAAAAAGGAGAGAGAGTAGTAATTTTAGGCCCTTCGGGTTCAGGAAAAACGACTTTATTAAACTTGTTAGGAGGAATAACTTCTCCTGATAAAAAGGGTATCAAAATGATAATTTTTGGAAAAAATATTAAAGAATACGATCAGAAATACTTTACAAATTATCGGAGAGATAATGTTGGATTTATATTCCAATTTTTTAATCTTTTTCCTACTTTAAATGCCATAGATAATGTAATAATCGGGATTGATATTCTCAATAAACAGTTAAAGACAAAATTAGATACTTATAAGATCGCCAAGGAATATTTAGAAAAAGTTGGATTAGAGCATCGATTATATCATTATCCATCACAACTCAGTGGTGGAGAACAGCAGAGAGTTGCTATAGCAAGAGCATTAGCAAAAATACCATTTATTGGAAAAGATTTCATTCTATTATGCGATGAACCAACTGGAAATTTGGATACAGAAACAAGCGATAAAATTTTAAAATTGATAATAAAGTTAAATGAAACTGAAGGAATCACGTGTATTTTAGTAACTCATAACTTGCATATTGCAGAGATGTTTGCGACATCTGTTATACATTTAAGAGATGGATATATAGAGATTTAGAATTTAGGTGTGAAAATGGGAATAATTTTAAAAAAAGCCATCAAAGACTTTAGGAATCTAGGATGGAGAAGTTATCTTGTAATTGGAACAATTATTTTTTCTCTTGGAGGGGGATTAGGACTTTATTATGGTGTTAGAGCAGCACTTCCTATGATGGATATGTATTTTGAT
>JAGXNO010000160.1 GCA_019894975.1 Promethearchaeota archaeon | reverse complement strand
GGATATTCTCATAAATCATGGGTATGATGTCGCATTTCGCGATTTTGAGGGAGGGCATATTTATCCGCCGAAAACGATAGTAAGGGAAATTGCGGATTGGATAAAAGGGCCCAATCAAAAGAAATAATGGCTAATCCTTGAATGCAAAAAGGAGGAGGTATGAAGAAATATACACGTGTATATTCCGATGAGATTGGTGAAACTCACTTTGAAGACGTAGAGATTGATTTAGTGTCAGTTGATTTCGCACCTCCTGCACCAGCACTTAACCTCTCAGTATTCACAGAGGCGAAAAATTTTGGTTTTGTGAATGCGCCCCCTAGTTGGTATGGTGATTGGCATCCTACACCAAAGCGTCAGGTGTTTGTTTATATTTCTGGGAAAATAGAAGCCAGGGTTAGCGATGGTGAAGTGCGTGTGTTTGGCCCAGGCAGCGTTACTCTATTAGAGGATACAACAGGAAAGGGGCACACATCCCGGGTTGTTGGAGACGAAGAGGTTCTGTGTGTAGCTGTCATCCTGCCACTCCATTTTTCGGAGTAGTTTACTCGCTACCTCACCTCGCTTGGCGGGTATTTCTAATTGTCATCAGTGAGTAATTCTAATTGTCGTTAAGCGACTATATCTTCGCCCCTCTGAACGAGCCCTTGAAAAGGGCAGCGCACGGCCTTACGCAGGAGTGGAATGAGGCACGCTGCTTGGGGGTCAATCAAATCAAAGCCAGCTTGAAGCTGTATGCAAAAATGGCAGGCTTACCGAAGGATAAAGTGACCCTGCCCGCGCTGCGGCACACCGCCGCCCTGCTGCGCCAGGAAGCAGGGGACAGCGTGGATGAGTTGCAGGTATTTTTGGGACCCCATACACCCGCATATCGGGTGCAGGATTACCTGAGACTGCTGCCGCCAATCCCGCGCGACGAGGATTACCCCGCAGGTGAAGTTCCAGCCGGGGATGAAGCGGATGAACCATTGCCGGTAGAGCGTCCCAAGCCAAGATTTTTCGTGTCTGAGGATTCATTTGTGCACGGGTTCCACGCCCAAAAGCAGCCCATCGAGGAGGTGC
>JAGXNO010000015.1 GCA_019894975.1 Promethearchaeota archaeon | reverse complement strand
GGATAAACAATAACTGACATAATCCATTCTAATCTAAAAAATACTGCAAAACCTAAAAAAAACAATACTAAAAAACCAGTGATATAGTTATCAGCGCGTATTTTTTCCTTATGTATTAAGTCTTCTATCATAATTAGTAAATTTAAAAAATCAAATGAATCCTTATTAATTTATTAAATTATTTATTTCCTTTTTATTTATTACCATTAATATTCTAAATCGTTGAAATATTGAAAAAGTAGGTCTTAAAGGGAGGTGTTATTAATTTAGAAGAAAAGGACTATATAATTCCCTCCAATAATTAAACAAACTGCGAGAAAAAATCGTTTACGAAATTTCTCTTTTAAAAATAATATTGAAAAGATTTGGTTTAATATTGGTGTATTTATAGAAATCACTGATGTTAAAATTAAGCCATTAATTTTTGCTGCCTTATAATACAATGTGTCAGCAAATCCCAAGGATAAAATTCCTGCAATCCCAATAAAAATAAAAGATTTTAAATATTTTCGATTTTCCTTTTTAAAACCCGAGTGATATACGGGATAGAACAATCCTAAAGGGAAAAACACGATACAAGCCATAATAACTCTTAAAAAATTGGTGATAAAGACATCACCAGAAATAATTCTTGCTTGATTAAATGAGAGAATGGCAACTGCCCATAAAAAGGCAGCACCAAGTGCTAAAAATACTCCGAGAATAACTTCTTCATGTTTTTTATCTTTAACACTTTCATTTAACTCATTTTTTTCTACTCTATCTTTAGAACTTAGAATAAAAACGCAGGAAAGAAATAGAATTCCCCCCAAAATAATTGAAACTTTTAATTCTTCACCAAATAAAAGTATGCTAAACGGAAATATAAAGATAAGTGAAAGTTGAACAAGAGGATAAGCTCGAGAAGCATCTATCTTCTTTAATGACATATAATAAAGTAAGTCTCCAACTGTGACGCTTAAACCAGAAATAAGAGACATCATTAAATACCAAACTAATTCTGCTTTAGTTAAACCACTAAAAAAATAATAACTTCCAAATAATAAGGAAAATATGAAAGTTCCGAGAGATACACAACATAGCCTAAAAAATAAATTTGCCTTTGGTTCTGTATTCTTTAGTCCAACTTTATAAACAAGGGAGGCAATTGCCCATGTAAATACAGCATAGAATGTGAAAATTAATCCTATTAATTCAACCATTTAAAAATTATTATTTAAAATTATTTTAAAAGTATTGTGTTTATCTCATTGATTTAAGTCTTAATAGAAATTCTTTCGTAGGGGGTTGGCTAAATAAAAACATATTAATAACCATTTCTCTGATCTTGTTGTCTGTTTCAGCTAAAGAAAACATATTAGAAAGATTCTTACCGTCAGCATCATAAAGGAAATCAACCATTGAAGCAGTCATTTTAAAATTTCTTCGAATTTTTTTAATATTTGGATGAGCTTTGTACTTTTTTAAAGTTTGATCTGAAATATCATCAGTTTCCAAAGCTTTTACGGCTGTTTCTCCAGCAATGCTGCCAGAAACAATGCTTGCGTGTATGCCTTCACCGCTAATAGGTGATACAAACCCTGCGGCATCACCAATCATCATGATGTTGTCCTTAAAAAGGCTTTTTTCTTTCACGCCTAAAGCGGGTAATGGATAAGATCCCATCCAAATTTCTTTAAATTCCTGCTTGGGAAAAAATCTTTGTAGATAAGGATTATTTTTAAAATTATTATATAGTTGATTTATATTATAGTTGCGGTTCGCTTCCAACCAAGTGCCACATCCAATATTAAAACGCTTATCATCCAATGGGAAAATCCAACCATATCCTTTATATTTTTGAAAGAATAACGAAATTGAAGTTTTATCTAGTAAATTAGTACCTTCCAATATTGCGCATTTACATAGTCCAATTTCATCAATTTTCCATTTTTCTCTCATACCTGATTTAAAAGCTAATTTGGAGCTCATTCCATCAGCAATTATTATAATTTTGCCTAAAAAATCTTTAGTTCCATTAATTGCTTTAACTTTTACACCAATTTTACGATTCTGTTTATAAATGAAATCAAAAGAGTAAGAATTGTCAAAAAGTTTAGCTCCCGCGTCTACTGCAATATTTCTTAAAATAGTATCAAACTCTAATCTATCTACTGTAAAAGAGGGTTCTCTTATACCTTCCCATGAATATTTTAGTTGACAAAAATCTCCCGAATACATACTTATTCCCGTAATAGGCAATAAATTTAATTTACGTAATTGGGGATAATATTTTAACACTCGTGAGCTTACTGCTCCCCCACATGGCTTTCTCCACTTGCAATTTTTTTCTATTAATGCAACCTTATACCCACTTTTAGCAAGAACTTCTGCACACTTTGAGCCAGCGGGTCCTGCACCTGAAATTATCACATCATACACGTTAAGAAATCACCTTTTCACACTTGTTATCATTAAGTAATATTTATATTAAATTAGAGGAAATTTATTAAATTATAAAAATTTCTCATAATGAAATTATGAGAAAAGAAGAAATACTTAACTCATATAGTTCTGAGGTTCTGAAGAAGTATGGGGTTGAATTTGAGAAAACACCTAAATCTGAGGAAAATTTGAGGACTAAAATCTTAAAAACTGGTACAACTACCGCGGGTCTGATTTGCAAAGATGCACTTATCTTAGGGACAGATAAGAGAGCTTCGATGGGTTATTTCGTTGCTAGTAAAACCGCTGAAAAGCTTCATGAAATTAAAGAACACCTGTGGATGACAATCGCAGGAGGAGTTGCTGACGCATTATATCTTGTAGACGTATTACGGGCAGAAACCATGATTTATCAACTAGCACATGAAGGGAAGCCTATTCAAGTCAAATCCGCTGGAAAATTATTATCAAATATATTATATGCTAACAAAATGTTTCCCTTTCAAGTAGGTTTAATGTTAGGAGGAGTTACTGAACAAGAAGGACCTACACTTCTATCGATAGGGGCTTACGGGTCAATACTTCCTGAAAAATTTTGCGCTGTAGGAAGTGGTCAGAATTTTTCTTATGGTGTATTAGAAGCTAAGTACAAAGATAATTTAACGATAGAAGAAGGTAAGGAAATAATTAAAAAAGCTGTTACTTCCAGTATAATTCGAGATATGGCAAGCGGTAATGGTATAGATCTTGCTGTTATCAAAAAAGAGGGTCCAGCTGAACGCGAATTTGTTCCTATATAGATTAATTTTTTACTTATTCGATCTTTATTAATTTACTCTCTAATTATTTAAGGATTATCCTCTGTCTTACTGATCTAACAAAGTTTAAAAGAGAGAATTAGGAATTAGAAATTAAATAGAAAAACTTTATAATTAGTACATACGTTTATAAAAATAAATTGCTTTATCTTAAGATAGCACAACCTCGTGTAGGATCTAAGAATAAACATCATAATAATTAACGACAGATACAATTGAGTGACATCAAAAAATGAGTCCATTCACAATTTTAGTCGACCTTTCTCACAAAGAAAAGATTGAAGAATTCCCTGAATTTTCTTTAACTGAAGAAGATTACGAAATAGAATACATAGATAAAAATGAAGGCCCCATAGATTTCGATATGCTTGAAGATTACGATATATTATTTATTGGAAATATTCAACATTCTAAAGATGGAAAGGGGGATAAATTTACACAAGATGAATTAAAAGCTGTTAAAAAATTCATAGGAGAAGGTGGAAGTCTTTTCTTGACTAGTGGAGATGGAGGAGATCGAGATATACCTATGAAACAAGGTTCAATTAGAGTTCTATACAAGGTAACTGGAGTTCGAAGGTTTTGGAATGGAATCATTCAAGAAGCATCATCAAATTTTTTAGTTAAGAAAAGAAATGTATTGGTTACTGAATTATTTAACCATCCTATCACAGAGGGAATTACCGAGTTAGTATTACCGAACTGTACTTTCTTTACAATTTCAGAAGAAGATGTTGATGATATTATAATAACTTCTGAAAAATCAGAATTTAAATATTATGTTGATGATGAATTAGGGGCTTTAGGGCCTGTTCCCGTATGTGCGGTCTCTGAGTTTTATGAAGGAAGATGTGTAACAATAGGATCCTCTGATTGGCTTACAGAAGATGGTGATTTTGGCCTTGATTCAGGAGATAATTTGAAGTTCTTGACTAACATTATCGAATGGTTATCTTTTGAGGTTTAGTTAATTAATAAGACCTTATTATCTTATATTATGGTTTTTAAAGTACTTCGTCCTGATGCAGAGTTAGTATGGCAAAATACAGAAATATCAAAGCGTTATTCAAGATACAGAGGAATCATTGAAGGGACTCAGATAGCACGATATATTATTGCGAAAACCATAAAATGTGAATTCAATTTAAATGATCCAGTTGAAAAATTAGAGGAATTATTAGAAGAGAATTCATTTTATCTTAACGAGCTTCTTAACGATGAATCTGCCGATTTAGAAAACAGAAGTATTCAAAAGAATAATTATATTACCTTAACAGAAGCAATTGCAATCAATTATTTAGAAAACTGTGTTTTCTGCGAAAGACAATGTGAAGTAAATCGAATTGATGGAGAAAAAGGATTCTGTTTAATTTCTAAAGATTCATATGTGTCTTCAGCTTTCCTTCATATGGGAGAAGAAAGTGTGCTAATCCCGAGTGGAACAATATTTTTCCAAGGATGTAATTTTGGTTGTGTGTTCTGTCAAAATTATGACATATCTCAAACATGGAAAGGAAAAAGAGCTTTGGATGATATTGCTCAAAAAGTAGACACAAGAAAATTGGCAGATATTGCGGAAAAATTAGTTGATAAAGGAGCAATAAACATTAACTATGTTGGGGGAGATCCAATACCCAATATTCATACTATTCTTGGTAGTTTAAATCACCAACAATCTAATGTATGCCAGCTATGGAATTCTAATTTTTTTGTAACAGATAAATCTCTCTCACTGATAATAGATCTTATGGATTTTTGGTTGCCTGATTTTAAATATGGTAATAATAAATGCGCCAAGAAATATTCGGGGATAGATGACTACTATGATATTTTAACTCGAAACCTTAAAAGAGTTCATGATGAAGGAAGTGGAGAAATTTGTATACGGCATTTAGTTCTTCCCAATCATGTTGAATGTTGTTCGAAACCAATATTAGACTATGTTGCCAATGAACTTCCTAATGCTGTTGTGAATATAATGAAACAGTATCGTCCACAATATATGTCCTATCAATTTTCAGAAATAAATCGGAACCCAACCTCTGAAGAAATGCATGAAGTTCAAAATTATGCAACTAAATTAGGTATTCTTTGGAAGCCTGTCTCATAGTTATTAAAACTCATGACTTAGTGTAATAATTATCTTGCTTTATCATTATTTTAGATAATAGTAATAAAATTAATTAGGAGCTAAAAATTTTTAAGAAGAAGTTGTCAGCAACTTATAATAGTTAAATTGTGATAATGAAAATGGATAGAAAAAGTTTTTGGCTAATTTTAGGGGCTCTAAGTGCAGCAATAGCAGTCAGTACCGGTGCTTTTGGAGCTCATTTTCTTGATGGTGTAGTTAGTGATAGTACTTATGTAACATTCACGAAGGCTGTTAGATATCAGATGTACCATTCGTTTGCGTTAATTCTTGTTTCATTATTATCTTCTCAATCCAATGAAAAAGTTGTAAATATTTCAGGATGGTGTTTTGTAGTAGGGATATTGACATTTAGTGGTAGTCTCTATTTAATTGTATTTACCGGCTTAGAATGGATTGGTGGGATTGCTCCAATTGGAGGATTCGCTTTTGTTTTTGGGTGGTTATTTTTAGCCTATTCAGGTGTCCAAAAAAAGTCATAAAATATGAGTACATTGAAATTAGAAAAATCTAAAAGTAATTAAATATTTAATAACCTAACTCTTTATTCCAAATCTTTTAATTTTAATATAAGGGGTTCAATATGAGTTATAATCTAAGTGACGTAAAAGGTTTAGGCAAGAAAGAAGATACACTAAAGGAAGCAGGGATAGATTCTGTTGAAAAACTAGCGGATGCTAATGTTGACGATCTTGTTTCCCTTAAAGGTATTGGGAAAGCAAGTGCTGAAAAATTTATTGAAAGCGCAAAAACCCTATTAACTAGTTCTATAAAGGATGAATCTTCAGAAACATTAACAGAAGAAATAGCTGAAAAAGAAGAGGTAGAAAAAGCACAAGAAGAACTTAAGAAGTTAGAGGAAAAGAAGTCTAAATTGCAAGGTAAAAAAGCTGAAGAGGGTGATTTTGTGCTAGTTAAAATAACAGGACGCACTCAAAAGGGCACAATTTTTAGGGTTTCGTCCGAAGAGGATGCTAAAAAAGCTGGGATTTATGATGAAAACAGGGCACAACAAGGAATGTATACACCTGAATTTGTAATTGTAGGTAAACCGGGATTTTTAAACGAAGGACTTACAGAAGTAATAAAAGATTTAAACTTTTTTGAGAAAAAATCTGTAAGAATTCCATCTACTAAAGCATATGGTAAACGAGATCCTCAAAAAATCGAAAGAATTGGTATAGCCAAATTTAGAAGAATGAATGAGGGTAAGAATCCCGAAATTGGGAAAGAATTTGCTAAGCAATCTCAAGGTCAAGTTCAAAGAGGAACAGTAACAAATGTGGTGCAAGGAAGAGTTATTATTGATTATAATCACCCTTTAGCTGGACAAAATATCGATTATAATATAGAGGTAATTGATAAAATCGAAGATTTCAATGAAAAAGTAGAATATTTTATGATCACTAAAGGTATTCCTGCTGAAAATGTTTCAGATTTTCAAATCAGCTATACCCCTAAGAGTAAGACTCTTGAGATTACTATTCCAAAGATGTTTCTTTTCCAAAACTTAACATATGTTAAATTCGGGCTAGCTATGGATTTACAAACTCATATGGCTGAAGATATTGATGATGTAAAATTTATTGAGGTATATGAAAAATTACCAATACCTACTACTCCATCTGAGTCTGTAATGCAAAAAGTCGAAGACTTTAATAAGGAAAAGGAACAAGAAGAAAAAAATTAGGGTAATGAGACTTTTTAGGAGACCTTAATGTTTGACATGAGTTCGTCCTTTTTTATTTCACGTTCTCTTTTATACTCAGATTTTACCTTTTTATATTGAACCCTTTTACGCTGAAATGCTAATTTTCTTTTAAGAGATTTTCCTTTCTTTTTCAAGTACTCCTTCTTAGCTTTTTTATATTCTTTTTTTACCTTTTTATATTTTTTCTTACTCTTTTTGTATTTTTTATATTTTTCCTTTATATCATGTCGAAGATTTTTATTGATATTTCCTATTCCTAATTCATTTAAAGTTTTCTTAAATCTCTCAAATGATTCAAATCTAATAACTATCATCCCTAATTCTCTAGCAGGGACTAAATTTAGAATTTTGTCATCAATAAATACACATTTCTTTGGGGATGTATCTAATTTCTTGATAACATACTTGTACTTCTCCATATCAGGTTTAATTAATCCAATTTCATTTGAGAGAAATACGTTATCAAAATTATCATAAAATCCTTTCAACATATTTGATTTGGCATGAATATCATGAGTATTTGATAATAAACTCACAGTATATCCTGCTTGATGTAACCGTTCGATTATCTCGGCCATAACTAATGAAAAAGTAGTAACTTGAGAATATAAATCGAACCACAGTTCTACATAATATTCCACATTTACTTTTTTAGGTGGTAACGCTCCATTGGTCTTTTGAAATGGATAATAATATTTTTCAAATATTTTTTCTAAAAATTCATGAGAAGAGATTCTTCCCGAACTTAAACTACGTTTAATTTTTCTAATAAAAGAGTTTTCGAACCGTGGAATTGTAAAATTTAAATCTGCTTCAAGCATATCAAATAAATTTTTCAGTACAAAAGTCTTTTCTATTAAGACTCCACCAAAATCAAATATAAAATGCTTGAGATTATATAATCTAACCTTTTGTTTCTCTCCATAAATCTTTGATTTTTCTATATCTTTTTGAGAGCTCATTTTATCTAGTATTTCTTCTTAATATACATTAAATATTATTTATTGTGGATTTCAATTTTTTAACATACTCAAGTATAATATTACAGATTTTTTCAGGTGGTGATCCATCACACTTCCAGTTTGTAAATTCAGGGAAGGAACCAGGATCTACAACATATAACTTATTACTATACTCTTCTCTTACAATATCCAAATGCCCAAATAAGAGATCACCTTTAAAATAACCTTTCCATGTTTCAATTAAACTCTTAATATCGTTAGGAGTTTTGATTTTCTTCATGTCTACGTGTTCGTGTGATAAAGGAGGTTTAATTAGTGTACATATATCATTTCCTATAAAGTAAACATTATAATGAAGACCATAGATAAATTTTTCCATATATAGAATGCCCTTATCTTTTATTAATAAGTCTTCATTTGATTTAATTATCCGGACTCCCCTACTCCCTGATCCCATGATTGGTTTTAAAATATAAGGAAACTCCTTTAAATTGTTTTTGAATGAATCTGGTGTTCCTAAATAGATCTCAGGACATAACAGCCCTAATTTTTTAATTAAAAAATGTGACTGTATTCGATTTTTTTGAATGAAAGAATCATCTGGTTTGGGAACTACCGGAATATTATTTGCTTCTAAGAAATATCCCGCATACAGAAAAAATAAGCTTTTCGACTTAAGTATAAAAAAATCGTGATTTAAAAGTGAATCATCAATAACTAAGTTTTCTAATGTGTAAATTGAAACAGTAAATCCTTTATTCTCTAAACATGATTTCAATTTGCCAGCCATCATAGTTTTTCTTTTTGAGAGGATGCCAATCTTCATTTTTCATCACTTTGTTATCTTTTTGCTAGTTCTAATAAATAATCTGCAACGATTTTGGGACCATTTTTAAGATAATTAAAATTAGGTGTACAGTTTATATCGGTTAGGTAGAATTGATCTTTTGATTTTAGAAAATCAAGTGAAGTCAATTTTAAATCCATAATTTCCATTGCTTTGTAGCAATATTCTTCTAATTCAGGAATCTTTTCTATTTCACATCTTGATTCCAACTTATTAGGATTTACTAAAATTGGCAATTGTCTGTTAAAGAAAACTTGATCGCCAATTCCATAGATTTTATATTCCCATTTGCTTCTTATAAATTTTTGATAATAGAGGTAGTTATATTTGGGGCCCGTTTTATCAACTTCATTTAACGCTCTTTCATCCACTACTTTTAATTGCCCATTTTCTTTATGTACAATTGGTGTAAACTTATAATTTTTTTGATCGATTATATTTTTTATTATATAGTCTTTAAAGGGCGGTATAATTCCTTTAGGGTTTAATGAAAAATCTGGAATAGGTATACCCGCCTTTTTCAGGACTACACTATTCAAAAATCTATTAATTGCTAACCAAGTTCCCTTATATGAATTAATAACAGGAATGTCAGTTTGTTCAGCTATTAATTTTATAAGGGCTAATATCAAATCTCCTTTCCCTTTAACAAAAAATATGTCTTCATCAAATTTCAATTTAGAACTATCTAAGAGAAAAGTTTCTTCAACATACATTTTTACTTCCGCTTTAGTTTTTAGGTATTCTAAAAATTCAGAAACTTTATGTTCTAGATGATATCTATCAATAATTATACCTATTTTTTTCACAAAATTTACCCTAGAAGGTTTATATAAGAAATTTATCTGTGTTTTATTAAATTATTAAAAATTACTCAATTTAAATCCAATTCTTATCAAATTAACAATTATTTAATATAGAACTGAAATATAAATCTAATCTATGAGAAACATAAAAATGATTTTCTTAAAATCATCACCTAAATCTCAATTAATCAATCAATATATTTATATATCATAATTTATTCATATTTTAACAAAATAATAGGGTTTTTACTATGTCAAATAAGCTCTATAGAATTTATGTTGGTGCTATTTGTAATCGTGACCTTGAGATTTTTCAGGAGATCAAGAAATTCTGTAGTAAAAACTATAATATATCTATTGTAAACCTTTTTAAAAGTGGCTCAGATAAATTCAATGTAAAATATTTCAAAAAAAGATTAAAGAAGTATCCAATTTCTTTAATTATTGTGAAATTATACTCTGAAGCATCAAATCAAATTATCTACGATGCTCTAAATTTATATGCACCAAATATCCCTGTGCTAAACAGTTTAAACTCTGTTAAAATTTGTGAAAGTAGAAAGAATACTATT
The DNA here is from genome assembly GCA_019894975.1 of Promethearchaeota archaeon. Lineage (GTDB taxonomy): Archaea > Asgardarchaeota > Lokiarchaeia > Sigyniarchaeales > SOKP01 > Loki-b32. The sequence goes on along the minus strand of JAGXNO010000015.1, from coordinate 60,901 downwards.
CAGTTTATTAATCAGAAATGTAAAAAACTGTACACACCTCAAATTTATCCTACTTTTAATGAAGCTTATGAAGCATGTAAAAATGGTAAGAACATTATTATTAAAATAGACACACATAATGTCCCCTCTCTTCCCAAAAATGATAGGATTCTTGGAATTGCAGAAAATCTGGACCAATTTGAAAAACTAACTGCGGAATTCAAGAATAGCAATCTATTTTTCCAAGAATATATAGGTGAGTTTGATTTAGTTTATAAAATATATGTCATTGATCGTTGGGTTGGCTCTATAACTTCTCACAATCGATTACAAGAAAGAAATGATTTATCTCCACTTGACCTTATTCATATGAGAGCCCCAGTTGAGAAACAGTTTAAAAGAAGAGTGTTACGTCTAGGTAGAAAATTAGGTATGGCTATTTTTGGCATTGATTACATTATTACTAATGATGGAATCCGTTATATCGTTGATGTTAATGATTTTCCAAGTTTTAGAAGTATTCCAGAAGCTGTAAGTTTAATTTCAGATTACATCTATAACATCCTCTTTGTAAGAGGACAAACGTATAAAGCATCTGTCAAGGTACATGGTTGAGTGATTTTATACTTAAAATTAATTATTCCTATTTCCTTTAATGAATTCTACAAGTTCTTTTTTAGCAATATAGTCTTCTAATTGTTTAGGAGGATGTTTAGTAAAGAAGGAGCTAGCTGAATGAAGCACACCTCCAATCTTTCTATCTTTTGCAATTTTACTAACCCTAATACAATCAGCTATAATTCCAGCTGAATTATTACCATCTTCCACAAACATAGTAATGTCAACTCTCACAGGAGCTCCTCCAAATATTCTACCTTCCAATCTCATATAAGCTTCTTTTTGGTTTTTTAAAAATGGGATATAATCCACAGCAGAAATTTGGCACTGAACTTCATCCTTATTTGGAAGGTTAGCTATGACTGACTCGGTTTTTGACTTTCTCTTACCTTGTTCATATCTTAGTTCCCCATTAGGCATAGGACTTAGTAAATTACAAAAATCGCTACATCCACCCCAATCTAATTGGATTGTTCTGTCCAAGATTGCCCCTCTCATTGGAAAAAGATTAGTCAAAGCTCTATGGATTATAGTTGCACCTATCTGAGATTTAACATCATCTCCGATTAGTGATATTTTTTGATCTTCAGCCTTTTTTACAATTTCTGAATCATGAACAACGGGAGAAGGCATTCCATTTACTACACATGAACTTGCTTCGATTGCATTCATAACATGAAATTTAACAGCGTTATGCGCCCCAGTGGGGAGTAAAATAATTGTAACATCCACATTTCTATCTTTTAATTCTTTCATTATATCTGCTGGTTTTTGAGTTTCTTCAACAGGTATAATATTCTTAATGTTACTATCTAATCCATCCATTATAGGTCCCTTGATTACAGGAGCATTCAATTTACTTGGATTAAAAAGTCTCATATTACAATTAGGTTCAGCAAAAATTGCCTCACTTAAATCTTTACCAACTTTATTTGAATTTACATCAATTCCTAAAACAAAATTTATATCATGTATGCTATATTGGGTAATTTCTGGTAAGATCCCTATTATTTTGTCGGGATTTTTTTTATAATTTTCTACCCCTTGAACTAATGCGCTTGCTACGTCTCCTACTCCTATGATCGCACAATTAATTTTATTCCCCATGATATTTTCAATATAAAATTATAATATTTAAATTATTTTGAAATAATGAATAGATCCGTTAACTAATTAAAAAGATTGATTAATATTATTAAATTTTTTAATATTTAACTATTCAATACTTTAAAAAAAAGGTTTTATGTGAAAAGGAGTAGGAATATTTTAAAATCAATAACTATCTAGGATAAGAAAGCGGTTAAAAGAATAAACTTAAGTATATTCAGTAATAATTAAACTGATTACTATGACAAAAAGAAAAATTATTTTCTCAGCACGACAAGATCATGAAGTAATTTCACAACTTATTACTAATTTAAAACAAATTGAAGATTTCGAGATAATCCTCCATGATCCTCAAAATGAGTTTTTTAGTCTTGCAGATATGCCAACATCCTTCAAAAAAGTAGATATGATAATATTAAAGGTTAGAAACGAATGTTCAATAGATTTATTACATTTTGCTAAGCTTTATAACATCCCAACACTCCATAATGTGGATACTGTTTTGTTATGTAAGAATAAAATTGCTCTTGATTATGCATTAAGGAAAGCACTAGCAGATCATAAACAAAAATTACAGAACTTCTTAATGCCTAACTCATGGAACCAGACTTTATCGGATGTAACCAAATTTAAAGAATGGGCTTTATCAAAATTACCTATTGTTATTAAAAGTCATTACCAACATGATAAATACAATCGGTTTAATTTTCTAGTTCAAAATATTGAGGAAGTTGACAAATTTTGTAAAATGTATAAACAATTCTTATACTATGATGTATATATCCAAGAATTCATTCCATGCGATGGTTTTGAACGGAAAGTTTATGTAATTGGAGACAAGGTTTACGGTATTAAAAGAGAAAATCCAATTTACATTTATTTAAGGGAAAAACCAGAAAACATCGATGTTAGCCAGCTCGAACGAGAAGAATTTGAAATTACAGAAGATATTGTACAATTATCACAAATATTATCAAAAGAGTTAAATCTCAGAATTTTTGGTTTTGACTTAGTTAAACCTCTGAATCAAAAAGAATTATACTTAATTGATTTGAATGATTTTCCAAGTTTTAAAGGAATACCTAAAATAGAGAATGTCTTAAGTGAATTTATTAAAGGTCACATTTTAACTCTTTAAGGAATTATCATAAAAGGAATAATAACCGCGTAAGCAATTACGCCATATACAATGCAGAAATAACCAAAGTTAATTTTACTAGCTAATTTTAGTAATAATTCAATTGTAGCATATCCGATAATAAAACTAATTAACGTAGTTATTATAATGGTAATTAAGTCTAATGTCCCAAAAATTGAACCTTCACCAAATATTATATCCACAATAATTGAAGCGATAACAACAGGAACAGACATCAAAAAACTCAATCTAAGTGCATCTTTTTGTTCATATTTCTCAAGTAAAATAGTTGAAACTGTAACTCCAGAGCGAGAGACGCCTGGCAATATCGATATGCCTTGGATAAGACCTGATAAGGTGCTATCTTTTTGTATCTTCTTTTTAGATGTAGTAATTATTTTAGAATTACCATATACTTTTCTTGTTTTAATTATTATTATCCCTGTAAGGATTAATAAGCCTGAAATGAAAAGGGTTATTATATCTCCTTGTTTAGCCGAAAAGACATCAAGAAATACTATTTTAAAAATGAAGTAAAGAGGTAAAGCTGTTACCCCGGTTCCAATCGTAGCAAAAATTAACCAATTCCTCTTTTTGATGTCAATTTCTTCTATAGTAGTGCCTTTATGTATTAAACTTTTTATTATCCCAAAGAAATCTCCTCTAAACTTTATTAAGACTGCAAACATCGTACCAAAATGTAACCAAATAGCGAGACTAAAAGCATTCTCAGGAGAAATTCCGAATAAATTGGTAGAAATAATCATAGTTTGTCCTGAACTTGAGATAGGAAGCCATTCAAAAATACCTTGAAGTATAGCAATTATGATATATTCAATCATGATCTAAAAAGAGTATTTGTTTAAACCTTCTGTTAAATTATCTATAATTTCATCTCTAACTTTACTAAAAAGTTCTTCTTTCATACTAGGATCTTCAATATCTCCCTTTCTTCCACCAAACTCCTTAATTGTACATATCTTTTTGTTATTTGTTTTGAGGAAATTATTAATTTCTTTCCTATGTTTATCCGTTAGGGTTAAAATTAAATCTGCTTTTTCAATCAAGTGGGTATGTTTCTTTAAATCAACTGACATGGATGTATCAGAGAGAATTATACCAATTTCTTTCATTGCTAATTTTGAATCCATAGAGATGAGCATGCCATCTCTTGCATGAGAAGAAATTCCTCCTGATTTCACTTCTATATCAAGATTATTTTTCGAGAAGAAATCTTTTAAAAAACCTTCTGCCATAGGACTACGTGCTGTGTTAACACTGCAAACGATTAAAATTGACTTATAGGGGAATTTACTTGTCATTATTAGAATTAAATGTATGATATAAAAAAATCTTTATTATTTACTTGAAATCAGCTTTCTTAACTATTTTTATTCCCTTCTTATCCATGTTTTCCAACGCGTTTTTTATATTCCCTTCCGGTAAATCAATACCCCTTGTCAACCTAACCAAAAAATAAACATTAAACCCAAAATCGATTCCATCCATAGCAGTAAAATAACAACAGTAATCTAAGGCTAACCCACATATAAAAATTCGTTTAATAGTTAATGATTCTAAATATCTTCTAAGTCCTGTTTCAGATTTCTTATCATTATCTTGAAAACCAGAATAACTATCTAAATTAGGATTCATTCCTTTTTGAATAATGTTACTTGCTAATTCAACTTTTAAATCCTTATGAAACTTAGCACCTTGAGAATTCTGAACACAGTGATCAGGCCATAATACCGGACCGATTGCCCCATTATCTGATGTATACTCATCATCTGAACTCTTTCCTGGATGATTACTAGCAAAGGATAGATGATTTTTTGGATGCCAATCTTGAGTTAAAACTACAATCCCTCCACTATTTTTGAATTTCTTAGCTGTAGTATTTATTTCCTCTATAATAAGATCTCCTTCCGCCACAGGTAATGATCCTCCTGGTATAAAATCATTTTGCATATCGACGATTATTAATGCATCTTTCTCGTTAATCTTAATACTCTTTTCATAATAATTAATTTCCATAGAATCATCCCTATTATTATTTTATGCTTATGGTTCTCACAACTTGTTCTTTAGAGTATAAATTGAATTAAATAGGTACCAGCTAAGAATGGAAAACATCACAATCCACTCATAAATAGGCATTATTGTATATACTCGCCTTCCAAAGGAACCACATATATCTGGAACAGCAGAACAAAAATTTGTGATGAAAAAAGGTACAAGAAAAGAACCAAAAATACCAGCTATTACAAAACTAAAATTTGCTGCGGATTTTGAATATTTTGAACTTTTTAACATTAACAAACCAAAAGATAAGCAAACAATTATGCCCCCAATCCAACTCAAAAGAGCAAAAAAGCCATGTATATCCTTAATGATCTGAGCACTACCTGTTACGATTCCTGATAATGCTGCGATTACTGAAACAAAAATTCCCGTTCCTAATGCAATCTTTCTAACTTTTTCATTTACATTCTCATCTTTCAGAGATCTGCTTAAATAGATTAAAGCAGGTATTGCGATAGTATTCGAAATTATTAATCCTAATCTTGAAAAAATACCTCCAGTGTGGTGTCCTAACACACTTATAGATTTCTCCCACATCACATATTCTGGAGATAATAAAATGGCAATAATAAAACCAGAGGAACCGATTACAAACGTTAATATTCCAAAGACATAACCTGGTATTTTAGTAAATAGTTTATCAAAATAATCGTTTACTTTACTCATAATAATTACCTTACTAATTACACTTTAAAAATAATTTATGATTTTACTTTATGATATCCTGTTCTTGAGGGTATAAAGTGAAATGATAAGATACCACAATATTATTATGATAGTATTTATCCATTCAATAGAAGGTAGTATGATGACTAAAAATCGTATTGATGGAATAAATGCTAAGAAAAAAAGAATCATCAGTAAAGACAAAGAAAAAGTAGCGCAAAATCCAATGATTGAAAGAGATCTGGAATACTTGGGATCTCTTAACATAAAAATGTTAAAGAAAGTAATATAAAATAATCCAAATAACCAACTTATTACCGCGGACACTCCATGTATTACCGCAACTATAGGATTAGATCCACAAAAAGCCCCTAATATTATTAAACAAGAACAAGAAATGAGTGCTGTTATTAAGGCTTTCCTTTTAAGATCCTCTTTCACATATTCCTTATTGAATGATTTGTTTAAGTATACAACAAAAGGTATAGCAAAAATCCCTGAAATTACTGATCCTATTTGAAAAAATAGACCACCCTTTCCTTTGCATAATGAACTTACCGCTCTCCTTAAGATATTAAAGTTTGGGAAAAAAATATAAGCTAAAACATCCCCGATAATTCCAAATGCAATTGACAATAATCCATACACTCCAAATGGAATGGAATATTGAAGTCTCTTAGTATTTTCTGTTGATATTCTTATTATAATTCACAATAGTTATTCATCTAAGACTCGAATAATAAAATTTGAGATTTATAAAATTGCTTACTATTCGCGATTATATAATTAAAAAGGAATTAATATTTAAAATTCTAACTTAATGAAATCATAATCTATGCTTGTTATAGTATTGGTAATCTGATAGTGAAATTAGATCCCTTATTTCTCCCTTTAGATTCTACCAATATTTCTCCACTGTGGAGCACTACAATTTCTTTTGAAATGAATAAACCAAGACCTGTCCCATCACTTTCTACATCGAAACCATTTCCAAAATGGTCAATTTTACCAAATTTTTTAAATAGATTTTTAATTTCTTTCTTGGTCAAACCAATGCCATCATCTTTTACAGAGATATTTACCCAATGATCTTCTTCATAGATTCTTACATGAATTTCACCTTTAGGAAGAGTAAATTTAATTGCATTAGAAAGAAGATTTGTTATAACTTGTTCAATTTTGATTCGATCCACCAACACATGCATTTGCTTTGGATGATCGACAACAATATTAATATTTCGTTTATCAGCCCAATATTTTATATCGTTAATACAATTAGTTGTTAATTCTAAAATATTTTCTCGTTGCAAATGTAAACTTATATTCTCAGATTCAATTTTAGACGTATCGAGTAGATTTTCGATTAATAACTTTAATTTTTGTCCTCCTCTATGAATCATTTCTACAAATTTTAAAGCATCTTCTCCAATTTGATCCTTTAAATTGCTTAGAAGAAACTGTGAGGCCGCATATATAGAATTCAATGGTGTCTTAAGTTCATGTGAAGTTGTTGCAATCAATTCATTTTTAATCTGACTAAGCTCTAGTAGTTTCTTATTTTCTTCAAGAATATCCTTTTCAGCATTTTTCCGATCTGTAATATCTCTAGTGATTAAGAGGGCTTTTGATACACCTTTTTCATTATGAAATAGGCTCCCATTGATTTCCACATGTACAAAATGACCATCTTTGTGTTTTATTCTTGCTTCTATTGTTCCACGACCTTCTGTATTAAAAGCTTTATAGAATTTTATTAATGCATTCTTCGCATCATCTATATGTATAAAATTTAGAGCTCTTTTTCCAAGAACTTCATCAACGGAATAACCTCCTAGTTTATATAAGGATTTTTTATTTACATATTCGATGATCAGATCTTCACTAGCTATCAAGATTAAATCGCGTGCATTTTCAGAAATCAATTTATACATGGTTGATGATTCCATTGATTTATTTTCTATGTCATTTGATTTGCTATTTGCTTCACGTGGCATGGAATCACATTTTTTATAGAAGAGGATATATTCTAAATGTCGCGGACTGACAATTATTATTCGGATCTTTGATTATTTTAGATGGAGGAATTTAAAATCTATTGTATAAGATTTTGAAAGAAATTTAAAACAATTGTTTTCTTATAACACTCCTATAATTGTAATAGTATTATTCGTTTTAATATTGAGGAAATTCGCATTTGTTCTATTATTTGAAACGTAATTAAATTAAAAAGAGTCCAAATTGACATTTTTTTAAGTTTTTTTATAGTGGGAAAAATTTGGGAGTTGTTTTTATAGTTGTTTAATGTAGGTTTCCATAGATATTTATAGATGTCAAATGATAGCAGATAAAAGGTTCTTAAAATTCAAAAAGATTTAATTACTAGCCCTAATTATTATAAAATATTCTTTTTTTATAATTCAAGCGCTCGTAGTATAGTGGTAATATGCTGGCTTCCCAAGTCAGCGTCCCGGGTTCAATTCCCGGCGGGCGCATTTGCTAACAATTAATTATTCCCCATAACCTAATTTCCTAAATTATCTAGGAAGAGGTCTAGTGAGGGTGCATCCTTTTCAATTTCTTTACATAAGAGAGAAATTTCACCGAATAGCGCAGCTGCTTTTTCAAAAGCACCATTTTTTTTATATCGTTCGGCTTCTTCCATTTCTAACATTACTTCAAGTAAAGGTTTAAATATTTCCAAAATCTCATAAATGTTTTTTAAGATATCCCTTACAAGATGTATTTTTCTATCAATCTTATCATCCGTCATAGACAACACAATTCACGACTAATATGTTTGTTAAATCACTTTTTGAATTATAATTATATTTTAATTATTAAATCTTTTCGTTTTTATTTTACCAGTAATGCGTTTGTATACAAAAATATCAGATAATCTATTTTGAAATCAAATTTGTGGGAAAAATTATAATCCATTCATATTTTTGAGATATTAAATTAGGAATGAAGACGTAGATTTTTTCTTAAGATAAAAGGATTAATGCACAATTTCACTAGTTTATACCAAAGATGAGACGAAAAGTAGATATTTGTGTTATTTCTATTCCAGTTTCTCCACTTTTCTCAATATATCTCTGAGATGTAAGTTACCCATTCCAAACTTGACTCTAAATGAAAATATTAACACTAGATTGAACTTTATTCCATCAATAGCCATGAATTTAGAAATAAACTTCTCACTATTCTCTAACTCTAAGTACATTTTTTTAACACTCACTAAATTTCTCTCATTTCTAACTTCAAATTCCTTCATAGTGTTAAATAATGTTGTTTGAGGTAATGATGAATATAATACTTTCCCTTCTTCACTGAAGATACCACTTCCTATTATCTCTTTATCATCAACACAGTCTCTTAGAACTTGGATGATATTTTGAAAAAGTGGCATTGATGTGAAGTCTTTACTTTCTGACTTTTTGTCTTCCTCACCTACTAAGACATTGACACTGCTTTCATATAGTTCTAAATGAGAAAACTCAAAATCTACTGTTTGATAACCTCGAACAATGAAATTTTTATCTACAAAGGCTTGAAATGAATGATCACAGTTAAATCCTGAAGGTATTGAAATAGTAGTCAACTGTTTACTTTGGTTGATTATTTTTATCGGAACTCTTAGTTTACGACTAGCTTTGCAATTTGGGCACTTTATTAATACTTCTTCAAAAAAATCCCCATTTTTATTGTTGCTTGAATTGGTTAATGTCAATCTTCTTTCACATTCCGATCAAAAAATCCAAATGTTAATAAAATAACAGTTTTTGTACTCAAAAATTCTTACATAAATAGTTTTTTTGTGTTATTTAAACTTTTGTTTCCAAGATTAACATTTAGCTTTTAGACAAGTTATTCAAATGCTTAAATATAATTTTTATTTACCATAAGTACAAAACATTTTACAACAACAAATATTTAAATAGAAATTCTTATATAAAATCTTTAGTTTCATAAAAAAAGAAGCACAATAAATACAATTATTACAATAATTTTACCACAAAAAATAATTACATACACTAAATGAATCACCATTTAAGGGTTAAAGAAGATGTTTATTGGAAGAGGGGTTGTTATAGGAACAAAGGATCTTATAAGTTCATCTTATTTCTTCTTAGTAATTATTACATTTAATATAAATAGCCTTTGGAATCATTATATTACAGAAAAACAAACCACACCTATGGAAGAGATTACAACTACGGCAATTAAATTAGGAGAATTAGCAAAAAACTTGAAAAATAAATTATTAGAATCTTAGTCCCACTCAAATGTGAAAATAATAAATAATCTAAACAATATAAGGCACGAAGTTAATGATAATCATGGAAAACCATCAAAACTTTAGAGAAAATCCGCTAGTAATGGAAATATTAGGTATTGGATTGGTTAAGATTTCACAAATTGATACAAAAGGAAGATTTGATGTTTTATTCCAGAAAGGTATAGGTGTACCACTCATTCAAAATGTTATCGAATTATATAAAAAGGAGATAATTCATAAAAAACAGGGAAGCTCAATAATTCCCTTAGAGAAGTTTAATCTTTTCATTCACTATTTCAATCACAATCAGGATATATTAGTTATAATTTATATGGAAGAAAAAAATAGTTCGGTAAATTTCTCAAAATTATATTTCTTATCGAAAAAAATTAACCGGAAATTCCAGGTAAACGAACCCGTCTTAAATATAATCGACGATTTTGATACAGCAGTGAAAATCCCTAAAACAGATGGTATTATAGCTATCTTTATTATAGGTGCAGCAGGAAGTCCATATATATCCAAAATTAATAAGGATAGATCTGAAATTGCAGATCATGAAGTCCACATCGGTGGTTTCATTTCAGCTCTATTATCATTTTCAAACACAATTATTGGAGAGGAAACAGGAGCCAAACTAAAAGAAATTAACTTTGGGAATCAACAATTCTATGTAATAACTAAAAATGATGTGATCTTTGCTTTTCTAGTAGAAACAATGACCTCATTACTTCAAAGATACATGTATTTAGTTGCTGACGAGTTTCTCTACCAATTTAAGAATCTTTTAAAAGAATTTAACGGGGATATAACCCCATTCAACACTTTTGAAGAAAAAATTAATCAATATTTTATAATATAAAAAAGAGGTATAAAGAAAATGATTCAAGACCAGGAATATAAAAATATAGACCAAGTCTCCATCCTAATTTTTCAGATTGGATGGGAGCAATTTGTAATTAACCTTGTTGATGTAAAAGAAATTATACAAGCAGGCCAAATAAGGAAATTACCAAAAAGCTTAGAGTACATAGATGGGATTTATAATTATAGAGGAGAAATCATACATATAGTCAATCTGAAAAAGAAATTACAACTAAATGAATATATGTTGTATCGTTCCAAAAAATCCTCTAAGGAAGAAGAAGAAGAAAATTACAGTAATACCAAGAAATACATAATTATTTTAAAAGTAGACAATAACCTTGTAGGATTTTATGTAGATCGCATTATAAATATAGATCACATTGGGGTCAATGAAATTACAGAATTAAGTCCGATTTTTCAAACCAGTGTAGCTATGAACTATATAAAGGGAGTTATAAACTTCAAAGAAAGACCGAGAATTATGCTTGATTTAGGCAGGATTCTTATTGAAGTTGAGGAATTTAAAGTCCAACAGGGTTTATCGTCTTTGAAAGAAATTTAAATTTGAAATAAAAAATGGAGTTGATTAAATGACAAACGAAAAAAAAAGGGTTATGATTGTTGACGATGCAGCCTTCACAAGGAATATGCTCAAAGCAATTATTAGCAAAATCGAATCAATCGAAGTAGTAGGCGAAGCTGCTAATGGTGTTGAGGCAATATCCTTATACAAAAAATTAAATCCTGATTTGGTTACTATGGATTTAGTAATGCCCGAAAAAGGTGGTATTGAAGCAACTGAAGAGATCTTAAAAATTAATCCAGGTGCATTAATCGTCGTTGTATCCGCATTAGGACAAGAAGCTTTAGTTCTTGAAGCAGCTAAGAAGGGTGCAAAAGATTTCATTCAAAAACCTTTCAAGAGTGAGCAAATACTTGAAGTAATGGATCGGATACTAAAAAATAAGAAAACAGCTAAAGAATAATATATAATAAATAAAAGGGTGATTAGGTGGCAACTAACGAGGATATTAAGCTTTTTATAAGTGAAGCAGAAGATCTTATTCAAAAGACTGAGGATGCAATTCTAAATTTAGAAGAAAATCCAGAAAATCCTAAACCAATTAAGGAACTTTTTTTTACTTTTCATACGTTAAAGGGTCTTACAGCAATGGCAGGATTTGAAAACCTTTCAAAATTTTGTCATCACTTTGAAACCTTTTTGGATAATACAAAAGATAAAAAAGTATCAGCAAAAAAACGTACAAATTTTATTGATATGCTCTTTGAGAGCTTGGATGTACTTCGAAATGTCATAAAAAAAGTAAAAAAAGGTGATATGACTGACATTGACAATAAATTTGTTGATGACATAAAGGGAAGTTTCGATACTTTTGAGGTAGAATATGATATAACTTTTATTCAGCCAATTTCAACAAGTGAAATAACAAAGATATTAGGCGATAAGCAAGAAAAGCCCTATAAAATTTACATCCGCTTAGAAGAAACTTGTGTATTTAAAAAAGTAAGATTATATATAATTTTTCGAGCTTTGAATGAAAATGGTCGAATCTGCTGGACTGATCCGGCACCAGAATCTTTAGAAAAAGCAATTCTAAAAAATGATTTTGAAATCTTTTATATCAGCCAAAGAAATAAACCTGATATTTCTCATGTTCTAGACGAGATTTTAGAAATTGAAAACATTGTTATTTCCGTATTAAAACCTACGCACTAATATTGGAAAATTAGATGTAAAACCTACAGCAAAATCAAGTGGTAGGAGATCTGCTAAAATTAATGAATCTCTATCTCAAAAACCTCAGCTGACTATTCAAAAAAATAAGAAATCAACATATACTCCAAATCTTACTCCCATCAAAGGAGTTTCTTTAACCTCAAATATTATTGTGATTGGTGCTAGTGTAGGTGGACCTAGAACGATAACTACTATACTAAAAGAACTACCTAAGAACTTCCTTGCACCGATTTTAGTAGTTCAGCATCTTTCAGCGCAATTTATGAGTGCTTTTTCTGATAATTTAAACTTAGAATGTAGTTTAAAAATTAAAGTTGCATCTAATGGGGAATTTATTCAACCTGGAGTAGTTTATATTGCCCCTGGTGAAAACCATATGGAAATCAGTGTAAAAGACAATAAACCATGTATAAAAATCTATAAAGGTACTCCAGTTAATTATTGTATGCCTTCAATAGACACATTATTTTATTCTGCAGCAAAAATTTACAGAAATAGGGCTATGGGTATTATCTTGACTGGCATGGGCTCAGATGGGGTCGAAGGATTAGGTGTCATTCAAAAATTAGGAGGAAAAACAATTTCAGAGTCTGAAGAGACAAGTATTTTATATGCCATGCCAAAATTGGCAGCAGAAAAGGGTTTTGCTGGTTTAATCCTTCCAAATTATGAAATAAAAGATCAAATTTTAAAATTTAAATAATAATGAAATTCTTTTTTTACCAAATTAATCCTTTATTAAACTTAATATCTTGAATCAATTTTTGAGATTCGTGATTTGGAACTTCCATGAATGCATAAAATTCATTTTGCCAAAACGCCTTTCCAGAAGTCGAACTTCGAATATCTTCAGCAAATTTAATTGAATTCCGGACTGACAAAAAGATTTCAATTATTGCTTGGTATTCTTTTTCTTGATCTAAACTCTTAATCTTGGCAGAATACTTTGAGAGTAGTGAAACGGTGTTTTTAATATGATCGGGGGGAAGTTGTATGATTGTATGGTATATAGGTTCTAAAAGAATTAATTCTGCTTCAATTAATCCACTTTTTATAGCTTCATAAAACATTGCAGATAATTCTGTGAATGCTCTTTCTTGCAGAGTAGTATCAATAACCAATTCCTCAATCGTTATTTTTAGTTCGGTAAGTTTCTCGCCACATAAAGGCCCGTTTAATTTAATTTTTTCAACTATTTCTATAATTGTATTTTTATAAAATTCCTCTAACTCATTACTTTCCTCAAATATAATAATATTTTGATCTTCATCGCATACCCAGAAATTTTCAATCTCACTATCCTCTAATCCTGTATTTTCTTTTAAAACTTCTTTCAATACACTAAAAGGTTTTATAGTTCTGTAATCACTGTTTTGAAAAAATCCAACAGTTTTACTATCTAATCTCTCAACCTTTAATTTTAATACGTTTTTATTATCAGGACTTGTAATTTCTATTAAAGAAGATTTCTGGCGACATGATTCTTTGAAAACTGCCCGTGGTTCTGAAATGGAAACATTTACACCTTTCTTTCCTATATCATTAGCCGTAACTTCTAGATGTAATGGCCCCATTCCACTCAATAAGAATTCTCCAGTTTCTTCATTGATTTCGAATTTCAGATTTGGATCTTCAATTAACATATTTTCAACTATTTCTTTCATTTTATCCAAATCTCTTAAATATTCAGGTTCAATCGAAATTGTTATAACCGGTGTAGTTATGTATTTAACACTTTCAAACGGAACCATTTCATTAATGTTATTGCTATCAATGATAGTCTCACCACTTCGTATTAGTTTTAATCCCTCTAATGCTACTATATTACCTACAGGGATTTTATCAACTTGTTCTCTTCGTTGCCCCATAAAAATAGCAATTCTTTGTATAGTTTCATAAGTGCTTTCATTCAAGAGAAAGATTTCTTTTTTCTTACTACAATTACCACAAAAAATTCTTCCTGTGGCGACTAAACCATGTTTATCCGCTTGAACCTTGCTTAGGCATATTACTAGTGGACCATTAGGATCACAATTCACTATTGCTTTTCCCAAGTTAGAATTTAGATCCCCATCCCAAATTTTACCAATTCTATATTCTTGAGCTTCTTTTGGGTTTGGTAAATGATCTACAATCATTTCTAGAATAGCTTTATGAATGGGTAAATAAACGGGTAAATCAGCATAACTCTCCTTGGTATAAGTTTCTTTCTTATATCGCTCTCTAATATCTTTGAATTTTACATCGCTGTTTTCTAATATATTATGGGTAAACCCCCATCCATGAAGGGCTGATCCGAAGGCTACACTGCCGGCTAATGGAGAAACTTTCCATTTTTTGTTAAATGGAGAATCTGCATATCTATCTATGAGAGTGTTAAAGGATTTTATAATTCGAATATATTTTTTCTTAATTTCCTCATCTGAGAGCTTTAATTCTCTTATAAGACGATCAACCTTATTAATAAAAAGAACCGGTTTAACTCCCTCTTGTAAAGCTTGTCTTATTACAGTTTCAGATTGTGTTATTATTTCTTCTACAGCATCAACCACTACCACTACACCATCAACCAACCGTAAGGCTCGAGTTACTTTTCCACTGAAATCCAAATGACCTGGTGTATCAACTAGATTTATAAGAAAAGGTTCTTGGTTCTCAAGAGATTTCTCATAATATAATGAGATATTTGCAGATTTCATTGTTATTCCACGTCGCTGTTCTTCTTCCAAAAAATCTAATGCTCTAGCTTCACCTGCTAATTCTGGTGATAAAAAACCAGCTTCACTCAAAAGAGAATCAGAAAGTGTGGTTTTACCGTGGTCTATGTGTCCAACGAATCCAATGTTCCTTATGTTCTGAGTTTTTTCCATTAAATTTAATATTTCCGTGATTTCTTTTCTACGAGGCATTCTCAAATGTACACGATTTCTAAATAATTATTTAGGAATTATTCTTACTTGGATTAAAACTTTAGTGTTTATTGGCTATTGAAGGTATAGTAGGAAAAGGAGGGAAATGATTTCTCGCTACTCAAGATCTTCGTCATTTTAATAACAGTTTAGAACTGTTTTAATCCGTTGGGTCAGAAAGCGCATTAAAATCATTTCCCTTGAATAAAAAGTAAATTTTATAATTTAACTTCCCCGTCAATTTTAACAATCCGTCCTTCAACATGTAAACGTCCATCACAGAAAAGTTCTATTGCTTTTGGAAAAGCCTTATGTTCCCATTTTAATATTCTCGTTCCTAAAGTGTCTTTATTATCTGTATCATAAACTGGAACTGCTTTCTGTATAATTATTGGTCCGTGATCTTCATGAACATCAGCAAAATGGACTGTAACACCCGAAACCTTGACTCCATAAGCTATAGCATCCTCATGTGCATGCATTCCCTTAAAACTTGGTAAAAGTGCGGGGTGTATGTTCATTATTTTGCCATTGAAATGATTTATGAAGAATTTACTTACAAAACGCATATATCCTACTAAGACTATTAAATTACAACCATACCTGTCTAAAACATCAATGACTTTTTGGTCAAATTCTTCTCTTGTTCCTTGATGTTTGTCAGATTCAATCAAAAAATAAGGGATTTTATGATTTTTTGCTCGTTCCATACAAAAAGCTCCTGCTTTATTACAAACTAAAACTTCAACGGTAGCTTTCTCTTTTAAAATTCCTTCTTCACATGATTGGATTATCGCTAAAAAGTTTGATCCAGACCCGGAAGCAATAGCACCAATTTTTATTTTACTCATAATTGATTCTAATCAATATTATCAAAAAAATATATCTAATTTAAAAAAAACACATTTGGAAATTAGTTCAGACTCTTTCTTTATCTTAAACTTTGTTTTTTTCATAATCAAAATGTTTTTATTTGATTAATTTATATCTATCATAGAAATTTAGAAGTACTTCATTCTAAAAACAATTCTCTTCGTTAATTGAATTTTATTGTAAGAGAATGATATTCTATTTATTCAAAATAGTGTTTATCAAATATCAGAGCATATATCCAAATAAAATATCGAGTGTTATTAATATATATTTCGACATATTGAATTAGTTGACTAAAACATATATTAGATGAGCAATAGATCATATTCTAAATTTACTACTTTAAAACAAATAGTCGTTAATTAAAAAAGTGAATAATTATGAGTTATGAAGGAGAACTAGAAAGGATAAAAAATGAGATTGTTGAAATCCTACCAGCTGATATAAAAGTAAATAAAATTGAATTTGAGGGTCCGGAAATTGCAGTATATTCAGAGAATTCAGATGTAGATGCGGTCGAAAGTTCTACAATTCTAAAAGACTTGGCTAAAACCATGAGAAAGCGAGTAGTCTTTAGATGGAATGTAGATAAACGTAAAGATCCCGTTGAAACTGAAGAGTATATTAGAAATTTAATTAATGAGGACGCAGAAATTTCAGCTATTGAGTTCGATCACACACGAGGTGAGGTCATAATTGAATCTGTAAAACCTGGGCTTGTAATCGGTAAAAAAGGAGTTAATTTAAAGGAGATCAGGTCAAACACTTTTTGGCAGCCTAAAACTATAAGAACTCCTCCACTTGCATCTCGCACTATACAGTTAATTAGAGGTATGCTCACAAAAGAAAGACAAACTCAAAAAGATATTCTTTTAAGAATTGGCAAAAGAATTCATAGACCTCCATTATTCAAAGATTTAAATATACGATTAACTGCATTAGGAGGTTTTCGTGAAGTTGGAAGATCTTGTATATTAATGCAAACTAGAGATAGTAGCGTACTACTAGATGTAGGGTTAAATGTAGGAAGCCCACATGATAAGTTTCCATATTTTGACGTTCCTGAATTTTCTCTAAGAGATTTAGACGCTGTTATAATCTCTCACGCTCATTTAGATCATTGTGGTCTTGTTCCTTTTCTTTATAAGTACGGATATCGTGGGCCTGTTTATTGTACATTACCTACGAGAAATTTAGCTACTATGTTACAATTAGATTTCATTCAAATCTGTGAGAAAGAAGGATCCCCTTTACCATATTCAAAAAGAGATGTTAAACAAACAGTTCTTCATACAATTCCCCTTTCATGGGGTAAAGTTACGGATATTGCCCCTGATATTAAATTAACATTACATAATTCAGGACACATTCTAGGATCATCGATGGTTCATTTACATTTTGGCAAAGGAGATTATAATTTTGTTTATACCGGTGATTTTAAATATCAAAAAACTCGATTATTAGAAAAAGCAGCTGTAAAGTTTCCTAGAGTAGAAAGTTTATTAATAGAATCAACTTATGGTGGACCTCAAGATCGAATTCCAAGTAGACAAGAATCTGAAAAAGAACTAAAACAGATATTAAATTCCACACTTAAAAGAGGTGGAAAGGTATTAGTTCCAGTTCTAGCCGTAGGACGCGCTCAAGAATTATTGGTTGTTTTGGAAGAATATATCAATAAAGGGTTTATTGACAAAGTACCTATTTTTATAGATGGATTAATTAGTGAAGCTACTGCGATACATACAGCTAATCCCGATTTTCTTAGCAGTGATCTGAGGGAAAAAATATTACATCAAGGGAAAAATCCTTTTTTAAGCGATTATTTCGAAACAGTTTCTGCTCAGGAAGAAAGGTTGGATATCATAAAAGGAGGACCTTGCATTATTTTAGCTACGAGTGGGATGCTTATTGGTGGCCCATCCGTGCAATATTTAAGAGAGTTAGCAAATGATCCAAAGAATACACTTATTTTCGTGTCTTATCAAGTTAACGGGACTCTAGGTTCAAGATTAATAAAGGGATTTCGGGAATTTACTTATGTTGATGCAAAAGGTCGAACTCAATTAGTAAAAATAAACCTAAAAGTATTTACCTTGGAAGGATTCTCGGGACATTCTTCACGGAGTCAAATATCTCAATTTTTAAGAAGAATTCAACCACGACCTAAATCTATAATAACTAATCACGGTGAAGCATCCAAATGTGTGAGTTTATCAACAATGATTCATAAGAAACTAAGGAAACAAACAAAATCCCCAACAAATTTAGAAACAATCCTTCTTAAATAAATTACTTCTTTAGCAAAGTAAGTATTATTGCTTAAATTAAGAGAATGTATACTATTTCTTCTCTTAAGTTATATCAACTCTTTTTCTACATTTGAAATTTCTTAAGAGAAGAATTAATTTTTTTAACCAGTATTAATTAAATTTGTTAAAGAAGTGTTTAGTGGTATTTTTTGAATATTAAAAGCTTACTATCGGAAATAAAAAATCGTCGAACGACAACGATTAGACGTATCGTTCAAATCATTGCTTTTATCGTAATAAATTATATTTTAATAGAACAACTTTTTGTATTAAATTTAATCAGTCTTGATGCTTTCCTAAAAGTTCTTCCCGTTTTAAATGCCCCAAAAAATCCGATATCAAACGGAACGGGAATTCTAGAGATGATATTCTACTCAATTATTGAAGGAATTTTTCCATTATTTCTTATAGCATTATTAGTATTGGTACTCCTATTTACAAATCGATTTTTTTGTGGATGGATATGTCCAATTGGTACAATTCAAGATGTTTGTGCTGCGGTTCCAACAAATAAAAAGAGGTTAAAAATCAGTACTCATAATTCATTATTAAAAATTAAGTATATTTTTGTAGTATTAATAATTATCCTTATTATTCCTCTGGGGATTACTGCAACGACCAATTATGATTTTTACTTAGATTATCGGGCTAATTTAGGGGATTTTGGAAAAAATCCAATGGGATATTTCTCTCTTTCTGAATATATATTTGTGTTCTTTCCTAATATGATTAAAGATATGATTGTCACAGGAAGTTTACAACCTTTATTTTCAAGCTTTCTGACATTCATTATTTTTTTCTTTTACATAGCCTTAATTATCTTATCCGTATGGTATCCTCGGGTTTATTGCAGGTATTTTTGCCCCTTTGCTGCTGTATCCTCAGTAATATCAGAATATTCTTTTTTAAAGTTATCCCGAAATCCAGTAAGATGTGTAGGAAGAACAGAGTGTGGAATTTGTGAAAAAGTATGCCCAAAACAAATTCGAATATTAGATGAACCCTTTGAATTTTTTACTGGAAATGGGGAATGCAATTTTTGTTTGAAATGTAAAGAAAAGTGTCCTTATAATGCTATTGATATGAAATTTGGTTAATTTGAGTAATAGAATTTCTTAATTGGTAATTAGAAGTAAGAAAAACCTTAATTATTGTAGTACTAATCTTATATTAAATACTGTTTGTATTTAATTTAGAAAAGGGTATTTTAAATTATGAATAAGAAAACTACGGAACAACTACAAACAAGAATGAAAAGGGATGTAAATGTTGGGATTCATGGGATATTAGATTCAGAAGCACATAGATATTATAAAGATGAAAGCGAAGATATAAGACCTCCCTTCTTTAGAGATGTAGATAGGATTGTTCATTCAAAGGCTTTTAGCCGATACATTGATAAATCTCAAGTTTTCTTTGATATAAATAATGCAAACATCACCCATAGATCTCTTCATGTAACTTTAGTATCCAGAGTTAGTAGGCAAATTGGTCGCGTTTTAAGGCTAAACACAGATTTAATAGAAGCAATAGCATTAGGACATGATATAGGACACTCTCCGTTTGGGCATCTTGGTGAGGAAATATT
The DNA here is from genome assembly GCA_019894975.1 of Promethearchaeota archaeon. Lineage (GTDB taxonomy): Archaea > Asgardarchaeota > Lokiarchaeia > Sigyniarchaeales > SOKP01 > Loki-b32. Next base: position 40,721 of record JAGXNO010000015.1, on the reverse strand, counting down.
AATTGAAATAAGCAAGGATTTTAAGATGGGAACATTTAGTCATAATGCCCAAGGGATAAGATGGCTTTCTTACCTGGAAAGAAAATTCCCAGATAAGCCTGCTAAAGGATTAAACTTAACTCTACAAGTTTTAGATGGTATTCTTTGCCATGATGGTGAAGTTAATGAACAAAAATTAAAACCATTCAAAAGAAATGGAAAGACTTGGGAAACTCATTTGATAGAATATAACGATTGTATTAATGAAAATCAAATATCAAGGATACCCATGTCTTACGAAGGAATTGCGGTAAGATTTGCAGATACAATAAGTTATATTGGTAGAGATATTGAAGATGCAATATTATTAAAACTCATATCTCGTGACCAAATTCCTGATGTATGTAAAAGAATATTAGGTGATACAAATGCTAAGATAATTAATACTCTCATAACAGACTTATTAAATTATAGCCTTGATAATGATGTTATTGGGTATTCTGGTGAGATTTTTGAAGCATTAAAGGAACTTAAAGCTTTTAACTATGAGAAAATATATACAAGGAGAGATCTGTTTAAAAAAAATCTAACTGATAAGACCTTTGTAGATATATTGAAGAAAAAGTTCAATCTTATATTTAGTATGTGTTTGGCCGATTTAGAAGAAGACAATCATGATTCTCCCATTTTTAGAGACCATATTGAATATATTGATGATCAAAAATTTATGACTTATTATCAACCTCTTAAAGAAACTAATAAATTAACTTTAATTGTAAGAGATTATATCGCAGGTATGTCTGATAAATATTTTAGCGAAGTGTTTACCTATTATCAAGAAAAAATGAATTAAATAGATTTTAAACCTTCATTTTCTTTCAATGAAAATATTATACTAATATTACTTTATTTCTAAAATCAAAAAAGGGTGGATCATACTTAGGAGGAATTTTTGTTAAAAAGTTTTTTCAGTTTACGGGTTTTTCAGTCACGTCACGGGGTTTAAATAAAAATTAGTTTTTGAAACTGATATCTTTTTGAATCCTCCAAATCGTAAGATCCAAGTTATGATAAAGTTCACTCTACATAAAAATTTATCTTATTTAACAAAAAAATCAAAAATACTAATTACTTATATTTTACTAGCTTTTCAATATTATTCCTTAAGATTTTAATAAATTGCAAATATTTTTTAGATAAATAAAATTATAAAAATTAGAAAATATTTTTAATAGCCCAGTGGTGTAGATTTGGGTATTTCTCTTGCTCAATAGCGAAATGGTCAATCATCGAGGGCCCTGAACCCTTGGACCACGGTTCGAATCCGTGCTGGGCTATTTCTTTTTCATCCTGTACGTTTTATTATATGATACCCATGCTGTGTTTTTACAGGTTGAGAAATTTCACCCACTTTCAATTTACTACATGCGTTCCAAAATTCAGAGACCATATCACCCTTAGAAAAATCTCCTAAATTTCCACCTTTTTTCTTGCTTGGACAACTAGAATATTGCTGAGCTAAACTTTCAAATTTTTCTCCTGCTTCTAGATCCTCATAAATTTCTGTTGCTCTACTAAATTTATCAATCAAAATATGACTTGCTTTAATTTTCCCTCCTCGGATTGGATCTCCTTTGCTTCCTCCTTTCTGTCCCGTAGAAGGATTTACTTTTTTTTGATATTCTTTTCCATATTTATTTTTTCCCATAGTATTATCACTTACTCAATAAAATCAGAAAAAAAATGTGTATTCTAAGGTTCTACAAGAAGTAGTTGTTTCCTAGTTCACAATTAAATATCTAAAATTCTTAACTTCTTCAATACTATTTATTTCAACAACAAGTTTCTGGAAATCTTGTACTTGGCCTTCGAAAATCATGAATATTATAGAATTTTGATTCACAAAATTAACATTCTTGCTAATTATTTGCTCTTTAAATTCACTTTCAATTTTATTCAGCTTTTTCTGTATTAAATAATCATTAGGGGCTATGAGGATCATATTTCCAACTATTTTTTTTGGAATTGGGCCTATTTCGCTAGCAAGATCCATGCTTGATATATCTATTGTTGACATTAAGCGCAGTAATGCATCTCTAATTAATTTAGATTTATTCTCATATTGATTCTTTGAAACTAATTTATTGATGAATTTTTTCAGGCTTTCATTTATGCTTATACTAATTATTGGGCTCATATTAATCTCACTTTTTATTAATTGAAAGATAATTAAAGAGAAATGTAATTTTTAATATACAATATAGGTGATAAAGTTTATAAATTTTTTTTTTGTGTTTTTATCCAAAATCTTTAAAGTTTAATTGCCCTTGCGATTACAGACTTGAAGTTCTCCAGGTCATTTACTAGTCGATCGGCGTCGTCCTCACTTATTTTATCATCTTTGGCGTACTTATTTAACTGAGTTAACCAAAACTCCATTCTGCTTAGGATAGGCTCGTTGTCTCCAATAATTTTCCTTACTCTCACAAATGTATCATGTAGTTTAATCCTAATATTTTGAGCTTTCCATCTTAACATACAATAATCAGACATTTCAGCTAAATTTTGGGTTACTGCCATAACATCAATAGTCTTCTCCCTCTCCTCTGATCTGATTTTGCGAATTATGTTAATTTCCTCAAATAATAGCTCGATAATTTTGGCTAAAAAGCCAGTTAGCTGTCCAGCTTCTCCACACCAAACTCTCACTTCTAAAGATTGATTTGTTTCAGAAACGTATATCCTGGTAACTATTCTTCCTCCCCCAACCTTTGCTTCTGAGCAATGCCAGCTCTCTGCTTCGTACTTTCCTTTCGGATCTTTTCCTTCATGTGATGTAACTGTGCTTACTTCAAAACGTTTTAAAGTGCGAACTGCTGCTCTATAGGCTAATCTTGGGTCGATGTCTGCTATTAAAAAGGCGCGAGCATCATTTGGAAGATCTTGGATTGTAATCTGAACATCTTCAATAGTTGACAAACACGATACAACTAAGGGGCATTTTATCTGGACTTCTTTTTTTCGTATATGTATGGTTCTTTTTTCCCCTGATGCTGTTTTGTAGATCACATCACCACCAATTGAAGAGATCCCACACTCTTTTGGCTCTAAGTAGAAATCAACACCTCTAGAATTATTTGCTTCAATAACAGGGATGGTGATCAGAGGAGTTTTTATATTATAGCTTGTAGGGGCATCTAAGATCACTTTTACTGAATTTATTGCCATAGAACTATTGTTCCGAGTAACGATTTTCATATGTAGCTGCCCACCGATGAAATCATACTCACGAACCACTTCTATCTTTCCCTCATCAGTAGGGTTAACCGTTGCTTTTGGTTGCGCACTAGATTTTGCTTCCCTTGGTACAGAATAAGCAGTGAAATTTCTTTTTGACATATCAATATACCCATCGATATCTCCACGCGCAATAATTTGTGCTAAATTTTCTTCTATACTTGATTCGGTAACACCCAATCTATTAGAAAGTTCTCTTAAAGGCATAGTACGATAAGCTCTAGCGAGTTCCTTTATTTTGTTTTCCATAAATTTGTTTGTCATAAATTCTCTTCTTTGGGTGAATAAACCCTTAATTTTACCGGTTTTAATTAATTCATGCAAACTTTTTCTCGCTAATTCGACAGCTATCTTTAATTTTAGGGCAAGTTTATTCAGTTCAAATAAACCTGTCTGTTTGGAAAAGTTTTTTATTTCATTAAATATTTGGTTAGCAGTAATTACTTCATTACCTCGGTCAGCAAAATAACCATTCACCGCTTTTGCTCTCATTAAATTAACACAAAAAGACTTTACAAGCTCTTGTGGAAGATCTAAACTAATTGCTAATCCTTTTAAGGATACTCTTCCCTTTTTCTTAATTTCTTCAATTAAATTATCTAAAATGTATTTTTGGGTGTAATAGATATCTCTTTCCTGTGAAAAGGACCCTTTTATTTGGAATTGATTGATTAACTTATATATTACTTTACGAGCGATATCACTACTCATATCCAACATAGCAGTTAGTTCATCTACTCTAATAATTCCCTCATCATTGAACTTCGATAATAAGTTATCCCTCAACTCTGAAGAGATATAATAAAACATTTGGTTCTTTTGATCTATGATTCCATAAATTCTATCCTCTTCCATATATTTATTTATGAACTTAATCATTTGATCTGCCGAGATATTAAATGAATTCATGATAGTTGGGAAATTAGTGAGAGATGCTCTTCGGAGTAGGTCTAAAAAACAATTAGGACATATTTCTTTTCCAATAATATGTTTTAATCTCTTACCACACAAAATCAATCTGTTTCCTTTAATGAGATTATACCTTAAAGCTTCTCTTGCGAGTTTTTCTTTCGTAGGAAAAAATATTCCCGGTGTTTTTAAATAAGAATTCCACGAGTCTGGGCATTGAGGATTTGTGCATTCCAAATAATATTGACCAGAAGACAATCTTTCTAACCTTAGAGGAGATTTACATACTGGACACTCGCTATCTTCAACTACAGTACATTTAAAATTTCTTTCTAATGCCTTTGCTTTTGAATAAATTATTTCGTGCCTTTTACACTCATGAATCTCTGTAGTGGCAATATGATTAATGCAGAAGCTAGACTTGCATTTTTCACAAGTATAATCAATATTTTGACTTTCGCAGTAGAGACATTTCATTATTTTAAAACTTCTTGGTTTTTTGAAATCTATATAATTATAAAAAAATTACAGCTTAAAATATTTTAATAGACCAAATTTTAGTAGACTCAAATATTATGAATAATTAAAAGGTAATTAATTTTTTCATTAATATCATATTAGGTATTGACAGAAATCTCAAAAAGAAACTTCTGGAAAAACACGGATACGTAAAAATGATAGAATCATTACAGCCGCGTTGAATAATATGAGTATCAATATCATAATGAGTAATACACGGTTAGGTTTAGGTTCTCTTGTCTTTAGAATTTGAGAAGTTCCGTGTTTTGCCAAAGCCAAGGGAAAAAGGCCTACAAATGTTCCTAATGAGAAGTAAAACACAATGAAAATCCCATCAATGAAAATCCCACTAAGTGAATATTGTAAACATTGAGTATAAATTATTAGTTCAAAAATACAAGGTGCAAATCCTGCTAAAATCCCAAAAAGATAAGGTGTCTTCTTTTTTTCCCAATTCAATTCGCTTAATTCATCTTTATATTTAGAATGTGGCATATATTTTCTTCGCGTTATAAAAAATAATAAAATTATCCCTGCAAACATAGAAACAACAGCTCCAAAAAAATTGATAGTAAAATCATCAGGGATAATACCGGGGATAAATATTTGAGGAAGAAAACTCACAGCTACAGTTACAAAAGCTATGATCAAATTAGAAGACATTAATCCTAAACCATAAAGGACTAATATTAAAACACTTCTTAGAGGTGTCTTAGAAATACCAAATGACCAAAAAAAGAAGATTGCTTTATCTTCACAAGGAATAGCCGTATGAAGAAAACCCAAAGTGAATGCTGGCGCGAAAACAACTAATAGTGGCGGTAGATAAAATTCTTGAAACATTTTTGAAAAATTGCTTTAATTTGGAATTCTTTAATTTTTATATTCTAATTCGTGGGTCTCCTTTAAATATATTTTAATCATTATATTTAGAATTTTTGATTATTGAATATGACAATTTTTGCTCATAAAAGGCTTTTCCAATTATGACTCCTTTTACACCCATTTGCTTCAACATATCAAGATCTTCTTGATCCCGGACACCCCCAGCAACATATAGTGTTGCCTTCTTGAGAGTTTCCATCATTTTCTTGATATTTTGAAAATCAGGTCCAGCTAAAGTCCCATCTGCGTCAATTGAAGAGAATAAAATTAATCTTACGCCTAATTTCTCCATTTCTTTCCCAAATGAGAACGGATCTTTCTTGGAAATTTTAGTCCATCCATGAGTAGCAATTTTTTCATCTTGATAATCAATTGCTATAATTACTTTATCAGCGCCAATCATATTAACTAATGCTTGAACCACATTCGGTTCTTTGAGTGCAACAGTTCCTAAAATAATACGATCTACACCAATATTGATTAGTTCTTGTGCTGATTCAATATCCCTTATTCCTCCTCCAACTTGAATCTTTAGTTTAGTAGAAGCCTTCTTAATCAAAGCTCTAAATAAAGCTTTATTTGTATCAGTTCCCCAAGCACCGTCTAAATCTATGAAATGGATTCGTTTTGCTCCTACATTAATCCAAAAATCGATAGCTTCAAGAGGATTGTCATAATATATTTTTTCTGATCCTTTTACTCCTTGAAATAATCTCACGCATTTTCCATTACTCACATCGATTGCAGGGATGATTTCCATATCTATTCTGATCTCATTAATTTCTTTTTGTAATACTGTTTTTTACTAATACATAGAAGATTAATATCAGGAATATTGTACTGGCAAAATTGAAGGGGAAAAAGCTTCCTGTTACAAAAAAGAGCCCCATAAAGACAAGATCAAAAAAGCTCAAAAAAATTATGCTTGGTTTGATATATTTTCTAGTCAAACTAGACTCTCTTGGTAAATTGAATAAAATCATTATCAATAAAGGTATTAAATTTAGTAAATGATGATCCCATGAATCAAAATAACAAAGAAACATTATAACAATCCCAAAACAGTAGCCATATAGCAAAGAATGATTAGGAATTCTTCTCACAACAAATGAAATGAAACCTATACAACTTAATATAATGGCTATAATGAAGAAAACAGGCATTTGAAGTGCAAGTACTCCCTCTTCAGTAAATCCAATGAAGTAAAAGAAGTTGATAATGAGTTTTGTTATGCTAAAGGAGTGATTTATTTGGGAAGGCTCTGCGCTTGTGAAGTTAGCTGAGATAAATCCATCTAATAAATTCGGTACCATTAGAAACATTAAGAAATTTAGAGAGATTGGTAGAAATATACCAACTAATCTTATGAAACTACGAGAGATATCAAATTTGAGCTTTTTATTAATTAAATCAAAATGAATGATGAGGATAAAAGGAATCATGAAAACAGTGATTGGCTTAATAATTATGCTTATTCCAAGAAGAACACTTGCTAGAAATTCCCATTTCATTCCTTTGCATTGCAAATAAATATATAAGGACAATAGAATTAATAGTGTGACATACAAATTAATTTGACCCAAAACATAGTTAAATAAATTTGGTAAACTCATCATATATATACAAATATAGACTATCACTCTTTTTTCATCTTTTTCATGACTGTCTGCCCTAATTAAAATTATAATCTTGTAAAGAATAACACATATCAAGATATTGAGAAATAAATTAAGAACATTGAATACAATAAAACCTAAATCAAATCCCATTAAATGAAATGGAATAAATAATAATGAAGCTATTGGCAAATACCTAAAAGGCCATTTATAAGGTGCAGTATAAAGATCCTCTAGATTATTTAACGCCACTCCCCCTACATCATAATAAACTTTAAAGTCATTATTATTTCGTAAAAAAATGAGTGTTAAAATTAGTGATAATATGAAATATACCCCATGAATGATGACTGCATATTTAACTATTTTATATTTCCAGAGTTCTTTACTCCTTTCTTTTACTTGAGATAAAAAATTTTGAACCTTCATATTAAAAGCTGTTATTATAGTCTAGTGGATTTATATTTTTTAATTATATAAATAATTACCCCAAGAGATAGAATCGTAAATAAGACTACTAACGAGGGTATCACATAAATAGGCAAAAAATCAAGAGCAATATCAATGATAACTACATTTCCTTTAGTATATAACTTGTAGGAGCTTAAAATCCCTAGTTCGTTATAAATAGCTATAACCTGTATACTTCTATTAGGATATCCAGATAAAACAGTATCCTTAGGAATGTCAACATTTAACGTAGGTAAAACTCTATTATCAACATCATACCAACCAGTTAAATTCAAACCTCCTATATATTCTCCTACAGGAACAGGAAACCAGAATGGTGTAAATGATTTTTCTGATGAGAAATTTAGTTCTTCAGTATAATCACTTGGATTGGTATGATATAAAATTTCAGAATCATTATCTTTAATCCCCCAATTTCTATTTTGTCTCCAAAACCACACACCAAATTCAATTTTAATAACAGTATCATTAACCTGAACTGAGTCTATTTCCCATTTCATCATTTTCCCCTTACTTAAATTTTGAAATATCCCTGAATTATCCCAACCAATTCCAAAAATAAAATTCATTTCAGCATCATCGCACACCCTACATTTCCATATCAAATCATCGTTTTCTTTAACTCCTGTGTTGTACTTTATCGCACCAACGTTTAAAATCATTCCAGGAGACAAGAAAAAGATAATTATAATGCTAAGAAACCATAATTTTCGATTCAAGCTTTTACTCCTCCTTTAATGAAACCTTTTTATTTTTTAAGCAATATTTAAGGATAGCATAAAACGTGAGTAACAAGAAGAATGTTGCTTCAAAATTGAAGGGGAATAATGGGTATATAAGATACCAAATTCCTACAAATGCTAAGTCAAAAAAACTAAAGAAAATTAAGCTAGGTTTAATAGAATTTGTAATTTCAGATTGTCTTGGAAGATTAAATATTATAATAATTAGGATAGGAGTTAAATTTAAAAGATGGTGATCCCAGGAATCATAGTACACAAGTAGCATAATAATGATTCCAAATGCAAAACCGTATATTATTGCATTTTCTGCAGATCTTCTGATCAAATAACTGATGATACCTAATCCTCCTACAACACAAATTACTCCAATTAATATATAAAGTTGATTAAAAGGAATATTATAGAAATAACAGAAATTTGTTATTAGTTTAGTAATGCTAAAAGAAAAATTTAGAGCAACTGGATTGCTTCCCGTAAAGTTAGTCTCTAAAAATCCTTCCCATAACAAGGGATAGATTAAAAAAAGAATAAAATTTAGTAACAAAGGTAAAATTACTCCCATTAATCTTACTAGACTTGTAATAAAGTTAAGTTTAAACTTCTTTTGTTCCCAGTCAAATCTTAAGATAATCAAAAAAGGAATTAGGAAAAAAGCTGTAGGTTTAATTATGATACTTATTCCTAAGATTATACTTCCTATTAATTGCCATTTAAGCTCTTCATATTTTATAAATATATAAAGAGATACCAAAATAAATAGGGTAATAAATAAATTAATTTGTCCATAAATATAGTTTAATACATGGGGTAAGCCCATTAAATAGATAGACACGTATAATATAACTCTTTTATCGTCTTCTTCATGATCCCTATGTTTTACTAGCTTTATAATTTTAAAGAGAATTATTGATATCAGAACATTAAGCAGAATATTAAAAATATTAAAAACTACAAATGCTACTTCAAAGCTCAGGACTGAAAACGGAATAAAAAATAGTGCTGATAAAGGAAAGTATCTGAAATCCCATAAATAATATGCTTGGTTATATAGATTTTCAATATCGTTAAGGAAAATATCTCCAACATTATAGAAGATTATAAAGTCATTTTTCTCCTTGTAAATTAAAAAGAATAAGATGATCGAAAGAAAGAAGTAGAAGACGTGAAGAATCACAGCCAATCGAAATACTTTTTGCTCCCAAAGATGTTTAACTCGAGTCTTAAATCTAGGTATAATATTCATTGAATACTTAGCAAATTTTAATTTAGTTTTAAATTCTTTAATTAAATTACTTAATTAAATTTTATAAATATAATGAGAGATAAACAATGGTGTTAATATCTAAAGCTTCTGAAAAAATTACATTTGGAATCATCGTAGGAAACCGTGATGTATTCCCTGATAATCTAGCAAAAGAAGGAAGGCATGAAATTATTGAAGTCATGAAGGAGCTAGGCTATAATTATGTTATTTTAAGCGAGGAAGAAACTAAATTTGGTTGTGTAGAAACCTTCGAAGAAGCTAAAAAATGTGCTTTATTATTTAAGTCTAATAAAGAAATAATAAACGGAGTGGTTGTTATCCTCCCTAACTTTGGTGATGAAAAAGGTATTGCTAATACTCTAAAGTTAGCAAATCTCAATGTTCCTGTCTTAATTCATGCTTCTTCTGACGAAATTGATAAAATGGATCGAAAAAATCGAAGAGATGCATTTTGTGGTAAAATATCCGTTACCAGTGTGTTATACCAGCATGGAATCCCATTTACTCTCACAAAATATCATACTTGTCCCATAAAATCAGATGTATTCAAAACAGATGTTAGGAGATTCGAAAAAATATGTAGAATTGTAAATAAACTTCAAAATGTTAGACTAGGTCAAATTGGGACACGCCCAAATGCTTTTGAAACGGTAAGATACAGTGAAAAAATCTTAGAATTTAACGGTATAAGTATAGAACCAATTGATTTATCCGAGATTTTTGGTTTAATCAATCAATTAAAAGATGATGATCCAAAAGTTCAAGAAAAAATTGAATTTATTAGAAATTACACGTCTACTACAACATTTCCTAAAGAGGGGATTTTAAAATTAGCGAAATTAGCATTTGTCGTTGAGAATTGGGTCGTTGAAAACGAATTAGATGGTTTTGCCTTCCAATGTTGGCCTTCAATTCAAGATAATTTCGGTATAGTTCCCTGTGCTGTGATGAGCATGTTTAGTGAAGGGTTGGTACCTGCTGCATGTGAAGTAGACATCTCAGGGTTAATTGGGATGTTAATACTACAGATTGCCTCAGAAACACCTTCCGCCATTCTTGATTGGAACAACAACTATGGGGATGACCCGAACAAAATGGTACTTTTTCATTGTAGCAACCTTCCTAAATCATTCTTTCAAGATACCAAAATGACAATACACCCTATAATTTCAGATTTAAAGGGAGAAGACACGACCTTCGGAGCAATTCAAGGACGAATTAAAACTAAACCTTGCACATTACTCCGGATTGAAACAGACGATTTATTCGGGGAAATAAAAGCAATTTTAGCAGAAGGGAACTATACTGAGGATCCTTTAAATACATTTGGGGGATATGGTGTGGTTGAAATTCCCAATTTACAGGATCTTCTAAAATCTTTATGTTTAGGAGGTTTCGCTCATCATGTTGCTGCAACACTAAAACATGTTGGAGATATTGTTTATGAAGCTCTTACAAAATATTTAGGCTATAATTTAGAAGTTCATAAAGTAATAGATTAACGCCCTTTATTTTTTTCTCTTTATGGATATTTGCTTTTCGAAAAAACCTGTAGCAATTATCTCTCTTTTTTCAGTATTTAGATGAGTTAAAATTTCTAAAGGGTAATATGTTTGAGATTCACTCTGGTAGTTTAAAATCCTATTTCTAGTTAGGTATATCGAGTACTCTGAGATATCGCATCCTATCCATTTTCTTTTTAATTTTTCAGCCATTAATAAAGAGGTTCCAGAACCACAAAAAAAATCAGCAATTAAATCTCCTTCTTTAGATCCCAATCTAATAATTCTCTCAAGTAATTCATGATGTTTTTGTGTTGGAAAACCAGTCCACTCCTTTGAGGCAGGTTGTAAACATGGAATTCTCCAAACATCGTCTAACTTTTTATCATTTACAACCCGATATTTTACATGTCCATCTTTATCTTTTAAATTTTTTAACACACCATTAACATTAACTCGCATCAATTGTTTTCTTGGCTTTTTACGGGGTAATCGAATTTCATTTAAAGTGTATTTATTTGACTTAGAATATACCAAAATATTATCATGAGCACGAGGTAAATTTTTCTTTCCAGATGAGTATTTATTATAATAATACCATACAATATCATTTACAAAATTAGTGTCACCGAAAACCTCATCTAATATCAATCTAATGTAGTGACTCGCATGCCAATCCAAATGAATAAATACTAATCCAGTTTTTGATAATAATTTTTTAAATAATACTATACTCTCATAAATCATTTGTAGGTATGAATCTAAATCTTTCTCCCAATGGTCATAATATGCAATTGAATCAAAAATCTTGTCATCTTTTGTAACCTCGATTTCATAATTAATACCTGAAAAGAAAGGGGGATCAATGTAAATTAAATCAATTTTGTCTTCGAAATTATTTAAGAGATAAGATATAACTTCTTTATTTTCCCCCCAGAATAATTTGTTTTTCCACTCTTTAGAAAAAGAATTAACAGGAATATCAAAGTCCTCTAAATATGAATCCACAATGAAAGATTCAAAAAAATTAGAATATTTTTTTTTTAAGGTTTCTAAATTTACTGATATGTCTACTTTTTTCTTCCAAATTAAGTTAACCATTCTAATACAATAAAGAGAATTTATTAAGTGTTTTCTAATTTCTCGATTAAATCATCGTACTCCTTATCTGAAAGGAAACCCTTATGAGCCATTATTCCTTTAATTTCCTCCATAAGTTGGGGTGCCCCTTTTGCTTCAGATATCGTCTCACCGAGAGCTTCAATTTTTAGTTTAAGAGCGTTTACTTCATTCGCTTTGGCATCACGGTCATCCTTAAGGGATTCAATTTCTACGTATTTATCTGAATTTGTTGTTTGTAATTCTTTTTTAAGATCCTCAATTTCATTTTCTTTTTGTTGCATTTCATCCTTAATACTCATCTTTTCGCGTTCATAGTTTTCCAGCACATTAGATTTTTCCTTTTCTATGGTTTCTGCTTTTAAAGAGGTTTCTTTAACATTATTTTCTAATTCTACGATTATAGATTTAGCTTCTGAGAGATCTTTTTCTAGCTCTGCTTTTGAAGTTTTAAATTTGGTAATTTCAGCATCTGCATAAAGTTTTCCTTCTCTTGCTCTTTCGAAATTTTTTTGGGTTTCTAAGAGACTCTTTGACTGTTCCTCTACTTTATTCGAGGCTTCAGAGAATTTTTCTTTAATTGATTTAAGCTCATCTGAAGTCTTCTCTAAGTTCTTAGATGTTTGAGCTAATTGTTTTTCTAAATTGTTGACCTTGGATCTGAGATCTAACAAGAACCTTCCTTCAATAGCGAGCTTTTTCTCAGGGCGTTCTTCGGCTTTGGCCCAGTCTATTGACATTTTTGTCACCTTTTTGATTATTTGATAAGTTTTACTTTTTGATATTTTTATTATATAACAGTATATTTAATGTCTTAAAATCTATTACATATAAATTTTATATTAAAATTTTTTAAACCCAAGTATTATTACAACTTAATTGAGATTAAAAATTTAATCCATTATTTCCTTTAATAAGGGTTCAAGTTCTTTATCACTAAGAAAGCCTTTAACATCGATTAAATCTTTTATTTTCTTAATAATAGATAAGATACTTTCTGATTTCGCTATTTGTGCCTCAATAGATTCAACTCTTTTAATTTGATAAGACGTTTTTCCTTTCTCAACTTCTAAATTCTTTTTAAGAAAATCTATTTCCTTATTTCGCTGGTCTAAAAGAGAATTAATATTTTGAATTTCCTTTTCTTTTTCTAATATATTTTTAGTTTTATTTAGCATCTCTTCTTCTTTAGTTTGGAGTTCTCTTTCTTTAATTACTATTTTTTCTCCAAATTCCTCTGAATTTTTCGCTTTAAACTTCAATTGGCTTTCCAATGTTGTAATTTTCTTAGCATTTTCATCACGTTGTTTTTCTAATTCGGATTTTGCTGCGGTTAATTGCGTTATCTTAATATCTGCATGGAGTTTCTCTTCTTTAATTTTATCAAGAGTTTTTCTAGCTGTTGATCTCTTTTCAGTAAGCTGAATCAAACTTTTTTCCCGACCTACTAATTTTTTTTTTATTGTATCTAACTCTCCTGATTGATCTTCTAATTCTTTAACCAACTGGTTGATTCTCTTTTCTAAATCCCCAATTTTCGCTTTAAAATCTAATAAAGTGTTTCCCTCTACAGAAAGCTTCTTTTTGGGACTTTCCTCTATTTTTGCCCAATCTATACCCATAATAATTCACTGATTTTATTTTTAAGATGTATAATAATCCTTTCTTCATATTTAATATAATTAACTTCTTTATTAAATCTTTAAAATTAAATTAATTTTTCATAAAAAAATAGTTATAATAGTAAAAAATCATTGATCATATAAGATTTGAATCAAGAAAAATGTACTTTTCATGCCTAAAATTGATATTGGAACTGCAGGATGGGATTATAAAGATTGGGTTGGATCTTTTTATCCGAAACAATTAGAAAGAACCCGACATTTGGAATATTTCTCAAAATACTTTGATATTGTTGAGATAAATTCAACTTTTTATAATGTACCCTCCTTGAATATGGTTAAAAATTGGAAATTACGTGTACCAGAGAAATTTCGTTTTATTGTTAAAGTGTGGCAAAAGATTACTCATAACCTTAATGATCCTGAACTTGATTTAAATTTAGTAAGGTTTTTCTCTGCAATGGAACCATTAAAGGGAAAAATTAAAGCTTTCCTACTTCAATTCCCCCCTTGGTTTAAGTATTCAGAGAGTCATTTTAGTAAATTAAAATCATTATTTAATGAACTCCCCTCAGAGTATAAATATATAGTTGAATTAAGAGACAATTCATGGTTCAATTCTGAAATCCTAACCCAATTTATCAATGGTAATCAAATAATACTTGGTACTACGTATATGCCGGGAATTATACCCTATTACATGGAAAATCAAAAAATTTATTATATTAGGTTAATTGGAGATAGAGAACTGACGGTTTTTAACCGAATTCAAAGAACCCAAAAGAATGCTCTAATAGACCTTTATAAAAACGTTCAAAATTTAAGAGAGATACCAGAAATATATGAAATTTTTATTATCGTAAATAACCATTTTCAAGGTTCCGCTCCTGAAAGTGTAAATAATCTAAGAAAGAAATTTGGGATAAATTTTCACAGTTATAACTCTCAAAAAAGCTTATCAGAATATGTAAAATAGAAATATTCCTAAATTAGACTCATTCTAATAGTTCCTAAGAGTTTTTAAATTGCTTGTATGAATAAGAAAGTTTAAATATATTGAGTTTGACTAATTTTTTATGGATATTATTGATAACTTTAAGAAACTAGTCAAAAATTGGAGATTATTAGTTATTGTAATATGGTTATTAGTTGGTATAGCAATAATTCCTTTCCCAGATCCAAACGTTTCTTTTGTTGGTATAATAATATTCCTCCCTTTCTTAGTATTTCTTATGTTCTTATTCTTACTCTCTCTAATTTCAAAAAAGAATATCTTTGAATACGAAACGTGGAAAATCCTTTTGTTTTTAATGATTTCTTTACCACTTATGCTGCTGATCTCTGTAGTTCTTATAGTTCTATTTGCAATTTCAGTTATTTCGTATTTTTTCTTTTCATCATGGTTTATCCTTTACGGTTGTTATTTGTTAGGCAAAAATGTTGATACGAGAATATCTAAGACTTCTAAAGCAAGATCTTTTCTAAGAGTTGTTATCTTTTTTGGAGGATTGGTTGGAGCTCTTCTGTTTTTATATCTCTTTATAATTGGGCCTACAATATTCGATATCACAGTCGTACTAGATCCTACTACTGATGTGCCAGGATATCTAAATGGAGTATATATTCTTGTTGGAGGAATCCTTATCGGACTTGCAGTTGTATGTGTTGTTTTCATGTTTAAGAAATCATTTGCAAGTTGGTTTGGTACATTTGCAATTTTGGTTTCCGTTTATACACTGTTCCTTGTATTAAAGATCTATCTTGGAATATTGAATCTCCAGGATATTCAAGAAATCAGTAGTGTTTGGGCTTATATTGGCATGATTATCCCGGATTTGTTTATAATTTTCTACTCTCTCAGTACTCTTATGGGATCGCAAGCTGAGCTTCTTGGTAAAAGATTCAAAAGATTTAAACTTGATACAGTAATTATATGGTTAATTCTCTCCAAGGTAACTTATGAGTTTATTCGATTCTTCCCTTATACGAAATTTGCGAATATAGATTTTCCATTAATTAATGAGTTATCTAAATTAAATAATGATCTTATTAATCTTCTTAAAAACGTAGCTGTCTTAGTATTTTTCCTATTGCTATTAATCGTAATTGGAATCTATGAGATCAATAAATATGCTAAAGAGACAAGAAAATTAAATGGGGAAGAAGATAAGGAAATCGATGAATTAATATCATCTCAACCAATCGAAGATGAGAATGACATAATATTAACAGAGAAAGATAGTGGGAACAATGAAGATACTGAAGTAGGAGAGGAATCCGAAGAATTCAACCAAGATCAAACCTTTTAAAGAATTCTTATTTAAAAATCACATTTATTTTTTATTTCTTTTTTTAAAAAATTAGAAATTCTCCGACGAATAAACGGTTAATAAATAGTTTTATCAAAGAATAATTCAAATGATGTTATATTTAATCTTTACAAGTGGCTAATATGAGTAATTATGAATTTAACGTTGAGGAATTATTTACTGAAAAATTTGAGAAGTTAGCATTAAAAGTCGAACAATTAACTGATGAAATTTCTAAAATGAAAAATAAGTTAGATAAGAACTATAAGGTCAATAGAACTTTTGGCTTAAAATCATTAAGAAATTCCGAAGCATTAGATTTTGCAAAAGATGTCATGGGGATTGGAAGCCCAACAAAAAGCTATCTCTTATCTATAAGAGCTATTACCGAGGAGTGGAAAGGTAGAAAAAATGATGTCTTACTGACAATTCGACAACAAGAAAAAGAAACTCATTTAGACTTGAAGGCCCTTGGAATAAGGATACCAATTAATGACATCAAAAATATTTCAATGTTGTCTAAGGAAATATTATCTCTTTTATATGTATCGTGTGATTTGCACGGTTTGGCCATCAACGAAATATTAAGAGACATTATAACTGAAATTAACGAAAATGGGTATAAAATGGTTCAGGAAATTAAGCAAAAAATGGTATTCTAGTATTTTATGGCAAATCATAATTTTACTTTGAATCTTCGTGAAATGAAGGTTTCACGCAATTTTTATTATAATAAAAGTAGAGAAAGTATACTTGAGTTCTAGAAGTTGAAGAAATTATAAGCACTTATTTTGGATAGTTGTTTTAAGTCTTATGAGATTATGTTTAATGAATACTCATCAAAATGAAATTATAATAAACTAGAGTTGATATGAATTTGGATTATGAAGATATAATTTTTGAAAAAAAAGACCGAGTGGCACGAATAACAATCAATCGTCCTGAACGTTATAATGCATGCACACAAAAGACTGTTCATGAATTAATGGATGCTTTTGATAAATGCTTTGATAATAAAATTGGTGTGGTAGTATTTACAGGTATCGGAGAAAAAGCTTTTTGTACTGGTGGGGATCAGAGCACTCGTGAAAAAGGGGGATATAAAGGAAGTCAGATGTTACCTCTTGAAGTCGGTTGGCAACGTGTTACACATTCTATCCGTACTTTACCTAAACCGGTGATCGCAAGAGTAAATGGATATGCAATTGGGGGTGGCCATGTTTGGCATGTCAACTGTGATCTAAGTATTGCAGCAGAACATGCCCAATTAGGACAGGCTGGTCCACGTGTAGGCTCTTTTGATCCTGGTTATGGAACGGGGGACTTAATGCGGGCCGTAGGCATAAAACGTGCTAAAGAAATTTGGTATCTTTGTCGACGTTATACTGCTCAGCAAGCTCTGGAAATGGGACTTGTGAATGCTGTAGTCCCTATGGAGAAATTAGATGAAGAAGTAGAGCAATGGTGTAATGAACTACTAGAAAAGAGTCCAAATGCATTAAAAATGCTAAAGTTTGCCTTTTTGGCCGAGACCGATGGGGTTACAGGGGTTACTCAACTTGGAGTTGGGGGTTTATCGTTTTATTATGGTACTGATGAAGCAGTAGAAGGGAAAAATGCATTTCTGGAAAAAAGAAAACCTGATTTTAACCAATTTAGAGAGTAGTGAGAGTTATGGATATAAAAAATGTGTGCGTAATTGGAGCCGGAATTATGGGATCGGGAATTGCCCAGTTATTAGCAACTCACGGTATAAATGTAAACTTAGTTGATGTAAGTGATGATATATTAAGAAAAGTTAAAGAAGTGATAGATAAAAATTTACAGAAATTTTATGTTGATAAAAATAAAATCTCTAAAGAAGAAGCAGAAAGAATTTTAAATCGAATTAATTTACTCGTCAATAAAGACGAAGCAATTAAAGATGCACAGATGGTAATTGAAGCAGTATTTGAGGATATGGAATTAAAGCAAAACTTATTCGCTGATCTGGATGCTCAATGTGAGAAAGATGTAATTCTTGCGTCTAATACATCATCATTACGTATTACAGATATGGCAACAAAATCGATAAATCAGGAGAGGATAATAGGAATTCATTTTTTTAATCCAGCTCCAGTAATGAAACTAATTGAGTTAATAAAAGGAAAGAAAACTTCTGATGAAATTGTGGAAAAATCAAAAAAATTTTCTGAAAGTCTAGATAAAACAGTAGTGACTGTAAATGATACCCCTGGTTTTGTAACAACCAGACTAATTTATGTATTGTGTAATGAAGCAATTAACTTGTTAGCACAAGGAATCGCTAGCGCTGAAGATATCGACACTGCGTGTAAATTAGCATTTAATTTTCCTATTGGCCCTTTAGAGCTGTCTGATTTAGTAGGTAATGATATTTATGATCATATAGGATTATATTTAGAAAAAGAACTTGGAAATAACTATCAACCAAGCCCTCTATTAAGAAAAATGGCAAGGGAAGGGCTTTTAGGGAGAAAAAGCGGAAAAGGATTCTATGAATATTAAAATTTCCTCCTTTTTTTGTAATTAAGATTTTTGAGCTCCGTTTTTTTGGTATTAATATTTTCTCATTATTATAAATATGTTTTACTTCAAAATATGTTTTAATGTAACGAAAAAATCAAATTTTAATTACTTTTTAATATGAAAAGTCTTATTAACTATTCAGTTTGTAATAAATTGGGTTAAGATTATTAGGGGTTTACAGATTCGAGGATATCTTTCCTAAAAAAATCATATTTATTTAACTATGAGTAAATCAGAAGTAAAAAAAAAAAACGGGGATTTTGAAAAACAAGTCGGCAAATCTGAGAATAGCTATCAGAATTTGATAACCCAAATTAACCTATTAAAGAAAGAGAATGAAAATTTAAAAGATCTAATTGTTGGACGTGTAAAGAAAAACTATCAAAAATCATTAGGCCAATCATTTATATTTGATCCTCCTGTTAAAAATCAAAGTATTAAGAAAGGTTTCTATTTTCAAATAATTTTAGGAATTCTTGTAATAGTTCTTTCATTAGGATTCCATATCCTTTACTTATCAGTCACCGATTGCTTACTATTTAATAATGGTGATCCAGGATGTTGGATTAAAAATTGGCTCGGTATAGACATCCATGCGAGTTTTTATCTTGATATTTTATTATATTCATTAATCGCAATGCAAATTCTATTAATAATTTTAATAATAAGAAATCAGGTAACTGAAAAATATTAATAAAACATATAAGATATTCTACTTCTTAACTAAAACTAATCTATCTTCTTCAAGAACTATTTTATCCTTATTTAAAGGGCTCAGGTTATATGTTGTTCTCATAGCATTAACAATAATATCTCCCAACTGTTTCATTTTTAAGGCGTTGAATAAATCATTAATCATTTGTAGATCAGCAGGGATAGACACCCCAAAGAAAGGATTTAACATTAAATATATTGATGCTCCGACGATTATAGCCAATATTAAAATGATAGTAGTTTTAATAGGGAACAACCATAGAATGGTAAATAAAATTATCAAATTGGGGATTAATCGGTAGATTTTAACATTATAATGTACCTTAAGCTTTCGTTTGAGTTGCCAAATTGTATAAGGTAACAAAAATAATGCTGAAATTAACATTACAATCCCAATACCTATTAAACCAAGAAGAGAAATAAAAATTGGAGATAAGACGAATATTAATATTATTGTTATTAGAAAACCTCTCGCGGCTGAATTAGCATTTCCCGAACCTATTAGTGCGTTTCCGAACAATGTTGAATACCCATAAAGGAATTGACCTAAAATTATAAGAATAAATAATGCTCGTGCCATCGTAAGGATTTCTGTATTGATTGACCCACCATCTAAAAATAAATCCTTATGCAAATAAAGTAACAGTTCTCCGGAAAGTGCAACCATCGCAGTGAGAAAACCAAGAGCTAAAATACTAGATACTCTTGTAGAATCGTTAATTGAATTCTCAACCGTAGTATAACTACCTTTTGCACAAGCTTCAGCTATTTCAATATTTAATGGGGCAGAATAATATAAAATCACGGATTTAACGGCGCCATAAGTCATTAAAACAGTTAATAAACTTAATGCAAAACCTTGGTATTCGGTATCAGCGTATATCGCTAAATAGATAGCAGCAAAGAAGAATAAAATATCCTCAAAAAATTTTGAGTTTTGTATATTTGTTAATATTGAATATATCGAATTCTTCATATATAACCAAATTTGGTGCTCATCAATGAGTTCTCTTACGTCTGGAGAAGTTCTAGCTTTCATAGTATCCGTCCTTAAACCTGCTTTAAATATATCCATGATTGTATAAGGAGCCTCCCTATAAAAATAAAAAGCCAAGAGAAACAAAGTGGTGATATTGAAAAACGGATAAAAAGCAAACCAAAAAGGATTAATATTGAAAGATATGAATATATATCCCCAAATCAACAGGAAAATTCCCGCAAATATTGATAGAAAGGCAATTATGTCATATCTATTCTTAATTTCTAATCCTATTTGAAATACAAAATTAGTATGTAATAAAATGGAGGTAAATCCTGAAGCAAAAATACATTCTTTTAATAGTGGATTTGTCAAGATGGACCCAAACATAAAGGGTATCATAATCAACCCTAAACCTAAGAATAAACCAATTAAAAATAGGATTTTTGAATAAGTAGCAGCTTTTAGACGTCCAAGTTCTTCATTTATAATAAAAGCAGTTTTAATTTCTGCAATAAAATATCTTGAAATCCCAATCCCAATCAACCCAACTATACCATTTATTGCAGTAGTTAAACCAAAATATTTTAGTCCTTCCCAATTAGTAGCTAGTATTATGAAAACCCAAATACATCCCGCATTAACTAGAGCGAAAAACATATAAAGAGATCCAGAAGTTATAACTCTCGAACTCCCTTCTTGCTCAAAAAATTTCCGCTCTCTTGAGAAGTCAATCTTAATTTCTGTTTTGTCTTGTTCTTTTTCCATAGATAACAAGCTAATACTAAAAGGATTAATCAATATGAATTTTTTAATTTAAAAAAAGTTTTAGAAAATGGGTTCTTACCCAGAGAGGATCTTAACAAGAACGCTTATTTACCTAATAATAATAGAGATTTATTTGACTAATTGTTTATATTTCATAATTTTATACATGAATATAAGAGGAGTATTATGAGCCAAGAAAATATCATATGTGAAAATTGTGGAGAAAATACAGACTCGGTCATTTTTGATTGTGAGGATTGCAGTAATCATCTCTGTGATGAATGCAGTAAAGTTTGCAAAAAATGCGGAGCATATCTTTGTGATAGTTGTTACCAAGACCATAAGAAGAATTGTAAGAAATGAAAGGATCCTACATTTTGGTAATTTTAATTTCAGAGAACATAGATTTAATCGTCGGTGCTTTAGGAAGAATTTCTTTTGAAAAAGGAACCTACCTATACATTGGATCGGGAATGGGTGGTAATGGTTCAACTACATTAGAAGGAAGAGTAAATAGACATATACGCCCCTCAACTCAAAAAAAGACACATTGGCATATTGATTATCTATTAAATCATGAGAAAAGTAGTTTAAATAGGTTATTTTTAATACCTTCCTTAAAACGATGAATGTATAATCGCTAGAGAAATGATAGAGTTATCAGATAGTTTTATTAGGGACTTTGGTTCATCTGATTGTCATTGTAGGAGCCATTTGTTCTATTTTAAAGAATTTACAGATTTCAAGTTTAAGGGTAAATTACAAAATTAAATAAAATCCTTAAAATTTTTTAAACTTGCAATTCAATTTATTATATTAAAATTAATTATAAACCAATTGTATGTGATAAGATATGGGAATGTTAGATGGAAAAGTAGCAATAATCACTGGCGCTGGTCGTGGTTTAGGACGAGAAGAAGCCTTGATTATGGCTAAAGAGGGATGTAATTTACTTATAAACGATCTAGGTGCATTTCATGATGGAACAGGATCAGAATCAAAAGTAGCTGATGAGGTTGTAGAAGAAGTTAAGAAAATGGGTGTAAAAGCAGTAGCAAATTATAATTCTGTCACCGATTTTAATGCCGCTAAAGCTATGATCGATCAAGCTGTTTCTGAGTTAGGTAGGTTAGATATTTTAGTGAACAATGCAGGTATTCTTAGGGATCGCATGTTATTCAATATGACCGAAGCTGAATGGGATGCGATTATGGCTGTACATTTAAAAGGAACTTTTAATTTAACAAGACACGCTTCAGCATATTTTAGAGAACAAGGAAAGGCTAATCCAGATTTAGGTGCTTTTGGGCGGATTATTAATACCGCATCTGATGCAGGTTTGTTGGGAAACGTAGGGCAAGCCAACTATGGTGCTGCGAAAGCAGGTATTGCTGCTTTTACAAATATAGCCTCTATGGAATTAAAAAAATATGCTACTGTAAATTGCATCGTCCCTGTTGCTAGAACAAGACTCACCACAGACGCAACACCTACGATGGTAGATACAATGAAAATGAAGGATAAGAAAGGATTTGATATCTTCGATCCTGCTAATGTTGCTCCATTAGTCGCTTTCTTAGCCTCAGATAAAGCTGCAAAAATCAACGGGGAAGTGTTTAGAACTGTGGGAGATCGTGTTTTTTCACTAATAGGATGGACTACATATAAACAAATAGACAATAATGGTGAGAAATTCACACCTCAGATTCTAGCTGAGCGCGTTGAGCAAGAATTGTTAAAAGGAAAACCTAAAAAGGAAACATTAATGTCTTCTTTAGCGGCTTTAATGTAATCTACTTATTACTTCTTTTTTTTTATTAATGAGCCAATATCCAAAACTCATTTATCGATTAAATCCTTAAAAAAATCATCATCGAGGTGTTCATCTTCCTTAATATCGTATTTTTTCATATCTTTATATATGTAAATCGTTCCTAAAATTGCTCCTGTTAATAATCCGATTACAATCCCAGAAAGAAGTGTGAACCCAAGATATAGGAAGAAAATAAAAATATTTGTTTCCCCTCCTGTTATTGCTAACAAAACAGTTTGATATAAGCTTATGAATACGGAAGAAAATAATCCTCCCAATATCCCCACAATTATTCCATATTTCAAAAATGGTTGATCACGTTGGAGATTTCCTAAACAATATACCACACCAATAATAGAACCTAAAAGAAATTGCAGATCGGCAAAGAGCACCGTGCCGTAATAAAGATATTTTCCTATAATTATAGAAATAATCGAGATTATTACATAAGCTACAGAAGTAAGTATTGTGGAAATTGTTATACCCCAGCTAACATTCCTTTCTTTAACAATTTTAACCAAAGAAATATGTATCACTTAATGTTGTTGTTGACTGATTGATTATAATAAGAAAATGAAAAAAGAATATGTTAAGTATATTACTATTTTTTATATCATCTGTTAGCACCAGGGAGATCTTTACCTTTTGTTATTATTTTTGAAACTCCCATTTTAACAATTTTTATTGGATCTACAAGATTTTTAAGCCCCTGTGTTGCTGCATCCGCAGTTTGAGCTAAGACATTTCCCCCAATTGTTCCTCCCCCTACTAATTCTTCGGCAATAATACCTACTGCGGGAGTCAAAGCAGCTGAAACAATAGTAGTGACTGCCGCAACGGCCACCACTTTAGCAATTTTCATAGCAATTGGACTATTACTTCCCTTCTGATAAAATAAATATCTTAATATGGTTACTTATGCTTAATCCTTAATTGAAACCCCAATAATTTAAAAAATGATAAATAGCTTTTTTAATTAAGATTTTTATACTTATATATAAGTACACCTTACATAATAATTATAGAATTTATAATCTCGCTACATTAAAATTGGAATGAGTTAGATGAGTGAAAGAATAATACAAGTGCTTGATTCTCTAAAGGCGATTAAAGGAGTTCATGGTGCCGCTGTAATTGAGAAATTTGGTTTAATTAGAGGTAGCGCATTACCCGGATGGGTAGATCCAGAGGCAGTAGCAGCTATGGTAACCTTAATCTTAAAAGCAAGTCAAAGAGCAACCAAGGAATTAGAACAAGGTCAATTCTTCAGCGCAATAATAGAGTCTGAGAAGGGAAAAATACTTTTCAGCGAAATTGAGGGAAATATCCTTACGATTATCACTACAAAGGAAGCTAAATTAGGAATTATCAACCTAAAATTGGATGCTGCTAGTACAGAACTTAGAAAATGGTTATAATTTTTTTCTCTTTTTTTAATAATTTTTGCTTACTCCATTACCCCAATGTTTTTAGGAGCTCAACCATTATTTCCCTAGTAATTTCAGGGGCGGCTTGACCTTTGGTTTTTCCCATAACTCGGCCTATTAAAGCTTCTATTGCTTTTGGATTCTTATGATAATCTTCAAGGATTTTCGGGTTCTCTTGGATTACCTCTTTGCAATATTTTTCAATAATTTCTTCATTAGAAATTCTCTTTTTACCATTCTTCTCAATAATCTTAGAAATTGAAGAGCCATTCATCATTTCACTTATAAATGTCTTCGCTATTTTAGTGGTAATCTTTCCTTCCTTAATACCGTTTATTAAGTCAACTACCTGTTTGATGTGAATTTCTGTTTCTTTTATTGTCTTATTTTGTTCTTTTAAATGTCGCAATATATCGTTCATCAACCAATTACAAAATTGTTTATACTCATTCGGACCGAATGAAGGGTCAGAATTTACTCCGTCTTCATAGAAATCAGCTATATCTTTATCTAGAACTAAATTTTCTGAGTCAAATTCTGATAAATTATAATCTCTGTGAAGTCTTACTGCTCTCTCGAGGGGCATTTCTGGTAATATATCTTTAACTTTTTTGATAAAATCATCATCGATTCTTATTGGAACTAAATCCTGTTCTGGAAAATATCGATAATCTGCTTCAAATTCTTTTGTTCTTAGAGAAATTGTAATCCTCCTTTTGTCATCCCAATGTCTAGTTTCTTGAGTTAAAATTTTCCCTCTCTTTAACTGATTTCTTTGTCGTTGAATTTCCCACTTCAAGGCACGTTCTACTTCTCTAAAACTACTAATATTTTTCACTTCACTTCGTTCATGTCCTCTTATTGATATGTTCGCATCAACTCGAGCAGCCCCAGTTAAATCTAAATTTGATATACCTGTATACTGAACGATTGATTTTAATTGTTTTAGAAATTCTCTTGCTTCTTCAGGAGAATTTATTACTGGTTCTGACACGATTTCAATAAGACATACGCCAGATCGGTTATAATCTACTAAAGTAAAAGGGGACGTAGCGATACTTCCCTTATGTACTAACCTTGCAGGATCCTCCTCTAAATGTATTCTATTTAGCTTTATCGCCTTCTTAGCACCATTAGTTTTAATAGTAATTATTCCCCCATCTGCGAAAGCTTTTCCACCAGACTTGTGAAATTGAGTGATTTGAAAACCTTTCGGTAAATCGCAATAAAAATAATTCTTTCGAAAAAAATAACTTATGCTGTTTAGATTACAATCTAATGCTAATGCAAGTTTAGTAGCATACTCTATAGCTTTTTTATTTATAACAGGTAATGAACCTGGTAACCCTAAACAGATTGGACAATTATACGAATTTGGTTCCGCACCACGATAATCAGCATTACAAGCACAAAACAACTTTGTTTTTAAACTAGTAAGTTGAATATGGACTTCTAATCCAATTATCACATCTTCATAGTTCGAACTCAAATTAAATCCCTCTGTTCATGATTGGAGCCATTTTTCTATATAGATTCAGTTCTTGTTCAAGTAGGTAACCGATATTAAGTATGGATTTTTCATCAAAATAATTTCCAATAATCTGAAATCCAATTGGAAGGTTATTTGTGTCAAAACCGCATGGGATTGAAAGAGCAGGTAAACCCGCTAAATTAACTGGACAGGTTAGTATATCCATTAAATACATTTTTAAAGGATCATCTACTAATTCACCAATTTTAAATGCAGTTGTAGGCATTGTGGGACATAATATTGCTTCGCAGTGTTTAAATGCTTCTTGAAAATCATTTTTAATTAGAGTTCTTACCTTCAACGCTTTGATATAAAACATATCATAATATCCTGCAGAAAGTGCATAACTTCCTAAGATAATTCTTCTCCTCACTTCAGATCCAAATTTTTCTGCTCGAGTTCTACTATAAACTTCATAAATATCCCCACTAAGATCATCACTCATCTCACCATATCTCAATCCGTCATACCTAGCTAAATTCGAACTTGCCTCACTCATAGCAATTAAATAATAAGTGGGAATAGCATATTCTAAATGGGGAAATGAAATCTCTATGGTCTTAGCTCCCAGACTATCTAGTTTCTTAATTGCCCTTGTTACTCTATCCTTTACATCTTTTTCTAATCCTTCACCAAAAAATTCTTTAGGAACACCAAGAACTTTATTTTCTAATGAATTTTTAAGTTCTTGGGTGTAGTTATCAACTTTAATATCTGCTGTTGTAGAGTCTAAAGGATCATGTCCTGCGATTATTTCCAGTATCATAGCTGAGTCGTATACACATCGAGATAAAGGTCCAATTTGATCTAATGAATTTGCATATGAGACTAACCCATATCTAGATACCCGCCCATATGTAGGCTTTAATCCCACTACCCCACAATATGAAGCGGGGCACCTAATACTCCCCCCAGTATCTGTCCCTAATGAGACTGAGGTTTGACCTGATGCTACACATGTAGCCGATCCTCCACTTGAGCCTCCTGGAACACATTCAATATCCCACGGGTTATACGTTGGACCATAGGAACTGTTTTCTGTAGATGAACCCATTGCAAATTCGTCCATATTTGTACGTCCTAAACATATGGCTCCTTCCTTTTCAATTAGATGTTCTATAACCGTTGCGTTGTAAGGAGGAAGATATCCTTCTAAAATTTTGGATCCGCAGGTAGTAGGACTGTTCTTAACACAAATGAGGTCTTTTATACCAAAAGGTAATCCATAAAGCTTTCCTATAGATTTCCCTTCTCTTAAGTTATTATCTAATTTTTTTGCTTTATCTAAAGCTTCAGTTTTGTGTAAATGAACAAAAGAATGCAGTTTTTTCTCCGTTTCTTCTATTCGTTGAAAAGATTTCTGAATGACTTCTTCTATTGTAAATTCTTTAGTTTTTATCTTTTCAATTAGTTCATAGGCCATGTATTCATAGAATTCCATTTGCAATAAACCACACTTTTAAATAATTAAGGAAAAGGATCTTAATAACTCTTATTTTGTAGAATAAGATTTAATTTCTCATGGTGATTTCCTCAGCATAGTTCTCGGGAACGGGATTGCATCTTTAATATTATCTAAACCACAGATCCAAGAAATAACTCTTTCAACTCCTACTCCATAACCTGAATGGGGAACACTGCCATAGCGTCTTAAATCAAAATACCATGAGTATGTTTCTGGATTTTCTCCTTCAGCTCTTAATCTTTCCTTCATATTTTCAACTTGAAGGCTCCTTTCTGACCCTCCAATAATTTCGCAATATCCTTCAGGAGCTAACATATCAAAACATAATGCTTCTTGCGGATTTTCTGTACTAGGTGGTTTATAAAAACCCATGATTTCTGTAGGGTAATGAGTGACAACCACCGGAACCTTGTAATGTTCTGCTATCTTTGCTTCCTCATTAGTTCTTAAATCTTTACCCCAAGGTACTTTCATATCATATTTCTTATTAAGAATATCTAAAACTTCTGAATACTTAATAGTTGGATATTCTGCTTTTTCATATTTTTCCAACAAACTAATATCTCTTTCTAAAACCTCAAGTTCCTTTCGATTATCTTTTAATACTTCTTGAATTATAAATCTTATCTCATCTTTTGCAACTTCAGTTACTTCATCAAGTTCCATCCAAGCAGCTTCCATTTCTGCCATCCAAAACTCCGATAAATGTCTAGAAGTCTTAGATTTTTCAGCTCTAAACGTAGGACCCATATTATAAATTTTACCCAAACTAAAAATCCCCGCTTCAGCATAAAGTTGCCAAGATTGGCTTAAATAGACTTTATCTTTGTAATACTTAACTTCAAATAATGTAGAACCTCCTTCCGACATGCTAGGTTGGAAGATAGGAGCATCGAATTCATAATACCCATGATCTCTAAAAAATTTATGAATTGCTCCTACAATTGTGTGGCGTATCTTTAAGATTGCATTCAATTTCCGTGAACGTAACCATAAATGTCTATTATCATATAACAATTCTGGAGACTGATATTCTGTAATTGGAAAAGGTTCAGCTATTTGTACGATCTCCAAATTGTCTACAGAGACTTCATAACCCGTAGGGGCTCTATCATCTTCCTTAAGTGTTCCTGAGATTTGAATTGAGGATTCAATCGTTAATGTTTCAGCTATTTCAAAGAGTTTTGGATTTTTACTTTTTGGTATAACGCATTGTATTATATCTGATCCGTCTCTTAATACAATAAATATGAATTTATTTGATTTTCGCTCACGATAAACCCACCCTCTCAAATTTACTTCAGTATCACCCTTCTCCACTGCTTCTTTTATTGTTAAATATTTAAGTTCCTTCATTTTCCTATTCATACTTTCAACATTAGAATATCCATAAATATTGTGGATTTCAAAAAAGTTTAACGATTAAATTTAAAAAATGTTCTACAATTCTAAATTTTACAGTTATTGCTTTATTCAAATATGTGATAAATATGATTTTAAATGGAGTTTTATTTGTATCTGGGTTGGCTATTTTTATCGCCTGTATAGTAATATATGGTTACCTTGTATTTTTGGCTCACAAAAAATTCCAAGACGAAAGTTTTCTTGGTGGAATTTTCATTTCCGGGCTCTTGAATTCATTATTTTTACTCTCTACAGTATCCTTTTATTTCTTTCTCGCTTATATTTTAGGTGTTGCTTTTGGTATCGCTGCAGGTTATTTTAATACGATAGTTAAACGTGGACCTTTAGGCGGGGCAGCAGGGATTACTTTGAGTTGGTTAATTTTTGGTATATTTTCACCTTCTGGTTTTCTCGGATTTTTTGTGGAATTTTTTACTGTGGTATATGTAATTCCTTCCATTTTGTGTGGAGCACTAGGAGGATTTATAGGCAGTAAAATAAGAGAAAGAAATGATGCTCAAATGACCCCAAAATCTATAAAAAAGTAATTTTTTTTTATTTATCCTGATTTCTTAAAAGATATTTAGAAAAGATATTCATATAAAGGCACTCTTCTGGAGCCATTTCAGGAGTTAACTGAGGATTTTCTGTGAACTCAACATTACTCTCTCTAATTACTACAACAGGCGTTTGTTGATCCGCTTCACTTAGAAGAAATTGAGCAGCACTCGTGAGATCATCTGCTATTGCTCTCATTGTAATTTCCATAGGACGATTAAAAAGATCATGATGGCCTCGTAAATCTTCAATGGGTTCAAATCCCGCTGTTGCAATAGCAATTCCAATAGTCCCTTTTCTCAATGGTTGGACCCTTGAATCTGAGATAATTACTCCAAGATTATTTAATCCAAACTCTTTTTTTAATTTCTTCCAATATCCCCAAGCAACTTTGTGGAGATCTTTGGGGAGTAAAACAACTTTATTTGGTCCCGCGTTTGATTGATCTATTCCCGCATTGGCTATTAAAAAATCATTCACTTGGGCTAAAATTACATGCTTCATTCCCCCTAGTATCATTGATGCTTCCTGTAATATTAATTGCACAAATCGTACATCCATATCATATTCTTTCGCCATTTCTTTTGCTTTTTCCGAAACATGAGTGACATCAGACAAGTTAACTACTCTTCCTTGTGACGTAGCTATAACCTTTTCGGCTATAACTATTATATCTCCTTCCTTTAAAGATTTCCCTTGTTTAGAGATACTTTCAAAAATAATATTTAATAAATCATCATTCTCTTTGATAAGGGGAAGCTTAATTGAAAATAGTTCCATTCTAGGAGAGAAGAATTTATTTTAATTAATATTATTTCGGGTTATCAATAATCAACTCAAGATGAGAATCAATGAACTCACAATAGAAAATTAGATATAGTAAAAATAATAAAAATATTATAGTAAATTAAGAGGATTGAGATATAACACGGCAAAAACAAAACCGAATGTTATCTTCATTTTAACGGACCAGCAAAGATACGATACAGTTGGTTGCTATGGCCAAGATTTGAATATTACACCTAACCTTGATGGAATAGCCAAGGAAGGAGTTTGTTTTGAATATACTTTCACTAATCAACCTGTTTGTGGTCCAGCAAGAGCAATACTCCAATCAGGAAAATATCCTACTGAATTAGGATGTTTCAGAAATGCGATTGGACTCCCAATAAGTGACCAAAACATAGCAAACTATTTTTCTAAAAATGGTTATGATGTAGCTTATATAGGAAAATGGCATCTCGCAAGTACACTTGGGAAATCTGACGATATTTCATTAGAAAAACAGGATTTTCGAAGGAGATCTATCCCCCCTGAATACAGAGGAGGGTATAAAGATTATTGGCTTGCATCCGATGCACTCGAACACACTTCACACGCCTATAATGGACATTTTTTTGACGGGGATGGCAATAAAAGAGAATTTAATGGCTATAGAGTTGATTGTCAAACAGACTTTATACTGGACTATTTAGAGTCTCGTAATGTACAAAAGCCATTATTTTTATTTATATCATTTTTAGAACCACATCACCAAAATGATCACAATGCAATAGAAGGACCCACAGGAAGCAAGGAAAAATTTAAAGATTTCAGAATTCCTGGGGATTTACAGGATACAGAAGGTGATTGGGAAGAGTTTTTCGCGGATTATTTAGGATGTTGCCATTCAATTGATATGAACCTTGGGAGGATAATTGCTACCCTAAAAAGATTAGGAATATATGAAAATTCAACGATATTTTTTACTAGCGATCATGGGTGCCATTTTAGGACTCGCAATAGAGAATACAAACGATCTTGCCATGAATCATCTATTAGAATTCCTTTAGTAATCAAAGGACTAGATTTTAATGGAGGTAGAGTAATCAGTGAGTTAGTAAGCTTGATAGATTTACCCCCAACGCTATTAAAAGTAGCAGGGATAGAAATACCAAATTTTATGAGAGGAAATGCTCTTCAGAAATTATTGGATAACGATAGTGACAATAAAAAAGATTGGCCTCAAGAAATTTTTATTCAGATTAGTGAAAATCAAGTTGGCAGAGCAATCCGAACAAAAAAATGGAAGTATTCTGTAGTTGCACCTAAACGAAACGAGCCTTGGGACGGCTATCTGTATTCAAAAAGCGATATTTACAATGAAGAATTCCTTTATGATCTGGAGAATGACGTATATGAGAAAAATAATCTCGTGGAAGATCCTAACTTTGAAGATGTAAGAAAAGGATTAGCAGATATTTTAAAGAGAAAAATGAAGGAAGCAGGTGAAGATGTTCCTAAAATTTACTCAATTAGTAAATAAATTCTTAAATGTCATATCCTTAGATATCCATTAATTAAACTTATTTGATATAATTTGTTCATTTTCTAGATAACCCATGAAAAAAATATATATGAATTTACATGGCATCTTAGAAATCGGAGATGACTGCCCTACCGTCATAATGGGAGTACTGAATTTAAGCCCAGAAAGTTTCTACCAAGGATCGGTTTATTCTGACGACCAATCTTTAGAGAAGGCCACACGAAAAATGATTGAAAATGGTGTTACGATGCTAGATTTAGGTGCTCGATCAACAGCTCCTTGGTCTCAAAAAATTACCATCGATGAAGAAATTAACCGGATTCAATCAGCTATGGAACTAGTTTGTAATATAATTCCGAAAGAAGTAATTATCTCCGTTGATACTCAGTACACTGAAGTTGCTGAAGTAGCTCTTAAAATATCTCTTAAATTTGAAAAGAAAATTATTATAAATGACGTAAGTTGTTTAAAAACTGACTCAACCCTTGAAGACTTTTTAATAAAGCACAATCTTCCTGTTATTTTAATAGCATCAAAAGAACTTCCAGGAGATCTATGTGAAATAGCCGAAATACTACACGAGTTTAGTAAAACTATAAAGCATCTTAAATCCAAAGGTTATAACGAAAATTTGATTATTATAGATCCAGGGATCGGCAAATGGGTTGAAAAAAAGGTACATACCTATGATTTAAAAATAATTAATAATTTAGGCAAACTTCGAATACTAAATCTCCCTATTCTTATTGCCATTTCAAGAAAATCATTTATCGGTACAACATTAAATATTCCTGATCCTGAAAATAGATTAAATGGAACACTTTCTTCAACAGCAATAGCAGTATATAATGGCGCTCACATCGTTCGAACCCATGATGTGGATAATCAAATCTTTGAAATAGTAAAAATGGCAAAAGAAATCAGAAGAAACAAATAAATCTCAATTCTAATCAAAAAAATTAACTGTGAAAAATTGAACCGGTAAAACTCATTCTAATGATTTTATAGACTAAAAACTATATTAATTGTATCCATGTTATAGTTCTAAAAGTACGGGCAGAAAAAAAAAGATTTATGTCGATTTTGAGCGACGAAAAACTATGAAAAATTGTACCTACATTTAAAAGTGATAAATTCCATTATTAATATAGTGAATTGTTAAATTATCAACACATTTTGAGATTTATTTGATAGATTTACCTTTACTAAAAAAAACTAATTTTGGTTTAACATGGTTGAGAAAAGCGGATATGATGCAGAGGATATTCAAGTACTAAAAGGGCTCGACGGCGTAAACTTATCTTCATAAAGAATGAAGGAGATGCGCGATTCGCGCTAGGTCGACAAAGAAAGAGGCCCGCAATGTATGTAGGGGACCAAAGCAAGAGGGGGCTTCACCATCTTATTTTCGAGGTACTTGATAACTCTGTAGATGAAGCAATGGGAGGGTATGCCGACGAGATAAAGGTAACCCTCTATAAAGATAATACAGTTCAAGTATCTGATAATGGTCGTGGCATCCCTATTGATGAACATCCCGAATTTAAGAGACCTGCGCTTGAAGTAATCATGGAACATTTACATGCTGGAGGAAAATTTGACAGTAAAAGTTATAAAATTTCTGGTGGCTTACATGGCGTTGGACTCTCAGTTGTGAACGCTTTAACTGAATGGATGGAAGTTGAGGTCTGTCGTGATGGTCTGCTCTACAAACAAAAATTTTCTAAAGGCAAAAAGGTAACTGATGCAGAAACAACAGAGATCAAAACCGAAAAGACATACACAAAAATCAAATTTTATCCAGATAATTCTATTTTTGATTTTGATCCTAATGAACCGATATTCAGTGCCCATACTATTACTGCTAGGATGCGAGAGCTTGCATTTCTTAACCCACACGCAAGGTTTGAACTTCATGATAAATTTAAGGATGAAATAGAAGAATTTCATTATGAAGGCGGATTAAAGGAATTTGTAAGCTATTTAAATAAAGACAAACAGCCTTTACATAATGACGTTATTTATATAAGCGATTCAACTGAAGATGAAGATGGCTCTACGATAATGTGTGAAGTTGCTGCTCAATACAACCAAGGATATCATACAAATATTCTCTCTTATGCCAACACAATCAACACTATCGAGGGAGGCACTCATTTAACCGGGTTTAAATCGGCCTTAACAAGGGGTTTTAATTCTTATATAGAAAATTATATGGAAAAGAAGTATAAAGATCACGTATTAAGTGGGACTGATACACGAGAAGGACTTTCAGCAGTAATTTCGGTTAAACTTCCTGATCCTCAATTTGAAAGCCAAACTAAAATTAAGTTAGGTAACCCTGAGATTCGGCAGATAATAAGTCAAATGGTTACTGATAAGTTAACTCAATTTCTAGAAGAACACCCACAAATAGCTAAAAGGATTATTTTAAAAACTATTAATGCGAAAATAGCTCGTGAAGCTGCCCAAAAAGCGAGATCTCTAATCCGTAGAAAATCTGCATTAGATGGTGCAAGGATGCCGGGCAAACTTGCTGATTGTTCTTCGAATAAACCTGAAGATTCAGAAATATTTATAGTTGAAGGAAATTCAGCAGGTGGTTCTGCTAAACAAGGAAGAGATAGAACTTATCAGGCAATTCTTCCTCTTAGGGGTAAGATTTTAAACGTAGAAAAAGCCCGTTTAGACAAGATATTGCAAAACAATGAAATCCAATCTATTATCAAAGCTCTAGGAGTAGGATTCCAAGAGGAAAATGATTTAAATGGAACCAATGGTGAAACTGAAGAAGGTGAAGAAGTCGAAGAAAACTTTGATTTAAGTAAACTGCGCTACCATAAGGTAGTAATTATGTGTGATGCTGACATTGACGGATTTCACATTGAGACACTCCTACTTACATTCTTCTTTAGATATATGCGTCCACTTATAGATGCAGGACATCTCTATATTGCCTGTCCTCCCTTATATAAAGTTAGTTATAAGAAAGACCAAAAATATGTCTTCACAGATAAAGAAAAAGAAGACTTTTTTCAAGGATTACAAACAAAACATAATCTTAAGGACACGGGTTCAATTCGAACTCAAAGATATAAAGGCCTTGGTGAAATGAACGCAGAAGAGCTCTATGTGACCACCATGAATCGCGATACTAGGAAACTAAAGAAAGTTACTTATGAAGACTATTTAGAAAATGATCTAATGTTTACAAAGCTCATGGGTAAAGAAGTGAAAGCTCGAAAAAAATTCATTATCAGTCATTTTGACGAAGTTAATGTGTTAGATATCTAACACCTATTATTTAATAATTATTCATTTTAGAAAAATTGGGGTTTTAATTTGACATCAGAACAGATTGAAGAAATTTTGTTAAAAGATGAGATGGCAAGCAGCTATATAGATTATAGCATGTCGGTCATCATTGGTAGGGCAATTCCTGATGTAAGAGATGGACTTAAACCTGTTCAGAAAAGAATCATCTTTGCAATGGCAGAAAGTGGATGGGATATACGCTCTCCTCATGTTAAATGTGCTAAAATAGTAGGGCAAGTTTTAGGAAATTATCATCCTCATTCAGGAGATGCTATATATGGTGCCCTTGTAAGAATGGGGCAAGATTTTTCCCTACGATATCCTCTAATTGATCCTCAAGGTAATTTTGGTTCAGTTGATGGAGATGATCCAGCCGCTTACAGATATACGGAAGCCAGGCTCTCACGCATTTCAGATGAATTAATTGAGGATTTAAATAAAGAAACAGTGGAATTTATCCCAAACTTTGATGATAGTAAGGTTGAACCCGTTTATTTACCTGCCAAATTGCCTAATATTTTAATAAATGGAACAAAAGGAATTGCTGTAGGGATGGCTACCTCAATGCCTCCTCATAACTTAAATGAAATTTGCCAAGGAATTGTAGCTACAATTGACGATCCTGAAATATCAATTCTAGAACTTATGGAAATTATTAAAGGCCCAGATTTTCCTACAGGTGGGATTATTTCAGATACAAATGGTATATATAATGCATACACAACCGGAATCGGTAATGTAAATATTAGTGGGAATGTCGAAACTGAAGTTAAAGATGACAAAACTAGCCTAATTATTACAGAAATTCCATATCTGGTAAATAAATCTTTGTTGATAGAATCTATTGCTAAATTAATAAAGGATGGTGTTATTAAAGACATCAGAGATTTACGGGATGAATCTGATAGGAATGGGATGCGAATAGTTATAGATTTAACAAAAAATGCTCAACCAGTTATAATTAAAAACATTTTATTTAAACGGACTAGATTGTTTACAAGTTTTAATGTAATAAACTTAGTGTTGATTAATAATGGAAAACAACCTAAAATTCTTACTTTAAAAGAAATTATTCAAGAATATATAGTTCACCGTCTGTTAATTATTAGAAGGAGAATAGAATTTGATCTTAGAAAAGCTGAAGATCGACTTCATAGAGTAGAAGGGCTTCTTATTGCTTTAAATGATATTGATAACGTTATAAATATAATTAAAAAAGCGAAAGATACAAAAGAAGCAAAAATAAAATTAATGGAAGCCTATAGTTTAAGTGACATCCAAGTCCAAGCAATATTAAACATGCAATTATC
Organism: Promethearchaeota archaeon; assembly: GCA_019894975.1. GTDB lineage: Archaea > Asgardarchaeota > Lokiarchaeia > Sigyniarchaeales > SOKP01 > Loki-b32. Next base: position 4,347 of record JAGXNO010000015.1, on the reverse strand, counting down.
TCGATTGACTAATCTAGAAAAGCAAAAGCTGGTGGATGAGGAGAAATCTTTGAATGAAAGTATCGTAGAATATAAAAAAATTCTAGCTAAGGAGCAGTTGCAATTAGATATTATAAAAAGTGAATTAAATGATCTGAGTGCAAAATATGGTGATGATAGAAGGTCAAAAATAGAAATTAGTGGTGAAGAATCTGCTAGAGACATTAAAAGGGTAGATCTTATTAAAAATGAACCAACGATTGTGATTTTTACTAAAAATCAGTATATTAAAAGGATCTCAGTTGAGGAGTATCGTATCCAAGGTAGAGGCGGGCGTGGTAAAAAAGGAATGACTGTCCGGGAAGAAGATTTCATTACCGATTTATTTGTATGTTCTACTCATGATACAATTTTAGTCTTTACTTCTAAAGGTAGGGTATATTCAATTAAAAGTTATAATATATCTTTACAACAACGTACTGCACGCGGTAAACCAATAATCAATTTACTCCCTCTACAACCGGGTGAAAAAATCTCTTCTATGATTCCCATTAACAACTTTGATACCACAGAAATGTTGATAATGGCAACTAAAAATGGAATTATAAAGAAATCTCCATTACGATTATTTTCAAAATTTAAAAGTACAGGAGTAAGAGCTCAGAGAATAAGACCAGATGATGAATTAGTAAGCGTTAAAAGACTTTCAAACGAATTACAAGATATATTCATTGCCACAAAACTAGGTTATGCGATTAGATTCGATGAATCTGAATTAAGAGAGTTGGGAAGAAATTCGATGGGTGTCAAGGGAGCACATTTAAGAGAAGGTGATGAAGTTATTGATTTCTTATTAGTCTCAGATGATGAGATAATCTTAACTTTAACGGAAAATGCATATGGCCAAAGAACTTATGTGAAAGAATATAGAAAAACGGGGAGAGGCGCAAAAGGGGTTAAAAATATAACTTTGAATAAAGAAAAAAATGACAAAGTCATTGCCATTAAAATTGCGAAACAGATGGATCTATTAATTGGAACAGAACAAGGACAAATGATAAGAGTATCTGTAGATTCAATAAGAATTACTCATAGAACCGCAAAAGGTGTTAGAGTTATTAAATTGTATGAAAATGATTTTGTAACTGGAATCGGAAAGTGTGAAAAAGAAGTTTAATTTTCTTAATTTTTATTTTCTAGATACGGAACTAAGCAAATAAAAATTAGATTATCTTTACTTAAATTATCTATTCCATGTTTTTCATTTGGTGGGATGTAGATAACATCTCCTTGCATAACTTTATATTCTTGTTCTTTATCATTATAGAATCTTCCCGTTCCAGATAAGATGTATATTTCATGATCTTGTTCATGGTTGTGGAGTGGAACTTTTCCGCCTACCTTTATTTCAAATCTTCTCATTGCAAAATTATTAGCACCCGAATTCTTATCAATTAACCATCTAACGGTTACATCTTCTACATTAGTTCCATTGCTTAAAGTAGCTTGCTTTTCTTCCACATCAGTATAATTTTTTTTTATCATAATTTAGAAAAAAAACAAAATCTATTAAATTTATATTATCCACATTTTTCTTTCGGCAAAAAGGTCTTACTACAAAAAAGCATGATACTTTTATTATGGTAAGCATATTTATTGATTATGAATTTTCAAACTTATCGGGTGAATAATATAGATCTTAATAAAATCCTAAACCAAATCCCTGAATATAAAGAATTTATGACTATATCTGAGCTAGATAATTCGAGTAAGAAGTTAGCTAAAGAATTTGCTAATGTAGAGTTGAAAGAATTAGGGAAAACAGGAGAAGGAAGACCAATATATTGTCTAAAAATTGGCCAAGGAAAGGAAAATGCACTTCTCTTTGCATTTCCACATCCCAATGAGCCAATTGGAAGTATGAGTCTGGAGTTTTTATCAAAATATTTAGCAGAAAACCCTGAATTTACAGAAAAAACAGGTTATACATGGTATATAATTAAAGCTATTGATATTGATGGAGCTGTAATGAATGAAGGATGGTTTAAGGGAAAATTTAGTCCAATAAAATACGCGAGAAATTATTATAGACCTGCTGCTTACGAACAAGTTGAATGGTCTTTTCCTATCAAGTATAAGAAACTTGAGTTTGAAACACCTCCTCCTGAAACTCAAGCTTTAATATCATTGATGCATGAATTAAAACCCACGTTCATGTATAGTCTCCATAATTCAGCTTTTGGCGGCGTATATTTCTATGTTACTCGCGGAGTGGGAAATTTATTTTCTGAACTCATTAAATTCGTTCAAGAAGAAAAGTTACCTTTGCATCTTGGAGAACCCGAAGCTCCTTTCATTAAGGTTCTTCATGATGCAGTTTTCGAGATGTCTGGGATTCAGGAACAATATGATTTCATTGAAGCTAACGGTATAGAGAATCCACAAGAAATTTTACGGTGTGGGACATCCTCAGATGATTATCTTAAAACAATTACAGCTGATAAGAGCTTTGTATTAGTATGTGAAATGCCATATTTTTATGATAAAGCTATAGATGATCTATCGCATACTGAATTTGAAAGAAGAGACCTACGTATAGAATCAATAAATTATACGAAGGATCTTTATAACCAATCTAAGAAAATTTTTCGTTCAATTAAGAAATATTGTATAAAGACTACAAGACTTTTTCATGCAATAGACTCTTTAATTAAAAATGGGGGACTGTTGCTAGGAGTTTATATGCAAGATGCTAAGACATCACTTATGTATGACGGAAAAGCAACAGTATCGCAGGCATTTGACTTAAATGTTGCTAGTAAATATTACTATCTACTCTCTATGTCAATGTTAGCTAGGCTATGTCAAGAAGCCATTTTAAATCGTCCAGAAAAGAGACCTGAATTAATGAAAATTAAAACGGACTTAGAAAAATTTATAGAAACAAAAATTAATGAGTTATTAAAGCATACCAAATTCGAAGTTATCCCCATAAATAAATTAGTTCGGATTCAAATTGGGAGTGCTTTTATCACATTAAAGAACTTATAAATAAAATAATAACAAAAAATAATTAGATAATCATTTTATTTGATATTAATAAGTAGAAATTTGCATTAGTGTTTTATATCAAATTATAAATGAATTTTATAACAAAATAGTAGGAATTATTAACCATGACAAATAAAATTGCTATTGGTTTTGACTGTACTCATAACAATAAACTAACTATTGAGAATAATGCTTTTACTGATTTTATACAGTATTTATTTGATTCTGGTTTTCAATTGGGAAAAATCGAGGCAGGAATCACAACTGAAAAGTTAGCTAGTTATGATCTATTCATTATTGGAGTTCCACATTTGGGTCCAAACTTAGGACCAGAAGAAATAGATGATTTAATTGATTATGTTAAAAAAGGTGGGAGTCTTCTCATAATAAACGATGGTGGGGGGGATTATGAAAATAAAAATAATTTATCTGAATTAACTAAACACTTCGGGATAATTTTTAATAATGATAAATTATATGATAATAAATCGTTTTCCCAAGAAAATTCTCATCCCGTAATCAAGGATTTTAGTCCTCATTATATTACAAGGGATTTAAACCAATTTATTCATTCTAATGGTTGTACCCTAACCGTAGATAAATCCATTGAAAATGAGAAAATTGATATTAATGGTATTGCATATTCCTCAGAAAATACATCATGGCATAGCTACTTGGATGGAGATGGATGGCATGATGAATCGAAACAACATCTTCCTATAATAGGGGCCGTACACTATGAATTAGGGAAAGTTTTTGCTATTGGTAATCTCTCAATTTTTTCAAGCTTAAACAAATCGTACGGTATTAGTGCTGGAGATAACTTTAAATTAGTCTCTAATGCCATATCTTGGCTATTAAACAAAGCTGGTTCTGAAGAAGAAAAATTGTTGAAACCTATATACTCTACTGTTGCCATAAGTCAAGACCTTTTTTATTGGGCTAAAGACATGATAAATCTAGGAAAATGGAAAGATCTTGAAGAGGTTATTAACTTTGCTCTGAGGATAATTAAATTAAGATTAAAAGAAACTGACAACAATGATACAGACGAATAAAGACGAATTATTGATTGGGTTAATAGGAGATACCCATATTCCCTCAAGAGTCGCAGAAATCCCTAAAAATATAATAGATGATTTTAAAGAAAGGAAAATTGATTATCTAATTCATCTCGGTGATTTCGATATTACTAGTGTATATCAAAACCTTCAAAAAACATTTGGAAAAGATAAAATCATCGCAATTCAAGGAAACATGGATAATAGAAAGTTAAAACAAACATTGCCTAAAACTTTGGATTTAGAATTATATGAA